>JBMYTN010000003.1:0-184580 GCA_049604415.1 Rhodospirillaceae bacterium | reverse complement strand
GGTGTTGGAAGAACTCTTCACCGCAAAACATCTGGTAATAGGGGTTCTCGACCCAGCGCGCACAGACCTCCTCGTCAGACAGATTATCGGTGTATTTGAGGATATGAAGGCCCGCCATCAAACGGTTCGATAGCGGCGGGTGACCAGGTCCATCGGCATAAACTGCGCCAAGTTTTTCTGACAGAAATTCCCAATCAATCATGCCAGCCAAAACGACCTTTGGATGGCTCAAATCCAGGATCTGATCCAGTCGAGATCGGAACATGTCCTGTTGGCCCGTCAATTTCGGCTCTCTTGGCTTCATAACGCCCTCCAACGCCCATCGAAGGACAGTGAATCACGCCAGAAAGCCAAACGCAAATCGCAAGAAAACTAATCCATACGACCCGTTTTCCTGCAATTTCGATTACTTGAAGTGCCTGAAATCCTAAACGTTTCCAAACGCTTGGGAATTCTTCACAGGCGACTATCTTCAGACGCTCAGATAGAGCATTCCGGCGTCGCCGCGATCAGAAGTGCGGGCGAAGAAAGGGGTGCCGACTGGGTCTCCCAGGCCGGATTTAGGTCGCCCCGGGGATACCAACACGCAGGCATTCACACGTTAGCGCGACGTGGGCCAGCCGACGGTCCAAGTTTAGCAACTCTCACTTGGGAGCGCATCCCTGTCCACCAACACCCCCCTCCCCCCTGCTGGGAAGCATAAGGCCTGCCCGGGCTTCCGGGCCTGCCCGGCCCCCCGGGCTAGAGGCGTTGGGCGAGGAAGCTGCGGAGATCGACTTCGCGGCGCTCGTCTAGGGAGACGTAGATCAGGGCCATGTTGGTGCGCTCGCGGATCATCGGGCCGGGGAAGGGCAGGTAGCTCAGCTCGCGGGAGCCGAAGGCCGGGCTGGCGGTGCCGACCTGCCATTCGGTGCGCAGGCTGATATCGACCAGCTTTAGGCTGGGGGCGCCTTCGGTGGCCCCGGGGATCTCCAGGGGCACCCCGGCCAGCTTGAGGTAGGCGGCCTTGTCGGCGGCGGTTTGGAAGCCGGAGATGAACTCCGTGGTCAGGACCGCGATATCCTCGGCGCGGTCCTCGGGCTCCATATGGCTGTGCAAATGCATCGGCGCGGCGTGGTCGCGGTTGTGGCCGATGGCTTTGGTGTTTCCGCCGTCGCTGTCATCGGGGCGGTGGCGCAGGATTTGGGGGGCTGATGGGGTCATCCTTTGACCTCCTGCCCCCAGCGGACGCCGGAAAATTCCGGATGGGGGATGGTGACCGGCTTGTCGATATGGGCCTTGTGGGCGCCGAGCTTGTTGTTGGCGACCAGGGTGCCCAGGGCATCGACGATGACCCGGGTGGCCATCAGGGAGGTGATGTCGGATTGGTCATAGGGTGGGGAGACCTCGACCACCTCGATGCCGCAGAGGCCTTCGGCGGCGATGCGGGAAACGAGGCCGAGGGCTTCGCGGGGCAGGAAGCCACCGGGCTCGGGCCAGCCGGTGCCCGGCACAAAGCCGCAATCGACGCAGTCAATGTCGAAGGACAGATAGACCATATCGGCGTCCTTCCAGGCGGTTTCCAAGGCGATCTCGGCGACCTTGTCGAGGCCAAGGCGCTCGACATCGCCCATGGTGATGATGGTGGTTTCGCGCTCTCGGGCGACCTGGACGCCTTCGCGGGGCACCTGCCAGCCGCCAATGCCGATCTGCACCAGATTATGGGCACTGACATTGGGCAGGTTGGTGGCATGGAACCAGGGGGTGGTGTGCATGCGCTCGTCCAGGTCGACTTCTTGGATGTCGGCATGGCGGTCGAAATGGATGATGCCGATGCGCTTGCTGGTGCATTCGGCGATGCCGCGGATGGTGGGGAAACCGATGGAATGGTCGCCGCCCAGGATCACCGGCATGGCCCCGGAGGAGAACACATGAGAGCAGGCGCGGGAGATCTGGTCGAAAGTTTTTTCCAGATTGGCCGGGATGGTGAAAATGTCGCCCGCGTCGCACAGGGTCAGCTGCTCGCGTAGGTCGATGCCCATTTCGTAATTGTAGGGCGTATAGAGCGCGGAGATCCGCCGGATGCCTTGGGGGCCGAAGCGGGTGCCAGGACGGTAGGTGGTGCCGCCATCAAAGGGTGCGCCCAGCACGGCAACGTCAAAATTGCCGACCGTGGTGACGTCCTCGGCATAGGGGGCGCTCATGAAGGTGCTGATGCCCGCGTAATGGGGCAGCTCGCCCCGGGCGAAGGTTGGGATCGACTTGTCATTGATGCTGTCGGAGCCGGTCAGGCCCATGCGCAGGGCCCATTGCCGTTCCTTTTCCCACTCACCGCCGGGGATCGAGGCCTCCTTATGCATCGCCTTCCAGCCCTGGAGCTTGGACAGATCCGGGTGGTGGTACCGGCGGTCCGGTACGTTGAACAGGCTGCGGGTGCGGGACCGTCCGGGGGGGAGCCGGTTAGGCAGCATGGGAGTTCTCCTTCTTATGAAACACCATTTCGCGGGCTTCCTGGAACGGAACCCCGCCATGCCGGGCGTCGAAGTCATAGGTGATGGTGGCACCGAACGCTTCCGGGTTTTGCGGATCCCAGCGCGGCTTGTCAAATACGATCACCCGGTCACCGAGCTTGAAGGCTTCTTCCAGATCATGGGTGACCATGAAGACGGTGATGCCGACCTCGGCGCGCAGGTCTTGTAGGAAGTCATGCATGGACAGCCGGGTGCCGGGATCGAGCGCGCCAAAGGGTTCGTCAAGCAGCAGGATTTTGGGCCGCCCGGCCAGGGCTTGGGCGATGGCAAGGCGCTGCAACATGCCGCCGGACAGGGCAGACGGAAAGGCTTTGGCGACATGGCCCAGGCCGATGCGGTCCAAGGTTTGTTGGGCTTCGACATAGGCTGCCTTGCGCTTATCGCCGAAGAAGCGTCCGAGGAAGCCGCCGGTTTCAAATTCCTGGGCGGTCAGGATGTTGTCGCGCACGGTCAGATGCGGGAACACCGAATAGCGCTGGAACACCACGCCCCGGTCGCCATCGGGCTCCAGAGAGGGGGGACCTCCGGCAATGCTGATCTGGCCTCGGCTGGGTTGTTCCTGGGCCAGGAGCATGCGCAGGAAGGTGGATTTGCCACAGCCCGACGCACCGACAATGGAGATGAATTCATGCTCGGCGACGCTGAGATTGACCTTTTCCAAGATGACCCGGTCGCCATAGATTTTTTGCACATTCTGAACGGAAACGTAGCTCATAGCCCGCCCTCCCCGGCCCATGGGAACATTTTTTCCGACAGTCGGCGCAGGCCCCAGTCGATGATGTAGGCCAGCAGGGTGATCCAGACCACATAGGGCAGGATGACATCCATGGCCAGATAGCGCCGGACCAGGAAGATCCGGTAGCCGAGCCCGTCTTGGGAGGCGATGGCCTCAGCGGCGATCAGGAACAGCCAGGCGGGGCCTAGGCCCAGGCGAATGCCTTGGATCAGGCGTGGCATGATCTGGGGCAGGACCACCCGGATGGCGATGATCCAGGTGTTGGCCGCCAGGGTCTGGGCCTTGATGATCTGCTCTGTGGGGATCTCCAGCACCCGCTGCGCCATATCCCGGATCAGGAAGGGGGCGACGCCGATGGTGATCAGCGCGATTTTAGAGGCCTCGCCGAGACCGAAAATGATGAACAGGATCGGCAGGATGGCCAGGGGCGGGATCAGGGAGAGGGCGGAGACGAAATGGGCCAGATTGGCCCGAACCAGCGGCAGCAGGCCAATCAGCAGCCCGAAAACCAAACCGAGAATGGCGGCCAAACCAATGCCCAGTCCCAGCCGTTCCAGGCTGGCTGCCGTATCGACCCAGAGCAGGATATCGCCGGAGCGCCGGTCGGGCGCGGTGGCCAGCCGCCAGGCGGTCTCCATGATCTGCCCCGGGGCGGGCAGCAGCTTGTCCGAGGGGTTTTCCAGGCGGCGCAGATGGGACCCGACCCCATAGGCAATCAGCACCAGGACAAACGGGATCAGGGTCAGCACGATTTTCACCGCGCGACTGGGGCGTCGGTTGATCAGGCGCATGAAGGGGCTCCCAAATGGGACTTAAAGAATGAAGTCATGAATAGGGTAAGGACGGGGCTTATATCGGGGCTTATATATGGCTGCCCCGTCCTCACAGGGCATGGACCGACAGAAGGCCTTACAGAGCGCCGTCGGCGGCCATTTTCATGTAGGTGGTGTCATAGCGGAACTTGACGTTGTTCGGATCGCCGCTGACGGAGCCATCCGGGTAGGCGACACCGACGAAATCGGGGCTCGGGGCACCTTCGCCGAGGATGCCGTGCTCGAACAGGAACTGGGCGACATATTCCATGGTGGTTTTGACGGCAGCGCCTTCGGTGAAGGTCACGGCGTCAGCCGGGTTGTAGAACATGGCGGTGGAGGCCAACTGGGCGTCATAGCCAGCCAGATCGGTGCCGGAGGCTTCGGCCATGGCGGTCCGGGCGGCAGCGCCTTCCGGGGTGTCCGAGGACATCAGGGTCATGGTTTCATACCAGGCCCCGACCAGGGCTTTGCCGAAATCCGGGTTGTCCTTCAGGGTTTGGGTGTTGACCACCATCAGATCGATGATTTCGCCGGGGATTTCGCTGGAATCAAAGATCTTGCTGACCCCCGGGGTTTCCAGAATGGTGGAGACCAGCGGGTTCCAGGTCACGGCGGCTTCCACATCCGGGGTGGCGAAGGCGGCGACCATATCGGCGTCCGAGGTGTTGATGACGCTCAGATCGCTTTCGCGCAGGCCGACGCTGTCCAGCGCCCGGGCGAGCAGATAATGGGAAACGGAGAGCTCGACCAGATTGACCGGCTTGCCTTTCAGGGAGGAGACGTCGCCCTCGCCCTTCAGCAGGATGGCGTCATTGCCGTTGGAAAAGTCGCCAACGATCAGGGCGGTGGTGTCAACGCCGCCGCCGGACGGGATCGAAAGGGTGTCCATATTGGTGGCGGACACGCCATCAAAAGCCCCGGCGGTGTATTGGTTGATGGACTCGACATAGTCGTTGATCTGGACGATCTCGACATCGATGCCATATTTCTCGGCCCATTTGTCCATGATGCCGCTGTCTTCCATATAGCCCCAGGGCATCCAGCCGACATAGATCGACCAAGCGACTTTAAACTCGGTCTTTTCCTGGGCTTGAGCGGGGGCGGTGCCGATGATCCCCGCAAGCGCGGTGGATCCGGCAAGCAGACCGGCGAACAGGGCGTTTTTAAATACTGATCGGATCATGCTGTCGTCCATTTCCTGTCTTGTCAGACCGGCGGACGACGGGGAAGCCGACGCGACCGGTCGCGTTCAATGGCCTCCCGGGCTTTTATCCCTCCGTGTATCCAGACGGGATCCCTGTCTTGTCAGTGGACGGGGGAGAAGGCCCGGACGAAAACTCTCGGACCAGTCATTCGGGGGGACGGAAGCGCCTCCCCAAACCGGAACCCTAGTTTTCCTGTTGGTTTTTATTTCAAGAACCGGGCCAATCTGCCGTTGACCCGAGAAAGGCGTTCAACAACCAGAGCTTGGCCCATCGCGCCGGATCGAAACGTGGTGACGGACCACACAGTAGCTGCATAAAGTTTGATCAGCCTGCATCCCTGCCCGCTGTGTTTCTGGGCAGTTTGTCCTGGCTGTGGGCTTCAGCCTGGGCTTCGGCTTGGGCTTGGTGACGGCGTTCTTCCAGCAGCACACCGACTTGGAATTCATAGAAAGCCCGACCCATGCACTCCTGAAAACCGGCCCGCCCGTCCAGGAAGCCCAGGCGCAGGACATAGAACCAGACGAAGGCAAAAACCCAGCGGAAGGGCAGATAGCGATAGGCAAAGGACTTTAAAGCCCGGTTGCGCCGGGGGCCTTTGCTCCAGAGCGAGCCCAGCAAAGTGCCCTTTTGCGCCTCCGAAGACCCATAGAGCAGGGTCCAGGCCTCCTCGGCCTCCAGGGTGGCGTAGCGCAAATGACGCTCGAAATAGCGCGCCCAGTCCTTCTCGTCGCGATGGTCCAGGTCGCCTTGCATCCGGCCCTCCGGACCATCGGCCAGGATATGTTCATGGACCAGACGGTCTTCATAGCGGGCGCGCCCCTTGCGGATCAGGCGCATGGGATAGTCATAGCGCCGCCCGCCGCGCCGGGGACGCCCGTTCAACCAGAGCCGCCGGGGCAACAAATACCCCACCGGATCGCCATCTTGGAACGGGCGTTGGACCAATTCGGTGATCTCGTCGACCAAAGCCGGGGATGGGCGCTCATCGGCATCCAGCAACAACAGCCAGTCATGGGCGGTCGGGACGCTGTCCAAGGCCCAATTGCGGTGGGCGGCAAATCCGCCCTCAAAGGCTTTGGAGACCAAGGTGACCCCCGGGGTCTTGGAGACAATCTCGGGCGTGCGGTCGGTGCTAAGGCTGTCAACAACTATGCGCTCGGCGGCCCAGGCGACAGCCGCTAGGGTCTCGGGCAGATTGCGCTCTTCATTGCGGGTGAAAATGATCACCGTGATCGGCAGGCTCATGGGGCGGTGACCTCCCAGCTTTCGGCCCAGAGACAAAGGCCAAACACGCGACGGCGCAGGTCCGGATGGAGTGTGGCAATCCGCTCCGACAAGCCTATTGTCTCAAACAGGCCGAGCCGTGCCGCACCCGCTGTCAGGGTGGTTGTCACAAAGTCCGGATCGGCGGACAACCACTGATCCGCCGGAGCTGGCAGGCCGATCTTGCGCGGATTGGCCGCGACCGCGTCCGGCAACAGCGTTCGGGCCAGACGGCGCAGAGGCTGCTTGCCCAAACCTTGGTCCAGAAGGCGGGTCGGGTCCACGGACATTCCGAAGCCGACAACCGCCGGATCGAGGAAGGGCGCCCGGGTTTCGATACCATGGGCCATGGCATTGTGATCTTCGTAGTGCAAAAAGCCGGGCAGGAACAGCCGCTCCAACCCTTCCCGCAGGGCCGCTGTGGTCCGCTTTGGGTGAACCGGGGGGACCCGCTCGCGCTCGGGCAAAGCCACCAGCGCGTCGGGAGCCAGAATGGCGGCCAGACTTTGCCGATGGCGCCGCAAACGCAGGGTGTTGCGCGCCCCGGTGGGCAAAGCGTGGGGCAGCGCCCGGGCCACCGCTGACCAGGAGCCCATGGTGCGATGGGCGGCAAACAACGCCCCCCGGCGCAGTTGATCCGCCGCCAAAGCCCGGGCCAGTTCCGGAACATAGCCCGCCAGGGCCTCATCACCGCCGAGGCCGCCAATGACCAGGCGATAGCCATCGGCCTGGATCGCCGCCATCAGGTTGTCATGGGCCAGCATGGAACCGTCAGGCAAGGGCTCACAAAGCCGTCGGGTGATCGCGGTCAGGCGGGCAGGCAGGTCCGCTGGGCGGTCGGATGTCCCCGAAACCGGAACCGGACGCAGGTCGATCCCCAGATGGGCAGCGGTTTTTTGCGCCAGATCATAATCCAGCGCGCCATCCGCATGACCGCCCGAGGTCTGATCAGGGGCGAGGCTGTAGGCCACGGGCAAGGGGGTTCCTTGGCTCTGGGCCCTCTCCACCGCCAAGGCCAGCAAGGTCGCGCTGTCCAAGCCACCGGAAAGCAGGAAGGCTGGCGGCGTATCCGCCCGCAGGCGCAGCGCCAGGGCGTCGGCCAGATGGGTTTTCAGGTCCTCATCGCCCTCACCTGCCCGCGCGGGAGCGACCAGCGCGCGGGGCGAAAACCAGCGCTGTGGCTCGGGAACAGGCTGGCTCGGATCGGTGAACGTGATCTGGTGGCCGGGGGCTAAGGTGCGGATCTGAGTAAATCGGGTCCGGGAGGAGTCGGCCTGCATGCGCTCGGTTAGGAACGCCAGGGCGCTGTCCCGATCCACCGCTCGGGACAAGCCCGGGAGGGTCATCAAGGCGGCGATTTCCGAGGCGAAGGCGATCTGGTCGCGCCAGTGACAATAGAACAGCGGTTTGACACCAAAGCGGTCCCGGGCCAGGACAAGCTGTTGGCGTTGGGGCTGCCAGGCGGCAAAGGCCCACATGCCCTGAAGGCGCTGTTGCAAGGCCGCCAGGGCTGCGGGTCCCTCCTCCATGCGGGCCAAAAGGGCCAGCAGGATTTTGGTGTCGGAGCGCCGATCCGGATGGTCTGCGGGCAGGTCCAGGCCGTCGGCGAGCTCTGGATAGTTATAGATCGCGCCATTGAAGACCAAGGTGGTGCCGGTTTGCGGATCGCGGGCCGGTTGGTCCCCCACCGATCCGGGGCCGATGATCGCCAGGCGGCGATGGCCCAGCACCACGGGGCCGTCGGCAAAGATCCCGCCCCCATCGGGACCGCGATGGGCCAGAGCATCGATCATGCCCTGCACCATCTCCGTTTTGTCCGGGTGGGGCGGACCAAACAATCCGGCAAGACCGCACATCAGTTGCCTCCCCGCTTGGCTGGCCGCAGGGAGACGAGACGCTGCCGCCAGAGCCGCCGGCGGGCCGGGGAGGTCAAAACAAAGAGGAGCAGCGCACCCATCGGCAGGCCCCAGAGCAGCATCTCCAGAACCAAAACACCAAGGGAGGCCTCGGACAATCCGGGCAGCAAACCGAGGCCCCAGCGACAGACCGCCGCCCAGAGCAAGGAGAGCAGCAGCAGGCCCAGAGCCCGAAGCAACAGAGCCGCAACACCGGGATGAGAGACGGTGCGGCTGGGCCGAGGCGCTTGGGCACGGTTGTCCCTGAGCGCCGCTGCAACCAGGACCGGACCGGTGATCACCCCCTCGCCCATCAGCAAAGCCAAGGCGGCGGCTTGGGGGCCAAAACCCTCCACACCGAGCCAGCAGATCGCGATGGTCACCAGCATGCCAACGGTCTGCCACAGGGCCACCCGCCCGGGTCGGTTGGTCAATTGGAAGACCTGGGCCATCACCGATCCCAGGCCTGAGAGCCCGACCCAGGCCAGGAGCAGCCACAGAACGACAGGATCAAAGGCCACCGCACCGCCGGTCCAGAGCCCATGCACCGGCGCGCCAAACACCGCCAGCCCGCCCAAGCCAAAGGCCAGGAGCGCCAAGCCAATCCAGAGCGTGCTGCGGGTCAACACCGCACCCCTTTGATCGGCCAAGGCTCCGGTCTTCGGCGCGCTTGTGCCGCTGGTTTGTTGTTGCTGCGCCACCCGCCGGGCATAGGCGCGGGCCCGTTCCATTGCCGGACCGACGGCCAATTGGACAGCGATCTGCCGGACCAAACCGACCAAGGTGCGCATGGTGGTGAACAGGATCAGGGCGGCTTCCGACGCGCCCCGCCCCAATAGCAGCACCGGTCCCTGAACCAAGCCATAGAGCGCCAGACTGTGCAGATTGAGCATGCCCGCCTGCCCCATCAGCACCCGCCATTCCTGGGGAGTGGGTCGGACCGGTCGGAACAGACAATGGCCATAGCGGCGGCGCACATCCCAGGCCACCCATAGGGTCAGGACGGCATGGACCACCGCCAGAACAATGGCCAGCTGCATCGGTCCGGCCCCCAGCAGCAAGGCAACAACCAAGGCCATGAACATGGCGAGTTGGCGCAGGATCAACGCCCAGATCCCCAGATCCGGGCGGTCATGGGCTCGGTACAAGGTGCCAAACGCCCCACCGACCAAGGTCCAGGCATGGATCAAGATCATCGGCCCGAGCAAAGCAAGCATGACGCCACCTTCGGCCAACCAGCTCGCCAGGCCGCCCGCCCCGGCTTCTGCTCCGGCTGCCCCATCCACCGGGACCGATCCCCAAAGCCAGACCATGGCCGCAAGCCCATGACCGGAAAGCAGGACCCAGAGATAAAGGCTAGTGGCTATGCCACCGACCCGCTGATACTCCTCTGACCGTCGTCCGACCTGCGCCATGGCCAGGCCATTGGCGACCCAGGGCTGCAGCTTGGCGTCCAGAAACAGGGCGAGGTCGGCCACCGCTTGGCTGACCAGCCACAGGGCATAGGTCTCCGCCCCCCAATGGGAAAGAAACAGCGGCACGGCGGCGAGACCGGTCACTGTGTAAATCAGCAAGGAAGCCATCTGGGAGGAAACCACGGATTGGATCCGTTCGCGGCTTCCTGCGCGGAACACCATCATCGTCCTTTAGGCCATGGATTTTAGGCTGCGGTGACACTTTAACGGATGACGTCACCGATATGAAAAGTAGAGCCCTATTCGTCTTCCTTCGGGACGAGCCTGCGACCAAAATGCGGCTCCAAATCTTCCGGGGCGACGCCTCGGGATTGCAGCACGGCTTCCAGGGCCTCGGCGCGGCCCAGACGCCCGGAGAGCACCGCTAAGGCCGCCGGGTCACTGCGAAAGGCCAGCTCAATTTGCCGGGCGAAGCGACTGTGGGCCTGCTGCCAGCCCGCTTCATCGGTCAGGGTGGCCCACAGAGCGGCCCGGGCAAACACCAAATTCGGCGCATAGGGCATGGTTAGGGCCGACATATCCAGGCTTTGCAATATCTCCTGGCGCGCGTCGGGGGGAAAATAATCGACCGGGTTTAGGGCATAAAGCGAGCGCACATCACCCTGGGCGTTGCGCTTGGCAATTTCTGCCAACTCGGTTTCCAGGGCCATAGCCTGGGCGCGCCAGAACCAGACATAGCCATCCGCTGGGGCACGGCGCAGGGCGGCCTCAAAATAATGCACCGCCTCGCCCAAGCTTGCTTTGCGCTCGACCAAGTCCAATTCGCCGCGCGCACCAAGGGTTAAGGCCAGACGCCCGGCATTGCGGACATCGTCCCAGCGCCCGGCGTCTCCCGCATCCGTCAGTTCGGCAATGCGCTCCAGACCGCGAGACATTTGGGCAATGCTGATCGGCTTGTCGGATTCGAAGGCGACCATGATGCTCCGGGTGTTCAGGGCATCACTGGCAGTCACCCAGCTCCAAACCCCGCCGACGCCGCACAGCACCGCCAGCAGCAGAACCGCCAGGGGCAAAGCTTTGTTGGCGCTACGCCCAGAGGACCCTTTGGCGCGGTGTTCGGCGCTGTGGCTCTGCGCGGCCTCACTTGCCGCCATAATATCCGCCATAGCGCCCGTAATAATAACCGGTGTCCTTATAGCCATATTGGGCATGGCGGCGAACATTGACCTGGGACATCACGATGCCAGCCAGCGGCACATTGGCTCCGCGCAATTGCTTCAATGCGTTCAGGAACAGATCCCGGTCGGTCGCATTCCAGCGCACCAGGAACAGGCCAGCATCGATCAGGCGGTTGAGCACCAGGGCGTCGGACACCGCAAGCACCGGCGGGCCATCGACGACCACATAATCGAAATTGCTCCGGCCCCAATCGATCAGGCGGCGCATTCTTTCGGAGCCCAAAAACTGCAGCGAGGATTCTTTCATCGAGGCCCCGGGCACCACCACCAGATTGTCCATTTTGGTCTCTTGGGCCACATCGGTGATGCCATGCTCACCCAAGGCGTAGTCCATAATGGTCGGCGTGCCTTCGGGAAAATCGAAAATATTGCTCAAGGAGCGCCGGCGCAAATCCCCGTCAATCAACAACACCTTATAGCCCTGGCTGGCATAGCTATAGGCCATCCAGGCCGCCAGGGTGCTCTTGCCTTCCCCGGCGATGGAGGAGGTCAAGCCAATCACTTTGGGTGGATCGTCGGGATTGAACAGCTTGAGCGCCGTTTGCAGATTGCGCACGGACTCAGCGGCAGAGGAGAGCGGGTTCTCGATGATGTAATCGGCGACTTCGGTGCGGGCAAACAACGAGCGGATTTGCGGCACCATGGCCAGCACCGGCTGGTTGGCCAAATTCTCCACCTGATTGGCATGGCGCAGGCCGCGATCAAAATACTCCCAGACATAGACCAGAATGATGGAGCCGATCAGCGACAGGGCAAACACCACCATCAGGATCACCCGCTTGCGCGGATAGGACGGCCCCAACGGCACCCCGGCTTCGGAAATCACCCGGGCGTCGGCCTGTTGGATATCCTCCTGGTTGGAGGTCTCCTTAAACCGGGTCAAGAAGGCCTCATAGAGCACCCGGTTGGCGTCGGCCTCCCGCTCCAGCTCGCGCAGGCGGATGTTGACGGAATCTTCCCGATTGGCCACGCCCCGGCCATCCTCCAAAGCCGCCCGCAGTGTCTCTTCCCGGGTGCGGGCGACAACGACCTCGTTTTCCAGGCTGGAGGCAATGCGACGGACTTCGGCGTCGATTTTGCGGCGCAAATCGCCCAGCTCGGAATAGGCATCAACCATGGTCGGATGGCGACTGCCATAGCGGTTTGACAGCTCCGCAATCCGGCGCAGGATATCGGCTTCCTGGGAGCGCAGGGATTGGATCAGCGGGCTTTGCACCACCTCGGTGGCGGAGTCAATCGAGCCGCCGCCTTCCAGCATGCGGGCCACATGACGGTAGCGTGCTTCAGCCTCCGCTGTTTGGGCTTGGGCGTTGACATATTGGTTGGATAGCTCAGACAGCCGCTCCTCGGTCAAATTCACCCGCTCGGTGGACACCAAGTCATTGGCGGCCATGAATTCGGCGACCATTTGCTCCGAGGCCCGGACATTTTGCGCCAGTTGCTGCAGGCGTTCATTCAACCAAATGGTGGCCTGACGGGTGGCATCGAATTTGGCTTCCAACTGCTCGAGCACATAGGTCTCGGCCACCGTGTTGGCGATGGTGGCCGCCAAATAGGGATCCGTGGTGGTGTAGGAGATCGACAGCACATTGGAAAAGCCTATCTGTCGGACCGAGAGGCCCGCCCGATAGGCATTGCGGATCTGTTGGGTCAGGCGCTCTTCCCGGATCTGGCGCTGCAATTCCGGGTTCTCCTCGGGCACTTCTTCGGCCTCAGAGCTGAGGGAGCCTTTAAGAGCATCAATCCAACTTTGCGGCACCACGGCGCGGACCAGATCCTTGGCCAGGGCCATGGGATTGAGCGAGCTGAACAGGGGTGCTGGCGGGCGCAGCCGAGGATTAAACACGCCGCTATCGGCCAATTGCAGCCGTTCGATCACCCGGTCGGCCAATTTGGTTGAGCGCAGGATTTCCAACTGGCCCAAGACCACGCCCCGATGCGGGCGCATGCCTTCCACCACCTCCTGCAGATTGATCACCCGGGTGTTGGCCCCTTCAACGATGACTTGGGCGCTGGCGGTGTATTGTGGCGTGATCCGACCGACCAGAATCACCCCAATGATCATCGACAGGGTGACGAGGCCAATAATCAGCCGGCGCCGACGCCACAGCGGTTCAATTTGGCTGAGCAGATCCTCCCGCAGTCGCTGAAAATCACCCCGCTGTTCCGGCGGCTGCGGCGGGGTGGATAAAGACTGCGGCTCTCGAATGGCGTTCATGAAAGGATCCCGGTATGATCACACGCAAAAAGTGGACTGCTGGTCGTGCTCTAACGGAGGGTCAGGCCATGAGGCAATGCATGATGCTTTTGGCTGGGCTTTTGCTCAGGCAGCCCTTACATCCCCGCTGGCGGGCACAGTACAGCTTCCCGAATTGGTCGCGCAAGAGACGGACCCGGGGCGGCACGCTCCGAACAGCTTGACCGGAGTGGTTCCGCCCCCTTGGCAGATCCCGGACGATTGGACATATGATAAATCGATTCTCCTCAATTGGACAGGCATTGCGATCATGGCTCGCCGGAGCGGATCCGCAGCCCGAACCGGGCCTGGATTACCGGGAGGCTTGGTCTTTCACCTTGCCCCCGGGACAGGTGGCCTATGCCATTGGTGACATCCATGGGCGGCTCGATCTTCTGAAGGATCTGGAAGGCAAAATTTTGGACGACATCCGGGTCCGGCGGAAATCCAACCCCGATCTGGCGCCCCAGGTGATCTATTTGGGGGATTATGTCGATCGAGGTCCGGACTCCCGGGGCGTGGTTGATCACTTGATCGACAACCCGCTGGAAGGCGTGGAAACCATCCATCTGATGGGCAATCACGAAGAAGCGTTCTTAGCCTTTTTTGACGCCCCGGAAGAAGCCCGGGGCTGGTTGGGGCAAGGCGGCGCGGAAACCCTGCTCAGCTACGGCATTGCGCCCTTCTCCCAAGACGACCCGGCTGCGAGGCCGTCACCGGGGCTTGGTCTGGCCAGCGGATCCGGATTGGGGTGGCTGTCGCGCGCCCGGGATCAGGCGGTGGACAAAGTGCCGGACCGGCAACGGGCGTTTTTGGCTGGCCTGAAACTGATGCACCAGGCCGGGGATTACATTTTTGCCCATGCCGGGATCCGCCCCGGGGTCGCGCCAGAGCGGCAAAAGGCCGAAGATCTGTTGTGGATCCGGGAGCCATTCTTGTCCCATGGCTGGGATTTCCAGGGCCGTTGCGTGGTCCATGGTCACACCATCGTCCCGGAGCCGGAAATCCGCGCCGGTCGGATCGGCGTTGATACGGGGGGCTATCGCACCGGCTGCCTCACCGCCGTGGTGTTGCAGGACAAGGACGTGGCCTTCCTGAAAACCGGCGGCAGCGCTTAGAGAAGTGATCCAGGGTAAGCGCTCCATTCTTTACATCGGTGATGGCGACCCGAACAGCACCTCTGGGCATCGCTGCGCTGCCTTGCGGCGCTTAGGACACCGAGTCCATCTGCTCAACACCGGTCTCTCGCCCCTGACGGTTGGTGAGCGCGCTTTTGGCCCTTGGGCCACACGCCTTCTGAGCACGAAGGGACTGCGTGGCCTGGCCGATCCCTTGGCTGCCGGATCGATGCAGAAAACAATGCTGCGGACCCTGACCGAGCATGGCCCGTTTGACTTGGTCTGGGTCGACAAGGGCAGTCTGGTCAGCCGCGCCACTGTGGAACTTGGCCGGGGGGCCGGGCTGATCACCGTCCATTACACGTCTGATCCGCCCTATGCCCATCGGGCTGGGGATCCACGCTTCGGGCGTTTGACCCACGCCTTGCCCGCCTATGACCTCTGCGTCACCCCCGGCGAGGAGCATCGCCCAGGTTATGCCCGGCTGGGGGTGGAGCGGCTAGCCGTGATGCCGTTCTGCTATGAGCCGGAGATCCATCGCCCGCCACCGTCGGACTGGAGCGATGCGGATAGGCCCTATGATGCGGTTTTTGTCGGCACCCCGCTGGAGGACCGGATCGGGTTCCTGAGCGCCCTGGTCGAAGACTATGGGATCCGCCTGGGGTTGTTTGGCGGGCGCTGGACCAAGCTGCTCAGCCCGGCACAGCAACAGCTGCTCCAACCTGGGCCGGAACGCATTGGACTGGCCTATCGGGATGCGCTGTGGTCAGGCAAAGTCTGCTTGGGGCTGCATTCACCGAGCATGGATCACCGCACCGCGCGGCGCTGGGTTGAGATCGCGGCCTGTGGCGGGGTGCTGTTGGCACAACGCACCGACGGCTTCGCCGCACAATTTATCGAAGGGGTCGAGGCCGAAGCCTTTTCCGACGTCGCGGACTGTGCCACCAAGATTAAGGCTCTGGTCGCCGACCCGGTCCGCCGGGCGGCTCTGTCAATCGCTGCTCAGGCCCGCGTCAGGCCGCTCCGATCCAATGATCAGGGGCTGCAGGAGATTTTGGATCGGCTGTAGACGGGGGGGACCGGCTAGAGCTGCGTCTGCGGCACTTGGCCCGCAGAGTTCGCTTTTAAAAAAAGCTTTCTTCAATGCGGATCACGTCACCGGGCTGCAGGCGGTAATTGACCTTGACCTCGCGTTCCTCGGAATTCGGGTCATTGTGGGAGATCACCACCGCCTCATCCTCATCGGCCCGATAGGTAAACCCACCGGCAATGGCCACAGCGGTGAGCACGGTCATGCCCTCCACATATTCATATTCGCCGGGATTGCGGACCTCGCCGAGAATATAAAACGGGCGATAGGTCAGGACTTCGATGCTGACCCGGGGATCGCGCAAATAGCCCTCGCTCAACAGGCCGATCACAGCGGCTTCGGCTTGCCTGAGACCAAGGCCGCCCACCTGGACGCCGCCCACCAGTGGCAAAGACAAGGTCCCGGTGGGATCAATGCTATATTCCCCGGACAGCTCTTCTTCGCCGAACACGGTCACCCGAACCTTATCGCCCTGGCCCAGAGTATAGCCAGTGCTCCGCGCCCCAGGCGTGCCTTGCTGAGCCTCGGCGTCCGACGGCGCCATGATCACGATAGGGCTCAGAAAGAGGGCCAGCGCCACCCCCAGCAGGACAGCTTTCACCCTTTGCATAGAGGCTTGGAAGGGGCGCGGAAAAGAGATCATGAACGGATCCTCGTCTCTCTGGTGCCAGGCCTATTCGAGGTGGGTCTTGGGACCAATGCCTCAGCCGGGTTCGGAGACATAGAGATGGGCGTTCGGCCCCATCTCTTTCAACCTTTGCAAATGGCTATGACCGCCCTAGGTAGGTCGACTGGGGCAGGCCGACTGGGGCCTCTCACGCATAGGGGTCAGAGCTTGAATTTGACCCCAACAAAGGTGGTCACATCATCATATTCCGACGTGCCGACATCAGAGCCTTTGTCGGAATAATCCACCCCGCCATTGACTTCCAAATAGGGGTTGATCTTCCAATCCACCGTGCCGCCGACAGTCATCAGCCGGTCGACCCGATTGACGCCGGAATAGTCGTCATGGCCATAGCTGAAATTCAGGCCGAACAGCACATTGCGCTTAAATTCGTAATCCGCGCCGATATTGCCGGTGGTTTTCAGGATGCCGCTGCTGCCCGCCGTGGTGGTTTCCGAGACGCTGCGTTCAATGCCGCCGAAAATGGTGATCAGCGGCGTGACATACCAATAGAGATTGCCGCCAAAGCTGGCCCCTTGGATGGTATCGAGTGCGCCATCATCGTAAGAGCGGACCAGATATCCGGCACTGAGTTCGCCAAGCAGCAGATTGGAGATTTCCAGATCGGTCCCGACTTCGATACGCCCGCCCAAGGAATCCCGGTCAACACCAGCATCATCCAAGGCGGAGTCATAGATCCGGGCATCGGATTCGAAGCGGACAAAGGCGGTATAAGCCGGAACGATCTCGTAGCCGACTTTGACCCCACCGCCGACTTCCAAACGGTCGCGGTCGTCATTGTTGGTCACGACGCCACCGGTGGACCCGTCTTCATAGTCCAAATGGGTGATGGTGAACTCAGGCTCGATGGAAATCCGGTTCGGCTTGTATTGACCCTCAAAGCCAGCTTCCAAGGTCTGGAACGCCGTCGGTGAATCTGTGTTCGGATCATCCGGTGAGCTGCGGTCCTCGTGGGACCATTCCGCCCGCGCATTGGGCTCAAAGATCAGGGACTGCAGGAATTCGAACCGACCGGACGAATTCAACGCAACGTTTTCGATGTCCTCGGTCGAATTGTCCCAATGGCGCAGGATGTCGGAGCCGACTTCCAAGCTGGCCGAGTGCCGTCCTAGATCCAAATCCGCGCGCACCCCCGGGGCAATGGTGGTGATCAAATCGGCGCGGGTGTTGGTGGCTTCCTTATACAGATTGCTGGTGAAGGACTGTTTGACAGTCAAGGACGGGAAGAACGTCGCCGCCCCCCAATTCAAACCCTTCGCATCATAGGCAGGTTGCTCGCGATCGCGCACCGTATCGCCGGGTTCCGGCCGGAAGTCATCAACCTTGGCATTCCGCGCATCGGTTTCTGTCGAGGCGTCCTGGGCGAAGGCTACCGTTGGAACAGAGAGGCTTGCCAGACCGAAACCGGCGGTTACTAAGGCCATCGCCAACACAGAGGCCCCTGAGGCTTTGAACCCCTTTGGCTGGACTTTCCCGGTCATCACATCGCTCATCAAACAATCCGATTACTTCTATTGCGCGCTACACTTTGGCCCAAGGTGACCGCTGGGTCAAACAAACCATACGAAACCGGGGCCATCCGGTTCCAAAAACTCAGTTTTGCGAGGCGTCATCTTCCGACTGGTTGGTATCCACAAACACCGTCGTGCCCGTATTAACCGCCACAACCGGGTCCGGCGCCGGTTCGTCATTCTCCGCAACCGGCTCCGTCACCGGGGTCACCGGCGTTTCCGGTTGTGCACCTTGACGGGTCACAACGACCGGTGATTCTTCCGGGGCCGATTGAGCCTCCTGCTGGGTGATGTTGCCGCCCAAACGCTGTTGGATCTGTCCTCGCAGAATGGCAGCAACCTGCCGCGTTGCCCCGGTTGTCCCGGGTCCGCCCACTTGGGAGACGGCCACACCGGAACGGGCGGAGGCCAGCAATTGATTGGAAAGGTTCTGATTGCCACCCGAAATCGCGGAAATTGCCTGGCGCACATTGGTCGCCACATTTTCGGCAAAGGTGGTGATTTCTTGCGGGGTCACAGACTGCGGCAAACCGGACACCGTCCCGCTAACCAAGGAGCGGATCGCCCCGGACAACTGCGCGGTTCCAACGGTCGCAGAAGCTTGCCGCAAACCAGAATTCACAACGGCGGCGGCCACATCTGCATTGGTCTGGGCAATGGCCCGGCCAACAGCCTCGATATTGCCACCTTGGCTGATCACAGAGGCCAAAGCCGCCCCGGCAGCTTCCACATCACCGGAATTGATCGCAGCGAGCAATTCTGGCGACAGAGCAGCCCCAGGGGGGCCCGCTTGCGCTTGGGCTTCAGAAACGCCCATCATGGGAGCTTGACCAGGAAGGCCAACCAAAAGCGCCATAACAGCCAGCGCGATCAGAGCCGTGTGCTGGCATTTCTGTGCTAAACCTGCACCCATCTTTGGCCTCACCAAAACAGTCAAAAAAAGGCGGCGTGGAACACGCCTGTTTACCACCATTTACGGTCACCGTCGGACAGTACCCGATCTGGTGGTAGCGCATCCTACCCTGTTAGACTTCGCCCTGTCACAACTTTCTTGTTGCTGGACAGGCCTCTGGAAGGGATTCTGCGCAAATGAACAAAGCGAGAGTGACCCCATTGCCACAGTCCCAGAATGGACATGTCAAAACCGTCTTTCAACCTGGGCCAAGGAGCAGGTTTTGAGGCTTTTGCGGGTCATTGCCCGGCTTGATAGCCGGGATGGCGGTCCTCCGCTGGCGGCCATGGCGGCGACCAAGGCGCTCGCCAAACGGGGGCACCACACTGAAGTCTTCTCAACTTTTGGCTCAGCCAGAGAGTCGCTGCCCGAGTCGGTGCCCGGGTTTGTGGTCGAATCCGGAGATGGATATCAGGTTTCGATGTTCCCCTGCCGACCGCCCTGGATCTGGAAGCGGGCTCCGACCATGATCCCGGCATTAAAGGCCATACTGCCCGAAATCGATCTGGTTATCGTCCATGGCCTGCATCTCTGGATCAGCAAAGTCGTCCCAGCCCTCTGCAAGACCCTGGACAAACCCTATGTGCTGTTTCCCCATGGCGCCCTGAGCCCGGAGATCTTAAGCCGACGCCGCCCGGCCAAAGCCCTGTTGGAGGCTTGGTTTCAAAGCGCCCATCTGCGCGACGCAGCCGGTTTGCACTTCACCGCCCCGGCAGAACAGGCATTGGCTCCCGCTGCCTATGGCCGCTCTCCGGCAGCCTTTGTTTGTCCGCAAGGGGTCGACCTAGCGCAGAGCACCCCATTCAGCGAGCCTGTCCCGGTCCGATCCAACGACCAAGACGGGCCGGTTTTGCTCTATCTTGGCCGCCTGCATGAAAAGAAAGGACTGCCGCTGATCTTAGAGGCTTTGGCGCGGTTAAGTCAGGGTGCTGGCGCGCCCCTTCCCCAGGCCCGGGCGGTCTTGGCCGGACCAGACGGCGGGATGCGAGAGGCATTGGAACGCCAGATCTCCGCTTTGGGTCTGGAGGGACGGGTCGCCCTGCCCGGGGAAGTCACGGGGGCAGCCAAAGAGGCTCTGTTCCGCCAAGCAGATTTCTTCCTGCTGCCCTCCGCCCAGGAGAATTTTGCCAATGCCATGGTCGAGGCGATGGCCTTTGGCGTGCCGGTTTTGATCTCGCCGCAAGTGGAGACCGCGCCCATGGTCACCCATGCTGGGGCCGGGCTGGCGGTCTCAAGGGACGCGACCCAGATGGCCGAGGCCATGCTTCGGTACTGGCGGGATCCGAAAAGGCGGCAGGAAATGGGGAATGCTGGCGCGCGCTTGGTGCACGATCATCTGGGCTGGGACCGGGTCGCAGAGCATCTGGAGCGGATCTATGAGACGATCCTCCAGACCGGTCGACCGCCGCAGAAGGGCCTTGACGCCGATAGCCCTTTGCCGCCATGGGAAGTCCGATGAACACGCCCGGAAGCAAAGTCCAGATTGGCTGCGGGGCTGGCCCCCTGCCCGGCTGGATCAATATCGACAACTCTCCTTCGGTCCGGATTGCCCGCCTGCCCAGAGCCTCTGGTCTGGTTGAGAGCCTTGGCGGCGCGCTGGGCCTGATCGGCCCGGCCAACCGGGCGGTGATCGCCGCTGCCCGGGCTCATGGCGTGCTGTGGGGGGACGCCCGCCATCTGCCCCTGCCTGACAATTGTGCGGCGGTGGTCTATAGCGCCCATATGCTGGAACATCTACCCGACAGGCCTTTGGGCCAGGGTGGTGCCCGGGATGCCTTGGCCGAAATGTATCGGATCCTGGTGCCGGGTGGCTGGCTGCGGCTGGTGCTGCCAAACTTCCACATTCACGCCCAAGCCTATCTGAGCGGTCAGCAGGATTTGGACCGCACCTTGGCGCGGCTTGATCTTGCCACGCCCGTGGCGGAGGGCGCAGCGGCGTGCATCAAGGCTTGGCTCAGCGGTCCCCGGCATCATTTGCATGCTTATGACCCGGACAGCCTTGCCCGGCGGCTGCGCGACACCGGCTTTGGCGAGGTCACCACGCTGACGGCGGGGGACACCGGGATCGAAAGTCTCCGCCACGATCCCGACCTGGATCTGGCCCATCGCAGCGAGGAAAGCCTCTATGTGGAGGCCCGCAAGCCATGATCATTTTGGGCCTGAACGCCCATCATGCCGACGCCGCAGCCTGCATTCTGCGCGATGGCGTTCCCGTGGCGGCGGTGGCAGAAGAACGCTTAAGCCGGATCAAGCATCATGCGGGCTATCCCGAGGCCGCGATTAAGGAATGCCTGCGCTTGGCCAAGCTCGAGCCCGGGGACATCGATGCGGTCGCCGTCAATCGGGATAATCGGGCGCAGATTTGGCACAAGCTGGCCTATGTGCTGCGCCATCCGCCGAAGCCGGGCCTGTTGCTGCAAAAGCTGCGCAACCGTCGGGATTGGGCCGCGCTGCCCGACCTGCTGGCCGACAACAACACCGTCACCGCTCCGCTCACGGCCATTGACCACCACCAAGCCCATTTGGCCTGCGCTCGCTATGCCTGTCCAAGCCCGGCCGACAGGACGGTGTGCACGGTCTCCGTCGATGGGTTTGGCGATTTCACCGGCGCGGCCTGGGGGGCTACTGGACCCTTTGAGGGAACCGTTCTGGCGGAGCCCCAGGTGCTCGGACGGATCCGGTTTCCCCATTCCCTGGGCATTTTTTACCAGGCTCTAACCCAGTTTCTCGGCTTCCCGCATTATGGCGATGAATACAAAGTCATGGGCCTGGCGGCACGCGGCACGCCCGATCCCGGGCTCACGGAAGCCGTGGGCGCGCTGGTGCCCGTTGACAGCACCGGGCGTTTTTCCTTGGCGTTGGGAGCCTTCCGCCATCATCGCGATGCGGTGCCCTATGAATGGAAAGGCGGTCAGCCGGTGGTCGGGGCATTGTATGCTCCAGCGCTGTCTGAGCAACTCGGTCCCGCAAGAGCGCCGGAAGATCCGATGGAACCGCGCCATGCGGCCCTGGCATGGGCGGTTCAGTCGGTGTTTGAAGACCGGCTCTGTGCCCTGCTTGGTCTGGCCCATCGCGACTGTCCGACGGATGACCTCGCTTTGGCCGGGGGCTGCGCGCAAAACTCCCTGGCCAATGGGCTCATCGCCGCGCGCACGCCCTTTCGCCGGATCCACATCCCCGCAGCACCCGCCGATGACGGCGGGGCGCTGGGCGCAGCCCTGGTGCTCCATGGTCGCTTGACCGGAAGCCCGCCGCCGGGTCGCAAGGGCTCCGGGGCGCGGCTGGGCACCCCGATCACAACGGAGGCGGTTTCGGACCTGCTGCACCGCCCCGGCACCACGTCGGCCTTGGAGGTGGAGCAGGTTGAGTGCGTCGGCCCGCTGAACCAAGCGCAATTGATTGAACGCACCGTGGCGCTGTTGCTGCAAGGAGCGGTGATCGGTTGGGCCCAAGGGGCGATGGAATGGGGGCCCAGAGCCTTGGGCGGGCGCTCCATTCTGGCCGATCCGCGCCAAGCGGACATGCGCGAACGCCTCAACGCCAAAATCAAACGTCGAGAGTCTTTCCGCCCCTTTGCGCCCTCGGTCTTGGCCGACCATGTCGGAGACTGGTTTGAACCGGAGGCCCCGGATTTGCCCGCAGAAGGCTCCCCCGTGATGGCCAAGGTGCTGCGCTTCCGTCCGGGCCAAGGGGAGAAGGTTGCCGCCGTTCACCATCTGGATGGAACAGCCCGGATCCAGGCCGTCAGCCGAGAAGACGATCCCCTGTTCCATGCTCTGATCCAGGCGTTTTATCAGCGCTCCGGCGTGCCGATGCTGCTCAACACCTCGTTCAATGAAAACGAGCCCATTGTGCGCAGCCCCGCAGAGGCTCTGGACTGCTTCCTGCGCACCGGCATGGATGCCTTGGTGCTCGATCGGATGCTTATGGTCCGTTCTGGAGCGGATAGCATCCCAGAGGCCCACCAAAACGGGGACCAGGACATAGATCAGGATCGGCGGCCATGATCCGACTGGCCTATCTGGTCACCCATCCGATCCAATATCAGGCACCGTTTTTGCGCGCGCTCGCCCAAGAGCCAGACATCGCCTTAACGGTGTTTTTTGCCTCCGCACAAGGGGCTGAGGCCTATCTGGATCCGGATTTCGGCCAGCGCTTTGCCTGGGATCAGGATCTGTTGGCAGGTTATGCGTGGGAGGTCCTCTGTGACCAAACACCCGCCCCGCCGGTCACCGCTTGGCGCCCCTTTCCGCGCGGCTTCGGCGTAAAACTGCGGCAGGGTCGCTTTGATGTGCTCTGGCTCCACGGCTATTCCAGACCGCATCATTTGCTCAGCCTCTGGCAGGCGAAGCGCTCCGGGATCAAGGTTGTGATCCGCGATGAGGTCAATGCGATCAGCCGCCCCCGGTCGGCCCTGAAAAAGCTGCTGAAGAAACCCTTGCTGCGCTGGGTCACCGGATCGGCCGATGCGCTCTTCGCCATTGGCCAATATAACGCCGCCTTTTGGCAGCAGGCCGGAGCGCCGCCGGACCGGATCCATGCCGTCCCCTATGGCATCGACAACGACCGCTTCCGACAGGCCGCCGAGGTCGCGCGGCAAGATGGAACGGTGTCTGCCCTACACAAAGCCTGGGGGCTCCCGAGTGGCACGGGTCCAAATGGTCTGGATCGACCGGTGTTCCTATTTCTGGGCAAGCTGATCCCGCGCAAGGATCCGGCGGTGATCCTGGACGCTTTGGCCGAACTCCCCGCAGACCGACGGCCTCATATGATCTTTGTTGGGGACGGCCCGCAACGCGCAGATCTGGAAGCCTTTGTCGAAGCGAGAGGCTTGAATGCCACCGACGGGACGGGCGCGCGGGTTCTGTTTGACGGCTTTCAAAACCAGACCGACCTGCCCGGCCGGATCGCGGCCAGTGATTGCTTAATTTTGCCCTCCCGAGAGGAGGCCTGGGGCTTGGTGGTCAACGAAGCCATGAGCTGTGGCCTTCCGGCGCTGGTCTCCGATCGGGTCAGTTGCGCGCCGGACCTGATCCTGCCCGGCCGGACCGGCTGGACCTTTCCCGCCGGGAATGCCAAGGCTCTCGCCGCCTCATTGATCGCGGCCAGCACCGCCCTGGCGGACCCCGACCAGGTCGCGGAGATGCGGAATTCGGTGCAGACCCAGGTCGCAACCTATGATACGACCCACGGAGCCGCCTTGGCCGCAACCGCCTTGCGCATCCTGTGTGCCGCTGCGGAGCGCTGACCCAGATGCATCCCTTCCCCGCCTGTCTCCCCGTTGGACGTTTTGCTTTGCCCCGCCATGGCTGACCCCGCACCGCCCCTTCCCACCCCTGCTCCTGCTCCTGAGGCCGCTTCTGTGTCGGCTTCTGGGCCCGCATCTGTGTCCGCATCTGGGCCCAGCGCAGACCAAACCTCAGTGTCCGAAGCAACGGGAGGCCGCAAGGCCAGACCGGCGGCCTCTAGCGGGCTGTCCCTATGGCGCTTGGGGCTGGCGCTGTTCCTGTGCTTGTTGGTCATCGGCCCCATCCCCTATGGCGCGTTTCGCGATTGGATTTGGCCGTTCTTATCCCTGGTTCTCGCTTTGTCTGCGGTCTTGATGGTGTTGCCCGGCTTGCGCGGTCAGGGCCGCGTGCCCTCCTTTCGACCGCTGGTCTTGCCGCTGATCCTAACCATGGTCGCCCCGCTGTGGATTGTGGTGCAAGGTCTGCCCGCGCCGCTGTCCGGCTGGCAAGCCCCGCTGCTGGACATCACTGGTGATGTCTTGGGTGTTCCCGCAGGCCAGACTGTGTCCCGGACCCCGGAGGCGGCGATGCCCGCCGCGATCTTGTTGCTGACCTATATCTTGGCCTTTGGCCTCGCTTTTTGGGCCGGACGGGATCGGGCCAATGCGCGGTTGATCCTGTGGGCGGTGTTGATCTCTGCGGCCCTGCAGTCGGGCTGGGGAATCGTCAATGTGATCACCGGGCTGGAGCATCTGCTCTGGGATGAAAAGGAAACCTATCTGGGTGTGGTCACCGGCACCCTGGTCAATCGAAACCATGTGGCAACCCTGATCGGCTTTGGCATCTTGGCCGGTCTGGCCCTGCTGTGGCGGGCCTTCCGCTCCTTGAATGTCAGCATTGAAGAAGAGGGCCGCCTGGGGATCCTGTTGCGTCTGTTTGAACGCAATCTGATCCTGTTGGGATTGTTGACCCTGTGCCTGATGGCCTTGCCCATGACCCTGTCGCGGGGTGGCATTCTGGCCACCGGGATCGCCGTGGTCACCCTGGGGCTGCTGATTGGCTTTTCCAAAGGCGGAGCTGCGGAGGTCAGGCGGCGCTATGTCATTCCTGGCGCCATTCTGTTCTCTCTGGTCGCCACGGCCCTGGCCGGGACGGCCTTCCTGGAGCGGGTCGGCCAAACCACGCTGACCCAAGTCAACCGGGATGAGGTCTATGCGATGACCTTGCGGGCCATTGCCGACAATCCCTGGCTTGGCTTTGGCGCCGGGTCCTATCCGGGGGTGTCCGAACAATATCGCCCGCCAAATCTTGAGGACCCGGTGCGCTGGAATTTTGCCCACAACACCTATCTTGAAGCCGCTGCAGAATGGGGCCTGCCCGCAACCTTCGCCTATTTCGGGGCGGTCACTCTGATCTGGCTGGCCTGTTTGCGCGGGGCTCGGTTCCGCATGCGGGATGCGGAGCTGCCCTCGGTGGCCGCTGCCGCTGGCGTGCTGGGAGGGCTTCATGCCCTGGTGGATTTCAGCCTGCAAGCCCCTGCCGTGGCCTTGTTGTTCGCCGCATTGATGGGGATGGGCTATGCCCAGGCGCGATCCTCTCGGGAAGAATGATCGGAGCCGGGTCGATGGACAGTTCTCCGCCCCCGGGCCTGCTGCCCAAACGCCCGGACCCGAGCGTCAAGTCCGTCCTGGTGCATCGTCCCAGCAGTATTGGCGACAGCGTGGTCGCACTGCCTGCTTTGCGCTTGATTGCCGCAGCCTTTCCGCAGGCCAAACGCTGTTTGCTGACCATCGAGCCGCAAAATGGTGAAAAACCGCTGAAGTCGGTTTTGGGGATCGGCGATCCGGACAGCGGCACCGGGGCGTTGTTCCATCACATCATTTCCTACCCGATTTACCTGCGGCGCTGGGCCGACATCAAAGCGCTCAAGACCGAGATTGCCCGCTTTGCCCCGGAGCGCGTTCTGTATCTGGTCAACACCTTAGGCCGGAAACGGGTCTATCGCGACGCGGCGTTTTTGACCTTGGTCGGCGGAGGCGGCAAACATCTGCCCATCGGCCTGCCGCTCGGCAAAGACCGGTTCCATCCCCGCCCCGGAGAACGGGAAGCCGCCCGCTTGTTGCGCTGTCTGGACAGCCTGGGAACGGCGGATCTCTCGCACCCCAGCAATTGGGATCTGGGCATCAGTGCTGCCGAAACCGCCCAGGCCGAAGCCCGCCTGCGCAGCGGCCCGCCAGGGTTGCTCGATCAGCCGCTGTTGATGGCCGGGGCGGGGGCAAAAGTCCCGGCCAAGGATTGGGGCGCAGAACGTTGGGGGGCCTTTTTGCGGCAAGCCCGCGAGATGCTGCCCAACGGCCCCGGACCCATGGGCTTGTTGCTCTGTGGCGGGCCTGATGAGCGTCCCCGCTTTGAAGCCCTGGCGCAGCATTGGCCCAGCCGCAGCGAGGGCGGTGGACCGGTGGATATCATCACCGATCCACCCCGGATCACGGCGGCTCTGTGCGCCCATCCCCTGGTGAAGGCCTTTGTTGGCCATGACGGCGGGCCGATGCACCTAGCCGCAGCTGCGGGCTGCCCGACCATCGGTCTGTTTGCCGGAACCGATCACTATGGGCGTTGGACCCCGCTTGGCCCGCCGGGCAAACAGCGGACCATGGAGCATCCCGTTCCCTGCGCGCCCTGTTTCTCGCTGACCTGCAAAACGCCGGGACATCCCTGCTTGGCGGAGATAACGCCGACCCAGCTTTGGCAAAATCTGCTGGACATTTTGAACCAGGACAGGGTCGAGACATGACAGAGCCCGCGCCGCCAACCAATGCCAAGGGGCGGGTGGTGCTGGCCACCGTGGCCCGGTTTCACATGCCCGGATTTGCCAAAGCCCTGTTCGACCTAGGGGTTGATGTCAGCTTGCATACCGGCCTTTGGGCGGATCGGATTTGTCCCCCGGGGCTTCCCAAAGAACGGGTGATTGGCCATCCCGGACTGCAGGTGCCCTATATGGCGCTGGCCAAACTGGTCCCGATGCTCGAACCCCGGCTGCGTCCCCTCTCGGACCAGGCGCAAATCGGCTTGGATCGGGCCATGGCCACATATTTTAGGACCCATCCGCGCGCCGAAGATCCAGATCCCGAGCGGGGCTTTGTCTATCAGGCGCTGTCCGGATGCGCCGTCACCTCGGGTCCTGCGGCGCAAAAGGCTGGATGGCGGTATTTCTGTGAACGCACGTCCTCCCACATTGTCTGGTCCTATGAACAGTCCCAGCGGGAGGCCGAAAAATGGGGCCTGAAGCCGCCGCTGCACACCAAAACCATGATAGAGCGGGAACGTGCCGAATATGACCTGGCCGATCGGATCATCGTGCCTTCTCGCTTTGCCCAGCGCACCTTTCTAGAGATGGGACTCCCGGCAGACAAGATCGACATTGTCCCGCTGATCATACGCCCGCCGCACACCATGCCCGATGTGGATCCCACCCAGTTGGACGCGGTGCGCGATTGGTCAGGTCCAGGCCCCTTCCGCTTTCTCTTCGTCGGCCCTTTGGGCGTGCGCAAAGGGGTCGGCTATTTGGCCCAAGCCCTGCGCCAGGCGGATCTGCCCGATTGGCATTTAACCATGATCGGTGCCCCTAGCCGCCATACGGAGCGCCTAATGCGGGGCAGTGACCCAAAGCGCATCACCAAACTGGGTGCTCAGCCCCATGACCGGGTTTTGGCCGAAATGCAACGGGCCCATTGCCTGATCCTGCCATCCTTGGATGAGGGCTATGGCTTGGTTAGCGCTGAAGCCATGAGCTGCCGCTTGCCCTCGGTTCTGACGACGGCCTGCGGTGTGGCCGATATCCATCGGGATGGGGAGACCGGTCTGATCGTGCCGGAAGCCGACAGCGACGCCCTGGCCCGGGCGCTTAGCCAAATGGCATGGGATCGTCAGGCAACCCGGCAGATGGGGCTTGCGGCCTTCCTGGCCCAAAATCACGCAGCGGACCCTCGCACCATCGGACAATCGTGGATCGGCAGATATCTCTGCTAGACTGCCGCATTATGCCCATAGCCAATCAGGTCCCAATCCTTGTCACCCCTGCTTTCTGAAGATGATCTTGGTTTTGGCCCCTGCGCCATCCTCTGCCATGACCGGGAGGAAAATCCCGAACCGATCCTGGCCCGCTTTGCCGCTGCGCTGCGTCAAACCGGCGTTCACATCGGTGGGGTGATCCCGCGCACCACGCCGCAACCACCCGCCCGGGCGCGGATGGATCAGATCGATGTTGCCACCGGGGAGGTGATTGCCATGTCCCAGGAATTGGGGCTGGGCAGCACCGCCTGCCGCCTCGATCCTGCCGGTCTGGCCGAGGCCGCCCGTAGGGTCGGAGAGGCTCGCCAGACCCCCGTCCAGCTCTTATTCGGTGGCAAATTCGGCGATCAGGAAATCCAAGGTCAGGGTCTGTCTGGCGAGGTCTTGCCCGCTTTGGCCGACGGTCTGCCCACCGTGCTGATGATGCGCCAGGAACGCTTAGAAGCTTGGACCAAAGTAAGCGGCGGTCTTGGCACCGTGCTTCCGGCGCGGTTTGATGCCTTGTGGCACTGGTTTGGCGATCAAGTCCGCCCGCTCTTGGCTTCGGGGACGGATGACCCGGTGCCGCTTCCGCCGATCTTTGGCCTGGTGGGCTGGAGCGGGGCCGGGAAGACCACCCTGACCGAGGCCCTAATCCGCGCCCTAACCGCCCGGGGCCTGACGGTCTCGACCATCAAACATGCCCATCACGGCTTCGATATGGACCGGCCCGGCAAGGACACTTGGCGCCATCGGGAGGCTGGTGCCAGAGAAGTCATGGTCGCCTCCGGATCCCGCTGGGCTTTGCTGCATGAACATCGGGACAAGGATCCGACAGAAGACATCGACCCCTTGGCCCTGGTATCGCGCATGGCCCCGGCAGATCTGGTGCTGATCGAGGGGTATGGACGACAGCCGATTCCCCGTCTAGAGGTCTGGCGACCGGCATTGGAGCGCCCCAGACGCAGTGAGCCCGACGACCCCTTTCTCTGCGCTGTGGCCCTGCCGGATCCCGAGGATGAAAACACCCAACAGGCCTTCTTCGGCGCAAAAAAGCCAGCAGACTCAAGCCTCCCTCTGTTGGACCTGAACACTCCGGATCAGATTGCCGACTGGCTCCTGCAAGCCCTGCCGGTTGGGGTTACGAGGGGAAAATAACACAATATATTGTTTTTTGAGGGCACCCTCTGCACAATGCACCCGCGACCGGTCCGCAGCGCTCACCCATCTCCTTCCCCCTTATTGCTCCGTTGAGAAAGGCGCCCGCGCCATGAAATTCTCCGATGTCGACATCCGCCGGTCTTTGCAAGAGGCCGAACTCCAGATCGAGCCCGCACCGACCGACGATCAAATCGGGGCCATGTCGGTGGATCTGCAGCTGGGCACCACCTTCCTGACCTTCGTGCCCGGCAAAGCCTCCTATGTCGATCTCGCCCCGCCCGATGGTGGGAAAGTAACCGATGTCGAGGAAATCATGGACAAGGTCGAGGTCCCGGAAGGCGAGCCGTTTTATCTGCATCCCGGGGAATTTGCCCTGGGCATCACGGTGCAGCGGGTCACCTTGCCGCCCAGCATTGCCGGTCGTCTGGATGGGCGCTCGAGCTTGGCGCGGCTCGGCCTCATGGTGCATGCCACGGCCCACACCATTGATCCGGGCTGGGATGGCCGGATCACCCTGGAATTCTTCAATTGCGGCCGGTTGCCGCTGGCCTTGCGCCCGGGGATGCGGATCTGTGCCTTGAGCTTTGAAACCCTGCAAAGCTCGACCAGCAAGCCCTATGCCTCGCGTCCGCAATCGAAATACAAGGACCAGCTGTCGCCCTTGGCCAGCCGGATCCGCCAAGGACAATAACCGCGCTTTCTCTGTCTTGGACCTGTCATGCTCCTGATCAACTATCTGCCGCATTATGACAAAGACCGGTTTGGGCCGGTCGGCTATGCCAAACCCGGGGATGCTGGCTTTGACCTTAAAGCCGCCATTGCCGATGCCATAACTTTGGACCCCGGAGAGATCAAAATCATTCCTTCGGGCATCGCCGTTGCGGTTCCCGCAGGCTATGAAATGCAGGTCCGATCCAGGTCCGGCCTGTCCACCAAGGGCGTCGTCGTGGCCAATGCTCCAGGCACGGTGGACTCCGGTTATCGCGGCGAGGTCGGGGTGATCCTGACCAATATTTCCCGCGAAGCCCGGAGCATCGCCCCAGGCGACCGGATTGCACAAGCCGTGCTGGCCGCCGTGGCCTATATGCCCTTCGAGGAAGTCTCTGAGCTTCCCGCCTCCGAGCGCGGAACCGGCGGGTTCGGCTCCACCGGTGTCGCCGCAGACATCCCGCCAAAGCAAAAGGTTTCAGGGTGATGAGTATGTTGTTGTTTGCCCCCACGGCCACGGTTGTCGCCTCGTCCATGCCCCAAGCCGACGGGCTCGAACACTGGGCGGAGGCGATGGGCTATGGCGACCTTCTCGACGATGAAACCACCCCTCTGGCCGCCATTATGCGCAACAGCAGTGGCGAAGAGGCCAGCGGTGCCGATACCCTGCCGGAATTCGCCGGACGGTTTTGCTATCGCTCCTTCAAGAAAGGCCGTCCCTCAAACGAATATATCGACCATATTCTGGAAAGCGGCCATGGCTCGGTGCTCGAGCATGTCTCGGTGTCGTTTGCCATCACCGGCGTTTCCCGGGCGTTGACCCATGAGCTGATCCGCCACCGGGCCGGGACCGCCATCAGCCAGGAAAGCCAACGCTATGTGGATGCAAAATCGGTCAATTTTGTTGTCCCACCGCTGTTGGTTTATGAACTGGAACGCCTAAAGGCCGAGGGCAATGGCGCGGTCGCCCAGGAACTGACGGATCGGTTCCAAGCCGATTGCGATGCGGCCTTGGAGAACTATCTGTTCTGGCAAAAAACCTATCGGGCCCAAGTGCGCGACAGCGGCGAAGAGGCCAAAACCCTGATCAAAAAGCGCTCCAACGAGGCCGCGCGCAGCCTGTTGCCCAATGCCACAGAGACCCGCCTAGTTTGGACCATGAACCTGCGGGCCGCGCGTCATGTGGTCGAATTGCGCGGCCATCGCGATGCGGATCTGGAGATCCGTCGACTTGCTTGTATGATGGCGCGCAAGATGAAAGAGGTGACCCCTCTGGTCTTCCATGATGTCGAGGTTTTTACCGATGAAGATGGCTTGGAAAGCGTGCGTGCCGGATACCGCAAGGTATAAACCCAAGCGGCCATACCCTCGGGTGGGGCTGGTTGTTTTCCTGATGCTCGCATTTGTGCTGCCCGGCACGGCGGCCCAAGCCCAGCAATTGGACTTCGACATCATCCGGGGGGAAGACCACCATATTGGCAGTCATCGGATCACCGTGTCCCAACCCTTCGCTGACCAGATCCAAGCGCAGATCCAAACCGACATCAACGTCAAGATCTTAGGCATCACCGCCTATCGCTACACCCATCGGGCAGAAGAAAGCTGGCGTTTGGATCCCACCGATGGCCAATGGCGGTTGGTGGCCATGCGGACCAGCACCAATGACGATGGTGCGCCGTTTCAGGTTCAGGTGGACATGATGCCCGATGGCCTGCGGGTGGTTGGGCAGGAGGCTCCGGAAGAGAGGGTGCCAGCAGACATCCAACCATCCAGCTACTGGTCTGCCCAAACGCTTGCTGCGACCAAGATGATCGGTGTGCGCAGCGGCAAAGTTTATGACTTGGTCGTCCAACCCCAGCGCGACGAGGCCCTTACGGTCCTCGGGCAAACGTTTAACGCCCGCAAGGCCGTCTTGGTGGCCGACCCACAAGTCACGCTGTGGTATGGTCCGGACGATCGCGTGGTCCGCATGCTGTTTCACGCCAGCGGATCCGACATCCATTACGTTCTGCGGCGCAAATCACCCTAAATCGCCCTAAACCACCCAAAAGAAGGCTGCGGTTCCATGGCCGAGGTCAACCAGGACAGCGTCACCTATCGCGTGGTCTGCAATGAAGGGGGCCAATATTCCCTGTGGCCCGCCTTCCGCGATCTGCCCTCTGGATGGTCAGGCGCAGGCCCCTTTGGCGAGACCCCTGGGGACAAGGCTGACTGTCTGGCCTGGATTGAGGCCAATTGGACCGACCTCACCCCGATCAAACCGAGCTGAGGCTCCGCCTATTATTCCTTCGTCCTCTTATGCCTTTTGGGCTTTGGCGGTCGCAAACACCGCCTCGAAGCGGTCCGTGATCGCTTCGATGTCAAACTTTTGCTCTGCAACTGCACGGGCCGCCGCACCGAGCTGGCTGCGCCGGGTGGGATCGTCGAGCAGGGCTTGGGCCGCCTGGACCGCTGCCTGCGGCTCGGAAACCGGAACGACAACCCCAGCCCCGGTGCTGGTCACAAGGCGAGCGGCCAAATTGCTCTCCGGCATGGCACAGAGCAAAGGCCGTCCAGCACAGAGATAGCTCAGAACTTTTGAGGGCACCGAGAGCACGCCGGCATCTTCGCCCAGCACCGCGATCAACACATCGGCAGACCCGAACAGATCGGGCAGGTCTTCAAAGGGCAGGAAGTCCAACAGCAGAAGGCCTGCAAGGTTCCGGGCCTGTTTTTCCCTCTCCAGGACTGCGCGGCCCCGACCGGAGGACACCACCACGATCCGAACATCGTCGCGGCCCTGCATCGCTTCGGCCAAGGCCAGCAAAACCGAGACATCATGCTTTAGGCCCAGGGTGCCGGAATAGAGAAAGACGGTTTTGTCCGCCAGCCCCAAGGACCGGGCCAGTCCATTGTCTTTCGGTCTTTGCGGCAGGTCGGGCAAAGTGGCCCAGTTCTCAATCACCGCAACATGATCCGCGCCAATGGGCACACCGCCACGCTGCATCAACGGAAGAAAATCCTCCGTGATCGACACAACCCCGTCGGCGCGCTTCAGCATCCCATATTCCACCGACCGTAACAGGCGCACGGCGGGCATCAACGCAAGCCGTCCCGGACCGGCAAGGGCTTTGGGCAGCAAATGCGGCAGGAAGCGCTCCAGGGCCAGGGAATAAATATCCTGCAACCAGGCAATGAAAACCGGTCTATGCCCGGCCGGACCCGGCGGCAAAGCATGCACCGCCTTGCGCAGGCCGGACTGGATAAAGGGGGCCGCATTGCCAGACACCACAATGTCGGGCTTATGGGCCGCAATGGCCGCCGCTGCAATATGGGTGTAGCGCCGTTCCTGTAGCACACGCTGAATAAGGGCGTATTTTGGTAAGGACCGACCAACGGAGAGGGCTTGCAGGGTCAATTGGTCCGGGTCGTCCTCGCGCCGAGCCAAAGGACCCCGTGGCGTGGCCACATCGGCGGACCAGAAATGGGCGACCTCATGGCCCCGGCGCGCCAAGCTGCGGCTGAGCTGAACCTGGAAAGGGTGTCCCGAGTAATCGTGTATGACGATCCGCAAAATAAACCGAGCCCGTTTTAAACAATCCCGACCGGCCCGCCTTATCCCGCGACGCGGGAGGCAGAGCGGTCTGTGAGGGGGTCGGATTTGGCGGCTTCAACCTGGTCTTTGATCCAGGCATAGGTGGGCTTCAGACCATCGACCAAGCGCACCTGAGGCACCCAGCCCAAACGATCCAGAATGCGACGGTTGTCTGAAACACGACCGCGTACCCCGATCGGGCCTGCGACATGGCGCACCGACAAGGTCTTGCCAGAGATGGAAATAATCGCTGCGGCCAATTCGTTGATGGTGACCATTTCATCGGACCCGATATTCACCGGATCCGTGACCCGGGAACGCAGCAGGCGTTGGGTGCCTTCCAAACAGTCGTCAATATAGAGGAAGGTTCTGGTCTGCTGGCCATCGCCCCAAATGTCGATGGAGCCGCCATCCGGCGCTTCGGCCACTTTGCGACAGAGCGCAGCAGGGGCTTTCTCCCGCCCGTCGCTCCACGCCCCTTCCGGGCCAAAGACATTGTGATAGCGGCCAATGCGAATGGTCAGGTCTTTGTTGCGGCCATGGGCCTGATACAGACGCTCGGCAAACAGTTTTTCCCAGCCATACTCGCTGTCCGGCTGGGCCGGATAGACACTGTCCTCTGAGCAGATCGGTGAGACCGGATCTTCTTGGTTAAAGCGCGGATAGACACAGGCCGAGGAGGAAAAGAACAGCCGCTTGGCACCGGTTTCGACGGCAGCCTCAGCGCAGTTCAAATTGACCGCAGCGGAATTGCGCATGATGTCGGCGTCATTCTCGCCGGTGAAGATATAACCGGCCCCGCCCATATCGGCCGCCAACTGATAAACCTCGTCAAAGGCGCGACCTTCTGGTCCCCGGAAGACCTCCCGGGCCAAACGGGCATCGCGCAGGTCAGCAATCCGATAGTCATGGGCTTCGCTGGGGGCATAGCGCGCAGGCACCAGATCCACTGCCTGGACATAGTAACCTTGTTGTTTTAGCCGACGGACGAGATGGCCACCAATAAACCCGCCACCACCGCACACAAGGGCCAATTTCATCACGGGGCATCCCCAACTATGACCAACTGAATTTTGAACCATACCGTCGCACCGCACGAAGAGCAAGGATAAGCGGGGACGATCAATCCAAAATTGCCGCTTCACCCATCAAGCCATTAAAGAAATTAGGACGCGCATTTTTTGCACCAAAGGTGCTGACCTACCGAAGACTTCCGTCTATCGGTTTGTGGACCTGAAAACCAATCCACGCTATTCCCTATGACATCCCGATGATTTGGGAACACCTGTCAGAAATAACAGCATCGCGTTTCGACCATGCTCGCAAGCCCCTTGTTCAGCCTTACGGCAGCAGGTTCAGCCATTCTCTTCTTGGGACTTGGCTATGCCTCAGGTGCCCAAACCATTCTGCTGCTGGCCTTGCTGGCCATGGGGGCCCAGGGCAGTGCGATCTTGCACGATGTGTTGGCCAATCCCCATACCCGCTGGTCGATCAGCCGCCTGCATGCCGGTGCCCTGCTGTTTTGGTATGGTTTGGGGTCTGCCTTTGGCCTTGCGGCCGGGGACGGCTTTCTGCTTCAGGTCGGGGGCAGCGTTTCCGTTGAGAACATGTCCTTAGCCGGGCTTCTGATCCTGGCCACCGTTTTTGGCATGTTGCTGTTCTCCCGGGCCGAACATCATTTCTGGAAACCGGTGTTGCAGAACCTTCGGGTCAATACGCAACAAAACACCCCCTTCATGACCTTGTTCATCCTCGGCCTGACCCTGGCGATGTATTACTTCCTGGCCAATGACATGCTGGCCTTGCGCGATGTGGTCCAAGGGGCGGGGAAGAATTTTGTCTTGTTGATCAAAGCCATGTTCCTGGCCTCTTTGGCGGGCCTGGCCTGGATGCTTGGCGAGCCCGGCGCCCTTTATCGGGCAAGCAATCTTATCTTGCTGGTCCTGGTCTTGCCCATTGCCGCCATCATCTTGATTTCGTTGGGTCGCTTGCCCTTAGCGCTTTATGTCGGCTCTATTCTGTTGTTCTTCGGCTGGCGGCGCGGCTGGCGGTTCTCGCCCTCGCAAATTCTGATGTGCCTCCTGATTGCCAGCCCGCTGATATTCGTTGGCTCCCAAGTGTTCCATGGCATGCGGATTGAAAGCCGGGCCGCCGGATATCTCGGCAAAGACAACGCCCCGCTGTTGCAGGCCCTGGAAGCGGTGGGGCGCGAAGACCGGGCGACCTGGGGTCGGGTGCTCTCCGATCAACTGGACCACCTGCCGCACCGGACCTTCTTCCTGCACTATCCGGCCGCTCTGATTGATGTGCCATGGACGCCGAATTACGGCCTTGGCGATCACCAAGCTGCCCAAGTGGTTATCGCCATTCCCAATGCCTTTCTTCCCAACAAACATGACATCATCGAAGAACTGGGTGGCATTGGCGAGGACCGGCTCCCGGCCTTCGGGCTGCCAAACATGTCGGATTTCCCCAACACCCTGTTCACCACGGTGTTTCTCGATTTCGGCTTTGCGACGCCGTTCATTGTGATGGTTATGGTGCCTTTGATCGGGGCCAGTTTTGCCCTGCTGATCCGGTTCTTGCATGATCCCATGTTTCAGATCATGGGCATTGGCATCTGCTTGGTGACCTTTTTCACCATTGAAGGGTTCTTTGTTTCCGCATCCCTGGTGGCCATGCGGGAGATCGCCTTTCTGCTGCCCTTCGCCTTCTTAGCGGTTGCCAGCGCCTTTTTGCTGAGACCGGCGCGCATCCAAATGGACTTCCCCGGTGGACCAGAGGCAACGCCGCCTAATCCGCCTTCGCAGCCTGCGCGGCCCGCCCAAGGCGGACAAACCACTGGCGGGCCAACGCCAAATCCTCAGCCCTATTGATGTTTAAAAACGGGTCTGGACCCTCGTCGGGCACCGGCCAATCCCGAACCGCAGCACCGCAGCGTTCGACCCAGGCCATGGCGGCCCGGTGCCCATCTTCGATCAAAAACCGCCGCAACAGCGGGGCCAGGTGGATCGGCCACAGCCCAATCAAGGGGTGGACCCGCCCCGCACTTCGGGCCACGGCAGCACCGCTCGGCACCTGTCTGGCCGCAGCCTGAAGACCCTGAACCAGATCCTGTGGCGGAAAGGGAGTATCCGCCGGGATGGACAGCACCCGCACCGTCACAGAAGGGCCATTTGGCCCCTGTGAGGTTGCCTGGAAGGCTGCAACAGCCTCCAGACCGCTGAGCAGCCCGCCCAAGGGACCAACCGAACCAAGAGCAAAGTTCTGATCCGGGATTGGGATCAAAGCGCGGCCAGAGGCTGGCTCAAACCCGTCCATGGGCTGGGTTGGGATCCGTGGATAGGTGGGTCCGGCAGGACCAGTGCTGAGACACCAATCCCCCGTGATCTGCGGGCCCAAATGGTCGAGCACACTGTCCAGCAAGGTGGTGCCGTCCTGAAGGCTTAGGAGGGGTTTGGCCTCAGCCTCCGCCCCTGCTGCGGTCCCAACCAACTCCCCCATGCGTCGGGATTTGCCGCCAGCCAGGATCAAGCCATGCAGCAGCCCGTCCTGGTCGGGCTCGGGGGCTGGCGGACCGCCCTGCGGCGTGGCCATGCTATTGCTCCCGCATGCCGCGTTCGAAACTGCGCAGGATCGGCGTGATCATATAATCCATTGCCGTACGCTGGCCGGTGCGGACCATCACCTCCGCAGGCATGCCGGGATAGAGCCGCACATCCTGCAAATTGGCCAGATCCTCTTCCGCGACTTCAATCATCGCCAGATAGGCTGAGGTTCCGCTGGCTTCATCCTTGACCCGGTCCGCAGAGACCGTGCGGACCATGCCCGCCACCGGCGGGGTGGAGCGGAAGGAATAGGCCGACAGCCGGATCTGCGCATCCATGCCCGCATGGACCACATCAATATCTTCGGGCCGGACCAAGGCTTCGATCAGCAAGCGGTCAGAGGCTGGGACGATTTCCAGCAGGGTCTCGCCGCCCTGGACCACCTCGCCTTCCGTATGGACGGTTAAGCCGACCACAACCCCATCCTGGGGGGCGCGGATATGCACTCGGTTGACCACATCCCGTGCCGCCGACAATTGGCCTTCCAGCTCTTGAAGGTTTTTCTCCACATCCTGGAGTTCGGTGACGACCTCGGAGGTGAACTCCTCTTCCGTGTTCAAGCGCTCCAACTCGGTCTCGGCAATGCGCAACCGGCTTTGGGCGACCTGGGCTTCCAAATCGCCAATATTGCCGCGCAGATTGGCCTGCTCCCGCTTCAGGGCCAGCAGTCGGGTTTCTGGCGCATAGCCCTGGGAGACCAGGGTCTCCACCCCAGCGATTTCCCGCTGCAACAGCTCCAAGGATTCCCGATCCGCCCCCAGGCGGGACTCGAGCCCAGTGATCTCCCGTCCGACTTGCTCGATTTGTTCCCGATAGACCGCATCCTGGCCCTGGAGCACCCGGCGGCGGCGTTCAAAAAGGGCTTCCTGGGTGGTCACCACTCTGGCCACCGCTGGGTCCGTCTGCGCATCGGCCAGCAAGTCTTTGGCAAAGGTCACTTGCTCCAGACGGTCGCGCTCGGCAATCAGCCGAGCAAATTGCGCCAAATTGGTCCGATATTGCGCTTCGACCTGGCTCAACTCCGAGCGGGCCTGGATCTCCGAAAGGGTCATCAGCATCTGCCCTTCGGAGACTTCGTCGCCTTCCTTAACCAGGATGGCTTCCAAGATCCCGCCTTCCAAATGCTCGATGGTTTTGCGGCGGCTCTCCACCACCACAATGCCCGGCGCAATGGCCGCTGAGTCCAATTGCGCCGTAAAGCTCCAGCCAAAGAACCCGCCGACCCCAATGATCAGGATCATCAGACCGATCAGGATCGGGCCGCGCAAAGTCGTCTTCGGACTGAGGGCAGACCGACCGAGATCTCGCGGAGCCTCAGCCGTCGGCATCGGTGTTGGGGTCGCTGAAGGCTGGGCGGCAGGAACTGGTGCGGGCGGCGGCGCAGGTGCGGCGGCCTGCTTCGGGGCTGGAGGGGGCGCTGGGGGTTGCGCAGATTGGACCGGGGGCGGTTGCGGAGGCGGTGCAGGGGGGGCAACGGGAGCAGCCTGTCGTGGCGGCGCGGGGGGCGCGGACGGCGCAGACGGTCTGGGCATTCGCGGCTGTCCCGCCGACCTGCCACTTGCTTGGCCAGCCGCTTGGGCATCGGCCTCGATCAGGCCGTCAAACCATTCTTCCTTGCGCCCGCCAGATCGCCGGATCATCGCACTGCTTCCATTGCATTGGGGGACGAACGCGCAACGCGTCCGCTCTGAGCTCCTGCTCCGGCCCCTGTTGCCCCCGCCCCTGCTGCCCCGGCAGCGGCCATGCCCGCCGCCTCGCGCAATTTGGCCATCACGCTGTCGCGGGGACCGAATTCCAAAACCGTCCGGTCCCGCATTACCGCCACCAATTGCACATGGGCCAACAGGGCGGCGCGGTGGGTCACCATAACCACCGTGGTGCCTTGATGGGCCAGAGCGTCCAAAGATTTGACCAAAGCCCGCTCACCCTCCGGATCCAAATGGGCATTGGGTTCATCCAACAGCACAAGCCGAGGCGTGCCATAGAGCGCCCGGGCCAACCCGACCCGCTGCTGTTGGCCGCCGGACAAGGCCAGCCCGCCATCGCCAACCAATGTGTCATAGCCTTGGGGCAGTCGCAGGATCATGTCATGGACATCGGCCATTTGCGCTGCTGCGATGACGGCTTCCGAAGACGGCGTGTCACCAAAACGGGCAATATTCTCCCCCACGGTCCCAGCAACCAGTTGGATCGATTGCGGCAAATAGCCCAGATAGGCCCCAAGGCCACCCTGTTCTGCGGGGATGGAACACCAGCGGGTCAGATCGGCCCCATCCAGACGAGCTTCCCCCAAAGTGGGCGGGGCCAATCCGGCCAAAATGCGCAATAAAGTGGTTTTGCCGGACCCCGATGGCCCGACGATCCCCAAACTGGCCCCGGCGGGAATGCTGAAGCTGACATTGGCGACAATGGGCTCCGAGGGTCCGCCTCCGGCGCTGGGCGGGCGATAGCTGACATTGACCAGATCCACCTGCCCCTTGGGCTGTGGCAAGGTGATTTGGCCTTCCCGGTCCCGGGCATCGCCTTCCAGGACATCAAGGGCTTCTTTCAGCCGACCGTAAGCCCCCATTGCCGAGACCCAGCCTTTCCAAGCGGTGACCGCCTGTTCCATAGGGGCCAGAGCCCGGGCCAGGATGATCGAACTGGCGATCATCGCCCCCGGGGTCATCTCATTTTGCAGCACCAGCCAGACACCCAACCCCATGATCCCGACTTGGAGCAGCATGCGAAAGGTCTTGGTGATCGCCATGACCAAACCGACCCGACCGCCCACAACCGATTGCAGCCAAAGGATTTCGGTATTTTCCCGCTGCCATTTGCGGATCAGGCCGCCGGACATGCCCATGGCGCGCACAGCCTCGGCATTACGGACATAGTCGATCAGATTGCGCCCGCCATCCAAGACCTGACGCGCAGCCTCGTCTTCCGGGCGTCGGGCAGCGCGGATGTTCAGAAAGGCCAGCAAGGCCAGCCCCACCGCCCCGGCCATGGCGAACATCCCCGCCAAGGGGTGCATCAAAAAGATCACGCCAACAAAGATCGGCGTCCAGGGCGCATCAAACAAAGCATTGATCGAGGGCGAGGTCAGGGCCGTCCGGACCTCCTTCAAATCATTGATACCATGGGTGGAGTGGGTGTTGCCGCGCGCGGCCTCATCAATGGCCGCTCCGACCACCGCACTGCCCAAATCCTGCTCCAGGCGCAACCCGATACGCTGCAGCAAGGTGCCGCGCACCACTTCCAACAAGCCTTGGATCACCAGCAGGAACACAGCGGCCACGGTTAGAAGCAACAAGGTGTCGTGGGACTGGCTGCTCAGCACCCGGTCAAAGACCTGTAGGGTGTAAAGCGGGGCCACCAGCAACAGCATGTTGATGACAAGGCTAAAGCCTCCCACGGCCCAGAAGGCCCCGCGCGCGCGCCGAATTGCCAGAGAAAGTGCATCGCGCCCCATGGGCTCACCAATCCTTATCTTGCCTCGGCTGCGCCGTTCTCGCCTATTGGCCGCTGGAGTTGTTGGTGATTTCCGGGATCAGGGTCTTGATCCAGCCGGAGAACGCTTCCGGGTTCCGGGTTTGCATCAACACGGTGCCGGGACCGGTGAACTCCATCACCAGACCTTCCCCGGTGGTCGCCGAGGTCACCGCGCGGGAAAAGAACCCGCCACTCCCGGTTCCTGTGGCCAAACGGGTTTCCATGGCAATGCCCTCTTCAAAGGCCACCAGATGGCCACTGTCGACCACCCATTTCTCGCCAGGGGCCAAATCCCGGCGGCTGATGCCGCCAAAGCTGGCCAGGAACAACGCCCCTCGTCCCTCCGCCCGGAGGAAGAACAGGCCCTCGCCGCCCATCAAGCTTTTCAGACCACCCCAATTGACATCAATGGCAACATCCGGCCCCGACGCCAGATAGGATCCACCTTGCACCAACAAAGGAATGCCGATCATCTCCCAGGGGTAAATATCCCCAGGCGTGGCCGGGGCGAGGTCAACCTGACCGGGACCGGATTTGGCGGCGATGGTGGTGATGAAAAAGCTTTCCCCGCCCAAAGCGGCCCGCTTGGCCGCGCCAAAGGCCCGACCGAAAAAGCCGCTGTCTTCCGGCGCATTCATTTTGGCTGAGAGGTCCAGATCCGCCGACATGGCCACCATCGCCCCGCTTTCACAGCGGATCTCCTCGCCATGCTCAAGCCCAATTTGCAGCAGGGCGAAGGACGGGCCATGGGTGATCTGATGTTCCATCGGAGGAATCCTGTGCTGAGTGATCGTGAACGCCTTAGATTTGCAGGCAGAATCCTACAGCAAAGTCAGGACGCTGTCAGGAGTCGACTGAGCAATTGCCCTTTTCGACGCTAAAGCGACCACGCCACCGCCAACCGGAACGCCTTGGTCAGGATCAAGCGGATCGGGGCCTCCTCATCGGGACCCGGCTCCAGCGCCTGGACCAGGGCAGCGGCTTTATTCGCCCCGGTGATCAGCAAATAAGTCCGATCGGCGCTGAGCAATGCTGGGGCCGTCAGCGTTAACCGCGGTTCGGGCGCATCGGGCGCCCGCATCGGCAACAGGGCTGCATCCCCGGTGGTGTCCAGCCCCTCTGCCAAGCGATCCGCCCCTGGGAACAGGCTGGCGGTGTGGCTGTCTTCGCCCATGCCCAGCACCAGCACATCGAGCGGCATGCCATCCTTTTCCAGGGCCTGTCCGGTATAGGCACAGGTGGCTTCCGGGCTTGGGGCAGGGGCATAGAGCGGCAGAAAGCGGGCCATGCAGGCTGGGCCAACCGCCAGAAAGGTATCGTTCAACAGCTTTTCGTTTGACCGGGGATGATCCGCTGGCACCCAGCGCTCATCGGTCAAGGTGACAATCACCTGCGCCCAGGGCACATCATCGCGCTGCCCCAAAGCCTGCAGAAACGGCCCCGGTGTGGACCCGCCTGGAACCGCCAAGACCGCCTGACCGCGCTGTTCAACAGCAGCGATCAGGTCATCGGCGACGCGGGCGGCAAGGCCTTGGGCCAAGGCCTCCCGGTCGTCAAACACCAAAGACTCAAAGGGGCCAGCTGGTAGGGTGACCTGTTGGTCATCACTCATTCCCGGATCTCCCGCCAAGATCGATCATCCTTATGCATCATCTTTAGCGCCGCATCGGGTCCAGAGCCACCGCTATCGTACGGCTCCGGTCCTTCGCCGGAGGTTGACCAGGCTTCCATGATCGGATCGATCCAGGCCCAAGCTGCTTCAACCTCATCGCGGCGCATGAACAAGGTCTGATCGCCCCGGATCACATCCATCACCAATCGCTCATAGGCATCGGGCATGCGCAGATCTTCAATGCCAAGGCTCTGGGCAAAGGTCATGTCCATCGCCGTATCGCGCAACCTCATGCCCCCGGGACCTGGATCCTTGATCATCATATGCAGCTTAACGCCCTCATGGGGTTGCAGGCGAATGATCAAGGCATTGCGCCGCACCGCTCCGGCGACTTGGGGAAAAATCGAATGCGGAGCGTCTTTAAAGATCACCGCGATTTCGGAGGTCCGGGCGCGTAATTTCTTACCGGTGCGCAGGTAAAACGGGGTGCCCGACCAGCGCCAATTGCCGATCTCGGCCTTCAGGGCGACAAAGGTTTCGGTCTCAGAGCGCTCGACCCCGGTGTCATTGGGATATCCGCCCCTGCCATCCCGGTCGCGATATTGGCCGCGCACCGTGTGGGTGGCCAAATTTGATTGGTTGATCGGTTCGAGGCACCGCAGCACTTTAACCTTCTCATTACGCACATCATCGGCTTCAAAATGCGCCGGGGGCTCCATCGCCGTCAGGCAAAGCAATTGCAGCAGGTGGTTCTGGACCATGTCGCGCATGGCCCCGGCTTTGTCGTAATAGCCGCCCCGCCCGCCAACGCCGACGCTTTCCGCCACGGTGATCTGGACATGATCAATGTGGCGGGCGTTCCAAAGCGGCTCCAAAAAGGCATTGGCAAAGCGCAATGCCATCAAATTCTGGACCGTCTCTTTGCCCAGATAATGGTCGATGCGATAGACGCAGCTTTCATCGAACACCCGCCCGATGCACTCATTAAGCGCCTGTGCCGTCTTCAGATCATAACCCAGCGGTTTTTCCAGCACCAAACGGGTCAGGGGGGTGATCAAGGCATTGCGCTCCAACCCGTCGCAAATCGGCCCGAAAAAGCTGGGATCGACGGCAAGATAGACCGCGCGGATGCGGTCTTCCCGGCCCTTAAGCAAGAGGTTGAGCGCGGTCCATTCGCCGTCTTTGTCCTTCAGGTCCGCCGGGGCATAATCCAAACGGTTCAGGAACCGCTCCAAGGCAGCGGGCTCAAGGTCGGTTTTGCTAACAAATTCTCGCAAAGCCATTTCGGCTTCTTCGCGATAGGCCCCGGTGCTCAAATCCGAGCGCGCCACCCCGATGATCCGGGCATCATCGGGGATCTGTCCGGCCCGATCCCGGTGATAGAGCGCTGGCAGCAGTTTGCGCCGGGACAGGTCTCCGGTCCCGCCAAACACCACCAAATCAAACGGATCCACTTCTACCGTGCGCGCCACCATGCTTGCCGACCCTTCCTTTCTTAACAGCTCTTTTTTTGCGAGGAAAACCAGAGTAGCCCGCTTTGGTCCCGACCGCCTAACGTCTCAGATCATTGTATAGTCAATTTTGTCACAACTTGTTGCAGAGCGATGGCCAAGGTCCGCGCAAACCACGCCAGGATCGGAACGGAGCGAGGATCCAACGAAAAGACTATTGCCAATGGATCCGAGATCGGGGAAATATCGTACTAGCGAGCTTGGTTTTTACCCTTCGATCGTATTTTGCGGTGGCAGAGGGGTCATCCTTGCCTCAAATACAGGGCCACAACGGAAAACGGGACTTGCCACGGGATGCCCGGGGCGGTAAGTCACCTGCGCCGGTAGGAGACGGGGGGCGCCCCGTTGACGCGGTCTGATCTCTTGGTCGCCTGCCATTGGGCGAGGACTTGACCAAGGTGATCGCGATCCTGTCCCCGCAGGGACAGTGACGGACCAACAGCTGCCGCGCATCCCGATCTTCCGCTGTAAGAGAAGACCGCAACACTCCGGGGACCGAGAACCGGAGAGGGCCGTTCTGCGAAGAGCGGTGGGATACCGACTGATGCTACACCACGGGTTTCGGAGTGGGTTCAAGAATGAACAGTTTTGTCCATAACCGCCAATTGCGGGATTCTGTCGCCTCCATTGTCGTCCGCTTTGCCGGGGATTCCGGGGATGGCATGCAGCTGACCGGCTCCTCCTTTATGGACAGCACGGCTCTGAACAATCACGACCTGGCGACCCTGCCCGATTATCCGGCGGAAATCCGTGCCCCGGCCGGGACGACCTTCGGGGTCTCGGCCTATCAGATCAATTTCGGCGCCAAAGGCGTGCTGACCAGCGGCGATGCCCCGGACATGCTGGTGGCGATGAACCCGGCAGCCCTAAAGGTCAATCTGGATGACCTGCGGCGCGGTGGCACCGTCATGCTCGACAGCGCCGCCTTCACCAAAAAAGCCATTGAGCGCGCGGGCTACAGCGTTGACCCCCGCACCGATGGCTCCTTGGACAATTTCTCGGTTCTGGAGCTGGACATCACCGGCATGACCTTGAAGGCCACTGAAGGGGCTGGGGTCAGCAAGCGCGAAGGCGAGCGGTGTAAGAACATCTGGACCTTAGGTCTGGTGCTGTGGATGTTTGGCCGTGATCGCGCCGCCATCACCGAAACCCTGAAGACCAAGTTCAAAAACAAAGGCAATATTGCCGAAGCCGCCGTGGCAGCCCTGAATGCGGGCCACGCCTATGGCGAAACCACCGAGGTCGACGGCACTTTGCGCCGCTATCAGGTCGCCAAGGCCGATCCGGAGCCGGGCACCTATAAGGCCATCACCGGAGCCGAAGCGACCTCCTTGGGTTTGGTCGCTGGCGCGGAATTGGCTGATTTGGAGCTGTTTTTGGGCTCCTATCCGATCACCCCGGCCTCTCCCCTGCTCCACAGCCTGTCCAAAATGGCTGAATATGGTGTGACCACCTTCCAGGCCGAGGACGAGATCGCCGCCATCTGTGCTGCCCTGGGCGCTTCTTTTGCTGGCAAGCTGGGGCTGACCACCTCCTCAGGCCCGGGGATCGCCCTGAAGACCGAGGCTCTGGGTTTGGCGATTTCCGCCGAACTGCCCCTGGTGGTGGTGAACGCCCAGCGGGGCGGGCCGTCCACGGGTCTGCCGACCAAAACCGAACAATCGGACCTGTTCCAAGCGGTCATGGGCCGCAATGGTGATGCGCCGGTGCCGGTGATCGCCGCCTGCACCCCGGCGGATGCTTTTGAGTCCGCGATTGAGGCAGTGCGTTTGGCGGTGACCCATATGACCCCGGTGATCCTGCTGCTGGATGGCTATATCGCCAATGCCTCCGAGCCTTGGAAGATCCCCAGCCTGGACAGCTATGCCCCCTTCCCGGTGGCGTTCCAAACCGATGTCGATAGCTTTGCGCCGTTTAAGCGCAACCCGGACAGCCTGGCCCGGCAATGGGCGCTGCCCGGCACCCCGGGCTTGGAACACCGGGTCGGCGGCCTGGAAAAGGATTATGACAAGGGCACCGTGTCCTATGACGGGTCAAACCATGAAAAGATGACCCGGATGCGGTCGGGCAAGCTGGAAGCCATCGCCCGGTCCCTGCCGCCCCAAGGCGTTGAGCTTGGCGCGGAGACGGGCAAGGTCGCCCTGCTCGGCTGGGGCTCCACCTATGGGGCCTTGCACCGGGCGACCCGGGAGCTGATCGATGCCGGTCACGCGGTCTCCCACATTCACCTGCGCAATATGGCGCCGTTCCCGACCAATCTGAAAGAGCTGTTGGCAGGCTTTGACCAGATCATCGTTCCGGAAATGAATGCCGGACAATTGGCTCTGCTGCTGCGGGCGCATTTGCTGCGCGACGTCCACAGCCTGTCCAAAGTGACCGGCCAACCTTTCCGCATCGCCGAGATCACCGACGCCGTGCACGCCCGACTGGAGGCCTGATCATGACCGTTTTGACCAAGACCCCTGCGGCTGACCCGAACCAAAAGCTGACCAATAAGGATTTCGAGAGCGATCAAGAAATCCGCTGGTGCCCGGGATGTGGGGATTACGCCATTCTGAAGGCGGTGCAAAAGACCCTGCCGGATCTGAATGTGCCCAAGGAGAAATTCGTCTTTGTCTCGGGAATCGGCTGCTCGTCGCGCTTTCCCTATTACATGAGCACCTTTGGTTTCCACACCATCCATGGCCGGGCACCCGCCGTGGCCACCGGGGTCAAGCTGGCCAATCCGGAATTGGATGTGTGGTTGGTGACCGGAGATGGCGATGGCCTGTCCATCGGTGGCAACCATCTGCTCCATGTGCTGCGCCGCAATGTCGATATGAACATCTTGCTGTTCAACAATGCGATCTACGGCCTGACCAAGGGGCAGTATTCCCCGACCTCAGAGCCCGGCACCCGCAGCCCGTCGAGCCCAGGCGGTTCCATCGACCGCGCTCTGAACCCGGCCAAGTTCGCCCTGGGGGCTGGGGCGCCTTTCGTCGCCCGGGCGGCGGCCACCTTGTCGCCGCATCTGATTTCGGTGTTGAAGGCGGCCCATGGCCATCGCGGTGCCTCCTTCGTCGAAATCTACCAGAACTGCATCGTTTATAATGATGGAGTGTTCGACAATCTGACCGACAAGCGCAGCATGCATGACGCCCATATTCAGGTTGAGCATGGCAAGCCGCTGTTGTTTGGCAAGGACAAGTCCCGGGGCCTGCGTTTGAACATGCGCAGCCTGGGCCTGGAAATGGTCACCTTGGGCGAAGATGGTGTGACCGAGGCCGATATTCTGGTCCATGACGCCACCAACCCGATCCTGGCGCAAATGCTTGTGGCCATGGAGGCTCCCTTCCCGGTGGCCTTGGGTGTGATCTTTGACAGCCCGGCACTGTCCCATGACGATGCGGTGCACACGGCCCAGGGTGGCGGCAAACGCCGCAAGCCGGTGTCCGAATTGCTCAACCGTGGCAAAACCTGGACCGTTGAGGCGTCCGCCTAGCCAACCGCGCTGCGCGGCCCGGGTGCGGTCCCTGGCTCCCCTTATTGATCTACCCATATGACTGGTTTGCACCGGGCCACAAGTCGTGTAATTGTTTGGCCCTTGCAGGGTTACCGGTCGTCACGCCAGGGCGGTCGGGGCGTTTCCGGGGGTGCGTATGGCCAACGAAAGAAAGCTTCTGGTCTTTGACGATGACGAAGAAATTCGTCAAATGATCACCTTGTTGGCCTCCAAAGAGGGCTTTGAAGTCACCCCGGTCGGCACTCTGGCCGAGTTCCGGGAGGCCGTTGATCAGGTCCGGCCCGACGCCATCATCCAAGATCTTTCCCTCACCGACTGCGACGGCATTGAGGTGTTGCGCAGCCTGGGGGCCCAGGGTTGCAAAGCCGCCATTGTCGTCATCAGCAGTTTTGACGAAAAACTCCTGCGCAGTGCACTCAGCCTGGGGCGGGATTTCGGCCTGAATATGATCGGCAATCTGCGCAAACCGATCACCGGCAAGGGGTTGCGCGAGGTCCTGAGCAAGGTCCCGGAAACCAGCCAGATGGTCCGGGAAGATGATCTCGGCAAAGCCATTGCCGGGCGGGATCTGTTCCTGACCTATCAGCCCAAAGTGGACATGGCCACCGGCGAGGTCCGCTCCGCCGAAGCCTTGGTCCGGTGGCGCGACCCGCATCGCGGCATGATTTTTCCCGATCAGTTCATTTCCTTGGCCGAGCAATCCGGCCTGATCGAGCCGATGACCGATCTGATCCTGGCCATGGCGATCCGGGAAGCCGCCAGCTGGAAGGCCAAGGGCTGGGACATTGCTGTGGCGGTCAATCTGTCTGCGGCCACCCTGGTCGATCTGGACTTCCCGACCAAGGTCACCACCCTGTTGGCCGAATATGGCGTGAAGGCAAATCAGTTGATCCTGGAGGTCACGGAAACCACCGCCATGAGCGATGCCCGCAAGACCTTGGACATTTTGACCCGGCTGCGGATCAAAGGTATCGCTATTTCTTTGGACGATTTCGGTACCGGCTATTCGTCACTGGTGGAATTGCACCGCATGCCGTTTTCGGAGCTCAAAATCGACCGCTCCTTTGTCATTGGCATTGTCGAAGAACCCGATGCCCGGATCATCACCTCGGCCATTTTGGGCTTGGGCAGCGCCTTGGGCCTGAAGGTGGTCGCTGAAGGCGTGGAAACCGCCGAGCATTGGCAGTTCCTGAAGGACAACAACTGCAATCTGGCCCAGGGCTATTTCCTGACCCGGCCCTTGCCCAGCGAAGACTTCGCCAATTGGGTCGAAAACTGGAACAATGGCCGCGAGTTGGAGCTGGGGCTGGGATAACCCACTCGCCCCTACTCTTCCGGCGGGAAGCGCTGATCCGCATCAGCGATCAGCCGGTCAAAGGCCGCTTGTAGCGCCTCGATCGTTACCGGTTGATCCTGTTTCTCCAGGCCATAGGCCAACTCACCCATTTCCGCCGCCGCCAAAGACCGTGACGCGCCTTTGAGGCTATGGGCTTCCTTGCGCAGAGCCTGATCATCGCCGGTTTCCATGGCCTTGGCGATGGCCGCTAGGCGCTCCGGCGTGTTGCGCCGATAGATGTCCAGGACCATCAGGAAGCCCTCTTCCTCAAGGTCCTCAATCAGGACGGCCAAGGCCTCTTCGTCCCAAATGGGATGTCCGCTGGTCATGGGGGTCGGTTCCGGTTCGGTGGTGTGGGGGGGATCAGGGTGGTCCGCAGCGACAGCGTCTTGCGGGTCTGGTTCGGAGACATCGTTCGCCAAGCCCGGTTGATGACGGGCCAACATTTCTTCCAATTTACCGCGATTGACGGGTTTGGAAAGATAATCATCCATGCCTGCCAAAATGCAGCGTTCCCGATCACCAGCCATGGCATTCGCGGTCATGGCAATCACCGGGACGGCGGCGCGCCCATTGGTCAAGGCACGAATGCGACGGGTGGCTTCGAACCCGTCGCAGATCGGCATTTGCACATCCATCAACACCAGGTCATAGGGCAGGTCGATCAGGGCTTGGACCGCCTCCTGCCCGTCATTGGCGATGTCAACAATGTGGCCCAACCGTTCCAAGTTCTTTTTCGCCACGGTCTGGTTCACCGGATTGTCCTCAGCAACCAAAATCCGCAACCTCTGCCCTTCCAGCGGTGTTTGGCCCGCAGACAGACCATCCTGACCGGCCGCGGCTTTACCGGTCTCTCTCCCCTGTTCGGGGCGGCCTGGATCGACCAAAGAGCCTTGCTGACCTGGATCCAACACACGCAGGATCGCTGAGCGCAAGTCATGGCGCTTCAAGGGTTTGAGCACCATGGCCCCAACATGGTCGCGCACATCCTGATCCAATCCCTGACTGGACGAAGACGCCACCAGCACCGCCGGTGCGATCTCGACTTGGTCCACCATGGACCGCAACACCGCATTGCCGTCCAATTCGGGCATATTCAGGTCCAGAACCATCAGATCAAACGGGGCCTCCTGCAGGCGGGACAGTGCGGCCTCACCGGAAGACACCGTCTCCACCACCATGCCCCAATGGCGGCAATAGCTGACAAAGATCTCTTGATTGACGCCGTCATCATCGACCACCAGGACCTGTTTGCCCTGGAGCAACGCTTCTTGATGCCGATCTTGGGCGTCCTGATCCCCCGCATGCTCCGCATCGCGCGTCAGGGGCAAGGTAAAGGAAAAGACCGAGCCCTCGCCTTCGGTGCTCTCCACGCCAATCTGTCCGCCCAAGGCTTCAACGATCAGACGGCTGATCGCCAAGCCCAAACCGGTCCCGCCATATTTGCGCGATGTGGAGGCATCGACCTGGGAGAAGCGCTGGAACAGCTTGGCTTGATCCGCCGGGGCGATGCCAACCCCCGTATCGTGGATCTGGAAACAAATCCCTTCGGGTCCGCCAATGACCTTAAGACTGACGGAGCCCTTCTCGGTGAATTTCAAGGCATTGTTGGTTAGGTTCAACAGCACTTGGCGGATCCGACCGGCATCGGACACATAGCGCCCCATGATCTCCGGTTCGACCATGGCCCCCAGGCGCAGGCCTTTTTCCACCGCCTTGCCATGCATCAGATCCACAACGCTGTCTACCAGACCTTCCAAGTCGAAGGGCATGGTTTCCAGCTCCAAGCGCCCGGCTTCGATCTTGGTGTAATCCAGAATGTCATTGATGATACGCATCAAGGACTCGCCGGATTGGCGGATGGTCTCGACATAATGGGACTGCTCTTGGGACAAGGCGGTGTCCATCAGAAGCCCGGTCATGCCAATCACCCCATTCATCGGGGTGCGGATCTCATGGCTCATGGTGGCCAGGAAGTCTGACTTGGCCCGGTTGGCCCGCTCGGCAGCTTCCTTGGCCTCAATCAGGGCCTGGCGTCGATCCCGGCGCTCGGTGATGTCGCGCAGGAAGGCGACAAAGATCCGGTCATCGCCCTCGCCGGTAACTTCCAGCGAAACTTCCACCGGGATCAACTGGCCGTCTGAGCGAAGGGCTTCCAGCTCGATCCGTTTGCCGATGACGGTTTTTTTGCCGGTTTCCAAATACCGGATGATGCTGTTGCGGTGACGCTCCCGCATCGCTTCGGGAACCAGCAAATCCGTCAAGTCCTTGCCAAGAACCTGATCGCGTGTGCGACCAAACAGGACCTCCGCAGATGGATTGAAATCCAGGATCGTGCCGTCCAGCCCCATCAAGACAATGGCATCAATGGCCGCCACAATGGTGGAGCGCAGCCGCCGGGCCTGGATGCGCAGCTCTGCAGAGCGCTCCTCGACCAAGCCCTCCAGCCGCTCATTGAGGGCCAGCAGGTCCTTCTCGGCCTGGACTTGAGACGTAATGTCCCGGGCATAGAGATTGAGATAGCCATATTCCCGCACCGGCACAGCGGTGACCGAGAACACCCGGAACCCGGTGACAATGGTCGAGGTCGACGATTCATCGGAGACCACGGCAGAAGACGCCAGGCTGCGCAAATCCTGGGAGATGGCGGTTTGGCTGTCATTGCTAAACAAGGCCTGTTCAGCCTGGGCCGAGCCATTGGCATATTGCACAGAATAATCAAACCCAACCCGCAGCACTGGGTTGGGGTTTTCGTAAGGGAAGCGGGCCAATGCCTCAATGCGCGAGACGGCCTCCGAGATGCTGGTGACCATATCCCGATAGGCCCGGGCCAGCTCGCCGATCTCGTCCTTGCGGGACATCAATTGCGGCGGCAAAGTAGAGAGTGTCTCCAGCTTTTGCCCTGCGGCAATGGTGCGGGTCAGGCTTAAGAGCGGTCGGATCAACAAGATCCCGACAATGACCATCGTCACCCCGGTGACAAACAGGGAGATAATGACCACCAGACCGATGATCCGCAGGACATAGGCTTCGAGATGCTCGGGAATATGCGCCGCCGAGACAAAGATCCGCAGCACCCGGTCATCGGCGTCTGCGCCAAAGGCGGTGGACAGGGGGTAGTCCACGGCCAGACGACCGGCACTGGCTTCATAATGGTAAGGCTTGATCGCATCGGCTTGTTCGCGTCCGGCCCGGCGGGCTTCTGCAGCGGTGCGGGCGCGGTCGGCGAGCATCGGATCACGGATCACGATCATTCCCAGGACACCATCACCGGAGGCGATCAATGCCAGCTTCTGTTCCTGGGACACGGACGGCGTCCGCATCACCGCGCCAACAAAATTGCTGACACGGCTATATTCATTTTCCAGCAGATCCCGTTCCCGCTTGGAATAGGACGGGACCAGAATGATGATTTCGATCAACACAATGCCGAGAAACACCCCGAGCAACACTTTGGCGGTGAGCCGAGAACGCAGAACAGAGCCGAGAAACCGGCCCAGCAGCTTGCCCGATCCCGCTGCGCCGTCAACTTCGCCGCCATCAGGCTGCGGCGGATGGGGCGGTTCCGGAGAGGTGTTGGCGTCCCGCATCAGCCTTGGCCCTCGGGCTCAGCAGGGGACACGGTCTGCGGGTTTCCGGGTTGAGAGGACCCGGAGCCCGCTGATCCACGGCTAGGCAGATGATGCTCGATGATCGCCAAAATATCCGCCCGCTTGGCCGGTTTGGGCAGATAGCCATCCATACCGGCATCCAGGCAGCGCTCCCGATCCCCGGCCATGACATTGGCGGTCATGGCGATGATCGGCAAGATGCTCCTGGAACCGCCTAAGGCGCGGATCCGTCTGGTGGCTTCCAGGCCGTCCATATTCGGCATCTGGACGTCCATAAACACCAAATCAAACTCTGTCGTCGACACCGCCTCCACGGCTTTGACCCCGTCTTCGGCAATGGCAACCCGGTGACCCAGCTTGGTCAGGTGGCCTTTGGCAACCATCTGATTGACCGGATTGTCCTCGGCCACCAAAACCCGCAAGCCAGAAGAGACATCCTGGCTCTCCGGCGTCGCAGGCGCTGTTTTGTTGAGCCTGGATGGGGCCTCTCCGGTGGACGTCTCAGTGGGAGCGGTCGCGCTATCTGCCCCAGGCAATAGCGGGGCTCCACCTTCTGTGCGCAAGGCCTCTCCAGAGGGCAGGCCAGCAATACTCTCGGGCAGGTCCTGCTGCAGGTCATCCACCACGCCCAACGGCACTTCAAACCAGAAGGTGCTGCCGGTGCCAACATCACTGTCCACAGCAATGCGGCCATGCATCGCCTCGACCAGCAGCTTACAAATCGCCAGACCCAGACCGGTGCCTTCAAAGCGTCGGGTGGTGGAATCATCGACCTGGCTGAACATCTGGAACAGATTTGCCTGGTCGTCTTTAGAAATCCCCATGCCGGTATCCCGGACTTCGAACCGCAAGCCCAGCCCCGAAGGTTCGATGCGCAGCAGCACCAGCCCATTGGCGGTGAACTTGATCGCATTGGACAGCAGGTTCAGCAGGATTTGCCGCAAGCGGCCTTCATCGCCCCGATAGCGGTCTTGCAGATCCCCGGACAGGTCCACGCGCAAGGCGAGGCCCTTTTCATCCGCCCGCGCTCGAACAACATCCAGAACCCCATCGACGAGGGCTTGGAGCAGGAAGGGGGTGTCTTCCAGTTCCAGACGGCCTTGGCTGAATTTCGAGTAATCGAGAATATCGTTGATGATCCGCAGCAAGGCATCGCCTGAGGCCTGGATCGACTCAACATAGCGGCGTTGATCGGCTGTCAGATCGGTGTCCGCCAGCAAACCGGCCATGCCGATCACCCCATTCATCGGGGTGCGGATCTCATGGCTCATGGTGGCCAAAAAGGTGCTCTTGGCCTGATTGGCCTTGTTGGCCTCTTCGATGGAGCGCCGCAAACGCTGTTCCGTGGTTTTGCGCGCCGTAATGTCAGTCCGGATTGAAATGAACTCTCGCAAGCGACCCTGTGCATCTTTTAAGGGCACAATGCTGGAATCAACCCAATAAAACTCCCCGGCCTTGGAGCGGTTCAGCACCTGGCCACGCCAAATGTTCCCACGGCCAATGGTGCTCCACATGGTCTCAAAAAAGGACTGGGAATGGTGACCGGCATTGACGATGCGGTGGTTGCTGCCGACCAGTTCACCGGAACTATAGCCTGAAATCTGCTGGAAGCGGCGATTGGCATATTTGATGGTGCCGTTCAGGTCGGTGATGCTGATGATGGCATGCTGGTCCACCGCATCTTGGCGTTCCTGCAAGGTCTGGCGTTCCGCGTCAACGGCTTCTAAACGGGCTTCCATGTCCCGGGCGGAGGCCCGCAAGGCACCGGTGGTGACGATCACGGCGGCCAACCCGAGACCCAGGGCAACAAAGCCCAAGCCAATCAGCAACCAGTGATCTGACTTCAGGGCACCGCCCAGGCTGGGCAGGGTGAGCGCAACCACCTGCAGGCCCCGGACATCGCCAACCCGCCAATCGGTCTTTGGGCTATCCGGGTGCGTGTTGTGGCAGGCAACACAGTCATCCCCCAGCACCACGGGCACCGCATAGCGGAACAGATAGTCTCCGCTGTCCAGCGGCACGACATTCTCAAAATGATCGCCCCCCACGGCCCGCAAGGAGGCCATGGCATCGACGTGAAAATCGTCAAGTGCGCGGCTTTCCCGCCAGGGAAACGGATAATCGCTGACGATGCTAATTTTGACCGACGAGTCGGTTAACTGGACGGTTTCGCCCAACTGCATGGACATGGCGATGGGAATCGGCAAGGTGCCATCGGAGGCAATATCGCCGCCATGAACAGCTTCGATGCCTGCCGCCATGGCCTTGGGCAAAACGCGACCACCGTAATAGGCGCGGAAGGCTGACATGGCCTTGGAATAGGCACGGGCGGTGTATTCAGCCCTCTGCTGTTCTGCAGACTGACTTTGCTCAAGGACAATCGCAACAAACCCGACCAGCACGCATAGACCGAGCAACAGGAAGACCATTGGGGTCTTCTGTCCGGAACCCTGTTTCATCGGTGGTTCTGCTCCCCAATCCCCTAACCGATCCGTCCAGCAGGGACGGCGCGGTGTTCCACGCCATCCCTATACGACAGAGTACAGTCATCCTGGATAGGAGTCTTTATACAATGGTGTAATCTTTGCGTAATGCTCGACATCCCATTGAAGGTAGGCACGGTCCTGCTCGCCCATATCGCGGAGCTTGCGCGCCGGTGACCCGCCCCACAGCTCGCCCGCTGGAACCCGCCGCCCCGGGGTGACCAAAGCGCCAGCAGCGACCATGGCGCCTTTTTCGATCACCGCACCGTCCAAAACCACGGCACCGATCCCGACCAGACAGCCATCTTCAAGGGTACAGCCATGCAGCCGAGCGCCATGGCCGATGGTGACCTCATCGCCAATGATGGTCGGATTGGTCTCCAAGGTCACATGGATCACGGTGCCGTCCTGGACATTGGTCCGGGCCCCGATTTTCACAAAGTGATCATCGCCGCGAATGGCAACGCCAAACCAGATCGAGGTCCCCGGTCCAATGGTGACATCACCAATCACCACCGCCCCGGGTGCAACCCACGCGGTTTCGTCGATCTGCGGCGATTTGTCGCCAAACGGCCCAATCAAAGCCTTCATGCCATCCCCCTTCTTGATCCTTGTTGCCCCGCTCAATCCTGCGCCCGAAGCTTACCGGGCCAGCGCGGCGGCCTCCGCAGCCAGGGCTTGAATGCCCGCCCAATCTCCGCCATCGACCATGGCCCGGGGCGCAACCCAAGAGCCGCCAACACAAACCACATTGGGCTGGGCCAGATAATCCACCGCGCGCTTGGCGTCGATGCCACCGGTGGGACAAAACTTCAAGTCCGCAAGCGGGCTGGACACCGCTTTGATGAGCGGCAGGCCACCGACCATCTCGGCGGGGAACAATTTTAGGATCCGGTAGCCTTCCCCGGCAGCAAACATCATCTCAGAAGGCGTGGCCGTGCCCGGCAGCAGGGCAAAATTCTTTTCCTCCGCTGCGTCCAGGATCTCCGGCAGCACTCCAGGGGAGACGCCAAATTGCGCGCCTGCCTCCAGGGCCGCAGACACATCGGCCTTGGTCCGCAAGGTCCCGACCCCGACCACAGCATCCGGGCAGCCCTCCCGCATGGCCCGGATCACGTCCAAGGCCGCCTCGGTGCGCAAGGTGACTTCCAAGACCGGCAGGCCTCCGGCGGTCAGCGCCTTGGCCAAGGGGACCGCGTCCTCAACCCGATCCACCAAAAGCACCGGCACCACCGGGGCCAGGGCACAAATCGCTGCCATGCGCGCATGGCGGTCGGTGGCGTTCAGATCGGGCTGGGTCATCGGTTGGGCTCCTATTCTTCGGTGATAGGGTTGGTGCCGGGGGTGGCGTCAAAAGGAGTGGTCGTGCTTAGGAGTAAAGCGGCGATGCGCCATCCTCGGCTGGGCCGACGAGATTGCGGAAGGCGGCAAACATCTCGCGCCCGGTGCCAAAGCCATTGCTGTCCGGGTCGAAGGCGGCAGCGGTCCGCCCCTCCAGCACCGTCGGATCGACCAGGGTCAGTTCCCCGGCCTCGGCATCCAGACGTACAAGATCCCCATCGCGCAGCAGAGCCAAGGGACCACCCGCCGCCGCCTCCGGGCTAACATGGATCGCCGCAGGCACCTTGCCCGAGGCCCCGGACATCCGGCCATCGGTCACCAGCGCCACCTTATAGCCTTTGTCCTGTAGCACACCCAAGGGCGGGGTCAGGGAATGCAGTTCCGGCATGCCATTGGCCTTGGGGCCTTGGAAACGGACCACGACGATGACATCGCGGTTGAGCTCGCCCGCCTGGAAGGCGGCTTTGACATCGGCCTGATCGGCAAACACCCGGGCCGGTGCTTCGATCACCCGGCGTTCCGGAGCCACGGCAGAGACCTTAATCACCCCGGTGCCCAAGGGTCCGGTCAGCAATTTCAAGCCCCCCGTGGCCTGGAAGGGCTCCGCTGACGGGCGCAGGATCCCGGTATTGAGGCTTTCGCCAGCCCCATCTTCCCAGGTTAGCGCACCATCGACCCCGAGCTTCGGTTCTTTGGTATAGGGCTCCAACCCCCGGCCCATCACGGTCAGGGTATCATCATGGAGCAAGCCCGCCTCAAGCAGGTCGCCGATTAAAAAGCCCAAGCCCCCGGCGGCATGGAAGTGATTCACATCAGCCATGCCATTGGGATAAACCCGCGCCATCAGCGGCGTGACCGCAGACAGGTCCGACATGTCCTCCCAGGTCAAATGGATCCCCGACGCCCGGGCCATGGCGATCAAATGCAGGGTCAGATTGGTGGATCCCCCGGTGGCATGCAGGCCCACCACCCCGTTGACATAGGCTTTTTCATCCAGGATCTCGCCCGCCGGGATGTAATTGTTGCCCAAGGCGGTAATATCCAGCGCCCGCTCCGTCGCTGCCACGGTTAAGGCATCGCGCAAGGGGGTTCCGGCATTGACAAAACTGGACCCGGGCAGATGCAGGCCCATTACTTCCATCAGCATCTGATTGGTGTTGGCCGTGCCATAGAAAGTGCAGGTGCCCGGGCCATGGTAGGATTTCATTTCCGCATCCAACAGGGCGGCACGGTCGATCTCGCCTGCGGCAAATTGTTGGCGGACTTTGGCTTTCTCATCATTGGGCAGGCCCGAGGTCATCGGCCCAGCGGGCACGAATAAGGCGGGCAGATGGCCAAAGGTCGCTGCGGCGATGACCAGGCCCGGGACGATTTTGTCGCAGACCCCCAGATAGAGCGCGGCGTCAAAGGCATTGTGGCTGAGCCCGACGGCGGAGGCCAAAGCGATCACGTCCCGGGAGAACAGGCTGAGCTCCATGCCCGGCTGGCCTTGGGTCACCCCGTCGCACATGGCGGGCACCCCCCCGGCCACCTGGGCCGAGCCTCCGGCCTCGCGGGCGGCTTGGCGGATCAATTCAGGATAGCGCTCCAAAGGCTGATGGGCGGACAGCATGTCGTTATAGGCGGTGATGATGCCCAGATGCGCCCCACGGCCCTCTGCCAAGGCTGATTTCTCCCCGGCGGAACAGGCCGCCGCCACATGGGCCAGATTGCCGCAGGACAAGCCGCTGCGCAGCGGGCCTTCCTGCCGTGCCCGCTCCAGGCGGTCAAGATAGCTGCTGCGGGAGGCTCGGGAACGGTCCTTCACCCGTGCGGTGACGCGGGCGACCATATCATGCAGTGGCATGGCGCAATCCTTCTTGCGACCCTTTTGCCCCGTGGAGCGGGTCGTATTTTGGCTTTTTTGGGAGATCCCTTCCTGGAAATTGGGACCTTCTTGCCAATCCGGCAAGGCAAAAGCCCTTATTGGCGGCGCTCCGGGGTCACTCTGAACGCTCTATATGCGGAAATCATCATTGGGCAGGGCAATTTGTATTGGAGCTTGTCCGGTTTCCAGCAAAGAAACCTCGTCACAATTGGCCCCGGGGCCAGCGCGATCCACCACTAAAAACAGGCTGGCGGGGCGGAGCACCAAAAGCGGGTGGTGCCAAACGCCGGGGTGATAGACCACGCCCTGATGGCCCAGGGCCAAAAACGCCCGCAGCGCGCCCGGGCGGTCAACACCTTGATCGGGATCGGCCACCACCACCAACCAAGGATCAGGAACCATGGGCAGGAAGGCTTGCGCGCTGAGCGGATGTCGCTCCATCATCGTCAGGGCAATGGGCATCGGGCGCGGCTCAGCACGAAACAGGCTGATCTTGGTCTCGCCATCCGCGCCCACCGGCACCCGGGCCAAATCGTCATAGCGTTTGGCAAAGCCCTCATTGATGGTGATCGGAAACACGCCCTCGGTTTCGATCACGGTGCCATAGGGCGCAAAGGCCTGCGCGCTCAGGGGCTCCGGCTGCAAGAGGGTCGGGTCCCGTGTGATCATGCCGTCTCTCCCAATGGCCATCACAGCGAAGACGCGGCGGGTGGCAGGGGCTCAGCAAACACCCGCAGCCGGGCCACGCCGCCATCCGGATGCAAATCCAGGCGCAGGATCTGGGTTTCGGTGCCCGGGGCGATGTCAAAACCGAATTGCCCATCCGGACCCGTCGCCGTCTTGGGCAGGATTTCGGTCCAATGTAGAGACTCTGCTGCGATCGCTGCCCCCGGCAGCGCCATCAAAGCCGGATCGAGCGGAGCGGCTGAGACAGAGACCAGCTTGGGGTAATTGCCTTTGAAATGGGTGGTCTCCAGCTCGATGCGCTGCACATGCCCAGCCTGGCCCAGCCCGATCAGGATCCACTCAAAGCCCGGCGCGCGCCGCCGAGCGGTTTCCCAGCCATCGCCCATATTCGCTGGCGCATCGGGATAGAGGATCGGCCAGGGCGTGCCGTAATGCCGGTTGCTGACCCCTAGGATCCGCCCTCCTGCCAATACAGAGGCCAAATTGACCGGCCCGTCCCCGCCCTGATGGGGCGCTGGTGCAGGAAGACCGTAAAGCCGAAGCCGCGCAATGCCACCATCGGGGAACTGGGTCAGCCGCACATGGCTCACGGGCTCCGGATGCACGATAGTCCCCAAACAATGGCTGTCGCCCTGCAGGGCTATCGGGGAGATAAGGGGGACCCATGCGGTTTCCGGCCCTGGATCCATCCCAGGGGCACAGTGACAGCCTTCCAAGCCGGCGGCCAAGGGGTAATTGCCGGTGAAAAAACTGGTGTCGATGTCGACCAGCTCCAGGGTCCCCGGCACCGCCAGCCTGACCACCGCATGGTCGCGCCCCGGCAGCCGTTTCCGGCGGCTTTCCCAGCCATCCATTTCCTTGCCATGATCGTCATAGGCGTCGGGATCAAACTGTGGCGGCGTATCGGCCAGCATCAGATCCGCCTTGGCAAAAAAATCATCGGTGACCGAGACCACCTTTGCCCCCAGCCGCGCCGAGGCCAGATTTGGCAAGCTATTCACCGGAAGGGGCATGTCGGCCTGGCCATAGTCGGTTCGGGCGATATGCAGGGGACCAAGGGGGGATTGCATCAGGCAAGACACTTTTCAGCTGGACTGGTGCGGCGCGACACTGCGGCGGACCTTCGGACAGATAGGCCCGTAAATCGGGGAAAAAAGGGTTTGGTATGATTGTATCGAATTCTAATCCTGGCCCTTGAAGGCTGGCCGAACACATCCCTTCTCTCAGTGGACCTATTTTACGGCACGTCCCTGGTTTTTGGGACCTTTTTCCGGATCCGCCCTGATGTCCATCGCCCGCCAAGTTATTGTTTTGCTGGCTATCGCCGGGCTCGCTGCGGCCGGGGCCTGGCTGTGGACCGGCATGGCCGATGCGGATGGCGATCAGCGCGGTGGCTGGGGCGGACGGGGCGGTGGCCCAACCGAAGTGGTGGTGGCAACGGTCGAAACCCTGACCGCCAGCCGCGAGATCGAGGCGGTGGGAACGGCCCAGGCCGCCCATTCGGTGATGCTCTACCCGAAAGCTTCGGGCACCGTTGAGGCCGTTCTGTTCCGCACTGGAGAGCCGGTCAAACAAGGTGCCGTGCTGCTGCGCCTGGATGACGAAGACGAACGCCTGGCCGCAGAGCTGGCCCGGGTTGAGGTCGAACAGGCCGCCCAATTGCTGGCCCGGTTTGAACGATCCGTCGCCATGGGCGCGGTGTCTGCCAGCGCGGTGGACGAGGCCCGCACGGATCTCTCCCGCGCCCGCATCGCCGAGGCCCGGGCCGCCGTTGCCCTGGAGCACCGCGCCATCATCGCCCCCTTTGATGGCATCATCGGTCTCTCGGATATTGATCCCGGCAATCGGGTCGATACGGATACGGCGATCGCCAGCCTGGATGACCGCACCGAGCTTTATGTGGATTTCGAGCTGCCGGAAGCCTTCGCCCAAGCCCTGCAGGCGGGAGCATCACTGACCCTAAAGGCCTGGAGCCAGCCGGACAGGGCGCTTCAGGGCACCGTGGAGGCCCTGGACAGCCGGGTCGATCCGGAAACCCGCACCTTGATGGTCCGGGCCCGGCTGCCCAACCCGGACGACCGCCTGCGCCCGGGGATGTCCTTTGCCATCCAACTGTCCCTGCCCGGCGAAGCCCGCCCTGCCGTGCCCGAAGTCGCCGTGCTCTGGAGCCGGGATGGGGCCTATGTCTGGCGCTTGACGCCATCACCGGAGGATCCGGATCAGACCATCGCCGAACAGGCCTTTATCGACATTCTGCGCCGGGAAGACGGCATGGTTCTGGTTGGCGGGGATCTGGCCATTGGTGATCGGGTGGTGGTCGAGGGCGTGCAACGGGTCCGCAATGGACGCCCGGTCGCGGCTTTGGAGCCCTCCCCATGAGTGCGGCACCCCGCCCGAGAACGGCCTTGGCCAATCGGGCCTCTGGCCTGCCAGCCCTGGCGGTGCGCCGACCGGTCCTGATCGTGGTGGTCAATCTGCTGATCATCCTGGCTGGTCTGGCTGCCATCACCGGGGTTGAGGTCCGGGAGCTGCCCAATGTGGACCGTCCAGTGGTCACGGTGCGGGCCAATTGGCCCGGGGCGGCCCCAGAAACCGTCGATGCCCAAGCCACCAGCGTCCTCGAAGGGGCCGTGGCCCGGGTCTCCGGGGTGCAGGAGATCCGCAGCTCCAGTGAAGAAAACAATCTGCGCATCCGGGTCAGCTTCCATCCCGATGTGGATCTGAACACCGCTGCGGCGGATGTGCGCGAAGCCGTGGCCTCGGCGGAGCGCCGATTGCCCTCCGGTGTCGAAGACGTCACCGTGGTCAAAGCCGATGCGGATGCCTCGCCCGTGCTTCGGGTCGCCCTGACCAGTGACAGCCTGTCGGTTCAGGACCTGACCCGTTTGGCCGAAGATGACATCGCCCCCAACTTGGCCTCTGTGCCCGGGGTCGCCACGGTGGATCTGTTTGGCGACCGGGAGCAAGTGCTCCGGGTGCTGGTCGACCCGCTGCGTTTGGCCAGCTATGGGCTGACCATCCAAGATGTCGCCGCCGTGTTGGAGCATGCGGAGTTTGATGTCCCTGCGGGCAGTTTTAAATCCGACGACCAATTGTTGATCGTCCGCGCCGATGCCACAGTGACCGAGGCCGATGAGATCGAGCGTCTGGAACTGCGCGACAACGTCAGCCTGGGCGATGTGGCCCGGGTGGTCAAAGGCCCGGCCAATCCGGTCAGCATGGTCCGCCTGGATGGCCAAACCGTGGTGGGCATGAACATCATCCGTCAGGCCCGGTCCAACACCATTGCGATTTCCGAGGGCGTCCACGCCGCCGTCGAGCGCCTGAATGCCAGGCTTGGGGATGCCCGGCTCCAGGTGACCTCCGATGACGCCCTGTTCATTCAGGGCTCGGTGAACGAGGTGCTGCGAACCCTGCTGCTGACCACCGCGATTGTGGTTGGGATCCTATGGCTGTTTTTGGGTGCTTTGCGCCCAACCCTGATCCCGGCGGTGACCATTCCCGTCGCCCTAGTCGGCACAGTGGCAGCGATCTGGGGCCTGGGCTTTTCCATCAACATTCTGACCCTGCTGGCCTTGGTGCTGGCCACTGGGATGATCGTCGATGACGCCATTGTGGTGCTGGAAAACATCCAGCGCATGAAGGCTCAAGGCCATGGGGCCTATGCCGCAGCGGTGCTTGGGGCACGCCAGGTGTTCTTCGCCGTGCTGGCCACCACCGCCACCCTGGTCTCCGTCTTCGTCCCCATCGCCTTCCTGCCGGGCATGGCTGGGCGGCTGTTCACCGAATTCGGCTTTGTGCTGGCCATCGCCATGGCGATTTCTTCTTTCGTCGCCCTGACTCTGGCCCCGATGATGGCCTCCAAATTGCCGTCCTCGCCCAAATCAAGGGAAGAGATTCCACCAGAGCCCTCACCCCATCTGCTGGCCCGAACGGGGCGGCGCTTGGCCAGCCTTTATGCCAATCTGCTCGACCGTGCCTTGGCCGCGCCCTGGGTGGTGCTTGGGGTCAGCGTCTTGGGGGCCGGTTTGGCCTGGGGCGTTTACCAAACCCTGGATCAGGAACTGGTGCCGCCGGAGGATCGCGGGTTCCTCTTTGTCTCGATGAAGGGACCCGATGGGGTTGGCATCGATTATATCGACCGCCAGGTGTCTCGGGTGGAAGACGTGGTCGCTCCCTTGGTCGAGGAAGGCCTGATCACCGGTGTTTATGCCATCGTCGGGCGCTGGGATCCGAACCGGGCTTTCTTGTCCTTGCCCCTGGCCCCTTGGGATCAGCGCGACGAAAGCCAGTTCGAGATCAGGGATCGGGTGCGTGCCCTAATCGGCTCGCCCCCCGGAGCCACGGTCTGGGTGGGCTCGGGCAACAGCTTAAACCTGCGTGGGACCAGTGCGGGCGGCCTGCGCTTTGCCGTCCAAGGCCCACGTTACCCGGCCATCGCTGAAGCCTCCGATGTCTTCATCGAGCGGCTGCAGGACGAGATGCCCGGGGTCAATAACCTCCGCCTGTCCTATGAACCAACCCAACCACAGCTGACTATCCGGGTTGACCGGCGCAAGGCGGAAGATCTCGGCGTGCCGGTGGAGGGTCTGCGGGACACTTTGCGGGCCATGGTCGATGGCTATGAGGTCGCCGAGCTGAATATCGACGACCGCGCGGTGCCGATCCTGCTGCAATCGGTCTCAGGGGCGATCAATGATCCCGGTGATCTGGAAAATCTATTCGTCGCCGGGGCTGAAGGGCGGATGATCCCGCTATCCGCCGTGGTCACCATCCGCGAGGAAGGCATCGCCGCCGAGCTGGACCGTATCGGACAAAAGCGCGCCATTGAGGTCGATGCTGAATTGTCCGACGGTTTCACCCTGGCCGAGGCGGTCAGCGGCATCTATGCCCTGGCCAATGAGATGCTGCCGCCGGGCTTTTCGGTGGAAATGGTTGGCGAGGCCGCCGTGCTGGAGGAAACCTCCCGCGAGGTGCAACTGACCTTCGCCATCGCCATTCTGGTGGTGTTGCTGGTGCTGGCGGCACAGTTTGAAAGCCTGACCAGCGCCTTGGTGGTGGTGCTGACGGTGCCGTTCGGTCTGGCGGCGGCGATCTATGCCCTGGCGCTGACCGGCACCTCTTTGAATATTTACAGCCAGATCGGCTTGATCATGTTGATTGGGCTGATGGCCAAAAACGGCATTCTGATTGTCGAATTTGCCAATCAGCTGCGCGATGCCGGACGCAGCGTCTCCGAAGCGGTGCGCGAGGCCGCCGTGGTCCGCCTGCGCCCAGTGATGATGACCATGCTCTCCACGGTGCTCGGTGGCCTGCCGCTGGTGCTGTCGACCGGTCCCGGGGCGGAAAGCCGCCATGCCATTGGCTGGGTGGTGTTCGGCGGCTTGGGCTTCGCCACCCTGTTCACCCTGTTCCTGGCCCCGGTGTTTTATGCCCTGCTCGCCCCGCTGTCCAAACCCCGGGCCGATGCAGAACAGCGCTTGCAGCAGGAGCTGGACAGCGCTCCCGATCCCATTGCCACCGGCACTGGCGCCAGGAGTCCTGCGGAGTGAGGCCGGTCGCGCGCAGCATCGGCCTCGGCGTGACTCTGCTGGCGCTGGCGGCCTGCAACAGCTTAGGCCCCGACTATGCCCGTCCGGCTTTGATTGAAAACGATATCGGCGCACCTGACATCGCCTTCTCCACACCGGCTCCACCGTCACCGCGCGCATTGGCCGCAGGTCCCTGGTGGAGCGGCTTTGGCGATCCGGTTCTCAACGACTTGGTCCCCCGCGCTCTAAAGGACAATCCTGACATCCTGCAGGCGCAAAGCTTGGTCCGACAGGCCAAGGCCGATGCGGTCCAAGTGCGCTCCGACGGGTTGCCGAGCCTGGATGGATCCACCAGCGTGACCGGAGACAGCCGCCGCGCCTGGACCGATGGCCCGGGTCGGGGCTCCGGCACCGGCCCCGATGGCAATGGCCAGCCAGAGGTCGCCACAGATGCTGGCCTGGAGGCCCGTTATGAGGTTGATCTGTTCGGAGCCCAGGACCGCCGGGAACAGGCTTCGGCGGCGCGGATCCGGGAAGCCGAAGCCGATCTGACCCAGACCCAAAGCGATGTGAGCGCCGAGGTGGTCACGACCTATTTGACCCTGCGCGGCACCCAGACCCGACTGGCCCTGGCCCGGGACTCCTTGGCCTTGCAACGCCAGACCCGGGATCTGGTCCAGGGTCGGGTTACAGCCGGGCTGGCCCCGGAATTGGATTTGACCCGCGCCCGGGCTGCGGTCCAGGGCCTCGAGGCGGATCTGATCCTATTGGAAAGCGCGATCAGACGGATTGAGGTTGAGATCTCGGTATTGCTCGGCCAACCGCCAGGACAGGTCGCCGGGTTGCTGGCCAGCGGACCGGGGGTTCTGCCCCGAATGGATTTCGCCCCGGAGGTCGGAGTACCAGCAGACCTTCTGCGCAACCGGGCCGATCTGCAGGCGGCAGAGGCGGCCCTGATTGCCGCCACCGCAGAGATCGGCGTTGCCGAGGCTGCACTCTATCCCAGTCTAACCCTCCCCGGCTCCTTGCGCTTTGGGGTTTCGGGGCTGGGGGGGGAAACCATTGTTGCCACCGTGCTCGGTTCCTTGGGCGCAGTGCTCGATATCCCGCTGTTGGATTTCGGTGCCCGGCGGGCCGGGATCACCATCGCCCAGGAAGAGGCCTTACAAGCCGCACTGTCCTATCGCGCCGCTTTGCTCAGCGCTTTGGAAGAGGTCGAAACCGCTTTGATTGATCTGGACGCGGCCCGGCAAAGGCGCGCTGCCCTGGCCCGCGCGGTGGCAACGGCGCAGCAAGCCGATGCCCAGGCTCGGGCGCTTTATGCCCAGGGCTTGGCCAGCTTCCAAGATGTGTTGGACACCCAGCGTGATCTGACCGCGACATTGCAGGATGAAGCGGTCGCGGCCTTGGAAGAAGCCCAGGCCCTGGCAGATTTGAGCGCGGGGTTGGGTGTAAATTTGTGACAGAAAAAAGACCAAAATCATTCCTATACCGTTGTAATCCAGACCTGGGCTAAACTGCCGCAAAACCAAAGCGTCACAGGCCCTTCGTGTCGATCTCTTCGTCTCCTTCAACACCCTATGTCGGTGCAGGCTCCTCCTTGCGCGCCAATCTTTCCGGCGGTGCGTTGGGGGCGGTCTCCAGCCTGCCGCAATCCGTCGCCTTTGGCCTGATCGCCTTTGCGCCGCTGGGACCGGAATGGGCCGCCATCGGTATCACCACCAGCATTGGCACCGCTATTCTGTTCGGCCTGATCACCAGCGGGCTGGGCTCCAATCCCCTATTAATTTCCGGTCCGCGCGCGATGACCGCCGTTGTGCTCGGCACCGCCTTCTATGAAGCGCTGGAGCGGGATCTGAGCCCCATCGAAGCCTTGCAATTGGGCTTTTCGGGAGTGGTGCTGGCCGGGATGTTGTTGGCCTTGGCGGGAGCCCTGCGGCTCGGGCAATTGGTCTCCTATATGCCGGTGCCGGTGCTGACCGGCTTTGTCAATGGCTCAGCCGTGCTGGTGTTCCTGAGCGGCCTGTCCATGCTCGCCCCCATGGGCATGGAGCTAGATGATGTTGTTGAAGCGCTGCTTTTTGCGGGCAGCCTGCCTGCGGGCACCGAACATGCCGCCCTGATCGCCTTGGTGATTGGCGGGGCAACCCTGGCCGCTACCTTGATCCTGGAGCGGACCGCCAAACAAGCCTCCCCGGCCCTGCTGGGGCTGGTTTTGGGCGCAGGGCTGTATCACCTCAGCCTCGCCAGCGGCTGGGGGGCAGAGGGTGCGGTGATCGGTGTCGTGCCCATCGCCCAAGCGGTCCATGGCCCCGGTGTTGAGGATTTGATCGCCGCATGGTCCATGGTAACGGCCCATCCGGATATTCCCCTGCTGGCGGGGGCCTCCATCGCCCTGCTCTGCCTGTTTGACACCGTGCTGGGCAGCAGGGCCCTGGACCTGACGACCCGACGAGAAAGCCGCACCGGGTCCGACCTGATGATCCATGGCGCAGCCAATATGGTGATGGGCTTGTTGGGATTGCTGCCGGGCTCCGGGACCCTGGTGCGCTCCCGCGCCATGATCGCCGCCGGGGCAACCAACCGGATCGCCCCGGTAACCGCCTGCCTGTTCCTGCTGTTCCTGATGGTTGCCTTGAGCCCGTTGGTCTCCATGCTGCCGCTTTGGGCCGCAGCGGGGCTGATGATGGCCACCGCCCTGCAGGCGCTGGACCGCAGCACCCTTAAAAAGATCCAAATGATCCGCACCCAGGGCGCCACCATGCGCCGGGTGGTGGCCGGAGACGTGGTGGTCACCTTGGTGGTGATCATCATCGCTGTGGCCTTTGACTTGATCGCCGCCATTGGTGCCGGGATCGCCTTAGCCATTGTCCTGTTCCTGCTTGGCATGGGGCGGGACCCAGTGCGCCGGATTTTGCGCGGCGACCGTATGCGCTCCCATGTGCAACGCCCCCCGGCCCATCTCGCTCTGCTGGAAAACCAGGGGGCCGAGATCGCCGTCATCCAATTGCAAGGTGCTTTGTTCTTCGGAGCCTGTGCTGCCCTGCAAACCAAAGCCAAGGCCTTGCTGGCCCAAGGCTGCTCCGACCTCGTCTTGGACATGCGCCATCTTTCAACCCTGGACAGCTCCGGAGCGACCCTGATTGCCCAGCTGGCCCAGCAATGCAAAGACGCCCAGGGGCGGCTGCTCTTGTCCTGCCTGGAACCGCCCCCGGTCGAAGCCGACACTCTGGGGGCGCCAAAGCCGGACCTGCGGGCCTCCCTGCTGATCTGGCGCTCCCTGCGCGCCAATGGGGTACTGGACGAGGTGGGCCAAGGGGCGATTTTTGATGAGACCGACACGGCCCTGGCCAGTTGCGAGGATCGCCTGTTGCAGCGTCAAGGTCACGGCTTTGGACGCAGTTCCAAACCCAGTGCCGGACCGCTGTTTGCCGGGCTTTCCAGGGCCGGGATCCAAGCCCTGGGCCGCCTTGCCCAACGCCACCGCTTTGCGCCGGGAGCAACCCTGTTCAAACAGGGCGATCAAGGCGATCAGGCCTATTTGCTGGTATCCGGTCGCATGGAGATCCACATCGCCATACCCGGTTCCCTGCGCCAGCGCCGGGTCGGGGTGTTAACCCCGGGCACTGTGTTTGGCGAGATGGGCTTGCTGGATGGGGCGCCCCGCTCCGCCCGGGTTCGGGCCGTTGCGCCGAGCCTGTGCCTGTCCATCGACCGCGCCGCCTTCGAAACCTTGCAGCGGGAAGACCCCGATACGGCGATGCGGCTGCTGGGCAATCTCAGCCGCCTGTTTGCCGACCGGCTGCGGATCTCCAACCGCATGGTCGCCGCCCTGGAGCAATGACGGGCAGAACCCAAAGGCGCGGTATGGAGCAGAGCGTTGCTCCGACCGGCGCTACTCCGCCGGAGCCGCCGCCTGGTCCTTTGCCGCGACCGGCTTGGCGTCCACCATCACCACCGCCAGAACACAGGCCAGCAGCAGGGCCACCGCCGTGATCGCGGCCACCGCGACCCAACCAGCCATGTCATAGACCATGCCTAAGGCGAAAGCGCCCACCAAACCGCCGACATAATAGCTGGTCAAATAGAGGCCATTGGCAGCGGCATGGCTGAACTGGGCCGTGCGGCCAACAAAGGCCGTCGTCGCGGCTTGGGCTCCGAAGGTGCCAACCCCGATCAGCGCCAAGCCAACCAAGACCGCGACCAGGGAGGTCGTCGCGCTGAGGCCAATGCCCAACACCGCCAACAGGCTGGCGGCCCAAAACACCCGGCGCATGCCAAAGCGAGCCACCACTTTGGGGGCCATCGGTGTGGTGACCATGGCCGGGACAAAGACGAAATAGACCAATCCGAGCAGGGCCGGAGAGACGCCCAGCGCCGGGCCAACCAGCTCAAAATTCACATAGGTGAAGACGCCGACAAAAACGAACAGGATCAGGAACCCAATGGCGAAGCTGGAGCGCAATTTCGGATTGGCGAAATGCTTTTTCCAGGCCTCCACCGGCGGGCCAACCCGCTCGGGCATGCGTTCGGATTTGGCCCCGATCAGCACCAAGGCCATGATCGCACCGAGCAAATTCAAACAGGCGAACAGATAGAAACTGGCGGGCAGGCTGATGGCTTCGGCAAAGCCCGTGGCCAGCAGGCGGCCAAACAGGTTGGAGGCCACATTGCCGGTGATATAGGCCGCCATCGCCCCGCTGGCGGCGGTGATGTCGCATTCCTCGGACAAATAGGTCAGGGTTAGGGTAAAGGCGGCGGCCATGCAGACGCCCTGGGCGACGCGCAGCAGCATAAAGACCGTGACATTCTCCGCCACCCCGAGCAAAGCGGTGGGGATCGAGAGCAAAGCCAAGCTAAGCCAAATGCCTTTGCGGCGGTCAATGCGGTCAGCGAAATAGGCCACGGCCAATCCACTGGCCGCCATGCCCACGGCACTGGCATTCACCGCCAGACCCATGGTCGCCACATCGGTGTTATAGGCGGTGACCAAAAGCGGCAGCAAAGCCTGGGAGCCGAACAGATCAATCAGGGTCAGAAAGGCAATCACCCCAATGATGGTGGTTCGGCGCACCACATCCCGGGGACGGTTGCCGCGCAGGGCTCCGCTAACGGTCCATTTCATCGCCCAAACCTCTTTTGATCATGAGAAACCGACTATCGGGGGGCCTTTTTTGGTGCCCCTGGAGCCCTTTTCGACCTAATAGGGCTCTACTTCTTCGCCACACCCATGCCCGTGAACATGTCCCGCAGATCGACGGAACAGGTGGTGCCGAGATCATCAAAGTGGTTGGCCAGCCATTTGTCGGCGGCCCGCCGTCCGATGTCGAACAGATGCTCCAGGAAGGCCCATTCCGCATTGACCTTTGAGGAGGCACCAAGGGGCCGCATTTCCTTGCGGGCCTCGATGATATGCACCCGCATGTCGTTATAGTCGTCACCGCTGAGCTTGCCTTGCTGGATCAGGCGGGAGACGAACTCAATGGCGCGCAATTCCTTCTGCAGCGAGGAATTAAAGGTGATTTCATTGACCCGGTCCAAGATCTCCCGGGCCGTCTTCGGCGTGCCCCGCCGGACGATGGGGTTGATCTGGACGATGATAATGTCCTGGGAGGCGCTGTGATCGAAGAAGGGATAGAGCACCGGATTGCCCATATAGCCGCCATCCCAATAGGGCACCCCATCGATTTCAACGGCATGGAACAAGAATGGCAGGCAGGCCGAGGCCATGACCACATCCAAGGTGACTTCGTCCCGGTCAAAGACCTTGACCCGTCCGGTCTCCACATTGGTTGCGGAGATAAACACGCCCATGTCTTTGCCGTCGCGGACCTTTTCGAAGTCGACCAGCTCCTCGACCAAATCCCGCAGCGGATTGATTTCCAGCGGGTTGAGGTCGTAGGGCGAGGTCAGGCGCTGCAACAGGTCCAGGTAAATATAGCCCGGCGAGTTATCCAGGCTCCAATTGCCCATGATCACATCGATGGGCGAACGCTGCATCGGGCTGGTCCGGGCCGCTTTGGAGACGGCGCGCCAGAATTCGCGCAGGGCCTCGCGCGCGCCTTCCCCGCCACCGTCATACATGCCCTGGGCGGCGACGACCGCATTCATGGCCCCGGCGCTGGTGCCGGAAATGGCTTCGATCCAAATCCGGCCATCTTCGAACAGGCGGTCGAGCACCCCCCAGGTGAAGGCCCCATGGGAGCCACCGCCTTGCAGAGCCAGGTTGACGGATTTGATGTGGCGGGCGCTGCGGCCCTCAAGCTTTGACATGAACGCACCCTGTTTCTCGAAGGGGGTTCCGATCCACCACCGGCAGATCGGAAACCGCATTGAGGCCTAAGTCACACGAGGTCGCGGAGCGACCGAGAAGCGGCCGACTGGCCGCCGCGCCCCATGGCGCGAAAAAGCCCCCGTGGCGTCTGAACGCTTTGAACCGAGCAGGGGCACCCTGTTCGGTTCGGATTAATGCGCGGTCCAACCGCCATCGACCGGCAGCAGAATGCCGGTGATGGACGCCGCACCGTCGGAAGCGAGGAACAGGCAGGTGGCCCCCAGCTGTTCGGTGGTGACGAACTCCTTGGTCATCTGCGCTTCCAGCAGGACCTTTTTGACCACCTCTTCCTCGGTCATGCCCCGAGCCTTGGCGGTGTCCGGGATTTGCTTTTCCACCAGCGGGGTCAGCACATAGCCCGGGCAGACCGCATTGACGGTGACGCCATGTTCGGCAGCTTCCAGGGCAATGGTTTTGGTTAGACCGGCAACGCCATGCTTGGCGGCGACATAGGCGGATTTATAGGGCGAGGCGACCAGAGCGTGGGCGGAGGCCAGATTGATGATCCGTCCGAAGCCGCGCTCCTTCATTTTCGGCAGGGCGCAGCGGATGGTGTGGAAGGAGCTGGACAGGTTGATGGCGATGATGGCGTCCCATTTCGCCACCGGGAAGTCCTCCACCGGTGACACATGCTGGATGCCGGCATTGTTGACCAGCACATCCACCGCGCCGAATTGGGCAATGGCATCGGCAACCATGGCCTCGATCTGGTCAGGCTTGGTCATATCCGCGCCGTTATAGATCACGGTACCGGCAGATTTGGCATCCAACTCGGAGCGGATCTTTTCGATCTCGCCCGCATCCCCAAATCCATTGAGGACGATGTTATAGCCCGCAGCGGCAAAGGCTTCGGCGATCCCAAGGCCGATTCCGCTGGTGGAACCGGTGATGAGAGCGGTCTTGGCGGTCATGATTGCGCTTCCCTATATGGTGAGCCAAGCGGAGGCCTCCCTTGGCTTTCTGGAGATGGTCCCAATAGTTGAAAAATAAATAGGTATTTTTACCGCAACGCAAACAACAATTCTTTGACCGGGCCGCACAGGGCCGTCATCCCGGAGGCTGCTGGCCTCAAAATCCGCAGGAGAGCGCGCCGCATGCCGAGCTACAGCCACAGCCTGGGGGGCACCACCTACCGCTTTGCGGATCTGAAGGATTTGCTGGCCAAAGCCACCCCGGCACGCTCCGGGGATGCGCTGGCCGGGGTCATGGCCGCCAATGGGACCGAGCGTGTGGCAGCGCAACGGGCTTTGGCCGACCTGCCGCTGACGGAGTTCCTGAATGAGACCGTCATCCCCTATGAGGCCGATGACGTTACCCGGTTGATCCAAGACAGCCATGACAGCGCGGCCTTCGCCCCGCTGCGCAGTCTGACGGTGGGGGGTTTTCGCGAGTGGTTGCTGTCAGACCTCGCCACCCCCGACAGCCTCGCAGCCGTTGCCCCGGGGCTGACACCGGAAATGGCAGCGGCGGTTTCCAAGATCATGCGGATCCAGGATCTGGTGCTGGTGGCGCGGAAATGCCGGGTGGTGACCGCTTTTCGCAACAGCATCGGCCTGGAGGGACGGTTCTCCACCCGGCTGCAACCCAACCACCCCACCGATGACCCTTCCGGGATCGCTGCGAGCATTCTCGATGGCTTGGTCTATGGCAATGGGGATGCGGTGATTGGCATCAACCCGGCCAGCGACAATCTGGCCGCCGTGGACCGTCTGCTGCATATGCTTGATGCGGTGATTGCCGGGCATGACATCCCGACCCAGGCCTGCGTGCTGACCCATGTCACCACCACCTTGGAAGCCATCGCCAAGGGTGCGCCGGTGGATTTGGTGTTCCAATCCATTGGCGGCACCGAGGCGACCAATGATAGCTTTGGGGTCAGCCTCGATATCCTCTCCCAAGCCCGCTCTGCCGCCTTGGAGCTGGGGCGCGGCACGGTTGGGGATAATGTGATGTATTTTGAAACCGGCCAGGGCAGCGCCCTATCCGCCAATGCCCATCATGGGGTGGACCAGCAAACCTGCGAAGCCCGGGCCTATGGGGTGGCACGGGCCTATAAGCCCTTATTGGTAAACACGGTGGTGGGTTTTATCGGTCCGGAATATCTCTATGACGGCAAGCAGATCATCCGGGCCGGGCTGGAGGACCATTTCTGCGGCAAGCTGCTGGGCCTGCCGATGGGCTGCGACATTTGCTACACCAACCATGCGGAAGCCGACCAGGACGACATGGATGTGTTGCTGACCCTGCTGGCCGCAGCGGGATGCACCTTCATCATGGGCATTCCCGGATCCGATGACATTATGCTGAACTATCAGACCACCTCGTTCCATGATGCACTCTATGCACGGGAGGTCCTGGGACTGCGCCCGGCCCCTGAATTTGAGGCCTGGCTGCAAGACAGCGGCATTTTTGATGCGGCCGGTCGGATCGCGGTGGGTGATACCCTGCCAGCGCCATTTGCAACCGCCCTGGAGCGCCTGCCATGAACTCCTTAAAGCAAACAGCAGGTTATTGGACCTTAAGACTGCCCATCGGCTTTCAGCTGCGCTTTCACAGCTGTTCTGATGTCTTGTGGCGTTCGATGGCTGATCCCACTGGTTTCTGAAGCCATCAATTTGGCTCGGAGCGCATCAATCTCGGCCATGCGCAACTCTTTCTCGCGCAACGCCTCCCGGATCACCTCGCTATCCGACGCATAGCGACCGGTCGCCAATTGGGACTGAATAAACGCATCCTGCTGATCCGTCACAGTGATGCTTTTTTTGACCATGGCCATGAATGGGTTCCTCTTCGGTATCCTACTTTATCTTACCACATCCTAATTTTTGAAGTGGAACCCGAATTGAAAACATCGTTTGGCGTTCCAACCAGATAACGCCATGTTTGATGTGGCCCCCTCTCGCAAACCGCCCTGGAGCGCCTGCCATGAGCTCTGATCCGAAAATCCCTGCGGTGCAAGCAAATCCTTGGACGGCATTGCGGCGCTACACGGCGGCCAGAATTGCCTTGGGGCGGGCCGGAGCAAGCTTGCCCACAAGACCTCAACTCGACTTTCAACAAGCCCATGCCATGGCCCGAGATGCGGTACACACCCCCCTTGATGTCGAGCGTCTCTGCGCGGATTTAGACACGTTGGGTTTGGCCCCCCTGCGCCTGCATAGCGCTGCGGCGGACCGGGCGACCTATTTGCAACGCCCGGATCTCGGTCGCGCCCTGAGCCCGACCTCTCGCCAACTTTTAGAGGCTTTGCCGCCCTCCGATCCGGCACCCGATGTCGCTCTGGTCATTGCCGATGGCCTGTCTGCCTTCGCGGTTCAAAGCCACGCCACTCCCTTGGTGACCGCTCTGTTGCCGGGCCTTAAGGAGGCGCAGCTCTCCCTGGCACCGGTCAGTGTGGTGGAACAGGGCCGGGTCGCGGTGGGCGACGAGATCGGCGCCCTGCTGCAAGCCAAGTTGGTGGTGCTGTTGGTCGGGGAACGCCCGGGGCTGAGTGCGCCGGACAGTTTGGGGGTTTACCTGACCCACGCACCGCGCCCGGGGCGCACCGATGCGGAGCGCAATTGCCTGTCCAACATCCGGCCCGAGGGCCTGTCTTATGCACTGGCAGCCTATCGCCTGCTGGCGCTGATCCAAGAATCGCTCAGGCGCGGCGTCTCCGGGGTCGCCCTGAAGGACGAGACCGATGCCGTGGTGGTGGAGGGGGCAAACCTGGAGGCGGGAGAAACCCCCTTCTTGCTGACCGGCAAATAGGGCGTCCGACGCTTAATGGGAGAACTGCTCGCGCAGGATCCGTTCTTCCAGATTATGTTCCGGATCGAACAGCAAGGTCAGGCTGATGCGACGGCTTTCCTTGATCTCGACCCGGGCCACATCGCGGACCTCGGTGAAGTCAGCCACCGCACTGACAGGCCGCTTGCGGTGCTCATTGATCTCGATAACCACTTCAGCGGAGCCGGGCAGGATCGCCCCGCGCCAGCGCCGGGGCCGGAAGGTGCTGATCGGCGTTAATGCCATAACGCTAGAGCCAATGGGCAGGATCGGACCATGGGCCGAAGCGTTATAGGCCGTCGAGCCCGCCGGGGTGCAGACCAAAACCCCGTCACAGGTCATCTCGTCCAAACGCTCTTTGCCATCAACGGAAATCTTCAGCTTGGCCGCTTGGCGGGTCTCCCGCAGCATGGAGACCTCGTTGAAGGCCAGCGCCTTGACCAACTCGCCATGCACCGTGGTCGCATTCATCCGCAAAGGACGCAGCTTCACCGTGGTGGCGTTTGAGAGGCGCTCTTCCAGCCCATCTTCGTTGAACTGGTTCATCAAAAAGCCAACGGTGCCGCGATTCATGCCGTAAATCGGCAGCTTGCCCTTCATATAGCGGTGCATGGTTTCGAGCATAAAACCGTCACCGCCCAGGGCGACCACCACCGAGGCCTGATCGGCCGGGACACCGCCATAGCGGTGACGCAAACGAACCAGAGCCCCTTGGGCTTCGGGATTGTCCGAAGCGACAAAGGCAATGCGAGAGATATCCATGATGACCCCTGTGAGCCCCCAACAGCAGGAGAAGCGGGCACACTATAGGGCCGAACTGCGCTGGCGTCAGCCCCTCCAATCGGGCCATACCGAAACACGCAAGCAGAGCGCGTTCAGCCGCCGGTGACGCTCATATGGCGGGGCACAGCCGGACCATCATTGGCGCGATCAATGACAAAGTCATGGCCCTTGGGCTTGCGGGAGACAGCCTCGTCCAGGGCTTCGGTCAGGGCCTGATAGCGGTCGTCAGCGGTGCGCAGGGCCGGATCGCGCATCACCGCGCGCAGATCTTTGCGGTCTTCCTGACCCAGGCACATATAGAGCATCCCGGTACAGGTCAGCCGGACCCGGTTGCAGGATTCACAGAAATTATGGGTCAAGGGGGTGATGAAGCCGACCCGACGCCCGGTCTGGGCACAATCCCAATAGCGGGCCGGGCCGCCGGTGACATGGTCGCTTTCGGTCAAGGTCCAATGGCGCTGCAATTGCGCCCGGACCTCGGTCAGCGGCAAATAGGGATCCGCCCGACCGCCCTCGATCTGACCCATGGGCATGGTTTCAATAAAGGTCAGGTCGCAGCCGCGCTCCCCACACCAGGCCATCAGATCGTCGATTTCGTCATCATTGATGCCCCGCAGGGCGACCGCATTGACTTTGACCGACAATCCAGCTGCCAGCGCAGCCCCGATGCCGTCTTGCACTTGGGCCAGATCGCCGCGTCGGGTCAGGGTTTTGAACCGATCCGGGTCCAAACTATCCATGGAGACATTGATCCGGCGCATGCCCGCCGCATAAAGCTCTTCGGCAAAGCGGGCGAGCTGACTGCCATTGGTGGTCAGGGTCAGTTCCTGGAGCGCGCCGTCGCCACCCTTATGGGGCAGTCGCCGCCCCAGCGCCCGGATCAGGTCGAGCACATTGCGACGCACCAAGGGTTCGCCGCCGGTGATGCGGATTTTGCGGGTGCCCCGGTCAATGAACAGCCGGGCCACCTGCTCCAATTCTTCAAGGGTCAGCAGGTCGGACTTTGGCAGGAAGGTCATGGTCTCGGCCATGCAATAGGTGCATCGGAAGTCGCACCGATCCGTAACCGAGATCCGCAGATAAGAGACCCGCCGTCCGAACGGGTCGATCAGTGGGCCGCGTGCGAGGCCGAGTCCTGACGCCATTGCTTAACCATCCAATATGCCGCTGCGATGGCCGCCGGGGCGATCAGGATCTCAATCCCAATCATCACAGCGGCAAAGGACAGCAAAAACAGGCCACAAAACACCCAAACAAAGGCATTGGGCTTGAAGGTGAACACCGGTTCGGTGTCGCTGGGGTCCAGGCCTTCATTCTTATCGCCCACCCAGCCCATGAAGGGCGGGTAGCCTTTGAAGGCCCGGACAATCAGACGGAACACAAAGCCAACACAGGCAAACACCAGGACCATAAACACCACATAGGCATTGGACCCGGAAGGTTCGCCTGCTGCTCCGCCAAGGAAAAACAGCGCCAGTACCGCCGAAATCAACCCTGCGACCCAGCTGCCGAATTGCGCGTGAAAGCCCATGGTGGAAAATCTCCGTCTCGTCTTGGTCATATAAGGGAGGCGGGCGCGACCGTCAAAACGGTCTTTGGTCGCATGCCCGCCGAAAAACGCGTTTGAACCAGCCTTAGGCCTATTCCGTAGGCTCCAACGGCGGCGGGGCGTCAGTTTCGGACATCATATAGGCAATGATCGCCGCCCGGTCTTCGGCCTTGCGCACACCGCGATAGTTCATCTTGGTGCCTTCGACATAGCCCTTGGGATCAGTCAAAAAGGCATCCAGGTTTTCATAGGTCCAGACCCCATCCATGGCGACCAGCGCATCGGAATAGGTGAAGCCATCAACGATCGCCTTATCCTGACCCACCATATTATGAAGGTTGGGACCGGTCTTGTTCGATCCACCGGCCTCAAAGCTGTGACAGGCCACGCAGGCCTTGGCCGCCCGTTCACCATCGGCGGCGGAGGAAGCCCCGATCATCGCAAACAGGTCACCTTCCACCACTTCGCCACCGCCAGCAGGGGCGTCATCTTCAGGGGCATAGGCCGCAGCAATGGCCACGGCATTAATGGTTGAATTGGCCTGAGGCGAATTCAGCGGAGAGATCGACCCCACATAGGAATTGATCACAAAGATCAAAACAACGGCCCCGACGAGGGCCGCTCCGAAACGATAGATCGCCATTCATTCACTCTCCGGTCTGGTCCCGGTGGGGTCTCCTTCACCCCGCCCCAGGCACCATTTGGTTGCCCCGACTGTTTTCTCGGGTCCCTTGCTTTTGCCTCATTACCACCAAAGCCCGCAGGCGGGAGTCGTGCCCCGACCACCCAGCGACCACGCGCAATGGGTGACCTAGAATTGACCCCGTCCCGGGTCGGTTTCAAGGGACAGACGCGCTCTGTCAGACAATCCTGATCAAAAGTCTCAGCCGATGGGCGGTTCGCGGGGCTCTTCCACGACTTCTAAGTCGACCCTGTCACTCAGAATCAACACCTTGCCCTGATTTTCAAAATTGACGGTGACCCGATTGCCAACAGCCGATTGGATTTGCCCCAGCCCCCAGTCGGGCTGTTGCGGATGGCGCACAAAGGCACCAGGGGTCAAGGTGGCAAACAACACGGGCGGTCTCCATTTGCTATCGCGCCTGGCGTGGCGGTACCGACCGTGCAGTTCCGGTCTTCTCAGAACCCCAGAGATGGGCATAAGCTAGGGAACAAACCACCTTTCAATCCCTACTCTTTATCCCCAGATCCCCCATCTTTCCTCCTTCGGCCTTGCGAAGCCCATTTGAAACGTTGCCGCCTAGCCGCCTAAAGGACTCTGTCGATGACAACCCAAGACCCCGTTGATTTGGCGTCCCTGCTCGCCACCCGGCTTTGCCATGATCTCGCTGGCCCGATTGGTGCCGTGAACACGGGGGCTGAGTTGCTGGAAGAAGAGCTGGACGATCCCGACCCGGAGACCTTAGAGCTGATCGCCGACAGTGCCCGCAAAAGTGCCATTCGCCTGAAAGGCCTGCGCCTGGCCTTTGGTAGCATTGCAGGCAAGACCATCGCCCTATCAGAAGGGCTGAGCATTTTAAAAGACAGCCTGGAAGCGGTCGGGAAAACCCTTTTGGTTCCGGGCATGCCGCAAACCGGTGCCTTGCCTGTCGATACCGCAGGGGTCCGGTTGGTCGTTAATCTCGGCCTAGCGGCTGCCGATGCTTGGCCGCGCGCCGCAACCTTGGGCCTAACCGGAGAACGGGTGCCCGGCCCGGATCCGGCAACCGTGCGGTTTGTGGTGCTCGCCGATGGGGCCGGACCAGTTCCAGAAGCCGTGCAATCAGCCTTGGCGCAAGAAGGCCCGGCACCGGACCCGCGTTCCGTGCAGTTTCACTGGCTGGGCCGCCTTGCTGAGATTTCAAGGGCCAGTCTGGACTGTTCAAAAGACCGTATGGCTTTGACACTCCGAACAAATTAAGGTTATCGGGCGCGCCTTAGCCTTTCTTTGTTGTGGGCTTCCTGATAAGGAAGAAGGCTCATTTACCGGCTCGTGTCCGACGCGTGGCCCAAAGATCAAAAACACCGAACCGCCGCCCCCTTCCGTTGGGTGGCACATTCCCAAGAGGGATAGACGTCATGGATGATCTGCTTAGCGAATTTCTCACCGAAACGTCCGAGAGCATTGCCACCCTGGACGTGGAGTTGGTCAACCTAGAGCGGAACCCCAACGACCGAGACATTTTGTCGAATATTTTCCGTCTGGTGCACACCATTAAGGGGACCTGCGGGTTCCTCGGCCTGCCCCGCTTGGAAAGCCTGGCCCATGCCGGGGAAAATGTTCTCGGCAAATTCCGGGATGGCGAGCTGGATGTGACCCCGGAAGCGGTGACGGTCATTCTGCACACCATTGACCGGATTAAAGAAATCCTGTCCCACCTGGAGGAGACGGAAACCGAACCGGAAGGCGATGACCAGGATCTGAAGGAAGATCTGAACGCCTTTGCCGAGGGCCGTGTTCCGACCAACGTGACCTCCGCTGCCCCGGCTGCTGCTGCGGCTCCGGAACCGGCCCCCGCCGCCGATGAGGGCGGCCCGGTGCTGTCCGACCAAGGCTTCCCCATTGCCGCTGAATTGCTGGCCGAGGTGGAAGAGGCCATGTCGCAAGGCAAGCGCGCGGCCACCGAAGCGGAAATGCAGGCGGAAATGGACGCCGAAACCGCCAAGGAAAAGGCCGACGTTGCGCCGAAACCGCAGGCCGCGCCGCAACCCGCTCCGGAAGCGCCGCAACCGGCACCGGAACCGCCAAAAGCAGAGGCCAAGCCCGCTGCAGCGCCGAAGCCGCCTGCCACCAAGGCCGGTCCGCCAGCCAAAACCAAAGCCGCCGATGAGGGCGAGCATCGCAACAAAGAATCCAGCATTGCCTCCCAAAGCATTCGGGTGAATGTGGATCTGCTGGAAAACCTGATGACCTTGGTCTCCGAGCTGGTGCTGACCCGCAATCAGCTGCTGCAAATGGTCCGGGGCAGCGACGATTCCGAATTTGCCGCCCCGCTGCAGCGCCTGTCGCACATCACCTCCGACCTGCAAGAAGGGGTGATGAAGACCCGGATGCAGCCGATCGGCAATGCCTGGGCCAAATTGCCCCGCATCGTGCGCGATCTGTCCGTGGAAATGGGCAAAAAGATCGATCTGCAAATGTATGGTGCGGATACGGAACTGGACCGGCAGGTCCTAGAACTGATCAAAGATCCGCTGACCCATATGGTGCGGAATTCCGGTGACCATGGTCTGGAATATCCGGAAGACCGGGCAGCCGTGGGCAAGCCGGAAACCGGCGTGATCAAGCTGAACGCCTTCCATGAGGGCGGTCACATCATCATCGAAATCACCGATGATGGTCGCGGGCTGAACATCGAGAAGATCAAAGCCAAAGCGGTCACCAATGGTCTGGCCAGCGAGTCCGAGCTGGAAGCCATGACCGACCAGCAAATTGCTCAATTCATCTTTAAGGCCGGTTTGTCGACGGCAGAAAAGGTCACTGCGGTTTCCGGGCGCGGTGTCGGCATGGATGTGGTCCGCACCAATATCGAAAAAATCGGCGGCACCGTTGAGTTGAAGACCTGGCCGGGCAAGGGCTCGACCTTTGTCATCAAGATCCCGCTGACCCTGGCCATTGTCTCCGCCCTGATTGTCGCGGCTGGGGGCGAGCGCTTTGCCATCCCGCAAATCTCGGTGCTGGAATTGGTCCGGGTGACCCAAAACTCCGACACCACCATCGAGCGGATCAAGGATGCGCCAGTGCTGCGCCTGCGCGATCGCTTGATGCCTCTGGTGTCCCTGTCGGCCTTGCTGCGCTTGGATGACGAGGCCGAAAGCAAGCTCGATGAAGATGGCCAACCGCTGCAGGATGAAGAAACCTTCATCGTGGTCTCCCAGGTCGGCACCTACACCTTCGGCATCATTGTTGACCGGGTGTTCGACACCGAGGAAATCGTGGTCAAGCCGGTGGCACCGATCCTGCGCCACATCACCATGTTCTCCGGCAACACCATCTTGGGCGATGGCAGCGTGATCATGATCCTGGACCCCAATGGCATTGCCTCGTCCACCGGCGAGGTCACCATGGGCAATCAAGGCGGTGGTCAAGAAATGCATGCGACGCAGGATTATTCCAGCGATGAGCGGACCTCCCTGCTGATCTTCCGTTCCGGCGGCAATGAGCTGAAAGCCGTGCCGCTGGCCCTCGTGGCCCGCCTGGAAGAAATCGAGCTGGAAAAAATCGAGCGCTCCTTCGGCAAGCCGGTGGTGCAATATCGCGGTCAGTTGATGCCGTTGGTGCCGATGGATCCGTCCTATGAATTCAAGACCGAAGGCCGCCAGCCGGTGCTGGTGTTCTCGGACAAAGAACGCTCCATGGGTCTGATCGTCGATGAAATCGTCGATATTGTCGAAGACACCCTGAAAGTTGAACTGCGGGCCGATCTGGAAAGCGTGGTCGGGACGGCCGTGGTCAGCGGCAAAGCGACCGATATCATTGATACCGGATACTATCTGACCCAGGCCTTTGGTGATTGGTTTGGCTCCATGCAGGGCCAAGGCTTCGGCACCACCTCGACCAAGCCCCGCGTGCTGCTGGTCGATGACAGCCCGTTCTTCCGCAACCTGCTGACCCCCTTGCTGTCTGCGTCCGGCTATGACGTCATGGCCGTGGACGGCGCAGTTAAGGCGCTGGACTTGCGGGAAAAAGGCATGGAATTCGATGTGGTGGTCAGCGACATTGAAATGCCCGATATGAACGGCTTCGAATTCGCTGAAGCGGTCCGGGCGGAAGGCATCTGGCGGGAAACGCCCTTAATTGCCTTGTCGTCCCACGCCACTGAAAAGGATCTGATGCGAGGCCGAGAAGCTGGCTTCGATGATTATGTGGCAAAGTTTGATCGGGATGCGCTGATCGAAAGTTTGGCCCATATGGTTGGAGCGGAAACGGCTCCGGCGTAATCCGGTACACCAGGAGCGATCGCGGTTTCTCATCGCGCCCGCTCTTGGACACTGGCCAGTCGGGCCTGTGACGGTATAGTCTTTGTGGGGTGATGGTCCCTGCGTTTGGAACCACCACCCTTCTGTACTCACTGTGTGCTTGGTGATGAAAACCAAAAACGGTTGGACATCCAGCCGAACCAAAACTGGGCGACCCAGCACCAATATTTGATCCAGGGGGCGAGAGAGCCGATGAAATCCTGCCTGATCGTCGACGATTCCAAGGTCATTCGCATGGTGGCGAAAAAGATCCTACAGGAATTGGACTTCGAAACCGTCGAGGCGGAAGACGGTCGCATTGCCTTGGATGAATGCGAGAAAAAACTCCCGACCGCCGTTCTGCTTGACTGGAATATGCCTGTCATGGATGGCATCGAATTCTTGAAAGCGATGCGAAGTTTGCCTGGCGGCGATGCGGTGACCGTGGTGTTCTGCACCACGGAAAACGACATCGAGCATATCCAGGTTGCCATCGAGGCTGGGGCCAATGAGTACATCATGAAGCCCTTTGACAGCGAAATCCTGAAAGCAAAATTCGAACAAGTTGGCCTGATTGAGCAATCCTGAGCCCAATCTGTAGCAAGCGTCATCCCCCGAAGTCACCTCTGGGCAAAAAAGAACCATCAAAAGTCCGCCGGGGTTTAGCAAACAATAACATCTCTCGCGTTACGATGCGAAGCATGGCGGTAGACCCCGCCAACGGGAATGGATAGGGAGACCAGTACCGGTGAACATGGCCACAACGGAGCCTTTTGGAAGCAGAACCGGCGATCATGACCCGATCCGGGTGATGGTCGTGGATGATTCTGCCGTTGTCCGTGGCCTGGAAACCCGGATGCTGGAAGCCGATCCGGCCATCAAAGTCGTGGCTTCGGTCGGCAATGGCCAAATGGCCCTGTCTGCCCTGGACCGCAATGATATCGAAGTCGTCATTCTTGATATCGAAATGCCGGTTATGGATGGCTTGACGGCCCTGCCGAAGATTTTGGCCAAAGATCCCAGCGTCAAAGTCATCATGGCCTCGACCCTGACATTGAAAAACGCCGAGGTCAGCCTGCAAGCCCTCAATCTGGGCGCATCGGACTATCTGACCAAGCCCTCCAGCTCCAGAGAACTGACCTCCGGCGGTGACTTCACGCGCGAACTGCCGGAGAAAGTCAAAGCCTTGGGCCAGGCCGCGCGGCGCACCCGCTCACGAACCGGTCCGCGCAGCGCAGCATCCCCGAAACCCGGCGGACGCGTGCCCTTCAGCCGACCCGGCACATCCGCAGCCTCACCCGCCAGCGCACCCGGCGATAGTACCCTGTCCCGGACGGCAGCCTTGCGAGGGGGAGCGGCCAAACCGGCCCCGAGCAGCCACCCTAGCCCCGCCCCGACTGCGCGGGCTGCAGCCGGATCCCATGGATCATCAGCAGGTCATGCCACAAGCGGGTTCGCCTTGGCCAAGCCCTCACGCGACAAACCGGCCATCATCGCCATTGGCAGCTCCACCGGTGGACCGCAGGCCTTGTTCAAGGTTTTGGGCGACATGAAGGCGGCCGGTTGGGTCAAACAGCCGGTCATCATCACCCAGCATATGCCCGCCACCTTCACCACCATTTTGGCCGGTCATATCGGTCGGATCACCGGCGGCGTGTCCAAAGAAGGCGAGGATGGCGAAGTCCTGGTCGGCGGCAATGTCTATGTCGCGCCCGGCGATCATCACATGGTGGTGGAGACAAAGGGCACTGAAACCCGCCTGAGGATCAACCAAGACCCACCGGAAAACTTTTGCCGCCCTGCGGTGGACCCAATGTTCCGGTCGGTGTCGAGCAGTTTTGGCCGCCGGTCTTTGGCGGTGGTGCTGACGGGCATGGGCTCCGATGGCGCCAAAGGTGGAAAAATCATCGCAGACGGAGGAGGCACACTGATCGCGCAAGATGAGCCGACCAGTGTGGTTTGGGGCATGCCGGGTGCTGCGGCGCATACCGGAGCCTGTTCCGCCGTTCTCCCCCTGGAGGATATTGGGTCTTACATCCTCCGCTTGGCCAATAAGACGTAAGCGCATGAAACCGGAAGATTTTGATTTCGTTTCTAAAATGCTGAAGGACAAGTCCGGTTTGGTCTTGACCAAGGACAAGTCCTATTTGCTGGAAAGCCGCTTGATGCCACTGGCCCGCAAGCGCGGCAGCAAGGGATTGGATGATTTGATCGCCCAATTGAGGCGTCGGGATCTGACCTTGGAAAAAGAAATCGTTGAGGCGATGACCACCAACGAGTCCTTCTTTTTCCGCGACAACAAGCCGTTTGACCAGTTCCGCAGCGTGGTCCTGCCCAACTTGCTGAAGGCCCGGGCCTCGAAGCGATCCTTTCGGATCTGGTGTGCCGCCGCGTCCAGCGGCCAGGAACCCTATTCCATCGCCATGATCCTAAAAGAGGAAGCCGCCAAGCTGGCCGGATGGCGGGTGGAAATCATTGGTACCGATATCTCTTCGGACATTCTGGCCAAAGCCAAATCCGGGCAATACACCCAGTTCGAGGTCCAGCGTGGCATGCCCATGCAGCTGCTGGTGAAATATTTTAAGAAAAAAGAAGATGTCTGGGAGATTGATCCCAGCATCCGCTCCGCCGTGCAATATCGGGAGCTGAACCTGCTGTCCAATCTGGGCATGCTGGGCCAGTTCGACGTCGTCTTCTGCCGCAATGTGTTGATCTATTTCGATCAACCGACCAAGGCCGATGTGCTGGACCGGGTGGCCAAGATCATGCCCGATGATGGTGTGCTGTATCTGGGCGGTGCGGAAACCGTGCTGGGCATTTCCAATGCCTTCAAACCGGTGCCGGGCCAGCGCGGCGTCTATGCGGTGGCGCGCAATGCCGGGGCCAAATCCCTCGGCGAAGCCTAAAGCGATTTCCGCTGCTCAGGCCCATAAAAAGGCCGCCTTTCCAGAACAGAGGAAAGACGGCCTGACGCTTACAAAGTCCTGAACACAAACGCGAACTCTACGCTACGCCACACAACTCACAAATACGAACGCTACGGGTACGCAAACCTCTTTCACCAAAGGCAAGGGGTGCGATTAAGCGCCAACCGCTTGCTTGGGCATCGGCATTTCTTCCGGATCCCGCAGCACATAGCCTCGGCCCCAGACGGTTTCGATGTAATTGTCCCCATCGGTGGCTTGGGACAGCTTCTTGCGCAGCTTGCAGATGAAGACATCGATGATCTTCAGCTCGGGCTCATCCATGCCACCATAAAGATGGTTCAGGAACTGTTCCTTGGTCAGGGTCGAGCCCTTACGCAGGGTCAACAGCTCCAAAATGGCGTATTCCTTGCCGGTCAGATGCACCGGATCGCCCTGGGCCGCCACGGTGCGGGCATCCAGATTGACTTCCAGCTTGCCGATCCGGACCACCGATTGGGCATGGCCCATGGAGCGCCGGACGATGGCCTGTAGTCGAGCCACCAACTCGGATTTATCAAACGGCTTGGTCAGATAGTCATCGGCTCCAACGCCCAGGCCTTTGACCTTGCGTTCGCTCTCGGTCAAGCCGGACAGGATCAACACCGGGGTGGCAATTTTCGAGGCCCGCAGGTGACGGATCACCTCCATGCCGTCCATGTCCGGCAACATCAGATCCACGATGATGATGTCGTAATCATAGAGCTTGCCGATTTCCAGGCCGTCTTCGCCGGACTCGGTGGTGTCCACCACCCAGCCTTCCTTGCGCAGCACCAGCTCAATGCCCTTCGCGGTTGAGACGTCATCCTCGATCACCAACACCCGCATGACTGGATCCTTTCTGATTTGGCCCATTTTGGGAGCAAGTCTTAAACTTCGTTAACGATAAGATGCCCTCGAGTCGCTGGCAAGCAAAAAATTCAAAAATCTTTTTGAATCACAGTTTTGTGCCCTCTTCCTCAGATTCCAGAATAAAACCGGGAGTCATTCTCGTTGCAATTTCAGAATGTTAACCCTTTGCCATGAATCCGGCAGAAGGCAAGACAGCATTAACCGATCCCTTGTAGGCTAGGGGTTCCTGTCCGCCCCCTATCCCGGTGTCACGCCCATGTCGCTTGATTTGCCCAATCCGACGGCTCCGTCCGCCATCCAAGACCTGATCCACAGTTTGGAACAGATCCCCGACCAGAGGATCTATGGCCGGGTGGTTGGGGTCCAGGGCATGCTGGTGGAGATCGGCGGTGTGCAAACCGCGCTGAGTGTTGGCGATCGTTGCTGGATCACCGCCCGGGACAATCGCCGCGTCCCCTGCGAGGTGGTGGGCTTCCGCTCCGGACGCGCCCTGTTGATGCCCTTTACCGACCTGGAGGGTGTGGGACTGGGTGCCCGCACAGAGATCTCTGAGACAAGGCCCGTGATCCACCCGACCCCGGGATGGCTGGGCCGGGTGATCGACGCCATGGGACGCCCGGTGGACGGCAAAGGCCCCTTGCCCCAAGGCGACTGGGCGGTGCCGATCCGCAATCGCCCGCCCCAGGCCCATAGCCGGGCCCGCGTTGGCGGCAAGCTGGATCTGGGTGTCCGGGTGATCAACAGCTTCACCACCTGTTGCGAAGGCCAGCGGATGGGCATTTTTGCCGGATCCGGGGTCGGGAAGTCTTCCCTGATGTCCATGTTCATCCGCCACACCAATGCCGATGTGATCGTCATGGGGCTGGTCGGCGAACGGGGCCGCGAAGCCCGGGAATTCATCGAAGATGATTTGGGCGAGGAAGGGCTGGCCCGGGCGGTGGCCGTGGTGGCGACCTCCGATGAAAGCCCCCTGATGCGCCGCCAGGCCGCCTATATGACCTTGGCAGTGGCGGAATATTTCCGCGACCAGGGGCTCAATGTGCTGTGCCTGATGGACAGCGTCACCCGTTTTGCCATGGCTCAGCGGGAAATCAGCCTGTCCGCTGGCGAACCGCCCGCATCCAAGGGCTACACCCCCACGGTGTTCGCCGAACTGCCGAAACTGTTGGAGCGCGCCGGGCCGGGCAAACAGGGCTCTGGCTCCATAACCGGCCTGTTCACGGTCCTGGTGGAAGGCGACGATCACAATGAGCCGATTTCCGATGCGGTGCGCGGGATCCTGGATGGCCATATTGTGCTTGATCGGGCCATCGCGGAACGGGGTCGCTATCCGGCGGTCAATGTGCTGCGCAGCGTCTCCCGAACCATGCCGAACTGCAATACCGAGGAGCAGAACCAATTGGTCTCCCGGGGCCGCCGGTTGATGTCGACCTATGAGGATATGAGCGAACTGATCCGCTTGGGCGCCTATCGGGTTGGCTCCAACCCGGAGGTCGATGAGGCGCTGTATTATCACCAAGGCTTGGAGAATTTCCTCTCCCAGCCCAAAGGCGAAGGCACCAGCCTGGATGAGGGCTATGCCCTGCTCGCCCAAACCCTGGCAGTGCCCGAAGAAGTCTTGCGGGCCCAAGCGGCTCAAGAAGCCGCCCAGCAGGCTGCCCAACAAGGGGGCCAGCCTGGACTGCAAGGTGGTCAACCGCCAGGATTGCAGGGCGGCCAGCCCCAAGGCGTTGCCGCTGGGGGAGCCCCTGGCCCCGGTCCGGGCGGAGCCGCAAACCCTGGCGGACCTGACTTGGGCGGCGGAATGCCCGTCCCGCCCCGGCAGCCGGGCTGATAGCACGCCATGGCTCGTGACCTAAAAGGCGCCATTCGTCTGGCCAAGTTCAAAGTCGATGAATGTCGACGCGCGGTGTCCGACCTCCAAGGTCTGGAGGCGGAAATGCTGTCCCGGATCGAGGCCTTTGAAGCGGAATTCGCCCGGGAAAAAGCCGCGGCGGCGGCCTTGGACGGCATTGCCTTCACCATGGAGGGCTATCTAGACTCCGTAAGAACCAAACGCCACGGCATGGAGCAGCAAAAGCTGGCCCTGCAAGCCACTCTGCAAGTCGCCCAAGACCAGCTCTCAGAGGCCTATAAAACCCTGAAGACCTTCGAAATCAGCCAAGAGAACCGGGAAAAGCGGGAACGGGAAGAGGCCGCCCGCCGGGACCAGGCCATGTTGGATGAACAGGGCCTGACCCTGTTCCGCCGCCGGGGTGACGGACTGTTGGGCCTGGACGAAGAGCCGGGTGGCTGACAGAGAGCCCTTTGGAGACCGCTTTGGATCACGCGACCCCGGACCGCCCGCTCGGATTTGCCTGCTTTGAGCCCCGCCTGCGCCTTGTCATAGCGGCCTTGGCGGCGGTGGTCATTGTGTCTTTAGACCAATTCCCGCCCTTGATGACCGCCTTGGGCATCGCTGTCGGGATGATCCTGGCCTCCCGTCTGCCGCTTGGTCAGACCCTGAAGCGCATTTGCCTGATGGATGGCTTTATCATTGGCATGTTGGTGATCCTGCCGTTCTCGGTCCCCGGCAGCACCGCCTTCACCCTCTTCGGCTTTGTGGCCAGCTGGGAAGGCTTGGCACAGACCGCCCTCATCGCCCTGAAGGCCAATGCGGTCCTTCTGGTGCTGCTGTCCCTGGTCGCCACAATGGCTCCGAACCGGCTCGCCAATGCCTTGGGCGGGATGAAGGTCCCGGCCACCCTGGTCCATCTACTGTTGTTCACCACGCGCTATATCCATGTCATCGGTGCCGAATATCAGCGTTTGCGCCGGGCCATGCGCGCCCGGGGGTTTCAACCCGGAACCAACTGGCACAGCTATCGCAGCTTTGGCCATTTGATCGGCATGGTCCTGGTGCGGGCTTTAGAGCGCTCGGAAAGGGTGCTCGCGGCGATGAAATGCCGGGGCTTTGACGGACGCTTGCATCTTACGGCCCCCGATCCCCTCCTCGCCCGGGATTACGGCTTTGGACTGGTCTCAACAGGCCTTCTGATCGGCTTGCTGCTGTGGAATTTCCTGCCCGGGAGCCTCGGATGAGCGCCTTGTTTGAGCTACGAGGGATCTGCTTTGCCTATCCCGATGGCCACCGGGTCCTGGAGGGCATTGATCTGCGTTTGAGCCCCGGGGATCGCCTGGCTTTGCTGGGCGACAATGGGGCGGGAAAAAGCACCCTGCTTCAGATCCTGGTTGGCTTGCTGCGCCCGACCGGCGGACAGATCATCGCCTTCGGATCGGAACGCAGCGAAGAGAAAGACTTTCTCGAGGTTCGACGCCGGGCCGGGTTCCTATTCCAGGACCCCGATGACCAGCTGTTCTGTCCGACCGTGGCCGAGGATGTGGCCTTTGGGCCGCTCAATCTAGGCAAGAGCCGCGCCGAGGCTGGCATCCTGGTCGAGGAAACCTTGGCTCAGCTGGGTCTGGCCGCCTATGCCGACCGGATCACCCATAAGCTTTCGGGCGGGGAAAAGCGCCTGGTTGCTCTGGCGACGGTTCTGGCCATGGGGCCGGAGGTCCTCCTGCTGGATGAGCCGACCAACGCTTTGGACGCCAAAGCCCGGGATCGGTTGCTGGAGATCCTATCTGGCCTGCCCCAGGCGATGATCCTGATCTCCCATGACGCAGCCTTCACGGAAACCCTGGCCACGCGCAGCGTTCTGCTCGATCAAGGCCGGATCCAAGACCAAACGCCCTACAACCCCATCCAGGCCAACAGCACCGAAACCGTCACCACCGAAAGCAAGGTCGAGAGCAAGGTCGCCGAAGACGAGGCCAGCACATAGACGTTGTAGCGCATGGCCATAACAAAGACATTGGCCCCCAGCGGCAAGGCGCATTTCAGCACCAGTACTTTGGCCCAAAGCGGATCCAGTCCGGGCAAAAACGGCAGCAGGGCAATTGCCACCAGCGGCATGGCCACCAGCTTGACCAAAAGCACCAGGGAAACTTCGCCAAAGCTTTCGGCAATGGGTTTGCCGACCAGGAACAGGCCGATGGCAAACAGCGCACAGGGCCCTGCGGAAGCCCCAACAATCTCAGCAAAGGTCACCGCCGGGCCGGGCAAAGACAGACCAGTAAAGGCCCAGGCGATGCCCAAGACAGAGCTGACGACCAAGGGATTGCGACACAGCGCGATAAACACCTGTCGGGCAATCCGCACAGCCCCCAGGCCACTATGGAGGCTGGCTTCGAGCATCATGGCGACAATGCCGACCACTAGGGCGGAGTTGACCACGGTGGCAATGGCCGCAGGCAGCACGGCGGCCTCCCCAAAGGCCGTCAGCACCAAGGGGATGCCCATATAGCCGGTATTGCCAAAGATCCCGGACATCCCAGCCATGGTCGCTTCGGAAAAAGAGCGCCGGAACAGCAGCATCACCAAAACCATGACCAGCACGAAGCCCACGGCCATGATGGCGATATAGGGCACGACAAATTCCCAGACGAAAATATTCGCCGGGTCCGTGCGGGCCATGGACAGAAACAGCAGCGGCGGCAAGGCAACCCAATAAACGAAGCTGTTCAAAGCCTCGGTCCCATGGTCGCCCAAGACACCGGCCCGCCCCACGCCATAACCACACAGAATGATCGCGAACACCGGCAGAGCCACATCGACCAGGGCTTGCATGGACATCTCCACAATTTCGCCGGATTGGTGAGCGTAAATCCGGGTCTGCTTTCTTGACGAGCGGGCGGGATCGTTTACCTTGAGAATAGGATTTAACCCTAATACGGGTAGCCACTCTATCGACTTGCGCCGTCCAGGCAAGGCCGCCCTTTCGCGGATGCCTGGATTTTGAGACAACCCCTTCAGAAAAAACGCGTTTCGGGAGACATCAGACGCAATGCTGAACCATTATGCCGCCTTGATTTATGCCATGGTCATCACTTCGGCTGCCGACGAGGACATGACCGACCAAGAATTAAAAACCATGGGCATGTTGGTCCACACCCTGCCGGCTTTTGAGGGGTTTGATCCGGAAGACCTGCCGACGGTGGCCGCCACCTGTGGCGATATTCTGGCCGAGGAAAGCGAGGATGGGTTGGAGCGGGTGCTCGATCTGATCCATGACAGCCTGCCAGCCCATTTGCGCGAAACCGCCTATGCGGTGTCCTGCGAAGTGGCTGTCTCCGATGGGTTCTTGGAACAGGAAGAGCTGCGTCTTTTGGAAATGATGCGCCATAAGCTGGACATCAGTCGCCTGACCGCTGCCGCCATTGAAGCGGGCACCCGCGCCCGCTACGCCCGGGCCTAAATCCGCAGCCTTCTCCCCTTAGGAACACGCCAACGCTCATGAGCCCGCAGCGCTTACACATCACCAATGGGGATGCGGTTGCCAGCCCGTTGCAAATGCTGTTTGCCGGGGAAACGGTTTTGCCCTGGCGGGACATGCTGCATGAGGGTCCCTTGCCGCCGGGGCTCAATGTGCGGGAAACCGCTGCGGTCCGGGCACCCTATCTGCAATCCGTCTTGGACAATTGCCCCTGGCTCGGCTCCGATGTGACCAGCGTTGCGCGCTATGACACAGAGCGTGCTGGCGTTTTGGACAGCTTGGCTGAGGGGACCTATGACCGGGTCCTGCTGTGGTTTGAGCATGATCTCTATGACCAACTGCAACTTTTGCAAATCCTAGATCATGTGCATCGCACCAAGCTTGATATTCCCATCGACCTGATCTGCATCGACCACCATCCTGAGGTCACGCCGTTTTACGGTCTGGGGCAACTCTCCCCGGCGCAATTAAAGGCCCTGGAGCCGAGCGGACGCAGGCTCTTTCCCGACAGCTTTCAAACCGCAAGCCGGGCCTGGGGTGATCTGCGCGATCCTGAGCCCAAGGCAATACTCCCTTGGCTCAATCCGGATCTTGCCCCACCCGCTTTGCCCTTTATCACGGCAGCCATCCACCGCTGGTGCCAGGAATTTCCCTGGGTCAGCGACGGCTTGGATCGCACGGAACGCACCCTGCTGCAAAGCATAGCGACGATGTCCCAATCCGAACCCGTTCCCTTTGGCAAACTGTTCCAAGATCTGCAAATCCGCGAAGACGCGCCCTTCCAAGGCGATTTATTTGCCTTAAAAGCCTGCGTCACCTTAAGCGAGGGGGAAAACCCGCTGCTGCGGCGCCATGAAAGCGAGACCCCAGACCGACCCTGGCCGCGCTTTGCCTTAACCGTGGCCGGACGCCAGGTCTTGGCGGGCGAGGCCGACCGGATCGCGTTATGTGGCATCACCCGGGTGCGTGGCGGCATCGCTTTCACCACCGACTATGCCCCGCGCTGGGATGACGACGCGCAGCAGTTTTTCCATTAACCAAGCCACGGCGACCGGCAGGCACCCTGCTTGGAGATCGACCTATCGGGTGCTTATCGATTTATTCAGGGTTTTGCCGCACAGATATTTCGGTAAGATCCGATTTTCCGCCGCAGTGCAGCAGACCGATCATGCCGACCACCGAAATCTACCTCTGTCGTCCCGGCCAAGCCCTGAAAGAGGGCCGAATGGTCTATGGGGACATTGCCGACAAAGCCGAAGCCCAATCCGATGCGGAACAACGGGTGCGCTTCGATGGCGGGATCGCCAAGGTGGCCTATTACCATGTCCGGGACGATGGGTCCTTTAAGCTGATCTACACCTATACCAACCCCAAGGCAGGCCAAGCGCCAAAGCCAATTATTGATCCGCCAGCGCGACGGCCACGACGCCCCAAGCCAAAGCCGAAGCCAAAAACCACCTGGCAGAAGATCAAAAGCGGCCTCGGACTGGATTAGTTATTCCCGGGTTAAGGCGGCGATGGCCTCGGCCACCTTCGGATAGGCCTTTGTCAGCGCAGCCCGATCCCCATGGGTGTAATCGGCAAAATCAAACCCTGGTGCCACGGAACAGCCCATCAAGGCCACCTCGCCGCCGGGCTGCAAGCGGGAGCCCTGCCACACCCCTTGTGGCACCAAATGCTGAACCACATGCCCACCAAAAACATCCGAGCCCAACACGGTCATTTTCGTTGTCCCATCTGGGAATAGCTGCAACATCTCCACCGGGTCGCCGAGATAAAAGTGAAAGATCTCGTCGGATTGCAGCAGATGCAGGGCAGAGACTGTTTCCGGGGTCAGCAAATAATAAATACAGGTGCCGTGGGAGCGGTCTGCACCCTGATACCGACCGGGCAGGGCAGTTCCGGCAATGCTGTCTGCGGCCCGCCAAGTTTCCCGGAACCAGCCCCCTTCCTCGGGATGGGGGATCAGGCCAAGGGCGTCAATCAGCGCTTTGGCCTTCGGCGGTATGGCACCGGTTTCTCCAATCGCCCGCTCCATCCCATTCTCCTCCTTTGGCAGTTGCCCTTGTCCGCAACCAGAAACCGAAACATATAAATCGAGCTGTGTTCTCATAAGCGTCCCGTTTATGAGTTCACGGCCCAAAACGCGCCCATTTCTGTCACAGACCATCTCGGACGTCCATGTCCCTGCTTTCCGTATTGTTCGGCCGCGCGGCCCCGAAAAAACCGCCCCAAGACCCCTATTGGCAGCGCAATGACGATTTGCGCTATCCTCGCCTGCTGCAGGTTTTTGGCAAGTCCGGTCGGATTACCGGAATGGGTGGCGTTTTCATCACCTGGTCCGTTGGCACCAAAGGCCGCTGGTTTTATTGCGGCCACGGCAAGGACTTGGCGGAATGCGTGCGCTTATTGATGGATGACGAGATCTTTGAAGACGTCCCCAATCGCGGCAGCCTGTTTTTCACCTGGGCCCCAATCAAAGAAGAGCTCCGCGATGGCACCGTGCGCTATTTGCGCGAAACCCTGCCCTTCATGATCGACGACCCGGGCATCGACCAATCCTTCGGCTTGTCCAAGCAAGCCCTCGGGGCCGCCGAGCCGGTGCCCGTGCTGCCGCCGGGCTGAGGCAGGAGGTCGCCAATCAATTGAGCATTGGCGACATTTTTGTGACCCAAGGTCTTATCCCTTTACCTGATCAGGGTACTGCGGCACTGTGCGGGTCCTTCCTTTTGATGCCATTCCTGTCCAGGAGGTCTCCGATGGCCAGCTATAAAGCCGTCATGTTCGATTCCATGACCGGTGCCCAAAACACCTATACCTTCGAGACCGATGTGGACCTGATCAAGGATCCGCGCACCAAGCTGATCGAAGCGTTCATGGATTATGTCGACCATGTGGAACTGCCCAAGGAAGACGTGGGCTACGAAATCCAAACGGCGCTGAAAAACCGCGAAGCCGGTGTCGTCACCGCCGTTGGCGAGATGAACCTGGCCCATGGCTCGATCCCTTTCATGGTGATGATCTCCAAAGACTGATCCCACCCCACAGGAACCAACCATAAAAAACCCCGCCGAGAGATCTCCCGGCGGAGTTTTTTAGATTAGCGAAATTTGTCTAGGCCTTACGCCGCGCGGCGAGAATCCGCCTCCAAGATCGCTACGATGTCGGACATGATCGCGGTGATATCAAAGTCCTTCGGCGTATAGACCCGGGCCACACCCGCCGCCAGCAAGGTTTGCTCGTCCTCCGGCGGAATGATGCCGCCGACCACCACCGGAACATCGGTCAGTCCATCGGCGCGCATGCGCTCCAGGACTTCGGTCACCAGTGGCACATGGGAGCCTGACAGGATCGACAGGCCGACCACATGGACGCTTTCCTCCAGGGCGGCATTGACGATCTGCGCCGGGGTTAGGCGAATGCCCTCATAGACCACTTCCATGCCAGAATCTCGGGCCCGAACCGCGATCTGTTCCGCCCCGTTGGAATGGCCATCCAGACCCGGCTTGCCGACCAGGATTTTAACCCGACGACCAAGCTGGCCCGACAGGGCCTCGACCCGATCCCGGACCTCCGCCAGCGAGCCTGCGGTTTGGGTCGACATCGACCGACCAACCCCGGTCGGAGCCCGGTATTCGCCATAGATTTCACGCAGGCATTGGGCCCATTCCCCGGTGGTCACCCCGGCATGGGCGCAGGCAATGGAGGGCTCCATAACATTGCGGCCTTCCTGTGCCGCCGCCCGCAAATCCGCCAGCGCCGCATCGGCCTTGGCCCCATCGCGCTCCGCGCGCCAGGCCTGGAGGGCTTCGATCTGCTCTTGCTCCGCCTTGGGGTCCACGGTCATGATCGCGCCGCTGCCAGTGCCCAGCGGGCTGTCCTCGGCCTCGACATATTTATTCACGCCGACCACAACCTGCTCACCGGCCTCGATGGCCCCGATCCGGGCGGCATTGGACTCCACCAGCTTGCGCTTCATATAGCCGGACTCGACCGCCGAAACCGCTCCGCCCATTTCTTCCAGCCGCGCCAATTCCTCGCGGGCCTGGGCTTTCAAGGTTTCCACCTTGGCGGTCACCGCCGTAGAACCATCAAACAAGTCTTCGAATTCCAACAGATCGGTCTCAAAGGCCACGATCTGCTGCAGACGCAGCGACCATTGTTGATCCCAGGGGCGCGGCAGGCCCATGGCTTCGTTCCAGGCCGGAAGCTGCACCGCCCGAGCCCGGGCGTTTTTGGACAGCACCACCGCCAGCATTTCCAACAGGATCCGGTAGACATTGTTTTCCGGTTGCTGCTCGGTCAGCCCCAAGGAGTTCACCTGGACCCCATAGCGGAAGCGGCGATATTTCTCTTCCTCAACGCCATAACGCTCGCGGCAGATCTCGTCCCACAGCTCGGTAAACGCCCGCATTTTGCACAGCTCGGTGACAAAGCGGATACCCGCATTGACAAAGAAGCTGATCCGGCCAACCACCTTGGCTAAATCCTCATCCGGCACCTGGCCTTGGGCCCGCACCGTATCGAGCACCGCAATCGCCGTGGCCAGCGCAAAGGCCAGCTCCTGCTCCGGCGTCGCCCCAGCCTCCTGCAGGTGATAGGAGCACACATTGGTCGGGTTCCAGCGTGGCACTTCCTTATAGGTGAAGGCGATCACATCATTGATCAGCTTCAGAGACGGCTCCGGCGGGAAGATATAGGTGCCCCGGGACAGATATTCTTTGATCAGGTCGTTCTGCACCGTGCCCTGCAGGCCGCTGCGCGCCGCCCCCTGACGCTCCGCGGCCGCAATATAGAGCGAAAGCAACCAAGGCGCCGGAGCGTTGATGGTCATGGAGGTGTTCATCTTCTCCAGCGGAATGCCATCAAACAGGGTCATCATATCGCCCAGATGGCAGACCGGCACCCCAACCTTGCCGACCTCGCCCCGGGCCAACACATGATCCGAATCATATCCGGTCTGGGTCGGCAGGTCGAAAGCCACCGACAAACCGGTCTGACCCCGCGCAAGATTCGTTCGATAAAGCTCATTAGACGCCTTGGCCGATGAATGACCGGAATAAGTCCGGAAAAGCCAAGGTTTATCCCGCATCGGACGGGTCTGCGCAGTCGCGCCTTCAGGCGTCTGGGTCATAGGACTCTCCCTCAAAAAGCTAATTAGGAGCCCGGTATTCCCCCCTGGCGGCTCCGACTTCGCAAGAAAATTACTCGTTCATCTGTCCTGGTGAAATAAACTATCATTTTGTGCATTGCAGTGGAAGTCCCCTTCCGCTATGACCTGCCCCACGAGAAGGGGAGAGACAGAGCAAATCGGTGTTGTCCCACTGCACGAACCGGCCTTGCTGGTGCCCGCGCAGATTTGGTGATAGACCCCGAACCAGGCTCGCACCCCATCCGTTGCCAAACGCCCGCTGCCTGAGCCGTTATAAGGGCAGTCGTTAGTCTGGAGAATAGATGATGTCCAATACCGCCGAAGTGATCGACCTGAAGCCCGGTCAAACCAAAAAAGACCTTTATGAGCTGGGCGAGATCCCGCCGCTGGGTCATGTGCCCAAGCAAATGTATGCTTGGACCATTCGCCGCGAGCGTCACGGGGAGCCGGAAAAATCCTTCGAGGTCGAGGTCGTCGAAACCCCGAGCCTGGACAGCCATGAAGTCCTGGTCATGGTGATGGCCGCTGGCGTGAACTACAACGGGGTCTGGGCCGGTTTGGGCAAGCCGATCTCCGTGTTTGACGTCCACAAGGCCGATTTCCACATCGCCGGGTCCGATGCATCGGGCATTGTCTGGGCCGTTGGCGCGAAGGTCACCCGCTGGAAAGTCGGCGACGAGGTCGTGATCCACTGCAACCAGGATGACGGCGATGATGAGGAGTGCAATGGCGGTGATCCGATGCTCTCCCCGACCAACCGGATCTGGGGCTATGAAACCCCGAACGGCTCCTTCGCCCAGTTCACCAATGTCCAAGCCCAGCAATTGATGGCCCGCCCCAAGCACCTGACCTGGGAAGAAAGCGCCTGCTACACCCTGGTGCTCGCCACCGCCTATCGCATGCTGTTCGGCCACCGCCCCCACGTCCTGCGTCCGGGTCACAATGTCCTGGTCTGGGGTGCGTCTGGCGGTTTGGGCTCCATGGCCGTCCAACTCTGCGCGGCTGCCGGGGCCAACGCCATCGGCGTGATTTCCGATGAAACCAAGCGCGACTTTGTCATGAGCTTGGGTGCCAAGGGCGTTCTGAACCGCAAAGACTTCAATTGCTGGGGCCAGCTGCCGCCGGTCAATGGCGAAGGCTTTGGCGATTACATGAAGGAAACCCGGAAGTTCGGCAAAGCGATCTGGGAAATCACCGGCAAGGGCAACGACGTTGACTTTGTCTTCGAACACCCGGGCGAGACCACTTTCCCGGTGTCCTGTAACGTGGTGAAGCGCGGCGGCATGGTGGTGTTCTGTGCCGGGACCACCGGCTACAACCTGACCTTCGATGCCCGCTTCGTCTGGATGCGGCAAAAGCGGGTCCAGGGCAGCCACTTCGCCAACCTGTTCCAGGCCTCCCAGGCCAACCAGCTGGTGATCGAGCGTCGTATCGACCCCTGCATGTCCGAAGTGTTCTCTTGGGACGATATCCCCAAGGCCCACACCAAGATGATGCATAATGAGCACAAGCCCGGCAACATGGCGGTGATGGTCCAAGCCAAGAAGCCCGGCCGTCGCACCATTGAGGATTGCCTGGAAGAGGCATAAGCCCTTTCTAGGATTTGATCCCAACGCCCCACCGCTGCATAACTGGTGGGCAACAAATCAAACGGTGACGGGCCGGGATGTGTCAAACACGCCCCGGCCTTCACGCCTGAAATAATTCTATTGCTTGAGGGGAAGCGCCCATGACCGCCGTTCCGAAGCCGTCCGCAGAGGCCACCACGTCCAGCAGCCTCGTGATCCCGGACCTTTTATATACCTGCGAGCGGGCCTTGAGCGCCGCCTATGACACCCTGAATTCCATTGAGGTCGCCCTGAAGGCCACCGTCGCCCCCGAAGGCAAGCCGGTCAGCGCCCTGCTCGATCAAGAACAGCATGCCCTGCACGGCTATGCCTGGTTCGTGACCTATATCAGCGCCCTGGATCAAATGCTGGCCTGGGCCCGGCGCCTGGAAGAAAATGGCAGCCTGACCGAGCTGGAAGAACTGATCCTGCAAGCGGCCTATTCCGAATATCTGCACCAGATCTTCGGCGGCATCCCCATGAGCCAGGGCGAATACACCCGCCTGGCCGATTTCGGCATTGAAGTCCGCGAACGCCAGCTGCTGCAAAGCCCCTATACCACTTTGCTGCGCGAGCATGGCTTCACCACCGATGTCAAAGCCCGCATGGCCGAGCTGATCGCCGATGGCAATTTCGGCAATCCGGGCCTGGACGACGAGACCCTGGAACTGGTCCGCGACCAATTCCGCCGCTTCGCCGAAGAAGAAGTCGCGCCCCATTGCCATGAGTGGCACCTGAAAGATGACCTGATCCCCATGGAGGTGATCGAGCATCTGGCAGAGTTGGGTATTTTCGGCCTGACCGTGCCGGAAGAATATGGCGGCCTGGGCATGGGCAAAATGGCCATGTGTGTGGTGACCGAGGAGCTTTCCCGGGCCTATATCGGCGTCGGCTCCCTTGGCACCCGCTCAGAAATCGCCGCCGAACTGATCCGCCTGGGCGGGACCGAAGCCCAGAAGGAAAAATGGCTGCCCAAGCTGGCCGCTGGCGAGATCCTGCCCACCGCCGTCTTCACCGAACCGAACACCGGCTCCGACCTCGGCTCCTTGCGCACCCGGGCCGTCAAAGACGGTGACACCTACACCGTCACCGGCAACAAGACCTGGATCACCCACGCCGCCCGGACCGACCTGATGACCCTGCTCGCCCGGACCAATCCGGACGAAAAGGGTTACAAAGGCCTGTCCATGTTCCTGGCCGAAAAGCCCCGAGGCACCGATGACACCCCCTTCCCCGCCGAGGGCATGGATGGCGGCGAAATCGAGGTGCTCGGCTATCGCGGCATGAAGGAATATGAGCTGTCCTTCGACGGCTTCACCGTTCCGGCGGAAAACCTGCTGGGCGAGGCCGAGGGCCAAGGCTTCAAGCAGCTGATGGAAACCTTCGAAAGCGCGCGTATCCAAACCGCCGCCCGCGCCGTCGGCGTGGCGCAAAACGCCATGGAAACCGGCCTGCGCTACGCCCAGGAACGGGTCCAGTTCGGCAAGCCGATCTACGCCTTCCCCCGGGTCTATGGCAAAATCGTCTGGTCCGTGGTCGAAACCATGATCGCCCGCCAGCTGACCTATTTCTCTGGCCGCGAAAAAGACAGCGACCGCCGCTGCGACATCGAGGCCGGCATGGCCAAACTCCTCGCCGCCCGCATCGCTTGGTCCAATGCGGACAATGCCCTGCAAATCCACGGCGGCAATGGCTACGCCCTGGAATATCAAATCAGCCGCATCCTGTGTGACAGCCGGATCCTGAACGTGTTCGAAGGCGCCGCCGAAATCCAAGCACACGTCATCGGCCGCGGCCTCCTCACACGCTAAAGCCCGGAAGCCCGGAACCCGGAAGCCCGGGCTGGCTTGATGCTTCCCAGCAGGGGGGCTTCAAATGACACGCGTCAAAAAAAACCCGGTGCGCCCCGCGTGCTGGGTTTTTCATTTGTTGAACCCGGTCCGTAGGCAAGATCTCTGGCATAACCAACCTGACCCAAGTGCTACAGAAATAGCCCCGGACCTATAACTTGAGAAATCAGAATTCATCGGATCGACATATGGCGCTGCACAAAAAAAGGCGTATGGTGCCGCGCCGATTCCCAGTCCTTTCAAGCAAATCCTTTAGGCGTGAGATTAATCCAGATGAGCCCAAGCCCTGACACCGACCCGCAGCCCATGGGGATCTTTGAGCGCTGGCTCAGCGTCTGGATCGCCATCGCGATCTTCGCCGGGATCGCCATTGGCACCGTCGCCCCGGGCCTGGTTGAAGCCATTGCTGCGGCCGAGATCGCCTCGATCAATCTGGTGGTCGCGGTCCTGATCTGGGCCATGGTTTTCCCAATGATGATCGGCGTCGATTTCGGTGCCGTCAGTGGCATTGCCCGCCAACCCAAAGGCCTGCTGATCACCCTGGTGGTGAACTGGCTGATCAAGCCCTTCACCATGGCCCTGCTCGCGGTCCTGTTCTTCGACTATGTCTTCGCCCCACTGATCGAACCGGAAGACGCCGCCCAATATATGGCCGGGTTGATCCTGCTTGGGGCGGCCCCCTGCACCGCCATGGTCTTTGTTTGGTCGCAACTGACCCGGGGCGATGAGACCTACACCCTGGTCCAGGTCTCGGTGAACGATCTGATCATGATCGTTGCCTTTGCGCCCATCGTCGCGCTTCTGCTCGGCGTCACCGACATCACCGTGCCCTGGGAAACCCTGGTGCTGGCCACCGTGCTCTATGTGGTCTTGCCGTTGATCGCCGGGCTGATCACCAGGCGCTTGCTCGGCTCGGAACAAAAAATCGCCGCCTTCACCGCCCGGGTCAAACCCTTCTCGGTCATCGGCCTGATCACCACGGTGGTGATCCTGTTTGGTCTGCAAGGCAGTGTGATCCTGGAACGCCCCCTGGTCATCCTGTTGATCGCCGTGCCAATCCTGATCCAAAGCTATGGCATCTTCGCGCTGGCCTATGGCGCAGCCTATGCCATGAAGGTGCCGCATAAGATCGCAGCCCCCTGCGCCCTGATCGGGACCTCCAACTTTTTTGAACTGGCCGTCGCCGTGGCCATCAGCCTGTTTGGCCTCAATTCCGGAGCAGCCCTGGCCACCGTGGTCGGAGTGTTGGTCGAGGTGCCGGTTATGCTCTCGCTGGTCGCTTTCGCCAATCGAACCAAAAACCGGTTTGCAGAGCCACCTCCGCAGCCATAAGTCTAATCGACCCTGTTCCAGAGTTGATTTGAGAGATCATGACCGACCCCGTGCCGTTGCCTGACCTGCCCAATCTCGACCCCCGCTGTTTTGACCCCATCGACCCGGCCTTCTACACGGTGCCAGGGGACAGCGGCCATCGGCCCAAAATCCTGTTGCTCTATGGCTCCCTAAGGCAGCGCTCCTTCTCTCGCCTGGCCGCCGAAGAGGCCGCGCGCCTGCTGCATTTTTTTGGCGCGGAAACCAAATTCTACGATCCGACCGGGCTACCCTTCCCCGATGAAGCGCCCGCCGAGCATCCCAAAGTCGTCGAATTGCGGGAGCTGGCGCAATGGTCGGAGGGCATGGTGTGGTCCAGCCCGGAACGCCATGGCACCATGAGCGGCATTATGAAAACCCAGATCGATTGGATCCCGCTTAGCCTGGGAGCCATTCGCCCCAGCCAAGGCAAAACCCTGGCCCTGATGCAGGTTTGCGGCGGTTCGCAAAGCTTCAACGCGGTCAATCAAATGCGCATTCTGGGGCGCTGGATGCGCATGGTGACCATCCCAAACCAATCCTCCATCGCCAAAGCCTGGCAGGAATTCGACGACGCCGGACGCATGCGCCCATCGCCCTATTACAATCGCATCGTCGATGTGATGGAGGAGCTGGTGAAATTCACTTTGATGACCCGGGGTCGCAACGAGGCCCTGACCAACCGCTATTCCGAACGCGTCGATCAGCTGGCCAAGGAAGCCCCGAAGATCGACACATCGAAAATCTAGTACTGCCAGCCCTAGGGCTGCGTCACAGGCCGAATTTTCGGCCCAGCACTTTGAAGATCCGCTCCTGGATCTGCAGCACCGTTGTCGGTTTGAGCAAATAGCCTTGGATCTTGTATTTCGCCAGGCTCTGCACCGTTTCCACCGCTCCATCGGCGGTCAGCATCACCACCGGGGTTTTCTTGACCTCGTCAATGGCGGACGAGCGCAGCTCCTGCACAAACTTAACCCCGTTCATCGGGCTCATATGCATGTCGCAGAGCACCATATCCGGTCGATTGCGCAGCACGGCGGCCATGCCTTCCTGACCATTGGCGGCCTGATGCACCGACTTCACCCCTAGGCGATTGAGCATCAGGGTGACGGTCTTGCGCACGACCTCGTCATCATCGACCACCAGGATAGAGATCCGGCTCATCACCGCCTTGGAAATCTCTTTCTTGTCAGGCATCTGGGTTCTTCCCACACAAAATCAGAAATCACAGTCCAGCAAAACGGATCCAATCAAGATCGCGAACCCTGAGGGCGAACAGACAAGAAGAGATAACGGAGTGAGACATGAGGATCCAGGAGGTAGATCAATTGCCTCAGAGTTCATGCTCCTGAACCAGGAAGGCTGCTGAGCGCTCATGATCGACAAAATTGCTTTCGTCCTTCAGCAGGGCCGCGCCCAAATCCTGGCCTTCCTGGGTGCCAAAGGCCTCCATCAAATCCTGTTCGGACTCAAACCATACCTCGGCGATGCCATCGAATTCCGGCATCATATTGCGCGAGCTCCGGAACACATCGTTCAGGGGCGAGGTCAAGGTATGGTCCTGCACATAACGCTTAGAGCGCATGATATGGGCGTTCTCCAGGAAGAACGGTGCGTGCTTGTTTAGCCAATAATCCAAAAACTCTTCCCGGGTCAGATCAGACCGTCGGGTTAAGCACATCACCAATTTGATCACGGTCTTCTCTCCAGCAGCGTCACACACGGGAGGCCCGCGCGGCCATGCGCTTAGAGGTAGTGTGATCCCAGTTCAGTTTCGAGCCCCCGGATCCGGCCCTCGCGACAATTGCGGCATCTTTGGATGGTTTTTGGTCCTTAGACATGGAACACTTTTGGAGGCCTGATGTGGCCTCGCCAAGAAAACAGATACAAGACGATGGCCGCCAAAAAACGATTTCGCGATATCACGCTCCGCGACATCCTGCTGGCAAAGCCCGTGGTCGGCGGGCTATGGCTGATCTATTCCGTCCTGATCTACCAAATGCTTGATCACTATGGTGGCTTTCCCGATCTCGACAAACCGGCGCAATGGGTCACCTATGGCATCTGGCTTGCCCTTTACGGCGTGATCAGCTGGCTCGCATGGCGCAGGTTTTTCGGTGAGAAACAGGAAAACCCGGACTCCGCAGACAGGGCTCCTTAGATTTTTTCAATAAAACAGGTCAGATAGGCCCCACAGACGGATCCGCGCGCTGTCCGGCTGCCTATGGATCCTGGCTTTGACGCCGCAACCCTACAACCCAACCTTTGGAATAAGCGATGCCCGTCCCCTGTTCTGGCACCTCCGTGCTGCCAACCACATAGGCGGTATCGGTCTTGGCATCATAGGCAATGCCTCGGGTTTCGGACCGCCAGGGACTACCGAACAACGCGAAGGACTTCCCTGGCCCGTGTCCGGTCGTCTCCCAAACAACAAAGTTCATTGCCTCCGTGCGTCCCACACCAAGACCCGCTGCCGGCCCGGACGCCACCAAATCGGTAAACAAAACCAGCCGGTCATCCCGCGTGACCCGCTCCTCGCTCACAACCTCTCCATCGGCATCCAGGACCAAGGACCAAGCCTGGGCTTTGCCCTCCTGACCGATGGCCATTCCGCCATAGATCCCCGCCGCCATAACCTGGTCTTGGGGCAAGGCAATCACATTATGCGCCGTTTCCGAGTCCCGACCGCCATAGTTCCGCTCCCATAGGACTGCGCCGGTCTCAATCGACAGGCTCGCGGCCCAAGCATCGGTCAGGCGGTTTTCGCCATAGTTCAAAACCCGTCCGACCACGACGAGGCGGTCGTCGCCCGACTGGGTCAGGCCATGGGGGAAATTATGCCGTGATCCCTCGAAGACATGCTCCCAAAGCACAGTGCCATCTTGGTCATAGAGCAGCACCCAGGGCCGCACTCGGCCTCGATCCGGGCGGTCTGGCCCAAAGCGGCCAATGTCCCAATAGCCCAGGACGGCAATACGCCCATCTTCAAAGCCAACTACATCCCGGAAATAACGGTTTTCCGCCCCGCCATTGCGGGTCTGCCACAGGACTTGGCCATCCGCATCAAAACGCACCATCCAACCGACCGCAGGAATGAAGAGATCCGAGCCAACCTGCCAAGCCTCTCCCCCCGGGTGGTCAAAGCCTACGGCCACCGACCCGCCGCCCGGCAGGGACGTAACCCCGGTCAATTTGGGACCACCTGCCCCCCGGCGGGTGCCTTGCCCGGTGAACGACCAGAGCGGCGTGCCGTCCTCTGCCGCATAGGCCCGCGCAAAACCGCCAATGCTGCGGTCATAGGCATAGCCAACGGTGACCACTTGACCGCCTTCGGTGATGGCCACATCAATCACCTCGCCCAAGCCAAAGGACCCATCGCCCTGGGACCAAACGCAGGGCGCAACGCAAGACCGCAATGGATTTTGCGGGTCTTCCGGATTGGCCGGATTGTCCAAAAGTGTTTTGTCAGCCCGTGCCTCACCGCCGCCCAAAACAATCCCAACGGCAATCAGCAGGCCCCACACTGTTTTCACGCTACACCTCACCACGGCCCTTGTTCCAAATGGATGGCACCAAGGCTTCACTTAAAGCAGGTCAATGTGCCATTGGCCTCCAATTGGACGGTCGATTCATCGAAGGGACAGCGAACACAGATATTGCCCCGATTGAGCCTATAGCCCGTGTAGTGCTCCTCGCAGGGATGGAAGCAATAGCCACCGTAGTTTTTTTGGCCGCCGGAACAGGATCCGCCAATGGCGGGAAAGCCGCCGCCCCAAAGATACCATTCGCCAGGGGCTGAGAGGGTGGTCAGTGGACCGCCCACAGTGCCGGTGTTGTTGTTCTGGGACCCTGTTCCTGATCGGGTGTTCCGGCAATTGCTGGCCCGATTGTCGCTGTTGCCCCAGCTCCGATCATTGCAGCCCTGACCAAAAGACGAGAGACCACCGCTCTGAGACGGCGGACAGCCAATGCTGGTGGCATAGGGGCCGGTCCCATAACAGCCATTAAAATCCTTATAGGCCTGACGCCCGGCCTCGTAGCAGGTGCAGCTGTCGGTGGCCGCCAAGCTTGGCTCGGCATCCATCAAAACCAACACCGCCGCTAGCACACTGAAAAACCGGAGCGTTCCGATACGGATTCTGAGCACCATGCCAATCATGATCCCACCCCCGACCTTTGAATACATTTTCGAAAAAATTACTAAAGCGGAATGATCGTACCACAAAACGGACAGGATCTCTACAGCCTACCCCAAAAAACAACGGCATTTGGTCGATGAGTCGCCGATCACAACGCTGGTCATACAGCTGATTGCTGTAGATCAAACTTTGCCTTATGATGGAAAAAAATACCCGACCATAAAAGTAGGACGGGTGCAGGGAGGAGTGGCTCACTATGTCGGTGACACATGAGCCGTGGTTGGTCCTATTGTCCTTGGCTGTGGCCTTTCAAGGGTGCTTTGTCGCCTTGGGCCTTGCTGTTCAGCTGCGCGCTGCCCCACCGGAGCGGCGGCGCTGGTTGCTGGCTGGATCGGCCCTGACCCTGGGGTTGGCGATCTGGTCGATGCATTTCGTCGGCATGATGGCCACCCGCCTGCCCGCCAAGGTGGACTTTTTGGTTCTGCCGACCCTGCTGTCCTTCCTGGTCTGCGTGCTGGTCGCCGGGATCGCGGTGTTTGTTGCCACCAACCGCCGCTTAACGCCGATCCGTCTTGGTGCCTCGGCCCTGTTCATGGGCACCGGCATTTGCACCATGCATCATTTGGGCATGTATGCCCTGCACAGCTCTTTGCAGATGAGCCATGCCCCGATCTTCGTCATCACCGGCTGCCTGAGCGCCATCCTCGCGTCAGCCCTGGCGATCTGGCTGGTGTTTGGCACCGGCAAACGCCCACCAATGATCGTCTCCGCGCTGGTTTTAGCACTGGCGATTTCGATCATGCATTACCTGTCCATGGCTGGGATGACCGTTTCACCCAAGACCGCAGAAGCCCTGCAGGTCACGCCAACCTTGGACCAAGGCACCCTGGCGATTTTGGTCTCCTGTGTGGCGTTCCTGGTTTCCGGCCTGTTTCTGCTTTCGATCGTGCCGACTCAACCCGCAAGCGGAACGGAGACATCGGCGGCAAATCCCGCTGAAAAGCCCACCGAAATGTCCCCCGCCGAAGTGCAGCCGATCCCGCAAACTGCGTCGGCAATGCTCCCAGAGGCTCCCAAACCGGCCATCGGTCTGCAATCCATTGCCCAGGCCAGCACAGCGCCCGCCACCAGCCGTCCCTATCGGGTGTTCCCCATCGAGCGCGAAGGCCGCAAAGCCGAGATCCCGGTGGAGGACATTTACGCCATCCAAGCGGATTCCCATTACACCAAGCTGTTTGACGGCACGCAGCAGCATTTTTGTCCACTGTCTATCAGTGAAGCGGAACGACGATTGGACAAAAAGACCTTCAACCGGGTTCATCGCAGCCATGTGGTCAATCTGTCTCGGGTCGCCCGCTACAAAAAGTCTGGCGATGGCGGTCAGTTGATCCTGCATGGTCAGGCGGGCCAAGTGGTGCCCGTCAGCCGGTCGCGCTGGAGCCGGGTGCGGGCCAAATTGGCCGCACTGGACCAGGACGCCCCGATTGTTGTTGAGCCGGTCGCCCAGCCGGACCGAACGGGACCGCTGCCGACCATCGCTTTCTCCGAAACGCGGTAATGCGAGTCTGTTTTACTCGCAAGAGGCCATAGATCTGCCCTTAACCGGCCCCCTCGATCCAGTAAAGCCCCAATACAGGGGAACCCCTTTCCATCCGTCTGAAATCAATATGGAACCGCAGTTCGTGCCGGGACTGTTTGGTGGCGCGGAACACCAGTTGCGTCATCCTTCCTGACGCAATTCGCGGCCCAAACCAGGGTCATCCGTTCAAGACCCTCCGCCATCCGTGCACGGCGGCTTGTAAGTGCAGCGCAGCACCGCGCACCGTGACGAGATCGAAAACCTTCGATGGAAGAAGGCTCTTCGCTTGCAAAACTTGCGGTACCCAAGGCACGCAAAGTGTCGAACGCCGCAGCAGGGAGGACAACACCGTGATACCTGGCGCGTTCACCTATCACCGACCTGGGTCGGTGGCCGAAGCCGTCGCTCTTCTGGCGACCCATGGCGATGAAGCCCGGCCAATCTCCGGCGGGCACAGCCTGATCCCCATGATGAAGCTGCGCATGGCCGGACCGGAGCACTTGGTCGATTTGGCTGGCATTGCCGAGCTGAAAGGCATTTGCGAGCAGGACGGCACCATCATCATTGGCGCAATGACCACGCAACATGATCTGATCCACTCTGATCTGCTGGCGCAAAAACTGCCGATCATTGCCGAAACCTCCACCGTGATTGCCGATCCGCAGATCCGCTATCTCGGCACCATTGGCGGCAATGTGGCCAATGGCGATCCGGGCAATGACATGCCCGCACTGATGCAATGCCTAAACGCCTCCTATGTCCTGTCCGGCCCTGAGGGCGACCGCGAGGTTGCGGCCCGGGACTTTTATGAAGGCGCGTTCTTCACCGCTCTGGCGGAAGACGAGCTGCTCACCGCGATCAAGATCCCGGCCCCTCCGGCAGGCCATGGCTATGCCTATGAAAAGCTGAAGCGCAAGGTTGGCGACTATGCCACAGCGGCGGCGGCCGTGATCCTGGTCATGGAGGGCGGTCGGGCGACCCATTGCTCCGTGGCCCTGACCAATGTGGGCGATACCCCGCTTTATGCTGCCGAAGCCTCGGACATTCTGACCGGCTCCAGCCTGGATGCGGAGACCATCAAGCGTGCCATCGCCGCTGCAGAAGCGATCACCGATCCCGCCGAAGATGGCCGGGGTCCCGCCGAATACCGCACCAAAATGGCCGGGGTGATGGTTGAACGGGCTCTGGCCCGTGCCGCCAGCATCGCCAGCGCTTAGAGCGATTTCCGCGAGAATTGAACCGCAGAAATCGCCCTAGCCTTTTGCATTGTCGCATTTTCGAACCGCCGAACCGGACCCACTTCGGCTGAAAATGCTCTAGGCCCAAGGAAACCGACATGAGTGAGATCGAACAAGTTCCGGTCACCATGACCGTCAATGGCAAAAAGGTGCAGCATTTCGTCGAGCCGCGCACCTTGCTGATCCATTTCCTGCGCGAGCAGCTCAATCTGACCGGCCCGCATATTGGCTGCGAGACCACCCATTGCGGAGCCTGCACCATCGAGCTGAACGGCATGTCCATCAAGTCCTGCACCATGTTTGCGGTCCAGGCCAATGGGGCGAGCATCACCACCATTGAAGGCATGGCCAATCCCGATGGCACGCTCTCAGCCCTTCAGGAGGGCTTCCGGCAAATGCATGGCCTGCAATGCGGCTATTGCACGCCGGGCATGATCATGCGCGCCCACACCCTACTGAAAGAAAATCCGACCCCAACCGAGGCGGAGATCCGCATGGGCATCGCGGGCAATCTGTGCCGTTGCACCGGCTATCAGAACATCGTCAAAGCGATCCAATACGCCGCTGACAAGCTGAACGCCCCCGAGCTGAAGGATGCTGCAGAATGAACGAGATGAGCCCCTCACGGGAACAGCGCGAGGCAGCCCTGGAAGGCATGGGCTGTAAGCGCAAACGGGTTGAAGACATCCGCTTCACCCAAGGCAAAGGCAATTATGTTGACGATCTGAAACTGCCGAACATGGTGTTTGGTGATTTCGTCCGGTCCTCCCACGCCCATGCCAAAATCACCAAAATCGATGCCACCGAGGCCCTGAAACTGCCCGGCGTCATTGCCGTGCTGACCGCCGAGGATCTGAAGGGCGTCAATCTGGCCTGGATGCCGACCCTGGCGGGCGATGTCCAAATGGTGCTGGCCGATGGCAAGGTGCTGTATCAGAACCAGGAAATCGCCTTTGTCATCGCCGAAGACCGCTATATCGCCGATGATGCGATCCAGCTGGTCGAGGTCGAATATGAAGAGCTGCCGGTGGTGGTCGATCCCTTCAAGGCGATGGACCCGGACGCCCCGGTGCTGCGCCCGGATCTGGAGGGCAAGACCGAAGGCGCCCATGGCCCGCGCGCCCATCACAATCATATCTTCAAGTGGGAAGTCGGCGATAAGGACGAGACCAGCCGCGCCTTTGCCGACGCCGATGTGACGATTAAGGAGCTGATTTCCTATCACCGCACCCATCCCTCACCGCTGGAGACCTGCCAATGCGTGGCCTCCATGGACAAGGTGAAGGGCGAGTTGACGGTGTGGGGCACCTTCCAGGCCCCGCATGTGATCCGCACCGTGGCCTCGCTGCTGTCCACCATTCCGGAGCATAAGATCCATGTGATCGCCCCGGATATTGGTGGCGGCTTTGGCAATAAGGTCGGAGCCTATCCGGGCTATATCTGCTCCATCGTCGCCTCCATTGTCACCGGCGTGCCGGTGAAATGGGTCGAGGACCGGATGGAGAACCTCTCCACCACCTCCTTCGCCCGCGACTATCACATGACCACCGAGATCGCCGCCAAAAGCGACGGCACGGTCACCGGTCTGAAGGTCCATGTGTTGGCCGACCATGGCGGCTTTGACGCCTGTGCCGACCCGTCAAAATGGCCCGCAGGTTTCTTCAACATCGTCACCGGGTCCTATGACTTCCCAACCGCCCATCTCGAGGTCGACGGGGTCTATACCAACAAAGCCCCCGGCGGCGTGGCCTATCGTTGCTCTTTCCGGGTAACCGAGGCGGCCTATTGCATTGAGCGCGCCATGGACATCCTGGCGCAAAAACTGGGCATGGATCCGGCGGATCTGCGGATGAAGAACTTCGTCCGTGCCGAGCAGTTCCCCTATCAGTCCGCCTTGGGCTGGGAATATGACAGCGGCGACTATCACACCGCCATGCAGAAGGCGATGGACACCATCGGCTATCGCGAGCTGCGCGCCGAGCAGAAGCAAAAGCAGGAGGCCTTCCGGCGCGGAGAAACCCGGGAGATCATGGGCATCGGCGTGTCCTTCTTCACCGAGATTGTCGGGGCCGGTCCGTCGAAGAATTGCGACATTCTCGGCGTGGCCATGTTCGACAGTGCGGAAATCCGGGTCCATCCCACCGGCTCGGTGATTTCGCGCATGGGCACCAAGTCCCAAGGCCAGGGCCATGAGACCACTTGGGCCCAGATCATCGCCACCGAGATCGGCATCCCGGCCGATGACATCATGGTCGAGGAAGGCGATACGGACACCGCGCCCTATGGCTTGGGCACCTATGGCTCCCGCTCCACGCCGGTGGCCGGGGCTGCCATTGCCCTGGCGGCGCGCAAGATCCGCAACAAGGCGCAGATGATTGCCGCGCATTTGCTGGAAGTCTCGGAATATGACCTGGAATGGGACATTGACGGCTTCCAAGTCAAAGGCAATCCGCAAGCGCGCAAGTCGATGAAGGAGATCGCCTGGGCGGCCTACAACACCCCGCCGCCAGGGATGGAACCGGGTCTGGAGGCGGTCAGCTATTATGACCCGCCGAACATGACCTATCCTTTCGGAGCCTATTTCTGCGTCATGGATATCGACGTGGATACGGGCGTGGCCAAAACCCGGCGGTTCTATGCCTTGGATGATTGCGGGACGCGGATCAATCCCATGATCATCGAAGGCCAGGTCCATGGTGGCCTGACCGAAGCCTTCGCGATCGCGATGGGTCAGGAGATCCGTTACGACGAAATCGGCAATGTGTTCGGGGCGTCCTTTATGGACTTCTTCCTGCCCACGGCGGTGGAGACCCCGGTTTGGGAAACCGACCATACCGTCACACCCAGCCCGCATCACCCGATCGGGGCCAAAGGTGTGGGCGAAAGCCCCAATGTCGGCGGCGTGCCGGCCTTTTCCAATGCGGTCAATGATGCGTTCCAGTTCTTAGGCTCGACGCATATCCAAATGCCCCATGACGCTTGGCGCGTGTGGCAAGCCGCCAACAAGCTGGGCGCCCATGGGTAAGCCTGCCTAACCTCTAAGACTGCCTGACCTCTGGGGCCACCCTGGGCCGCAGAGGTCAGGACTTTTGCGGAAAGGTCCGCCGATGCGCAAAACCAAAGACCATTTGGCCCGGGCTTTGGCCCAAACCGGCTATGTCGCCGATGACGGCTTGGCCACGGCCCTGTTGCTGACCGAGATGCTGGGCCGACCATTGTTGCTGGAGGGCGAAGCCGGGGTGGGTAAGACCGAGGTCGCCAAGGCCTTAGCGGCCATGGACGGCACCAATCTGATCCGGCTGCAATGCTATGAGGGGCTGGACCGCTCCGACGCCATTTATGAATGGAATTACCAACGCCAATTGCTGGCGATCAAAGCCAAAGAAACCGCCGATATGGACGCCGATGTCCTGGAAGAGGCGATCTTTACGGAAAAATACCTGCTGGAACGCCCGCTGCTGGCCGCCATCCGCCAGGATGAGCCCCCGGTGCTGCTGATCGACGAGGTCGACCGCGCCGATGAGGAATTTGAAGCGTTCCTGCTCGAGATCCTGTCGGATTTCCAGGTCTCCATTCCGGAGCTGGGCACCATCTCCGCGCGCAGCATTCCTCGGGTGATCCTGACCTCCAATGGCACCCGGGAACTCTCCGACGCCCTGCGGCGGCGCTGCCTGTATCACTATGTCGACTATCCGACGCCGGAGCGGGAAGCGCGGATCCTGCAGACCCGCATTGAGGGCCTCGATGCCGCCCTGGCCCGGCAGGTCGCCGAGCTGATCGGGGCCTTGCGCAAGGAAGATCTGGTTAAGGTGCCCGGCGTGGCGGAGACCCTGGACTGGGCCATTGCCCTGCTTGGGCTGGGGGCCAAGGACCTGCAGGAAAACCGTGCCCTGGTGTTCGAGACCTTGGCCTGTGTCCTGAAAACCCGCGAGGACCGCAACCGGGTGACCGCCGAGGTCACCGAACGCCTGTTGGGCAAGGTGGCCTGAGATGGGAGCGACGACACCGCACCGGATCGAGCGCTATGACGATGTCGGGGCGGCAATACGCCACCGCTTGACCGGATTTATGCGCTCTTTGCGCGACAGCGGCTTCCAGGTTGGCATGGGCGAAAGCACCGATGCGCTGGCGCTGCTGCAAACACCGCTGGCGCAGCGGCCACAGCATCTGAAACAGGCCTTTCGCGCCCTGTTTTGTGGCCGTTTGGCCGATTGGACCCGCTTTGACGAGCTGTTTGACGCCTATTGGACCGGTCGAGGGGTCAAATCGGGGGTCAAAATCTCCGGCACCAGCCAAAAGAAGGGCGGCAAGACCATGCGCGAGCTGGTCGAAGCCCAAGGCGACCGGCAAAACAGCCTGGCCCTGGATGTGGAGCGCCGACCGGGTGAAGAGGATGAGGACAGCGGCGAGACGCCGTCCGGTCGACGGGAGGGAGCCAGCATCGCGGAGTCCCTTGGTGCCGTCGACTTTAAGGACATCCACGATCCGGAGGCCCTGGCCGAAGCCCATCGGCTGGCCGAGCAACTGGCAGCGGCGATGCGGGTGCGGCTGACGCGACGGGATCGCCAGCGGCGCAAGGGACCTCGACTAGATCTACGCCGGACCATCCGTCATTCCATTGCCCATGGCGGCATGCCCCTGGAGCTGATCCGCAAGGGCCCGCGCGAGCGGCAATTGAAGCTGGTGATCCTGCTTGATGCCTCGGGCTCCATGAACAATTACACGGCTGTGTTTACCCGCTTTGTCCATGGCCTGCTCGACAGTTTCCGCGAGGCCGAGGCGTTTTTGTTCCACACCCGGCTGGTCCATGTCTCTGCGGCGCTATCGGAACGGGATGCGGCGCGGGCGCTGGACCGCATGGGCTTGATGGCCCAGGGCATTGGCGGCGGCACCAAGATCGGTGAGGCCCTGGCCGATTTTAACCGCTGGCATGCCCAGCGGGTGATCCATTCCCGGACCTGCGTGATCTTGCTGTCCGACGGCTATGACACCGGCCCGCCCGAGGCCTTGGGGCGCGAGATGGCGGCGTTGCGGCGGCGCTGCAAACGCATTGTCTGGCTCAACCCCTTAATCGGCTGGCAGGGCTATGAACCCAGCGCCGGGGGCATGGCGGCGGCCTTGCCCCATATCGACCTGTTCGCCCCGGCCCACACCCTGGAAAGCCTGGCCGCCCTTGAGCCCTATTTGGCCCGCCTGTGAAAAGACCCGCGAGGAGACCATGAAACACGCTTCTTTTGACAGTCTGTTTTCCCGCAGCCCGGTACAGAGCAGCGACTTGGCCCTGATCACCACCCGCATGGCCGAGGAAGCCGAGCCCTATGTGCTGGCCACAGTCGTCCGCACGGTTTCGGTGACCGCCGCCAAGGCCGGGGCCAAGGCGGTGATCGATGCCCAGGGCGAGATCCTGGCAGGCTGGATTGGCGGCGGCTGTGCCCGGGGCGCAGTGTTGAAAGCAGCAAAAAAAGCGCTGGAGGATGGGCAGGCCCGGTTGGTCTCGATCCAGCCCCGTGACTTGTTGCTCGACCAAGGCATCAAGCCCGGCCAGACCCGGGAAGGTATCGAATTCGCCAAGAATATGTGCCCAAGCCAGGGCACGATGGATGTGTTTGTTGAGCCCGTCCTGCCACGCCCGCAATTGGTGATCTGTGGCACCAGCCCGGTGGCCTTGGCCTTGGCCCATCAAGCTCCCAGCATTGGCTTGGATGTGACGGTCTGCGGCCCGGACGCCGAGGGCTTGCCCGTGCCCCCCTCCGCCCGGACCCAGCCCAGTTTCAGCATGGATCAGCCGATGAAGCGCCCGCCTTTCCTGGTGGTTTCGACCCAAGGCAAGGGCGATCTGGTCGCTTTAGAGGCGGTGCTGAACGCGAAAACCCCAGCCCGGCATATCGCCTTTGTCGGCAGCCGAAAAAAGCTGGCCGCCCTCACCGAGGACCTCGCGGCAAAGGGCCATGCGCCGGAGGCCCTGGCTCGGATCAAGGGTCCGGCGGGCCTGGATTTGGGCGCGATCACACCGGAGGAAATCGCCTTGTCGATCCTGGCGGAGATCCTGCAAGTCCGACGCAAAGAGGACCGCAGGACGGTCGGAGAGGCCTGACCAACCTGTTCAAAACCAAGTGCATTTTATAACCGGGAGGATGTTCTAATGACCTTTGCCAACACCGCACGCGCCGTCCTGTTCCAGACGGATGATGCCGCCGACAGGGAAGACCAGTTGAGCTTGGCCCTATGGTCTGGCGCTGCTTTTCTCGCCTTTTTGCTGGCCTTCCATGCCTGCTGCATCGGCTTGGGCAGCCATGACTCCTTGGGCGCTGCCTTGCTGCAGATTTGTCGGTCTTAAGCGGACCTAAAGCTCTCAGTATCCCATGGCCCGGCGTGGCGAATTGCCGGAGCGCAAGGTGGCGTTCCAATCGCCGGTTGGCGCATTGTTGCAATAGGACCATGTACCGGGCATGGAACGACCTTGGGTCAGGATCCAGGTGACGGTGCCCCAATAATGAGTGCCGCCCAGGGCGTTGGGGCAACGGACCTCTGACTTCGGTTGCAGCCAAGTGGCATCCAGGCGGGTGGCATCGAGATTGATGGTCCCGACCAACCGCCCGCGATATTTCGGGAAGGTGCCCTCGACCTCGCCATTGATGGTGTTCACGGACAACGAAATCGGCCCGAAATTGGAATCAAAGCTGCTCGCCACCCACGCCCCGTCGGAGGCGTTGGCGGGACCTGCCATGGCAGTAACGCACAAGATCACCGAAACACCGAAAACTCTCAGAGAGTTGGAAACCACGTTCATCGGATCCGTCCTTGTGCAAAGAATTCAGGGTAGACGCGGCTTTGTCGAGGACATGCCCGCTCACTCAATCTGGGACAACAGATCCGGATTGGTGACAAGGTTCCGCACTCCATGGGCATGGTCTTCGCCAAACGGATTGTCCTTCAGCCACGCATCCACCGAGGCAATGTTCAGCTTCACCACATCGGGGCGGACGCTCCAGGTCACCTGGAACGGGGAGCCCTTCATATTGTAGCCCGGCCCGGTGGTGGAGCCGGAATAGACCACCGGCTCGCCCAAATCATTGGGCAGGTTCGGCACCTGGTTCAAACCGTCGATGTCTTCGATGCGGGTCATCTCGACAAAGTCTTCGCCACCAGTGGCGACCAACACGGCGACCACCGCCTCGACGCGGAGCTGCGGGTTGCCAATGGCCTCCGAAAGACAGGTCGCGAGACTGGGGCCGAGGGTGGCCTGGGCCGTCGAATGAACAAAATGGATCTCGATGGTGTCGCCAGGCACCAAATCACCATGCGGGCTGTCGCCCACCGTCATCGGCACCGGAGCCAGCTCAGCCTCGGTCAGCTCCCCGCTATATTTGAAGCCGGTGCCATAGCCCTTACCGTCGCCATTGCCCGCATAGAGCCGGAACACCCCACCCTTATGCTCGGCGTTTTCATGGAAGTGAATGTCGCACAGGGTCATCTCGGTGACCAAAGGCGCGGTACTGAACGCCCGGCTGTTGGTGCCCGCCACCGCGTCAATGTCTCGGGGCGATTGCGGGCCAAAGCCCTTGCCATCCGTCGCCGCCGCCAAAGCCGCGCGCTGTTCGGCAATCACGTCATCGGACACCGGACCACCGCCAGACTCGGCAAAGACCGGGGTGGTGATCAAAACAGAGGCAAGGCTGAAAACCGCCAAACGCGTCGACATGGTGCTTCCCCCTAAAGCTTGGTTTAGAGCATTGAAGCATGGCCGAGCGCAGGACTCAACAACAGCGCCATGACAGCGATCGGGTCAACGGCTAAGCCTCAGCTGCCATCATTTCGGTAATGAGGGCCTTCAAGCGGTCCTCGACCAGAGCATGGTTTTTGTCGCGGATGCCGGTGCACAGATCGATGCCTGCCGGTTGAACCTCTCGCAAAGCCTCGGCGACATTCTCCGGACGGATGCCACCGGCCAGAAAGACCGGGACCTCCACCGCCTCGACTATCTTGCGGCTGATCGACCAGTCATGGCGATCGCCGGTGCCGCCCAAGGTCTTTACCGCTGCCTTGGGCTTGCCGGAGTCCAACAATATGGCATCGACCTCAGCAGCGGCGGCGACCGCCTCGGCAATGTTGTCTTCATCCTCCACATGGATCACCTGCAAGATCCGCACATGGGGCAGTTGGGCCCGCAAAGCGGCATAACTGCCCGCCTCCGGCGCATCAACGATCTGGACCGTATTCACGCCGGTGTCGCGGACATGATCGACAATGCCCTGGGCCGTCACCCGGCTGGTCAGCAGCACCGACCAGCCCGCCGCGCCGACATCGGCGGCAATGGCCCGGATGGTGTCATCGTCAATGATCCCCGGACCGCTGGGCATCTCCCCCACCAGTCCCACCGCCGTCGCACCATGGGACAAGGCCATTCGTGCCTCCTCGATGGAGGCGATGCAGCAGACCTTGAGCATGGGAGAGATCGGGGTCATCGATATCGGTTCCTAACCGAGATTGTCCGGCCCAAAGGAGGCGGGCAGCAAATCGGCCAAGGTGAAGGTTGCGCGATGGCCCTCCGGTCCGCAGACATAGACCGGGGTGTCCGCCTTGGCGAATTCCCGGATCCGCTGGCGACAGCCGCCACAGGGGGTGCAAAGCCCGTCGCCGCCGCCGACCACGGCAATGGCGGTAATAGCGGCCCCGCCGCTGGTCACCATGGTGCCAATGGCGCTGGCCTCGGCACATTGGCCCTGGGGATAGGCCGCATTCTCCACATTGACGCCAACATGGATCTGCCCCGCCGCATCCCGGATCGCCGCGCCGACCTGGAAGTTGGAATAGGGCGCATAGGCCTTGTCCCGGATGGCGATGGCCGCTGCGACCAGCTCCGCATCTATGACAGGCTCTGACACGCTAACGCTCCTTGGTGTAGGGCCGCCCAATGGCCGCAGGCGGCACCGCGCGGCCAAAGAAGCCCGCCAGCAAGATCACCGTCCCGATATAGGGCAACAGCCGCAACAGGTCAGAGGGTGCTACGCCCATAAGCGGCAGTTCGACCCCCTCCATCCGGGCGGACAGGGCCTCCAGGAAGCCGAACAACAGGCAGGCCAGTACCGCTGCGCCGGGCCGCCAGCGGCCACAGATCATGGCGGCGAGCGCGATATAGCCCTTGCCCGCGCTCATCTCGCGGACAAAGCCCGCCCCATGGGCCGTTGAGAGATAAGCGCCGGCAATGCCACACAGCAAACCGGCGATCAGCACCGCCCGGTAGCGCACCCAGGCCACGGAGATGCCTGCGGTATCCACCGCCTCGGGCTTTTCGCCGACCGCGCGCAGCCGCAAGCCGAAGCGGGTCTTAAACAGCATCCAAGACACCACGGGCACAATGATCAACAGCGCATAGACAATCAGATTATGGCCGCTGATCAGCTCCGCATAGATCGGCCCCAGGACCGGCACTCCGGACAGGGTCTCGGCCAACGGCAAGGTGATCGGATTGAACCGCTCATCCGCCCCCAATGCCGGGGTCTGGCCGCCTTGGCGGAACATGGCGAAGGCAATGGTCACCGTCAGCCCCGAGGCCAGAATATTGACCGCCAAACCGCTGATGATCTGGTTGCCACGATGGGTGATGCAGGCAAAGCCGTGGATCAGGGACATGGCCATAGAAACCATCATCGCCATCAACAAGCCCTGGAACACCGAGCCGGTCAGGCTGGCGGTCGCGGCGGCGGCAAAGGCGGCGCTGAGCAGCTTGCCTTCCAGGGAAATGTCGATGATCCCGGAGCGCTCGGAAACCAACCCGGCCATGGCACAGAGGATCAGCGGTGTGGAGAGCCGCAGGGTGGCATCCAAGGTGAAGATCAGTTGTAGCGCCAGATCACTCATGGGCTCGGACGCTCCGCTTTCGCCGTGCTTGCCGGGAGCCTCGCAAACAGCCGCACCAGCATCGGGCTGACCATATAGGCCAGCGCACCGGAGAACAGGATGATCAGGCCCTGGATCAGCAACACCATTTCCCGAGTGATGGTCTGGAACTCAAAATCCAGCTCCGCGCCGCCCTGATACAAGGCCCCGAACAGCAGGCTGGCCAGGATGATCCCCACCGGGTGGTTACGCCCCATCAGGGCCACGGCGATGCCGGTAAAGCCATAGCCTGCGGTAAAGTTCAGCAGGACTTTGTGGTGGACGCCCAGGATCTCATTGACCGCCATCAGCCCGGCCAAACCCCCGGAAATGGCCATGGCGATCATGATGGTGCGGGGAATGCCAATGCCCGCATAAGCCGCCGCAGGCTCGCTATGGCCCAAGGTACGCAGAGTATAGCCAAAGCGGGTGTGCCAAATCAGCTTCCAGACAAAGACACAGGCCAGCAAGGCGAGCAGGAAGGAAATATTCAGCGGCGAAAAGGCCACATCCAGCCCGACCATCGCCCCAAGATCCTGGGCCGACCACAATTGGGTGCTTTCGGGGATCGGATCGGTCTCCGGTGAGCTTTGGCCTTCGCGCATGAACGGACCGCTCAGGATCGAGACCATCACCCCGGCGGCGATGAAATTGAACATGATGGTGGTGATGACGATATGGCTGCCGCGATAGGCCTGCAAATAGGCCGGGATCGCTGCCCAAGCGGTGCCAAAGGCCGCCGCGCCGAGGATTGCCAGCGGGATCACCAGCAGCCCGGGCAGCACACCGCCTAAGGCCAAAGCGATCAGCCCCGCGCCGAGGCCGCCCATATAGGCCTGGCCCTCGCCGCCAATGTTGAACAAACCGCCATGGAAGGCGACGGCCACCGCCAGCCCGGTGAAGATGAAATTGGTGGTGTAATAGAGCGTGTAGCCCAGGCTGCCCGGATAGACGAAGGCGCCCTTGATCATCACGCCCAAGGCCTCGAACGGGTTTTCCCCCAACAAGGCAATCACGACCCCGGACACCGCCAGAGCCATGGACAGATTGATCAGCGGGATCAGGCCGATATCGACCCAGCGCGGCAAACCGGCAGAGGGGGTCATGGGCTGCCCTCCCCGGCTTTGCCGTTTTCGGAGGCTGAGTCTGGACCAACCCCGGCCATCATTGCGCCGATTTTCTCCGGCGTCGCCTCGGCGCGGTCCAAGGTGCCAACGATCCGCCCCTCATTCATCACCAAAATCCGGTCGGACAGAGCCAAGATCTCGTCCAGCTCCACGGAGACCAACAGGATCGCCGATCCGGCCTCAGCCATGGCCACCAGCTGGGCGTGGATGAACTCAATGGCTCCGATGTCCACTCCTCGGGTCGGCTGGCCGACGAACAACACCTTGGGCGTGACGCCAAGCTCCCGGCCCAGCACGATCTTTTGTTGGTTGCCACCCGAAAACCCGCCGGTGCGGGCCTCGGCCAAGGGTGGGCGCACATCAAACCGCTCCATCAGGCCATCGCAGGCGCTGCGAACCCGTTCATGGTTGATCCAGAGCCCGTCACAGGCCTGCGGCCAATCCTGGTAGCCGAGAATGCTGCTCTCCGCCGCGCTGAAGGGCAGCACCAGCCCGCGCTGATGCCGGTCTTCCGGCACATGGGCGACACCGAGATGGCGCATCTCCGCAGGGGCGCTGGGCTGGTCGGCGGAGATGGTCCGCCCGAGCACGGTCATGGAGCCGGTCTGGATCGGATCGATGCCCGACAGCGCATCCAGCAGCTCCGACTGGCCATTGCCCGAGACCCCGGCGACCCCGAGGATCTCGCCCGCCCGCAGTTCGAAGGAAATGTCTTTCAGCCGCGCCGTGCCCTGGTCGTCGGTTTTGCCCAGACCAGAAACCGACAGCACGGTCTCTCCCAGGCTTGGCGCATCCCGGGCGGTGGTGGTCTGGACGTCGCGCCCGACCATCAGGCGGGCCAGTTCCTCCTGGTCGGTCTCTCGGGTGGCTTTGGTCGCGACCACCGCCCCGCCGCGCATCACCACCACTTGGTCGGTGATGGCAAAGATTTCCCGCAGCTTGTGGGTGATCAGCAAAATCGTGACCCCGGAGGCGCTGAGGGTGCCGAGGATTTCGAACAGGCTGTCGGCCTCTTGCGGGGTCAGCACGCCGGTTGGCTCATCCAGGATCAGCACCCGCGCACCCCGGCTGAGCGCTTTTAAGATCTCGACCCGCTGCTGCAGGCCGACAGGCAGGTCAGCGATCAAGGCGTCGGGATCAATGGTCAGGCCGAAATCGGTGCCCAGCTGGGCCAGCTTCTGCCGGGCCAGGGCTTTGCCTTGGGCCAACAGGGCGTTGCCCTCCGCCCCCAGCATAACGTTTTCCAGCACCGAAAAGGTCGGCACGAGCATGAAATGTTGGTGCACCATGCCAATGCCATAGCCAATGGCGTCGGCGGAATTGGTGATTTTGACCGGCTGGCCGTCGAGCTCAATATGCCCGGTATCGGCCGTATAGAAGCCGTAGAGGATGCTCATCAGGGTGGATTTGCCCGCCCCGTTTTCACCGACAATGCCGGTGATCGAGCCCTTCGGAATGTCGAAGGTGATGTCGCGATTGGCCTGGACCGGCCCAAACCGCTTGCTGATATCCTTCAGCGCCACCGCTGGCACAGCAACCGCCGGGTTGGGACCCGGCGGCGTGTGTGAGATGTTTGCCGATGAAGGGGTTGGATCAGCCATACCGCGCTGCCCGTATATTGGGGCTTAGAGCGGGCAGCTGGAATCATCTTCGTAATTGTGGACCTTGATCTCGCCGGACAGGATGCCCGCTTTGGCCGCTTCCACGGCGTCCTTCACCGAGCCTTCGATCAGGGCCGCGTTATGCTCGTCCACGGCCCAGTCAATGCCGCCTTCGGCGATGCCCAGCACTTTGACGCCGGTGTCGAAGGAGCCGTTATAGGCGTCCATGAAGGTTTGATAGGCAGCCACATCGACCCGCTTAAGCATGGAGGTCAGCACGGAGCCAGGCACCACATGGTTTTGGTTGGAGTCCACACCGATGGCCAGCTTGCCCGCATCGGCAGCGGCGCGGATGACGCCCATGCCGGTGCCGCCAGCGGCGTGATAGACCACATCGGCGCCGCGGTCGATCTGGCTTTGGGTCAGTTCGCCGCCCTTCACCGGGTCGTTCCAAGCCGACGGCGTGGAGCCGGTCATGTTCTGCAGCACCTCGATGTCAGCACCAACGGATTTGGCGCCCTGGACATAGCCACAGGCGAATTTGCGGATCAGCGGAATGTCCATGCCGCCGACAAAGCCCACCGTGCCGGTTTCACTCTTGGTGGCCGCCGCAACGCCAACCAAATAGCTGCCTTCATGTTCCTGGAAGGCATATTGGCGCAGGTTGGGCTGGTCGAGCCAGAACACATCGATGATGGAGAATTGCTTGTCCGGATTGGCCTCGGCGACCTCATTGATGGCATCGGCCTGGGCGAAGCCAACGCCGAGCAGGATGGTCGCGCCCCGCTGGACCATGCGCTGCATGGCTTGGGCCCGCTGGGCTTCGTTTGTGACTTCGAATTCCATCACCTCGACACCGGTTTCCTCGGTGAAGCGCTTCACACCGTTCCAGACGCCCTCATTGAAGGACTTGTCGAACTTGCCGCCCATATCGTAGACGACCGCCGGTTTGAAATCCGCTGCCTGCGCAGAGGTCACCACGCCCAAACCCAGGGCGACGCCAGCCATCAGACCCAAAAACCGTTTCATTCGTCTTCCTTCCAGTTGAGGGAGTATCTGTCGTATTGCGTGTGGGGGCGCGGGGAAAAGCCCCTATTCCGCCGGCTTGAGACCGATTTCGCGCAAACGTTCCTCAAGATAGATGTGCGCGGTGGTTGACGCGTCAAGACGCGCCTCAGGCCGAGGATGAATGAACATGGGCATGGAGTAGCGCGACTCATTGGCCGATTGCTCCGGATTGACCACCCGATGGGTGGTCGAGGGCAAATAGCCTCCGGTCGCCATTTGCAGCATATCGCCCACATTGATGGTGATCGCCCCATCGTCGCAGGGCACTTTATGCCACTGGCCATCGGCGGAGCGGGCCTCCAGACCCGGTGCGCTGGCGGAGACCAGAAGGGTGATCAGATTGATGTCCTCATGGGCGGCGGCGCGCACCGCTCCGGGCTCAATGCCTTCCTCGGCGAGCGGCGGATAATGCAACACCCGCAATAGGTTCATGTCACTGCCCCGGACCATGGCGGGCAGCGGTTCGGTCAGCGCGCCCTTAATCTCTTCGGGCAAATGGGCTTCGATCCAGCCCAGCACCGTATCGCCCAGGCTGACCAGGTCGGCATAGACCGTGCGGGTGATCTCCTCCAGATCGCTGGGCAGCTTGGCGTGGGGATAGACGTGGAAAAACTCCTTCAGATCCTTCTGCGCCACCCCCTTGGCGTTTTCGGTGCGGAAGGGAAAAAAGCCGGTCTGGGAGGCCTCTTCAAACTGATAGTCGAATTTACCCTCGGAGGCGAAAAAGGCCTGCCAGCTCTGATACATCGCCTTGATCCGCTCTGCGGGGACTGAGTGGTTTTTCAGCACCGCAAAGCCGGTTTCACGCAGGCTCTTGGTCAGCAGGGCTGGGGCGTCGGGCGCGGTGCCGTCAACGGAGAGCACATCAAAGGCGGTTTGGGGCTTTGGGGACATGGCAGGGTGTCCTTCTTTTTAGACTGGCACTTAGGCTGTTTTGCTGGCGCGGACCGCATCGGCGGTGGACAGCACCGACAGGAATTGAGCTCGAACACCCTCCAGATCCGCCGCGACGGTGACCTTCACCGGCGCCCGGCCACTGTCCGGGGCGCGGACCGTGCGGCCGACCTGCTCGCCCTCGCAAATGACCTTCAGCGGGGTTTCTTCCACCGTGAACAGCTCCGGATTGGTGATGAACAGCACGGCGGAGGGATCATGGAGATAGCAGGCGACCTCGCCGGAGCGAGCGCGGTGGAACTCGATATAGAACGGCGTGATGCTGTTCAGAAACCCGCCGATCTTCGGGTTGGAAGCGGCCAGGCTGGCGAAATCTTCCGGCGTGCATTGGATTTTGGTGGTGACGTCGAGCCCGACCATGGTCATCGGCCAGCGCGCGGCGAAAACCTTGTCTGCGGCATGGGGGTCCTGCCAGATATTGGCTTCGGACCATTCGGAGACATTGCCCGCTTGGTTCACCACCCCGCCCATGATCACCAGCTGTTTGATCTGGGTGGCGATCTCCGGATTGATCTCCAGAGCCAGGGCCAGATTGGTCAGGGGGCCGACGGCGCAGACGGTGACATTGCCCGGATCCGCCAGGATGCTGTCGACTAGGAACTGTGCCGCAGAGCGAGGGTCGGGCTGATGGCTGTGGGTCATGGCGTCGAGATCGCCAAAGCCTTCGGTGCCATGGGCGAAATCGGCGGGGGGATGCGGGGCTTGGATCAGGGGCTGCTCGGCCCCGCGCGCCACCGGCACAGGCTGGCCCGCCATGTCGACCAAGACGCAGGCATTGCGGGTCGCCTGGGCGACGCTGACATTGCCGTAGATGGCGGACAGGCCCAGCATCTCGATCTCCGGATGGGCGAAGGCCAGATGGATCGCCATGGCGTCATCAATGCCGGGGTCCGTGTCGATGATGATCCGATGCATGGGGTAGCAACTCCTAAGCGCTGGGATGGAGGGTTTTAGGATGCGGGATGGTCGCGGAGAAAGGCGTCGACGGTGGCGCTGTCGGGGATGGCCGCCGCAGCACCGGGTTTGGTGACTTGCAGCGCTGCGGCCGCAGCGGCCCGGCGCAGGCCCTCGGCGGGATCGCGTCCGGTCTCGAGCGCCGAAAGAAAGAAGCCCAAAAAGGTATCGCCTGCCCCGGTGGTGTCGACCACTTCAACAGGGAAGGCCGGGGCGGTGACGGTCACGGCCTGCGCAGATTGGCGATTGGCCGTATAGACCGCGCCGTCGGCCCCTTTGGTGATCACCATGGCCGGGACCGGGATCGCATCGACCGCCACGGCAAGGGCTTGGGCCAGCATTTCGGCCTCCAGGGCATTGACCACCAGCAGGTCAATGGTCCCAAGCAAGGGCAAGGTCTGCGCGGCAACAAAGGGCGCCGCGCTGTAACAGACTTTGTGGCCCGCCGCCCGGGCTTGGGCGGCGATGGTGCCGGTCAGATTGGTTTCGTTTTGCAGCAACACCCAATCCGATGCAGCGGTGTTGGTCAGCGCTGCGGAAATCTGGGCCTCGGTCAGGCAAACATTGGCCCCACTATCGACCAGGATGCAGTTTTCCCCGGCGTCATCGACCTGGATCACCGCATGGCCGGTGGGGGTCTGCACTTTTGCAATGGCGTCGATATCGACCGCAGCGGCAGCCAAGGTTTCGGCGGTCCAGCCGCCATCGGGTCCTATGTTGCCGATATGACGGACGGCGGATCCGGCCTTGGCCAGCGCGATGGATTGGTTCGCACCTTTGCCGCCCAGGCTTTGCTGATGCCCGGCCACCAGACGGGTTTCGCCAGGCTGCAGGAACTGGCTGACCCGATAGATTTTATCGATATTGATGCTGCCAAAATTGGTTACGGCCACCGCTTGCCCAATCGTTTGCTTTGTTGGGGTTTTCCAAGGGAGCCAAACGGCGTCCGTTCAGCCCCGGACTATGTGAGCATGGGAGTGGGTTGGGGGAAGGGTGGAGGGTGATTTATCTGACGCCAGACCTGCGGTTTTCGAGGACGCTCTAGCCAACCACCGCCAGAAGCCGTCTTTCCATCGCCCGTCCGCTTTGGCTGCCAGCCGTTCTGAAACTATCGCCGCGCCCCTAGGAACCGACGGATCAAAGGACCGGACCATGCGCGCCCTGGCCATCATCGTCTGGCGCAATAGCTTTGTCCGGTCGACCCGAGGGCTGTTCTGGCGCTGCGCCATCAGCGGAGACTTTGGCTCCCGCAGCTTCGGAAAAACTGGTCGCTCCCGTCGCCTATAGACCAGCATTGCTACGCGTTTAAAGGATGCTTTGCCCGGTGTCGGCCCAGTCCTTGGAGAACTGCGCCAGGCCCTTGTCGGTCAGGACATGCTTGGCCAGCCCCTTGATCACGCCCGGCGGGATGGTGGCCACATCAGCCCCAACCAGGGCCGCGTCCTTGACATGGTTGGCCACCCGGATCGAGGCCGCCAGGATCTCGGTCTCAAAGCCATAATTGTCGTAGATCACCCGGATTTCCCGGATCAGCTCCATGCCGTCAATGTTCAGGTCATCCAGGCGGCCAATAAAGGGCGAGATATAGGTCGCGCCCGCCTTGGCGGCCAGCAGGGCTTGGTTGGCGGAGAAGCACAGGGTGACATTGGTTTTGATGCCCTTGTCGGTCAAATACCGGCAAGCCTTCAGGCCATCCAGGGTCAGGGGCAGCTTGACCACCACATTGCTGGCGATCTTGGCCAGATGCTCGCCCTCAGCGACCATGCCGTCATAGTCCAGGGCAGCGACCTCGGCGGAGACCGGGCCGGAGACCACAGCGCAGATCTCGGCGATCACTTCCTTAAAGTCCCGTCCGGATTTGGCGATCAGGGAGGGGTTGGTGGTCACCCCATCCAGCAAGCCAAAATCGTTCAACTCTTTGATGTCATCGATATTGGCGGTGTCGACAAAGAACTTCATGGGGACGGGGATCCTTCCGGGTGGTCTGCGCCGCATCTGCCCCTTGGGCGCGCGCGACGGCGGGTAGAGTGTGCGGCGCTGCCTGGGAAAGCAATGCCGGAGGCGTTAGGGTGATGCCTACCAACAACCAGCCGCCCCGTCCACAGGAGTTCCGGGCGAGGAGCCTGGAGCCATGCCATGATCTGGTCGGGGCGGAGGCTTCACAGCGCGAAGGGAGCCAGCGGATGGAACAGACTTGTGGCGGCTGCGCCTGTGGCGCGGTCCGGTTCGTGGCAACAGGAGAGCCTGACCGGGTCGGCCTCTGCCACTGCCTGGACTGCCGCAAACATCATGGGGCGTTGTTCTATGCAGCGGCGATCTATCCCCAAGATGCGGTTCAGATTACCGGCGAGACCCGCAGCTATCAGGGGCGGCATTTCTGCCCCAATTGCGGATCCTCGGTGTTTGCGAGGACGGGCGCGGAGATCGAGCTGTATCTCGGTGCCTTGGATGCGCCAAACCAGTTCCAGCCCAGCTATGAATGCTGGACCGCGCGCAGAGAAACTTGGTTGCCCGCCTTTGCCGATGTGACGGGATTTTCCCAGGATCGCCAAATCTGAAAGACCAAAAGCTGAAAGACTAAACCTCCGCGCCGGGAACAGAGAAACAGTCCCGGGGCAATCGCCGCAGCACGAAGTCGATGAAGCGCCGCACCCGCAGTGGCATATTCTCCCGGCTGGGATAACTAAGGTGCAGATCAAACAGGGTCGGCACAAAGGCATCCATCACCGAGACCAAACGGCCATCGGCCAAATGCTCTGCCGAGTAATAGGTGTCAATCTGGGTCAGACCCAAACCAGACGCCGCCGCCTCCAGCAAAGTCTCCGGATCGTTAAAGGCCAAACCGCCCGGCGGATCAAACCGCTCGACCTCGCCATCAATCTGATAGGCCCAAAGCCAAAGCTCGCGGGAGGATAAAAACCGGAACCGCAGGCATTCATGGTCGACCAGATCTTGGGGATGGGTCGGTATGCCCCGGGCTGCTAAATAGTCCGGAGAGGCCACGGTCAGGATTGGCAGCTTCGACAAGGGCCGGGAGATCATGGTGCTGTCCGCCGCCGGGCCATGGCGAAAGGCAATGTCGACGGGGTCATCAACAAAATCCCGCACCGCGTCCGAGGCATCCAAATCGATTTCGATCTTCGGATGCTCGGCACGAAAAGCCGCGATCAAGGGCACCAAGGTTTTGCGGGCAAAGCGCTTCGGGGCAGTGATCCGCAGAACACCGGAGACCACCCCCCGGGTCTCGTCGAACAGCGCGTCGATCTCGTCGAGTTCTCGTAAGGGTCCCCGCGCCCGCTGATACAGCAACACCCCATCCGGGGTCAGGCTCATTTTCCGGGTGGTGCGGGTCAGGAGTTTGACGCCGAATTGGTCCTCCAGACGTTTGACATTCTGACCCACGGCAGCGGCAGAAATGCCGAGGGAACGCCCGGCAGCGGCAAAGCTGCCCAGATCCGCAGCGATGATAAAGGCGGCCAGGGCGGGCGAGGCATGACGGGCCATTCGAAAGCTCCGCTTTAGTCAGCATCAAGTTTTATAAGCCTAACCCATCGGATCAAAGATGCCTAGCTTAGGAAGACCGGCGGCGTTGCCTGCTTCCCGCCAATCCCGATCCCTCCTTTAGGTATAGGTCCATGATCACCCTGCTCTATCTCATCCGACGCCGTCCGGACCTGACCCCTGAGGCGTTCCGAACCGCAGCCTTGGCCGCCCAAGCGCACACAGCCCAGGCGGTGCGGAACATTCTTGGGGCCACTGAGCACTCCCTCGCTTTTGAGGCCTGCGCCAAACGTTCCCATTGCATGGCCATGACCCGGCGGCTTGGCGGCGAACGACCTGATGCGGTCATTGAACTTACCTGGCCGAGCCTGGCGGTGTTTGACGCCCATATGGGAACCCCTGCCGCCCTCAGGGCGCTTGAGGACATAATCGATGCGGAGCGCTCCTGGGTCGACTTCCGCCATTCCGCCACCCTGCTGGTGGAGAAAGAGGATATTGCGCCCAAGCCCCCAAAGACCACGCGCCATTCGAAAGCTGAGCTTTTGGATGAAGCAATCTAACCACCGCTAATCTTTCGGCAGCGGGGCTCTTACCTCCTTATCAGTCACGCGAAGCCCCGCGCCACCCCACAAACCCGATCCCCCAACAGCGGTCGTCAGCCCCCTTGCGACCGAACAGGAGAGTTTTGCCATGACCACCCCCAACACGCCCCCCAATCAGCCTGCCGCCAAAGAGGTTGGCACCGCCGCCCCTGCCGCTGCCAAAAGCGCCGCCAAGCCCATGATCTCGGGCCTCAGAGCCTTCCTGCTGGGGGGCGCTGCTTTTGGGGCCGTGCTGCTTGCGGGCCACCAAGCCGGTGTGACGGATCGGGCCTTGAGCGCCTTTGGCACGCTGGTCGCCCCCGCCGCCATCGCCGCCGAAACCCCAGCGGCCCCGCCTGCCACGGTGGTGGATGTCGCCCATCCGGAGCTGCGCCGGATTATTGAGTGGGATGACTATACTGGCCGGTTCGCCGCCGTGGACAATGTTGAGATCCGCGCCCGGGTCTCCGGTTTTCTGGAGCAAGTCCATTTCCAAGACGGCCAAACCGTAACAGCCGGAGATCTGCTGTTCACCATCGACCAGCGTCCGTTCCGCACCGCTTTGGCCGAGGCACAAGCGGATTTGGCCGCCGCCCGCGCCGTGCTCGACAATGCCCGCACCGAAGCCGAGCGCGGCGAAGTCTTGGTCGCCCGGGGCGCGCTGAGCCGCCAGAACGCCGATGACCGCTTGCAGGCCTTGCGGGAGGCGGAAGCCGCTGTTGTCGGCGCGGAAGCCCGCCTTGACCGGGCAGAGCTGGAGCTGTCCTTCACCGAAGTCCGCGCCCCTGTGTCCGGACGGATCAGCGACGATGCGGTCAGCGTCGGCAATCTGATCAGCGCCGGAGACCATGTGCTCTCCAACATCGTTTCGCTGGATCCGATCGAATTCGAATTCACCGTCAGCGAGGCCAATTATCTGAACTATGTCCGCTTGGCCCGGACCGGCGACCGGGAAAGCTCCCGCACCGCTGCGAACCCAGTGTCCCTGCAGTTGATGGACGAAACCGGGTTCGGCCATGTCGGCAAGATGGGGTTTGTCGATAACCAGTTTAACGGATCCACCGGGACCATGCGCGGTCGGGCCGTGTTCGACAATCCCGACCATGTGTTCACCCCTGGCATGTTCGCCCGGATCCGCTTGGCGGGATCCGCCGAATATGACGCCGTGCTGATCCCCGATGCCGCCGTCCAAACAGACCAGAGCGAAAAATTCGTCTGGGTCGCCGATGCCGCTGATACCGCCCAGCGCCGGACTGTTGAGCTGGGGCCGATTGTCGATGGCCTGCGGGTCGTGCGGACCGGGCTCAGCGCTGAAGACCGGCTGATCATAGGCGGTACCCAATTCGTGTTCGCCGGAGCCGCTCTGGCTCCCAAAAGTCCCGAACCGACGCAGCTTGCCCAAGCCGCTTCCAAATAGACCCAACGGCCTGTCGGCCCTGACGCCAAGGAGGCGGTTATGACGCTCTCTCATTTCTTTATTCGCCGTCCGATTTTCGCCGGTGTGATTTGGACCATCCTGCTGATCGTCGGCTATATCTCCTATCTGCAGCTGCCTTTGGCGCAATATCCGGACATTGCGCCGCCAACCATCCAGGTGACGGCCAATTACCCCGGAGCCTCGGCGGAGACCGTCGCCGATACGGTCGTCGCCCCGATCGAAGAAGAGATCAATGGCGTGGAGGGGATGCTTTACATCACCTCCCAATCCACCGCCGCAGGCACCGCCTCCATCACCGTGACCTTTGAGCCGGGAACCAATCTGGATGCGGCCCAGGTTCTGGTGAACAACCGGGTGTCCTTGGCCGAGCCGCGCTTGCCGGAACCGGTGCGGCGCTTGGGCGTCTCCACCGTAAAGGCCAACCCGGATGCCTTGCTGGTGGTGCATCTCTACTCCCCCGATGACAGCCGCGATCAGCTCTATATCTCCAACTATGCCCGCCTGCAGATGCGCGATGAGTTGCAGCGGCTGGATGGGGTTGGTCAGATCCAGCTGTTCGGCTTCCGGGAATATGCCATGCGCGTTTGGATCGATCCGGACCGGGCCGCCACCTTCGGCATGACCGGTATGGATGTGGTCCAAGCCCTGCGCAGTCAGAATGTTGAGGTTGCCGGGGGTGTGCTGGATGCGCCGCCGAACAGCGCCCAGGGTGCCTTTGAGGTCAGCGTCCGCACCGAGGGTCGGCTGGATACCCCGCAAGCCTTCGAAGCGGTCATTGTGAAGACCGGGGCCAATGGCGAAGAGGTGCGCTTGGGCGACATCGCCTCGGTGGAGCTGGGTGCCCGCGACTACACCACCACCGCCAAGCTCGATGACAAGGCCGCCCTGGCGATGTTGTTTAACCAACAGCCGGGCTCCAATGCCTTGGCGACGGCAGAGCGGATCCTGGCCACCGTCGAGGACATGGCCCAGTCTTTCCCCGAGGGCCTGGCCTATGAGGTGATTTGGAACCCGACCGAATTTGTGGCGGAGTCCATCAGTGCGGTGGAAACCACGATCTTTGAGGCCGTCCTGCTGGTCTCCCTGGTGGTGTTCCTGTTCCTGCAAAGTGTGCGAGCAGCGATCATCCCGATCATCGCCATTCCGATCTCCTTGGTCGGGGCCTTTGCGGTGATGCAGGTCTTTGGATTCTCGCTCAACACCCTATCCCTGTTCGGCATGGTCTTGGCCATCGGCATTGTCGTCGATGACGCCATCATCGTGGTCGAGAATGTCGAGCGGAAAATCCATGACGGCCTGGCCCCCAAGGAGGCCGCCTTCGCCACTATGGACGAGGTCGGCTCGGCCTTGATCTCTAGCGGTTTGGTGCTGTCCGCCGTGTTCATCCCGACCGCCTTCCTGGATGGGATCACCGGCACCTTCTTCCAGCAATTCGCTATCACCGTGGCCACCGCCACCATCATCTCCGTTGGTGTCTCCCTGACCCTGTCTCCGGCCATGGCGGCGATGCTGCTGAAGCCGAAAAAGGATCCCAGCACGCTGCGTCTGTGGGAAAAGCCCCTGGCTCGGTTCTTCGATCTGTTCAATGCGGGCTTTGAAAAGGTCACCCAAGGCTATTCCGCCCTGGTCCGCCGGATGGTGCGCATGAGCGCCATTGTCCTGGTGGTTTATGGCGGCCTGATCGCCCTGGGTGGGTTTCAGCTTGATCGCGCCCCCCAAGGCTTCGTCCCGCCGGTGGACCAAAGCTATGTCATCACCGTGATTCAATTGCCGCCCGGGGCCTCCCTGTCTCGCACCGAAGCGGTGATGGATGAGGTGATCGCCGAAGGTCTGGCCCACCCCCATATCGAGCATGCTGCGGCGTTCGCAGGCTTCGACGGGGCCACCTTCACCACCGCGTCAAACGCCGCTGCCGTGTTCTTCACCATGTCCGAGGTCGGCCCCCGGGTGGAAGACGGCTATGATGTGAACCGGATCCTGGGCGACCTGCGGACTGAGTTCGCCGACAACCGGGACGCCTTCATCCTGGTGGTGCCGCCGCCGCCGGTGCGGGGCATTGGCAATGCCGGGGGCTTTAAGGGCTATATCCAGGACCGCGCCGGTCTTGGCTATGACGTCCTGGCAGCCGAAGCGCAAAAGCTGGCCGCCGCAGCCAATGCGTCCAAGGCTGCGACCTCCGCCTTCGCCATCTTCAACACCGCAACCCCGCAATTGTTCACCGACATCGACCGGGCCCGTGCCGAGCAGTTGGGCGTGGCCGTGGAAGACGTGTTCGCCACCTTGGAGGTCTATTTGGGCTCGGCTTATGTGAATGACTTCTCCGCCTTTGGCCGCCCCTTCCCGGTGACCGCGCAGGCCGAGGCATCCTTCCGCCAAACCCCGGAAGATGTGGCACGGCTGCGGGTGCGCAATGCGGCGGGTGAGATGGTGCCGCTGGGCTCCGTGGCCACCTTTGACACCATCACCGGAGCCAACCGTGTGGCACGCTACAACCTCTATCCGGCCGCAGCGGTCCAAGGCGATGTGGTCCCGGGCTATGCCACTGGGGATGCCTTGGATGCGGTTGAAGCGGCTGCGGACAGCGTGCTGGCCCAAGGTCTGGAATTCGAGTGGACCGAACTGGCGTTGCAGGAGCGGAGCGCTGGCAACACCGCAGCGATTGCCTTCCTGATGGCCGTGCTGTTCGTCTTCCTGCTGCTGGCAGCACAATATGAAAGCCTGACCATGCCCTTGGCGGTGATCCTGATCGTGCCGATGACCATCCTGTCCTCGATCACCGGTGTGTTGATGGAGGGGCTGGATATGAACATCCTGGTCCAGATCGGCTTTGTGGTCCTGATCGGCTTGGCGGCGAAAAATGCGATCCTGATCGTGGAATTCGCCAAGCAGGCCGAGGATAGCGGTCTGAGCCGGACCGAGGCCGCGATCAAAGCCGCCCAACTTCGCCTGCGCCCGATTGTGATGACCTCCGTCGCTTTCATCCTCGGTGTGCTGCCGCTGATGCTGGCCAGCGGTGCCGGGTATGAGATGCGCCAGTCCTTGGGCGTCGCAGTGTTCTACGGCATGCTCGGGGTCACCCTGTTCGGCTTGCTGTTCACCCCGGTGTTTTATGTGGTGGTCGGCTGGCTGGGCGGTTTGGTCTCCCGTCGGGAGTCCGTCGAGGCCAAGCCGGAAGGAGCCCAGTCCGCGTAAACCCTGAGCGCATAAACCTCACTCACAAAAAACGCGGCTCCCGAACCCTCGGGAGCCGCGCTTCTTATTTTGGAGAGAACCGCGCCGGGCGTCCGGCATAGAGCCTCAATAGCAATATTTGCTGATGCCGGAGGCGCTGCAGGTCAGGCCCTCACAGCATTCAGAGGCGGAGCTGCATTTTTCGCCGGTTGCTTTGCAGCTGGCCCCAAGCATGTCCTGCGGGGTGGACCCGAAGCTGGCCTCTGCCGGATCGGTGTCAAACAGGGCGGCCAAGGTCATTGGCTGCCCGCTGTCCAGCGCTTGAGCAGCATAAACATCAGAAGCGCCATAGACGCCCTGATCCGCATCCAGAGCAAAAGAGCTGTTGATGGTCAGTAGGGAAAAAACAAACGCAAAAAACAGAGTGGCAAACCGCATTTTTTCCTCCTGTTGAACGGGCTGACATGGGGCTTGGTGGCGCAGGAGAGAGAAAGAAAAACCACAAAATAAATAACAGAAAAACAGATCTCGACCTGCCCCCCGAACAGATCCAACCCCATAACCAAACGGTACCACGGCAAGCCAACAGGTTGGAAAGCATAAATCCCAATGAACGCGTGGTTTATGAGGCCAGGGCATAGGGAACAACTTACCAATATCTCGCCTAAAGAAGAAATTTCCGAGGCAAACAATCCATAATACTCTATTTTTTCTAAATTATTTCTGTTTATTGCTGCTTGATTTATCAGCCGAGAAGGCGTTTCCTATCCAAAGTTGTTTTGAGATCAAAAATTTTTACACCTCAAGGGGGTTTTCATGAAAAGCATCCTGCAGAGTTGTTTTGTTTTGGCCTTTCTGCTGCTTGGCACGGCGATGTCCCACGCCGCTGATCCCGTCAAAGACGCCGCCAGCCTCTACCAGGAGCTGACAGGGGGCGCGCTGCTGCAGCCCATCAACAATTGGTACACCTATGGGCGGGGCAAATGCGAAGCCTTGGGGTCTTGGAGCGACACGGAAACCGCCTGCCGCTTTGCCCGCACCAATGCCAACAAGCAGTGCCGCGATATTGCCCATAGCCCGGAAAACCGGGCCCGGGCGACCTCATCCTGCCAATGCCGCAAAATCAACGACGTCCCGCGATATGAGTGTTTCGTCACCTATCAATGCACCAATGTGGGCATCAATACGGGCTGTTAGGACGAAGGCACCGTGCGCCCCGCAAGGCGAACCGCGTCGGGCATTCGGGATCACGTTTTAGGGAAAGAGGCATAGAGGACGATGACGGATAGCCCGCCGACAAGCGAAGCCATGTTGACGGAGGCCCTGAAACCCAAGACCATGCGGTGGATCGCAGCCGCAGCGGCCTGCTGGATCGTCGCGCCATTCTCAGCACCGTTTTTCTGGTCCTATATCCTGATCGAAGGCGTTGGCTTGGACGGCTTGGTCTTCGTGCTGTTTTGGACCTCCTTCATTGGTCTGCCCATTTCCGCCATGGGGACCCTGCTGCTTCTGGTCGCGCTGGTGGTCTTTTATGATGTTTTGGTCAACCGACCCTGGTGGGTGTGGGGCTGTGTTGGGGCGGCCATCGGCATGCTGCCGGTGCTTTTGATCCTGCTGACCGATGATGATGGGTTTGATTATGGCCTGCCCAGCTTTCTGTTCCTGGCCAGCGGGCCGGTGCCGGGATTTGTTGGGACCGTTGTGTTCCGGCGAGTGCTTCTGAAGCCCGGCAAAACAGCCGCCGCTGACGGCGCAGCTGATCATACCCGTTAGGCCGGAGGGCAAGGAGCCATGACGAAAGCCCCGACGGAAACCCGGAAATGCCGCAATTGCGGATCGCCCCATATGGCGGTCGACCAAGTCTTTTACCAAGGCTTCGGCAATGTGCTGCGCTATGTCTGCCCGGATTGCGGCCATCGCAAAGACTTTGTGGCCAAAGGCAAGCTGGGCTCCTCCCTCACCATGATCACGCTTGGCGTCCTGATCGTCGGTGGGTTTCTCTATTACCTGAATTTTGAGACCCCCTGCTGGGATTGCGGCTGGATCACCGTCGTTGGCCTGGTTTTTATCGCGCTGTGGATCGGGCTCGCAGTCCACGAGACCTGGCCCTATTTCGCCTATCCGGTCACTGGGGAGCGGCGCGATGGGGTGGGCGCGCAGGATTTGGACTCCCCGGACGATCCGATCCAAAAGTCCCTCAGTTGGGTTGATGGCTTAAGCTTCATAACCGGCGTGCTGGCCCCGATCCTGTTGATCATCGTGGTCCTAGGCACCGCCGTGGTCTTTAGCCTGACGGTGCATATGCAGGAGAAATGCGGGCATGCGGAGAGCTTCTCCGAATTCAAAGCCTGTTTTATCGAGAAGCTGTAGATCCACAACAGACCTGGGCAGGAAAGGCAAGGCACGGCATGCGCATACCAAACCCTCGACCGCTGGTTTGCATCCTCGCTGTGCTGATGTTGAGCGTTCTGCCCGCTGACCATGCTGCCCAGGCCTATAGCGGCGAGATCTTTGCGGTTTGCGGCCTGAAACCCGAGGGCGACAATTATCTGACCCTTCGGGACTGTGCCGCTGCCGACTGCCCGGAGGTGATGCGTCTGCCCGCCGGGTCCTTTGTCTGGACCGATGAGCCCTTCCCGGAAGGGGACTGGCGCAGTGTCGTTGTCATGCAGGATGTCGAAGACCTGTATCCGGTCGACCGGCCCCGGGGCTATGTCCACCGCCGCTATATTTGCAAACATGAGGGCTGAGTCCCCCCCGTTTGAAAACATCTTCAACGCATCCTAAGAACACGCAAACGTCCAACCGGAGAGGCCTGCAGCATGACCATTCTTAATCCTGATCTGGCGCGTTTCGGGCGGATTGTCCTTGCGGTGTTTGGCCTGCCGGTGGTTCTGGGCTTGCTGCTCCCCTCACCGGCCGAGGCCGATGACGGGCTGAAGCGGGTCGCGGCGCTCTACAAGCAGGCTCGAGATGTGAAGAACCTGGATTGCCAGGCGCTGCTGCGCGAGACCGAACAGGTGATGAAGACCGCCTGCACCAAGCGAGCCTATGCGGAGGCCCGGTCTTTGGGCGCGCATCTGTTCACCTCCTTGGTCTGCCGACCGTTTAATGCGGCGCATATTCCGATTGGCTATCAGGGTGCCCATGACCGGGCCAAGGTCGAGAACTTTGTCTTAAAGGAGTATTTGGCGGCGGCGGAATATGGCTCGACCTGGGCACCGATTGAGGCCCTAACGCAGGTACATTGGGGCGAGGGCAACGCCACGGAGGGCGACATCCGCAAGGCGGTGCATTATTTGCAGAAGACCAAGGCTCCGGTGGTGGTGCGCTATGATGCGGATAAGCCGCTGATCGGGGATCAACAAGAGTGGGACGCCCATTGGCAGCAATTTCTATTCGACATCCGCGAGAGCCTGCCCGTGACGCCTAGCGGTGCGTCTGCAGCGGCGGGCACTGCGAAGGACATGACAAAGGCCGATCTGGCCAAGATGTTCGGCGAGGCGATGTCCACCAATGTGTATTTCGAGCCGATCTTCGTTGCCCCAGATGGGTGTTAAGCAGCGAATTCAGAGTTAGGCAGTAGGCTTAGAACCACGCTGTTTTCGTTCTGGTGCCTCCATGTCCTTCGCCTTGTTGTTTCCCCATTCCGTGCGTAAGATCTTGCTATGACAAAACTAATGCAACAGGCTATGTCTGCCGTGGAAACCCTATCCGAGGAGCATCAGGACCGTTTGGCCCAGCGTCTCCTGGAGGCAGCAAAACAGCTCGCCATTGCAGAGGGCAAAGCGGATATCGAATCAGGGCGCGTTCTTTCCGATAGGGAAATGACAGCATGGTTGGAAAGCTGGGGCACTGAGTCAGAGCTGCCGCCTCCGGCATGCAAATAATTTGGTCACTGGCCTCTCGAAACAAACTTATCGAGATCCGGCACTATATCGCTGAACATAATCCAACAGCCGCTGCTGCTATCGCCTCTAAAATACTGGTAGCAGGAAATTCACTTCGTGAGTTCCCGCGCCGTGGGAGACCAGCGAACCAGCCTAATATTCGAGAATTGGTGATATCCGGAACACCATATCTATTGATCTACCAAGTGGACGAGGGCAATCGGATCTCAATCTTGAACATTTGGCATGGCGCGCAGGACAGGTAGCGCAGTCCAAACGTACGCAACAAGTTAGCCGCTTCGGACGTACTCGCGCACACTCGCGCTCCAAGAGGCACTTTATTCTAAAGGCAAAGGGAGCACCGACATATCGACCGGCGCTCCCTCAAACCAAAAACTCAATCCGCCTTGCGGTCCGCCGGGTGCAAAGACTTCCCGAGGATATGGTTCGCGTTGTGGATCACATGATCCGCGCGGCCAACAATGAGGGGATCCGGGGCATGGGCGACTTTCAGGTTCTTGCCCGGATAGTCCAGATTGTGCAGGAAGTGCAGCATACAGTTTAGCCGGGCGCGCTTCTTATCATTGGACTTCACCACCACCCAAGGCGCATCCGCCGTGTCAGTGTAAAAGAACATGGCCTCCTTGGCCTCGGTGTAATCATCCCACTTATCTAAGCTGGCCTTATCAATCGGGCTCAGCTTCCACCGTTTCAACGGGTCGGTCTCCCGGCTCTTAAACCGGGCCATCTGCTCATCCTGGGTGACCGAGAACCAATAATTGCAAAGCTGGATCCCAGAGCGCACCAACATCCGCTCAAACTCCGGTGTTTGGCGCATGAAATCCAAATATTCCTGCGGCGTGCAGAACTCCATCACCCGCTCAACACCAGCACGGTTATACCAGGACCGGTCATAGAGCACGATTTCTCCCGCCGTCGGCAGATGCTGGACATAGCGCTGGAAATACCATTGGCCCTGCTCCTGGGTGGTCGGCTTGTTCAAGGCCACCACCCGCGCGCCCCGAGGGTTCAAATGCTCGGTAAAGCGCTTGATGGTGCCGCCCTTGCCTGCAGCATCCCGCCCCTCAAACAACAGAACGAATTTTTGCCCGGTCTCCTGCGCCCATAATTGGACCTTGAGCAGCTCCGCCTGCAGCTTGGCCTTCTTGGCCTCGTAGCTGCGGCGCGACAGCTTGGTGGTGTAGGGATAGGTTCCATAGCCAAAGGCCTCGCGCACCGCCTCAGCAGACGGGGCAGATGGACGGGAGGATGGCGTGGACCGCTTCCGCCGGGTTGGAGAGGCGGTCGGTTTGGAGACCAATGTTTCAGCCGGGGTCACATCATCAGCCATACGGAATCCTCCTTTTCATTTTTTTGTCACAATCCATTCTAGAGCATTGCAAGGAGGACTGCCGACTCAAAAAACCATATAAAATATAATGATTAGTGTCCCGCTGACCGCATGGGTCAGGGGGAGGATAACGGGTGTGTTACCCATGTCTCCGGTACGATCTGCCACCGATGTGTCCGGTACACTATAATAGGGTAGGTGGAGGCCGTTCCCAACGACCGATCCCATCGGGATCGGAGAGCCCACCCTCGGGCGGGGCCAAGCCGCGCCCCATGCGGATGCATGTCTCCGACATGACGGCGCCCGGCGAGGGCCGAAAAAAATCTGGCGGAGAGAGAGGGATTCGAACCCTCGGTACGCTCGCGCGCACAACGGTTTTCGAGACCGCCCCGTTCGACCACTCCGGCATCTCTCCAAATCGGGAGCCGGACACTACCCAATGCCATTGCCCCTGGCAACGCCCGGTTTTCACATTGCTGAAAGAAATTTGGCCGAATTGACCCGGAAAGGCTTGACGGGACCAACCCCATGACTATTATCCCCCACCTCAGCGCGGGCCCCCGATTGTGATCGGTGCGGGCCCGCCTCTTCATTGGTCCCCTAAGTGAGGGTATACGGGTATGTTCGCGGTCATCGAAACGGGCGGCAAGCAATATAAGGTCGCCAAGGACGATATCGTCGTCATCGAAAAGCTGGACGCCGAAGAAGGCGCCTCGGTCACCTTTGATCGTGTCCTGATGGCAGACGGCAAAGTCGGCGCGCCCGTCCTGGACGGTGCCAGCGTCACGGGCGAAATCGTCTCCCAAGGCAAGGCCGACAAGGTCATCATCTTCAAGAAAAAACGGCGCCAAAACTATCGCCGGAAACTCGGTCATCGTCAGCCGCAAACCACCGTGCGGATCACCGATATCATCGGCGGTTAAGTCTGAAGGCCCCAGGCCAACACAGACGCAGCAGACGACGACAGATAGAGATTAAGGAGACCAGACAATGGCTCACAAAAAAGCAGGCGGTAGCTCCCGGAACGGTCGCGACTCCGAAGGTCGGCGCCTTGGTGTGAAGAAATATGGTGGTGAAGCCGTCGTCGGCGGCAACATCATCGTTCGCCAGCGCGGCACCAAGTTCTATCCCGGTGCCAATGTCGGCATCGGCAAGGACCACACCCTGTTCGCCACCGCCGACGGCAAGGTCAGCTTCTCCAAAGGCTATAAGCGCCGGACCTTCGTGTCCGTGATCGCCGACCCGGAACCGGCCGCCGCCGAATAACGGGTGCCAGCAGGAGACAGGGTGCCCTCAACCAAGGGACGCCCGAACCAAATTCAAGAAGGGGAACGGGCAACCGCTCCCCTTTTTTTGTTATGGGCCGCTTGCCCAACGCCCTTTACGATATTCCGAAACCGGAACGCTTTGCCTACATTCGCAGTTGCTTCATTCTGACACCACAACAAACCCTTAGGCCGCCCCCATGAAGTTCCTCGACGAAGCCAAGATCTATACCAAAGCCGGTGATGGCGGGAATGGCTGCGTCGGCTTCCGGCGCGAGAAATATATCGAATATGGCGGGCCCGATGGCGGCAATGGCGGCAAAGGCGGCGATGTGATCCTGGAGGCGACCCAGGACCTGAACACCCTGATCGATTTCCGCTATTTGCAGCATTTTAAGGCCGAGCGCGGCGTCGACGGGGCCGGGCGCGACCGCACCGGACGCGGCGGCGAGGACCTGTTGATCCGGGTCCCCGTCGGCACCACCATCCTAGAAGACGACAAGGAAACCGTGATCACCGATCTGGTGCGCACCGGCCAACGGGTCGTGCTGTGCCAAGGCGGCGATGGTGGCTTCGGCAACGCCCATTACAAAAGCTCCACCAACCAGGCCCCACGCCGGGCCGATCCGGGCTGGGCCGGCGAGGAACGCTGGATCTGGCTGCGCCTGCGCCTGATCGCTGATGCCGGTCTGGTCGGCCTGCCAAATGCTGGCAAGTCGACCCTGCTGGCCGCCGTCACCCGGGCGCGGCCCAAAATCGCCGACTACCCCTTCACCACCCTGTTCCCCAATCTGGGCGTCGTGCACCAGGACAAAAAGGAATTCATCCTGGCCGACATCCCCGGCCTGATCGAAGGCGCCCATGAGGGCACCGGCCTGGGCACCCGTTTCCTCGGCCATGTGGAACGCTGCGCGGTGCTGCTTCATCTGCTGGACGCCACCCGCCCCGACCCGGCTGCGGATTACCGTGTGGTCCGCCAGGAGCTGGACGCCTATGGCGGCGGCCTCACAAACAAAGTCGAGATCCTGGCCCTGTCGAAAGCCGATGCGGTGCCCGAAGATCTGCGCGAAGAGCTGCGCAGCGAACTGGCCGAACAGCTGGGCAAACCCGCCGAACTGATCCACTTCATTTCCGCCGTTTCCGGCATCGGCATGACCGGCCTGCTCCGCGCCTTGGCCGGACCGGTGCAGGCCGCCCGCGCCGACCGGGCCGCCGAAGCCGCCGCCCTGGAGCGCGCCCAGTTCGGCACCCCCTATCCCGATGAGGCCGAAGAGCCACTGGACGAGGAGGATACGGGATGGCGCCCCTGACCGATCCCGTCCTGGCCACACCCTCGGGCACAAATACCGTGAAGGGCGCTGGCAAGGACACGGGCCAACAGCAGCCCGCCACCGCTGCCGCCTCCGGCACGCGACTGGCCAAGGCCAAGCGGGTGGTAATCAAGATCGGCTCGGCCCTGCTGGTGGACGAAACCACCGGCGGCGTGCGCACCGACTGGCTGGACGCGCTGTGCGGCGATGTGGCCCGACTGCGCGCCCAAGGCACCGAGGTGATCCTGGTCTCCTCCGGGGCCATCGCAGTCGGCCGTGGCCCGCTGGGGCTGGAGCCCGGGCGGATGAAGCTGGGCGACAAACAGGCCGCCGCCGCCATCGGCCAGATCCGCCTCGCCCATGCCTATCGCAACGCCATGGCCCCGCACGGCATCGAGGTCGCCCAAATCCTGTTGACCCTGGATGACAGCGAAAACCGCCGCCGCTATCTGAATGCCCGGACCACGTTGGACAGCCTGTTGCGGCTGGGCGCAGTGCCGGTGGTCAATGAGAATGACACGGTCACCACCATGGAGATCCGCTTTGGCGACAATGACCGCCTGAGCGCCCGGGTCGCGGAAATGGCCGGGGCCGAGGTGCTGGTGCTGCTTTCGGACATTGATGGGCTCTACAGCGCCGATCCACGCTTCGATCCTGACGCCCGGCATATCGCGGAGGTCCCGGCCCTGACCCCGGAGATCCTGGCCATGGCGGGCAAGGCCCAGACCTCGGTGGGCACCGGTGGCATGGTGACCAAGCTGGAGGCCGCCCGCATCGCCATGGGCGCGGGATGCGCTATGGTCATCACCCGGGGCACCCAGGCCCATCCCCTGTCACGCTTGCTCGACGGCGCGCAAGCCACCTGGTTCCTGCCCGCCGCCGATCCGGGCACGGCGCGCAAAAGATGGCTGCGCGGTGGCCTGAAGGCCGAGGGTGTTTTGCATCTGGACGCCGGAGCCGCTCGGGCCCTCAGCCGAGGCCGCAGCCTGCTGCCCGCCGGGGTCACGGCGGTGGAGGGCCGGTTCCAACGCGGCGCTGCGGTGCATATTTGCGGCCCCGACGGCACCTTGATCGGCAAGGGACTGGTCACCTATCCCGCCGAGGAAGCCCGCAAAATCATGGGCCGCAAGAGCGGCGACATCGAATCCCTGCTCGGCTATGTTGGCCGGGAGGTTCTGGTGCACCGGGATGATCTGGTGCTGATGTCCGAAGACAGTGAAACCGATCACACAGAAGGAAACGGATCATGAGCCAGCTGCAGGATGTGAACACCATCATGCGCGATCTGGGCCGCCGGGCCCGTAATGCCGCCGCCCAACTGGCCAATGCGCCGCGCACCGCCAAGGACAAGGCCTTGCGCGATGCCGCCGCCTTCATCCGCGAAGATGCCGCCGCCCTGATCGAGGCCAATGCCCAGGATATGGAAGTTGGCCGCTCGAAAAACCTGACCGAGGCCCTGCTCGATCGCCTGCTGCTGACCGAGGACCGGATCGAAGCCATGGCGAAAGGCCTGGAGGACATTGCCGAGCTGCCCGATCCGGTCGGCCATGTGCTGTCCGCCTGGGACCGCCCCAACGGCCTGCAGATCGAGCGGGTGGCAGTGCCCCTGGGCGTGATTGGCGTCATCTATGAAAGCCGCCCCAATGTGACCGCCGATGCTGCCGCGCTGTGCCTGAAGGCGGGCAATGCGGTGATCCTGCGCGGCGGATCGGAGAGCTTCCATTCCTCCCGCGCCATCCATGCCCGGATCGCCAAGGCCCTGGTCGGAGCCGGGTTGCCGGAGGATGCGGTGTCCATGGTGCCGACCACCGACCGGGCTGCGGTTGGCGCGCTGTTGACCCTGTCGGACTATGTGGATGTGATCGTGCCTCGGGGCGGGCGTGGCCTGATCGAGCGGATCACGGCGGAAAGCCGGATCCCGCTGTTCAAACATCTGGACGGCATCAACCACACCTATCTGCATGCGGGCGCGGATGCGGAAAAGGCCGTCGCCGTCACAGTCAATGGCAAGATGCGCCGCACCAGCATTTGCGGGGCCACCGAAACCGTCTTGGTCGACAAGGCCGTCGCGTCGGACCTGCTGCCGCCCTTGGCTGCCGCCCTGAAGGAAAAAAACTGTCTGCTGCGCGGGGATGAGACCGCTCAAGCGCTGGTGCCCGACATGGCGGCGGCCACGCCAGAGGATTGGGATACGGAATATCTGGATGCGATCCTGGCGGTGCGCGTGGTCGAAGGGTTGGACGAGGCCCTGGCCCATATTGCCGCCCATTCCTCGGGCCATACGGAATGCATCGTCACCGAGGACAGCGCTGCAGCGGAGCGTTTTTTGGCCGAGGTCGACAGCGCCATTGTCATGCAAAACGCCTCAACCCAATTCGCCGATGGCGGCGAGTTCGGCATGGGGGCGGAGATCGGCATTTCCACTGGTCGCATGCATGCCCGGGGACCGGTGGGGGTCGAACAATTGACCACCCATAAATATAAGGTCCGGGGCTCCGGCCAAGTGCGCCCGTAACCAAGGGACCGCGCCCTTGCCTCTGTCCAAATATCAGACCATCCGGCCCGTTCCCGGTCTGGGCCGCGTCCCCGGCCCCGCCGGGGATCGGCGGCGGGGAAAGATCGGCTTGCTCGGTGGATCCTTCAACCCGGCCCATGACGGGCATTTGCATGTCTCCCGCCAGGCCCTGAAGCATTTGGGGTTGGATCAGATCTGGTGGCTGGTCACACCGCAAAACCCATTGAAGGATCGCAAGGGCATGGCCCCGGAAGCGGTGCGCCGGGCCAGTGCACAGCAGATTGCCCGGGAGGATCGGCGGATTCGGGTCACGACCCTGGAGCACGCCTTCGGCACCCAATACACCGCCGACACCATGGTGGTGCTCAAGCGGCGCTTTCCTAAGGCCAGATTTGTCTTTTTGATTGGGGCAGATAACCTGATCCAACTGCCGCGTTGGGATCGGTGGGAACGGCTCATGACCACTGTTCCCATTGCGGTTTTTGACCGAGCGCCCTATTCTGTACGAGCATTGGCCGGTCTCGCGGCTCGGCGGTATCGCCCCTTCCGAAGGGTGGGGAACCGATGCTTTGGTCTGGCACAGGCCACGCCGCCCGCTTGGGTGTTTCTGCCTATCCGGAAACACGCCGCTTCGGCCACGGATTTGCGCGCCCGGGGATGGGGAGCTTTGGAGAGCAAAGCCCAGTCGGACGCCGAAAGAAATGGAGAGGACGATAGCTAGTCTTCGACCCAAGCCGGTCGGCCCGGCTCGTTTGGCCGAGATTGTAGAAAACACGCTGGATGGCGAAAAAGCGGAGGAAATCCGCACCATCGACCTGCAAGGCAAATCCGGTTTCGCGGATTACATGGTTGTTGCCTCTGGCCGCTCCGCCCGACATGTGGGCGCGATGGCCGCTAAGCTGGTCGAAGCCCTGAAGCCCCATGGTGTTCGGGTCACCCTGGAAGGACAGCAACAATGCGACTGGGTCCTGTTGGACGCCGGTGACGTGGTTGTGCATCTGTTCCGACCGGAAGTCCGGGCGTTCTATGATCTCGAAAAAATGTGGACCAGCCCCAGCCTTCTGGTGACTGGAACCGCATCCGGGACCGGCACAGCCGTCGCCTAGCCAACGACGGCCAATGATTTCTCGGACCAACCGAGCGCGATTTCTTTGATCCACATCGATCAGGGATAGGGGTGTTTTGAAACTGTTCCTGATTGCCGTGGGGCGCGCTGGAAAGGGTCCGGAACAAGCCTTGTTCGACCGCTATGCAACCCGTCTGCGCGGAGCCTTGCAGGTGATCGAGGTGGAGGAAAAGCGCCCTTTGGCCGCCCTTGAGCGGCGCAACCGGGAAGCCGATCTGCTGATCAACGCCCTGCCCAAAGGCAGCTGCTGGGTTGTCGCCCTGGATGAAACCGGAAAAGACTGGACCAGCCCAACCCTGGCGCAAGAGCTTGGCCGCCGCCAAGATCAGGGCATGGCCGCTGCGGCCTTTCTGATCGGGGGTGCCGATGGCCATGGTCCCGCTGTGCGGGACCGGGCCGATGTGTTTTTGTCTTTCGGACGGGCCACATGGCCCCATCTTTTGGTCAGAGCCATGGTGGCCGAGCAGCTTTACCGCGCCCGGACCATTTTGGATGGCCATCCCTATCACCGGGCCTGATGCGTCGTAGCGCGGCGCAGCCCTGAAACAGATAAGAGGTTTTTGTCGATCCATGGCCCAGTCACCCACCGCCGCCCCGAAGCCCGTCGTGCTGTGTATCCTTGATGGCTGGGGCCACCGGGAGGATCCCACCGACAACGCCATCGCCGCTGCGCAGACCCCGACCTGGGACCGCTGGATGGCCGAGCGGCCCCATTGCCTGATCGAAACCAGCGGGTTGGATGTGGGTCTGCCTTCCGGGCAGATGGGCAATTCCGAGGTCGGCCATATGAATATTGGCGCCGGTCGGGTGGTGATGCAGGATCTGCCCCGGATTGACCAAGCGGTGGCCGATGGCTCCCTCGCCCAAACCCCGGCTTTGACTGGCTTTATCGACGCTCTAAAAACCAGTGGCGGCACCGCCCATGTGGTCGGACTGATGTCGCCGGGCGGTGTGCATTCCCACCAAGACCATATTCTGGCCCTGTGCAAAACCTTGACCGAGGCCGGGATCCCGGTGGCGATCCACGCCATTCTGGACGGGCGCGACACTCCACCCCGCTCCGCCCCTGGCTTTGTTGAACGCTTCGAGGCCGGGCTGGACAACGGCAACTATGGTCGGATCGCCACGGTCAGCGGGCGCTATTTCGCCATGGACCGGGACAATCGCTGGGACCGGGTCGCCAAGGCCTATACGGTGCTGGCCCGCGCCGAAGGCCCCCGGTTCGACAGCGCCCAAGCCGCCATAGCCGAGGCCCATGGCCGTGATGAAACCGATGAATTCGTCACCCCGGCATCCATCGGCACCTATGCGGGCATGGCCGATGGCGATGGCCTGCTGTTCGCCAATTTCCGCGCCGACCGCGCCCGGGAAATCACCCGCGCCTTGGCGGAACCGGGTTTTGCCGAATTCGAGGTCGGTCCGCGTCCGGCCTTTGCCAACGCCCTGTCGATGACGGAATATTCCAAGGCCCATAATGCCTTTCTACAAGTAATGTTTCCGCCCTTGGCCCTGACCGACATTCTGGGCGAGGTGGTCTCCGGAGCGGGCAAAACCCAGCTGCGCATCGCCGAGACGGAAAAATACGCCCATGTCACCTTCTTCTTTAATGGCGGCGAGGAAGACCCCTTCCCGGGCGAAGAGCGCATCCTGATCAAAAGCCCGGATGTGGCGACCTATGATCTGCAGCCGGACATGTCCGCCCCGGAAGTCACTGATAACTTGGTCAAAGTGATCACAGAGAACCGTTTTGATCTGATCATCGTAAACTTTGCCAATGGCGACATGGTTGGCCATACCGGTGTGATGGAGGCGGCCGTGCAAGCCGCAGCCTGCGTCGATGGCTGCATGACGCGCCTGGAACAAGCGGTCCAACAGGCCGGTGGCGTCTTGTTCGTCACCGCCGATCATGGCAATGCGGAGCTGATGAAAGATCCTGAAACCGGCCAGCCCCACACCGCCCATACGGTCGGCAAAGTCGATGGCGTCCTGGCCGTTGGCGGCGATGGCGCATCCTTGCGCGACGGGTCCTTGGCCGATATCGCCCCGACCCTGCTGCAGTTCTTAGGCTTGCCGCAACCTGCAGCCATGACCGGGGTGCCGCTGGTCACCGCCACAGGGGATGTCAACCAAGCCGATGCGGCAGAATAGGACGGTCCCGCCCTTCTTTCCCTGTTCTCCCGTCCGGCCACAGGATCGGACGGTTCCTTCCGGTCGTCTTTCGACCGCTTCTCGTATCCGTTTCTCGCTCCTTCTGCTGATCGGGCTGTCCCTGCTCCTGGGACCGGCCCCTGCCGCGTTGGCACAAACAACCGGCGGCGTTGCTCCGGCGACGGAAGACCGCCTGCGGGAGGTCAAGCGTGACCTGCAAGTGCAGCAAGATGAGCGCAGCCGCCTGGAAAGCCGCGCCAAGGAGCTGGAGGCGGAGATGGAAACCGTCCGCACCAAGCTGATTGCCAGTGCGGCCCGGATCCAGGATCTGGAAGAAACCTTGACCGCCTTGGAAGACCGAGAGCGGGCTTTGGGCCGCGAGGAGCGCACATTGCGCGCCGCCCTGGAACGGCGACAAAGCCAAACCGCCTCGGTCCTGACCACCGTCCAGCGCTTGGCATGGCGGCCTACCGACGCCCTGATCATTCAGCCGGGCGAGCCCGCCGACACGGTGCGGGGGGCGATTTTGCTGCGCTCGGCCATTCCCCGGATCCGCTCCTCAGCCACGGCATTGGCCACCCGGCTGCAGGAACTCAACACCGTCTCCATCGCCTTGAAGGCCGAAAGGTCACAGATCGCCAGCACCCGGGATCGGTTGCGCGCCGAACATGGGGAAATCGCCGAGCTGATGGATCGGACCCGCTCGCTGCGGCGGATTTTGCGCCTGGAGCAGCAGGACACGGAACGGCGGTTGAGCATTTTGGGTGGCGAGGCCGCCGATCTGGTCGAATTGATGGCGGGGCTGGAGGCGGAAGCGGAACGGCGCAAAACCCAACGCATTGCCTCCTTAATCGTGCAAAAGCCGCCTCCACCGTCTCAGATGCCCACTGAAGCGCCCTCGACCATGCAACAAAACCGCATGGCAGATCCGGAGCCGGACCCCTCAGCAGCTGACCCCAGCGCAACCCCCGCCGCCGTCACCAGCCCTTCACCCACGCCGGAGACGCCACCCGCGCCAGCGGTGGCACAAAACACCGCCGCCCCGGCGAATTTGGGCGCGGCCCGCCCGGCTCTGTCCGGCCAAGCCTTCCGGGCGGCCAAAGGCACCCTGCCCCTGCCAGCCCGCGGATCCTTGATCAGTGCCTTTGGGGATGAGACGGAAACCGGCGATAAAGTTCGCGGCATTCGGCTAAAAACACGCAGCAATGCCCAAATCGTCGCCCCATTTCATGCTACGGTGGCGTTCGCGGGACCTTTTCGGGCCTATGGGAAGATTTTGATCCTGGAACATGGTGACGGATATCATACCTTGTTAGCAGGTCTTAACGAATTAGACGGAGTTCCCGGGCAATATGTCTCTCCGGGTGAACCAATTGGACGCATGGGATCGGGCGACGACCAAATCCTGTATCTGGAATTGCGGCAAAAGGGTCAGCCCATAGACCCGCTGCCCTGGCTGCAAGCAAGCAAAGGTGACCTTAAGGGATGAAGTTGAAAAACTGGATCAGCGCCGTCGTCATCGCCGGCACCGCCTTCGCCATCGGTCACATTACCTCCGAAGGCATTTCGGCCAAGGCCGCTGGCTCTGAAGAAACCTATGAGCTGATGGGTTTGTTCGCGGAGGTTTTTGAGCGGGTCAAACAGGAATATGTCGAACAGGTCGACGATGAGGAACTGGTCGAGGCCGCCATCAACGGCATGCTGACCTCCTTGGATCCCCATTCCAGCTATCTGACCCGGAAAAGCTTCGACGACATGCGGGTCCAGACCCGGGGCGAGTTTGGCGGCTTGGGCATCGAAGTCACCATGGAAGAGGGCTATGTCAAAGTCGTCTCCCCCATCGATGACACCCCAGCGGCCCGGGCTGGCATTGAGCCCGGCGATTTTGTCACCGATCTGGATGGCGAAAGCGTGCTGGGGCTGACCTTGTCCGAAGCCGTGGAAAGAATGCGCGGCCCGGTGGGCGAGGCCATCGTCCTGACCATCCGCCGCGAAGGCCGCGAAGCCTTTGACGTCACCATTGTCCGCGACATCATCACCATCCGGTCGGTCCGCTGGCGCTTGGAAGGCGAAGATGTGGGCTATGTCCGGATCACCAATTTCTCCGAACAGACCCAAGAGGGCCTGGAAGACGCCATCGCTGAAATCCAGGAAGAGGCGGGCGACAAGCTCTCTGGCCTGGTTCTGGACCTGCGCAACAATCCCGGCGGTCTGTTGGATCAAGCCATCAGCGTGTCCGACACCTTCCTGGAACAGGGCGAGATCGTCTCCACCCGCTCCCGGGAAAATGCCGACACCCAGCGCTTCTCCGCCAAGCCCGGGGATAATCTGGACGGCCTGCCCCTGGTGGTGCTGATCAATGGTGGCTCGGCCTCGGCCAGCGAAATTGTCGCCGGAGCCCTGCAAGACCATCGCCGGGGTCTGGTGGTTGGCACCAAATCCTTCGGCAAGGGCAGTGTGCAAACCATCATGCCCCTGCCCGGTCATGGGGCGATGCGTCTGACCACGGCGCGGTATTACACGCCCTCCGGTCGCTCGATCCAAGCCACCGGCATCGAACCGGACATTGCCATCGAACCGGCGCGGGTGGAAACCCTGGAAGGTGGCCCCAGCCGCAGCGAAGCGGATCTGCGCAATGCGCTGGGCAATGACACCGGTGAAGACGACGCCACCACCCCTGGTGAGGGCGAGAACGCCGATGCCAATACCGAAAACGACACGCCGGAGGACTACCAGCTGTCTCGGGCCTTGGATCTAATCCGTGGCCTCGCCCTGTTCGGCGCCCGGGCCCAAGGCGGCTGAGTCCAGTGGCCCTGTTCGGTCGCAACAAGGGCAAAAAAGGAGCGGGGGGCAAACGCAAAGGTGCCGCCCGCTCCGAGCTTGATCATGAGGGCGTCGAAGAAGCCGCCTTTGTATATGATGAGGGCGAATACGCCCCGGACGAAAACGACCCCTATGCGGATATTGGAGACGACTTCCCGCCGCGCATGCCGCCGGAAGAGCGGTCCCGCATGGGTGCAGCCGATGCGGATGTCGATCTCGACGACTATGGGGGCGGAGACGACAATCCCTTCGCCGGGCTAACCGGCGGCGATGAGGATGACGATCTCGGCGATATGGACGAGTTCGACGTCGACGACCTGATGGTCGACGACGACGACGATGACCGGGGCGGGGGTAAGAAAAAACCCGGTTTCTTCAAGCGCCTGCTCGGAGGCGGCAAAAAGGAAGAGGCGGAACCCGCCTTCGATTTCACCGATCTCGGCGATTTTGACGATCTCGGCCCGCCAGACGAGGACGACCGCGCGCCGCCGCCCTTGTCGGCAAGCCGCGATCCCGGCGGTCGTCCGGCTGCGGCTGCAGCCCCGATGCGGGCCGGTCCTGCGGCCCAGGATGATGACGATCCCTTTGCCGATTTTGATCCCGACATGGACGATTTCGGCGCCGATCCCTTTGACGGGGAGGACGACGACGACGAGGCCGAAAAAGGATCGGGAAAAACCCGCAGCCTAGTCCTGGCCAGCCTGGCCGTTTTATTGCTGGGCTCCCTGGTTGCGGCCTGGGCTTTTATCGCCGGACCGCTGGCCCCGGACAGCGCCATGGTCCCGGACCAAATGCTGGCCGAGCAACGGGAGCGCGGCGCCATCCCCCCCATTCCTGAGGCCGACCCTGACACGGGTGCGGGATCCGTGATGCCGGACGTCATGGAGTCCGAACCAATGATGTCCGCAGATGCGGAGCCGATACCGGAGCCCAGAGCCGACGCCACAGGCGAGCCGGACCCACCCGCGCCGGACCCGGTTTTGGCGGAAGGTCCGACCGCAGCACCTGATCCGGTGCTGGAGGGTCAAAGCCAACGGGATGCGGATCGGGCCGCTTGGTTGGGGGAAGGCACACCAGAAGCGACCGCAGATCCAACCGCAGACCCCGCTGCGCAAGCGGGGGACGACCCGGCTTTGGCCGCAGCATCCCCAGAAGACCCGCCCTTGCCGGAACCGGATTTGCCCAGCGGACCGTCGACAGCCCCCACCGAGGTCGTGACCCAAGAGGGGGTCGACACGCCGCTGGAAGATCCGACGCAGACCGAAAGCGGTGGCTCGGCCCAGACCATGCTGCGCCGTCCCCCGGGAGAGCTGATCCCGGTGGGTCTGCCGGTGCCGCCGCCTGCCCTGCCGACTTTGCCGCTGGAAGAAGGCTTCCGGCCTGGGCAAATGCCGCGCTATGCGTTGCTGCCCCAACCCAGCCGCTGGGGTCCGGCCGCCCCCCTGCCGCCCGCGCCGCGCACAGAGATGCTGCGGCAATCCCGCTTTGGCGATCTGCCGGTGATTGGGCCGAACAATGCCATTCCCTGGCGGGTTTACGCCCGCCCGTTTGAGGGCGATGCCTCCCTACCTCGGGTCGGGGTCATCATCACCGGCTTGGGGCAGCGGTCCGAACCGACCGAAGCCGCCATTGGCGGCATGCCGCCGGATGTAACCCTGGCCTTTGATCCCTATGCCCGGGATCTCGCGGTCTGGATGGGACGCGCCCGACAAGGCGGTCATGAGACCTTGCTGGAACTGCCCGTGGAAGGGCGCAGCTTCCCGGCGGAAGATCCGGGCCCGCTGGCCTTGATGTCCATGCTGCCAGAAATTGAGAACAAGCGTCGGCTGGAGGTGGTGATGAGCCGCGCCGGGGGCTATGTCGGTTTGCTGGCGACGGAAGGCGGCCAATTCACCGACAACCCGGCCCTGATGCGCCCGATCCTGCAAGATATGAAAACCCGGGGCCTGATGTATGTCCACCAGGGTGCGGCCAATGCGGTCAACACCAATGGCGATGTGCTGCCCGCAGTGGCCTCGGTCACCCTGCCGCTCGACAGCGAACCCTTCACCCGCGCGGTGGATGAGCGCCTGTCCTATGTGGAAAGCGTGGCCCGCGCCCAGGGCTTTGCGGTGATCATCACCGAGGCCACACCGCTGACCCTCTATCGTTTGTCGCGCTGGTTGGATACCCTCCCGGAAAAGGGCCTTGTGCTGGCCCCGGCATCCGCCTTGGTGCTGTCTCCGTCCGGGTAAGGATCCTGTCCCCATGAGCAAGTCTTCGAAATCCTCCAAGTCCGTAAACAAGGAGGATCTGCCCTATCGTCCGAATGTCGGCATGATGCTGATCAACCGCGACGGCTTGGTCTTTGTCGCCCAGCGGCTGGATTTCCAGGGCGATGTTTGGCAAATGCCCCAGGGCGGCCTCGACAAAGGCGAGGACCCCAAAGAAGCGGCGCTGCGGGAACTGGAAGAAGAGATCGGCACCCGGGATGCGGAAATCATTGGCGAAATTGCCGACTGGCTGCCCTATGACCTGCCTGAAGAGCTGATCGGCAAGCTGTGGAAGGGCAAATATCGCGGCCAAACCCAAAAATGGTATGCGATGCGGTTTTTGGGCGATGACAGTGCGATCAATATCGACACCGATCATCCGGAATTCAGCCGCTGGAAATGGGCTCCCGTTGAAGAGCTAACGGCGCTGGTGGTGCCGTTCAAACGCGACATCTACGAACGCGTCGTTGCTGAGCTCGGTCCCTATTGCACAGCGATCGAGCCCTAAGCGGCGATGGAACTCTGCTCCTGCGTGGCCCGGCGATGTTGGGCGGCCTTGCGGGAAACAAAGCGCCAAATCCCCTCGCCCAGAACCGCTGCCAGTTTGCCTTGCGGATCCAATCCCACAGCCTTGACCATCATCCGAGTGGCGCGCTTGGCATGTTCCGGTCGATAGAGCGCATAGGCAATGCCGGAATAGGCCGTTGCGCAAATCTTGCGCTGATAGGGCAGATCCGGGGCGTCATTGGCCACATGGAAGGCGTAGGACAGCTCGTCATCTTCGCTTTCCCGCACCCGCCCCAAAGCAATTAGGATCCGCCGCACTGCGCCAACCTGCTGATCCTGCAACAGGCGCTCAAGGGTGGTCAGGAACAGCTTGTAATGCCGGAACTCATCGGCGGCGATTTTGCCGCAAATGGCTTTGAACACTGGTTCTTCGCTGTGATCGCGTAAGGCGGAATACAGCGAGCTGGTGCCGCTTTCGACGATGCAGCGCGCCACCATTTCGCCAACCAGGGAGCCGCGCACAGAAGTCTCGCCCAAACTAGGGATCTCATATCCGGCCCGAAACCGGGACAAAGCATCGGCAAAATCGAAGCTGGGATCGGCCATCTGAGCCCAACGACCCAGGGCCATACCATGCTGCTCTTCCTCCGCCCCCCAATCGCCGACCAGGGTCAGGAAATACGGATCATCGCGGAACAAAACCGCCAAATGCTCACCATAAAGCAGCCCATTGCTTTCCGTCAGAGCGGCGGCTTTGGCGATTTTCAGGCTGTCCGGGTCAACTTTGGTTGGGTCAAACTGATCCCATGGAATGTCGGATAAGTCCCACACGGCCATAAACGTACCTTTGTCCGATCTGTCAGATTGCGCCCCGAAAAAACAGGCAAAGTCCTGCTGCCTTTCCCACCAACCCCTACCCTGGATATAATGGGTGCAGCGCACACAAACACCAAAGAGTTTACGATAACAGTCTTTTTTTGGCTCACTTTTTGGGACTTTGGGGCCAAAAAAAGCGCGAAAACGCCCACATAACATTCATCTGTAAATTCTTAGTTCTTTGGAGCGCTTGATGACCAAAATGGATCCGGCCCTGGTCTTGTACACCCACCCTTTGTCTCGGGGTCGCATTGCCCGGTGGATGCTCGAGGAAGTGGGCCAGCTCTACGAAACCCGGATCCTGTCCTATGAAACGGACATGAAGGCGGATGCGTTCCTGAAACTCAATCCGTTGGGGAAAGTGCCCACCGTCACCCATGGAGAGAGGGTGATTACGGAATCCGCTGCCATTTGCGCCTATTTGGCCGATGCCTTCCCGGAAGCTGGTTTGGCACCGGCGCTCCAGGACCGGGCGGCCTATTACCGCTGGCTGTTCTTTGTCGCCGGTCCGGTGGAAAGCGCCATTTGTGATCTGAGCATGGGCGTCAATCCGGAAGGCATCCATAAGCGCATGGTTGGCTATTTTGATGTGGCGACCATGATTGCCGCCCTGGAAACCGCGCTGCCTTCGGATCCGTCTGCGGGTCCCTGGATTGGTGGGTCACACCAGTTCACCGCCGCCGATGTCTATGTCGGTTCGCAGATCCGGTGGGGACTGCAATTTGATTGGCTTCCCGAACGCCCGCTCTTCACCAGCTATGTGGCGCGTTGTGGGCAGCGCCCGGCCTTTCAGCGTGCGCTACAGATCGATGATGATTTGATAGAGGATGGCGTATCCAAAGGAACCATCGGCGCACCGGGTACAGACGAAGTATAAAAAAAACGCCGTCCCACTGTCGGGACGACGTTAATGACCTGTGTCTTGGACTTTACAGAGGCGCTTTAGGCTGCCGCTTCCTTGGCTTCCAACATTGCCTGGGCGGTGGCCATTTTCTTTTCCGCTTCAGCCTTGTCTGCTGCCGTATCGGCTTCCTTCAGCAGATCATCGGCGGTCTGGATCCGGGCCTTAATGGCATCAACGCTCTCATTGGCCAGATCCACCGCTTCTTCGGCCAAAACCGTGCAGCGGGTTTCGGTGACTTCCGCGAAGCCCCCGGCAACGAAGATGGTCTTGACCACCGCGCCGTCTTTGTAGATTGAGATCACGCCAGGGCGCAGGGTGGACAGCATGGGCGCATGCTGCGGCAGAGCACCGAAATCACCCTCGGTCCCGGGAACCACAACCATTTCCACCGGTTCAGAGACCAGCAGCTTTTCCGGTGAGACCAGTTCGAATTCCGTGGTTTCGGCCATCGGCCCAATTCCTTCCAGTGCGTTTTTCCAAGCTGCGCCCCCAGAGCGCTGCGGAAAAAACCCCCATCACATAAGTCTACCCGAAGCGGGCATCGGTTTGGGGGCGGTCGGCCCGCCCCCAACCACGCGATGATTACGCGGCGTCGGCAGCCAGCTTCTTGGCCTTTTCGATGGCCTCGTCCATGTTCCCGACCATGTAGAACGCTTGTTCGGGCATGTGGTCGTATTCGCCTTCGACCAGGCCCTTGAAGCCTTTTATGGTGTCTTCCAGGGACACGAGCTTGCCCGGGGAACCGGTGAAGACTTCGGCCACGTGGAACGGCTGGGACAGGAAGCGTTGGATCTTCCGGGCCCGGGCGACCACCAGACGGTCTTCTTCGGACAGTTCGTCCATGCCCAGAATGGCGATGATGTCTTGCAGAGACTTGTAGGTCTGCAGCACCCGCTGCACTTCACGGGCAATGGTGTAGTGCTCATTGCCGACCACATTCGGGTCCAGGGCGCGGGAAGTGGAGTCCAGCGGATCCACCGCCGGGTAAATCCCCAACTCGGCGATCGCACGGTTCAACACCGTGGTGGCGTCCAAGTGGGCGAAGGAGGTGGCCGGGGCCGGGTCAGTCAAGTCATCGGCAGGCACGTAAATGGCTTGCACCGAGGTGATCGAGCCCTTCTTGGTCGAGGTGATCCGTTCCTGCAGGGCACCCATGTCGGTGGCCAGGGTCGGCTGATACCCCACCGCAGAGGGGATACGACCCAGCAGGGCGGACACTTCAGAACCGGCCTGGGTGAAGCGGAAGATGTTATCGACGAAGAACAGCACGTCCTGGCCTTCTTCATCGCGGAAATATTCCGCTTGAGCCAGACCGGACAGGGCGACACGGGCACGGGCACCCGGCGGCTCATTCATCTGACCATAAACCAGAGCGGCCTTGGAGTTGCCGCCTTCCAGGTCGATAACGCCGGATTCAATCATTTCGTGGTAGAGATCGTTCCCTTCCCGGGTCCGTTCCCCCACACCGGCGAAAACCGAGTAACCACCGTGGCCTTTGGCGACGTTGTTGATCAGCTCCATGATCAACACGGTCTTGCCCACACCGGCACCACCGAACAGACCGACCTTACCGCCCTTGGTGTAAGGGGCGAGCAAGTCGATCACCTTAATGCCGGTGGACAGGATTTCGGTGTCTGTGGACTGTTCGGCAAATTCCGGCGCCGCCTTGTGAATCGGATAGGTCATCTTGGCGCCAACATCGCCGCGCTCGTCCACCGGCTCGCCGATGACGTTCATGATGCGACCCAGCACTTCCGGACCAACCGGCACTTTGATCGGCTCGCCGGTGGCAGAGACAGTGTTGCCCCGCACCAGACCGTCCGTGGAATCCATGGCAATGGAGCGCACGGTGTTTTCACCCAAATGCTGCGCCACTTCCAGGACCAAGCGGTTGCCGTTGTTGTCACATTCCAGCGCAGAGAGGATCGGCGGCAGATCGCCGTCGAACTTCACGTCCACAACAGCGCCCATGACCTGGGTGATGGTTCCGACATTGTTCGCCATGGATAGTGCTCCTGACTTCCCGATCGTTCGGTCCCTTTGTTACGCCAGGGACCCCAGTTTCACGTAAGTGGTCCCCGAAGGACCGGTTCTTTGCATCTCTTCCTTTGGTCCCCCGCCGAACCGGACTGTTGTCCTGGCCCATCGGGTCCCCCGGATGGAAGATCCCCTTAATCCTTGCCCGACGGGCCGACCCTAAAGCGCCTCCGCCCCGGAGATGATTTCGATCAGCTCCTTGGTGATTTGGGCTTGGCGGGTACGGTTGTAGGTCAAGGTCAACTTCTTGATCATGTCCCCGGCATTCCGGGTGGCATTGTCCATGGCGGTCATCCGCGCGCCCTGTTCAGAGGCGAAGCTTTCCAGCATGGAGCCATAGACTTGAACCGTGACATTGGTCGGCAGCAGCTCTTTCAGGATGCCTTCCTCGTCGGGTTCATATTCATAGCTTGCCGTCGGACCGGCGGCGGGCTCGTTCTCATTGGCCGCTTCCGGCGGCGCAAAGGGAACCAGCTGTTGCCGGGTCACGATCTGGCTGATGGCGGATTGGAACTTGTTGTAGATCAAGGTGCAGACGTCAAACTCGCCCGCCTCGAACATTTCCAGGATCCGCTTGCCCACGGCTTCGGCATCGCCATAAACCGGGCCTTTGCTGCCGAACTCGTCATAAAGCTCGACGATTTCCTTGGAAAATTCAGCTTTCAGACCATCGCGGCCCTTTTTGCCGACGCACAGGATCTTCACGATCTTGCCCGAGGCTTTGAGCTCCAACGCCATGGTGCGCGCGGCCTTGATGATCGACGAGTTAAAGCCGCCGCACAGGCCCCGGTTCGCGGTCATCACCACCAACAGCTGAACTTCATCACTGCCGGTGCCTGCCAGAAGACGGGGCGCGCCAGCTTGTCCACCCACAGAGGCGGCCACATTGCCGAGCATCCGTTCCATCCGCTCCGAGAACGGACGCGCCGCTTCGGCGGTTTCCTGAGCTCGGCGCAGACGGGATGCCGCGACCATTTTCATGGCCGAGGTAATCTTCTGGGTCGATTTGACCGAACCGATCCGGACCCGGAGTTCCTTCAAATTGGCCATCGTTTGGACTACCCGTTCATTTATCCGGGGGTCCGGGAGCGTCTTGAGCCCAGTGGGCTAGAGGACACCCCATTCTCCCCTTTGGTTTTCCGTTTCCTCGCGCTTGGTTCGACCCCCGAACAGCCGCGCGCGAAAACGTTTACGCTTGGTTCGCTGAAGGGAGATCCTCGCGGACCTCCCTCACAGCCCACACCCCCGTGGACTTAGGCGAACTTTTTGGCGAAATCGTCAAGGAAGCTGGTCAGCTTTTCCTTGATCTCGTCGGTCAGCACCTTGCCGGTGCGGATGCCGTCGAGGATATCGGCGCCAGAGGACCGCATGTCGTCGAGCAAGGAGCTCTCAAAACGACCCACATCCGTCAGCGGCAGCTTATCGAGATAGCCATTGGTGCCTGCGAAGATCACCACGACTTGCTCTTCCACCGCCAGCGGAGAGTATTGGGCTTGCTTGAGCAACTCGGTCAGACGAGAGCCACGGTTCAGCAGCTTTTGGGTTGCCGGATCCAGGTCAGAAGCGAACTGGGCGAAGGCCGCCATTTCGCGATACTGAGCCAGTTCCAGCTTGATGGTGCCCGCCACCTGCTTCATCGCCTTGATCTGTGCCGAGGATCCCACACGAGACACGGACAGACCGACGTTCACCGCAGGACGGATACCCTTAAAGAACAAGTCCGTTTCCAGAAAGATCTGACCGTCGGTGATCGAGATCACGTTGGTCGGAATGTAAGCGGACACGTCGTTGGCTTGGGTTTCAATCACCGGCAGGGCGGTCAGGGACCCGGCGCCATTGTCATCATTGAGCTTGGCGGCCCGTTCCAGCAGACGGCTGTGCAGGTAGAACACGTCACCCGGATAGGCTTCACGGCCCGGCGGACGACGCAGCAGCAAGGACATCTGACGATAGGCGACGGCCTGCTTGGACAGATCATCATAGAAGATGACCGCATGCATGCCATTGTCGCGGAAGAATTCACCGATGGTACAGCCGGTATAGGGCGCGATGAATTGCAGCGGGGCCGGTTCGGACGCCGTGGCAGCAACCACCACGGTGTAGTCCATGGCACCGCGCTCTTCCAAGGTCCGCACCACCTGGGCGACCGTGGAGCGCTTCTGACCAACCGCCACATAGACGCAGAACAGCTTCTCGCTGTCATTGGTGGCTTTGTCGTTGACCGACTTCTGGTTCAGGATGGTGTCCAGGATCACGGCGGTCTTGCCGGTCTGGCGGTCCCCAATGACCAGTTCGCGCTGACCGCGACCAATCGGGATCAGGCTGTCGATGGCCTTCAGACCGGTTTGCACCGGCTCGTGCACTGACTTCCGGGGGATGATGCCCGGGGCCTTGACTTCGGCCCGCGTCAGCGCAACGTCGGTCAGTTCGCCCTTGCCATCGATCGGGTTACCCAGACCGTCAACCACACGACCCAGCAGCCCCTTGCCAGCGGGCACGTCCACAATGGACTGGGTCCGCTTCACGACGTCGCCTTCTTTAATGTCCGTGTCCGGACCAAAGATCACGACACCGACATTGTCGCTTTCCAGGTTGAGGGCCATGCCCTTAACACCGTTGGAAAACTCGACCATTTCGCCGGCCTGGACGCGATCCAGCCCGTGTACGCGGGCGATACCGTCACCGACCGCGAGAACCTTACCCACTTCGGCGGATTCGGCCTCAGTTCCGAAATTGGCGATCTGTTCCTTCAGGATCGCGGAAATTTCCGCGGCGCGGATTTCCATCACCCAACCCCTTTCATGGCGAGTTGCAACCGTTTCAATTTGGTTCGCAGAGAGCTATCGACCATTCGCGATCCGACAGTAACGACCATGCCGCCCATCAGGGTCGGGTCCACCGTTTCTTCGATCGAGACGTCGTTGCCCATGGCTTTCTTCAGAGCCGCCCCAAGTGCCGAGCGTTGGGCATCGGTCAGCGGAGAGGCGGAAATCACCTCGGCCGACTGTTCGCCCCGGCGCGCAGCCAGGATGGTCAGGAAGGACTTGATCATGCCGGGCAGCGCAAAGATGCGTCGGTTCGCGGCCACCATTCCGACAAAGCGGGTGGTCAGCGGTGCGAACTCAGCTTTTGCTGCTAACGCGGCCAGGGCTTTTCCCTGCTCCTCGCGGCCAATGACCGGGCTGGACAAGGCCCGGCGCAGATCGGCGCTATCGTCGATCATGACCTTAAGGGTTCGAAGGTCGGTCGCGACAGCGTCCAAGACGCCGCCTTCGTCCGCCAACTCGTAGAGCGCCGAAGCGTAGCGGTCTGCTAGCCCCGACTGTCCTGCCATATCGGAAGACACGTGCGAAAAGCCCCAAAGAAGATGTTCTTCAATATGCGTCCCTTCGGAACGCAACTTGTTGGAACACTTGGGATATTGCCCCCCTAACGGCTCTATTTCCCCCAAGCGCGAAGCTTACCTAGCACAGGGCGCACCGCCATGCAACTGCGTCTCCGCCCCTCATTTGGTTGAAGATGACAAGATTTCTCGCCCCGTCTGATCCGGCTCAGAACCCGACCCAACCGCAGCTATAGAAAGGACACCGGGTCCACATCCACGCGGACAGTGACACTGCTTGGGGGCTGCACCAACCCCAACCAGTGACGCAAAAGCGGCTGCAGGCGGAGGGCCTTGGGAGAGGCCACCAAAATCCGCCTGCGATGGCGACCAGCACGCACTGCCAAGGGGGGTGGCGAGGGTCCCAAGACGGTCACCCGGGGGTCTTTGGGGGCGGATAAACCTAGGCGCCGTGCGGTTTCTTCGACTTGGTCCTCTTTCGGCCCGGAAATCAAAATGCTGGCCAACCGGCCATAAGGCGGCAAGGAAAATGCCTGCCTTTCTTCCGCCTCAGCGGCAAAAAATGACTCCGAGTCCCCGCTCGCCAAGGCCTCCATAACGGGCATTCCAGGATCCGCCGTTTGGATCAAAACCCGTCCCGGACGCTCCGCCCGACCGGCCCGTCCGGCGACCTGATGCAGCAATTGATGGGTCCGTTCAGCCGCCCTGGGATCGCCTCCCGCAAGCCCCAGATCGCCATCCACGACACCCACCATCGTCAGGTGCGCAAAGTGATGACCCTTGGCCATGACCTGGGTGCCGATGATCAGGTTCACCTCCCGGGCGCGGATCCGATCCGCAACCTCCGCCGCTGCCTTGGGTCCCCCCATGGTGTCGGAGGCCGCGACAACCATCTGCGCTTCCGGAAACCGAACCTGGGCTTCTTCGGCCAGACGTTCCACACCCGGACCACAGGGGGCCAAGCTGCCCTCATGGCCACAAGACGGACAGTTTTGCGGCAAACGCTCCGTATGGCCGCAATGGTGACAGACCAGCCGTCCGACCCGGCGATGCTCCACCAGCCAGGCCGTGCAGGAGGGGCAGCGGATGCGATAGCCGCACACCCGACACAGGGTCAGCGGCGCATACCCCCGCCGATTGAGAAACAGCAGAGCCTGATCGCCCTCGGCCAGGCATTGCTCCACCGCCGCAATCACCGGCGGGGTCAACCAGCCCATGCGCCGGGCCGGGCCTTCCGCATCCCCGGGCAAGGCCCAGCGATCCGGCGGGGTCTCCGTTATATCGACCAAAGCGATCTCCGGCAGCTGCGCGCCACCATGGCGTCTGGCCAGCCTAACCCGGTCATAGCGACCGGACCGGACATTCTCCAAGGTCTCCAGGGAAGGGGTTGCCGAGGCCAACAATACCGGAAACCCTCCCAACTGCCCCCGCACCACCGCCATGTCGCGACCGTGATAGGCCACCCCCTCGTCTTGTTTAAAGGCGGCGTCATGTTCCTCATCGACCACAATCAGCCCCAGATCGGCCATGGGGAGGAACAAGGCGGATCGGGCACCGACCACGACGGAGACTTTGCCCCGGGCAATCGCCCGCCAGGTCCGGCGGCGGTCGGCTTGGCCCATGCCGGAATGCCAAAGGGCTACGGATGCCCCCAATTGCCCTGTTACGCGCGACAGAATGGCCTCGCTTAAGGCAATTTCAGGCAGCAACACCAGAGCGCGCTTCCCATCCGCGAGCGCCGCCCTGACCGCCTGTAGATAAACCTCGGTTTTGCCCGACCCGGTGACCCCTTCTAAGAGTGTGACGGAAAAACCGGCTCCGACTTTGGCCACCAATTGGTCTGCCGCGACATTTTGCTCCGGCGATAACGCGGGCGGTTCCGACACTCCCTGCCCTTGGGAGAAGCGGGGTGCCCCCTCCTCCCCAGCCAAAACCACCGGTTCAAGCAGTCCGGCCCGTGCTGCGGCACGCACCGTCTCCCGGCCCACGCCTGCCTCCCGGGCCAGGTCCTCCGCAGCCAGCGCCACGCCGCCCAGGCCCCCCAAGACATCCAGGATCCGCCTGCGTGCCGGGGTCAGGCGCAGGCCCGGATCTGCAGCGATGTCGGGTTCGGCAGCCAACCGATATCCGGGCCGCCCCGCAGGAGGGCGCAACGCCGCCGGGCAAGACAGGGCCAAGCGCAATACCGAACCCGGCAGGGACACCGTATAAGCGGCCACCCAATCGACGAAGGGCAAAATATCAGCGGGCAAGGGTGGGCTGTCTGCCAGAGCCTCAATCGGTTTCAGGCGATCCCAGGGCGGCGCGGTCGCATCAGAGACATCGGAGGCATCGGTCTCCTCCGCCTCTTGGCCTGAAAACACCGTTCGGACCACGCCCAGCAGCTGCCGCCCGCCCACCGGAACCGACAGGATGGAGCCTTCCTGAACCGCCTCTGCCCATTCGGCAGGCAGGCGATAATCATAGGGTCCGGGCACCGGGAGCAGGGTTTGAACCCGAACCCGTTGGCCCGTCGGGTCTTCCGGAAACAGGCCCATCGACTCGGGGTTAGAGCAGGTCTTGTGGTTCCCCCCACCCATGGGCTACACTCCTTGGGGTCATCAAGGGTGACATCGTGGTCTCTTACCCTGGATGTGATCCCCGTGGTTTCCGGTTTTCAAGTCCGTTATCTGGCGGGTTTTCCGGACAGGGTCAATGCGCCGCTGCGCAAAGGAGAAGACAATGGATGGTGATGCCGCCGTTGGGTCCCAACAAACGCCCGCGCCCACCGCGACAGTCGACCCGAAACAGGTGCTCGATTATCTCCGTGCCCATCCAGAGTTCTTGTCAGACCATCCGGAGCTGTTGATCGGGGCGGCCCTGCCGTCCCGGTTCGATGATAGTGGCGGCACGGTCATAGACTTCCGGGATGCGCTGGTTGGACGCTTACGCCGGGAAATCACCGACCTATCCAGCTGTGCTGAAGAGCTGATCACCAACAGCAAGATCAATCATGATGTCCAAAAGGGCACCATGCGCGCGGCCCTGGCCCTGCTCGACAGCGATGGCCTGGGTCCTTTGATGCGGACCATCACCGAAGACCTGCCCCATTTGTTGGATGTGGACGTGGCGGTGTTGCGCCTGGAACATGCCGAGGACGGTCCACAAAGCGCGGGCGACCAACAACCGGTGCTCCATGGCTTGGGGCTCACTCATTTGCCGCCGGGGCAAGTCACGGCCCTGCTCGGCTTGGACCAGACCCACATTCTGCGCCCGCAATTGAATGACGGCGAGCCAGACATCTATGGCGACCAGGGTCTGGGCCTGCGCTCGGACGCCATCATCCGCTTGGATATCAGCCCTGACCGCCCGGATGGCGTGCTGGCTCTGGGCTGCCGGGAGGTCAATGCGTTTACGCCCGATATGGCTGTGGACATGCTGTCCTTCATTGCCCGGGTCATTGAGAACTGCTTGCGCCGATGGATGCCGCAGCCCGGGCGCTGATCCCACCGCTCCATTTCCCCGCTGATCCGACCCTTGAAGGGCTGATTGGGGATTGGCTGTTGTGGTTGGGCCATGAGCGCCGGGCGGGAGGACACACCTTGGCGGCCTATGGTCGGGATTTGGCCGCCTTCCTGGTTTTTATCGCCGATCACCAAGGCCAAACCCCGGATACAGCCTTGCTGGCCCGCCTTAGCACCGGTGATTTCCGCGCCTATTTGGCAAACCGCACCGCCGAGGGTCTGTCGCGCAGCTCCCTGGCCCGGGCGCTGTCCAGCTTGCGGAATTTTTATCGCTGGCTCGACCGGCGCGGCGTGCTCTCCAACCCCGCCCTGGCCGCGCTTGGCACACCGAAAATTCCCCGGGGTGTGCCCAAACCGCTGGCCGAAGAAGACGCCATGGAAGCCTTGTCCATGGCCGAGGTGGTTTCCCTGGAGCCCTGGATCGCTGCTCGGGATGTGGCCATTCTCACATTATTATATGGCTGCGGTCTACGGTTGGGCGAGGCCCTGGCTTTGAACCGGCGCGACCTGCCCCGGGCCCCGGCCATCACCGTTCTGGGCAAAGGCAACAAACAGCGCGTCGTGCCGGTCTTGCCGGTGGTCGAGGCCGCCATTGAGGATTATTTGGCCCAATGCCCCTTCGCAGGTGGGCCGGAGGATCCTTTGTTTTTGGGTGCGCGGGGCAAGCGGCTCAATCCCGGCGTGGTTCAACGCCAAATGCGCCGCGTTCGCGCACTGCTCGGCCTGCCGGACTCTGCGACGCCGCATGCGTTGCGCCACAGCTTTGCCACCCATTTGCTGGCCGCTGGCGGGGATCTGCGCACCATCCAAGACCTGCTGGGCCATGCGTCGCTCTCGACCACCCAGCGCTATACGGCAGTGGACAAAGCGGCTCTGTCCCATTTGCACCGAACCAGCCATCCCAGGGGGTAAGGCGCTGGGGATCGATCCCCAAGCTAAGGATCTCCACCGCTTTTTTTGCGCTTCTTTTCCGGGTCGGTGCGTTCGATAAACCGTTTGAAGCCTTTGCCAAAGCGAGGCTTCTGGGCATTGAGCATTTTAGAGAAGCGAGGCACCCGCTCTCGGAACCAAACGATCCCTCGACGGGCAAAGGCCGAATGGCGGGCGACCATATAGAGACCGACCGCAATCATAATAATGCCGATGGGCACCGGCGTTGGGGTCAGCAAAGTCCCAACCCCCACCAGCAACCAACCAATGGTCAGCGCGCCGCCCTTGCGGGTCAGGACCACAGCCCGACGCCGCCGCCGCCTCCAGGCATGGGCTTTGGAGAAGACCTTTCGGGCCGCCGCAGCACCGGCTGCGGCAGCGGAAGTGCCTTTGACCCGTGCCTCGCTCTGGTTTTCAGAGGGACGGGAGGCGCCAAATGTCGCGAGCGGCTCCCCACCGTCGGCCATGTTGCCTCCCCACAACAGGTTTGTTCCTTGGCCACACTAATAGACAGTTCGAGGTAGAGGTTCAATGCCGGGGTCTTTCTCCCCCTGCTGTCAGGCTGTTGCCTCAAACGCTCCCTCTTTAGGCCAATCGCCAAGCCAACAGGCAGGCGAACCGCCAAAAAAGACCGCTCTGGACTGCTTTCCCAAAGAGCAACGCCAAAGGATCATAAGGGACAGCAGCGAAAACGGTCGCATCGACTGTGTCGTTTCGAAGACAATGTGGTCGGGGAGACACGCTCTCTCCCACCCTGCGCGCCCATCCCGGCGGAAAGGACCGCGCAACAGACCGTCCGTGGGTCAGCATCCATGCGACTCGGAGATACCAGTATCGCCAAACCATGGCATCAATCCCAAAAAGGCAGCATGATCCACCAGACAGTCCTCCCCCGCCGATTTGCCAATAGATCAGAGATGGATGAACGAGAAAATGCCCAGCAATGCCTCGCCAGACAAACCCCATCCTGACTGGCTGAGTCGACTGCCGAAGGGCGCAAGGGGGTCGTTTCAAACCGGTGAGATGCTCTGCCTGCCCAATGCAGAAGACAATCGGCTCTTTATCCTAGACACAGGCTTGGCCCGCATTTGCCTCAATGGGGGGTCCCGCGACTTCACCATCGGCTATTTGCGCCCTGGTGGGATCTATGTCAGCCACACACGGGCCTGGGTCGAAGCCCTGGAGCCCTGTCAAATCCAAAGCTGGCCTGTGCGTGACCTGTTGGGTCTGATCACATCAGAGCCGGAATTCGCCGTCGCGGCCCTCAGGGAAATTGGGACGGTGCTGCACAGCGCCTTGGATCTGGTTGAAGACCTCGCTTTCCGGCCGGTTGAAGCCCGGTTTGCCCGCCTGCTGCTCAATGAGCTTGACGCTCAAGGCGGGCCGGTTCTGCAGATGGCAGAATCAACGGCCGGGCTGGCCGAGGCGCTGGGAACCTCACGTCAAACCTTATCGACTCTGATCAATCGCTTGATCAAGGCCAAGGTCATTGCCCGCGAAGGACGAATGACCCTGCGCATCCTCGACAAAAACCAATTGGAAGAATTTGCTGATCTGTCATCTCGCTGACAGTTTGCGATCCCTGCCACATCTATGGTCCGCAGCCTAGTCCCTTACCCCAATAAGAGGAAACTCGGATGCTCGCCACTCAGACCATGGAAGACCGCTATATCAGCTTCGAGGGCATTGACTGCCAAGGCAATGCGCGCCGCATGATGCTGCATTTGGACGCAGCACTCGCCTGCCAAAAGACCCGCTGGGTTCCCTATTTCGAAAAGAAACTGGCGGAAAAGCAGCGCATGGGCCACGACGACCTCTATTTTGTTGGCTCCCAGATCAACTGTCTTCGGACCTTATTTGAGGACGTGGCCGATACCGGCGCGCTGGAGCTGCTCGATTGGCTGGAAGACACCTGCTGCTAAGGACCTAAGGATCCGCCCCCCTGATAGGCGGTTGGCGGATCCTCCTACCGGGCAGGATGACCAAATTTTGATCAAGCTGAACGATAAAAGCGATCATTGGACCGCGCGCAGCGATATTGCCGTTTTTGGCATCCGCGAAGAGCTTGAATCCACTGCCTTTCAGTGGAAGCCCAGAGTCAAAATGTAGGTATTTTCAAAGGCTTGGCAAAGGCCCTGCCCGTAATATCGCGCTGCAAAAAAGGCAGCTTGATTAAAAGTTGTGCACATTATTGCCACATTCGCCCACCCGCAGACACAGAGTAGAAAAATTTATTCCGTTGTTTTTAAACAATTTTTCAAATCTGGCACAAAACGGCACGGTTCTTGATTACGCCAGAGCCGATCGGAAGGCGCTTTTCCCATGGCCTTCTGTTCAACCTGCGAACCGTTACGGGGGTACGCCTAAATGAAGCTGATCATGGCGATCATCAAACCGTTCAAGCTGGATGAGGTGCGCGAAGCCCTCACTCCTTTGGACATCCAAGGCCTGACTGTTTCCGAAGTTAAGGGCTTCGGTCGTCAAAAGGGCCAGACCGAAATCTATCGCGGCGCGGAATACCAAGTGAATTTCCTGCCGAAGGTGAAGATCGAGGTCGCCGTTAAGGAAGAGCTGGTCGACCAGGTGGTGGAAGCCGTCTGCGCCGCTGCCCGCACCGATAAAATCGGTGACGGCAAAGTCTTCGTGTACGACCTGGCTAAGGTCGTTCGCATCCGTACCGGCGAAACCGACGCCGACGCCCTCTAGGGGCCACTAAGCCCAAGGCTCCGGTGCTCAAAGCCACGCATTGGTTCCTTTCTCTTGTCCATTCCAGAGCATTTTCCGACCCCTCCAATCCCAGCGTCATTTGAGGATCTTGGCCCGGTCGGTTTTGGCTCCAAGGAGGATTAACAACGATGCTTTCTCGCGCTCGCGCACTCACTGCCATTGGTCTGGGGTCTCTGATCACCCTGACCGTGGCCAGCCCGGCCCTGGCCGCGGTTGAGACTGAAACCGCTTTTGTGTTCAACACCTTCCTGTTCCTGGTTGGTGGCTTCCTGGTGATGTGGATGGCCGCTGGCTTTGCCATGCTGGAAGGCGGTTTGGTCCGCACCAAGAACACCTCGATGCAGATGCTGAAGAACATCTCGCTCTTCTCCATCGCGGGCATCATGTATTACCTCATCGGTTACAACCTGATGTACACCGATGTGTCTGGTTACATTGGTTCCTTCTCGCTGTTGTATAATCCGGGCGAGGCCGAATTGGCCGTTGTCGGTGGTGGTGATGCCACTGCCTATTTGGAAGACAACAGCTACTCCGTCATGTCCGACTGGTTCTTCCAGATGGTGTTCGTGGCCACTGCCGCGTCCATCGTGTCCGGCACTGTCGCCGAGCGCATCAAGATCTGGCCGTTCCTGATCTTCGTGTTCGTCCTGACCGGTTTCCTCTACCCGATCCAAGGTTCCTGGACCTGGGGCGGTGGCTGGCTGTCCGAAATGGGCTTCCTCGACTTCGCCGGTTCCACCATTGTGCACTCCGTTGGTGGCTGGGCTGCTTTGACCGGTGCCCTCATCCTGGGTGCCCGTAAAGGCAAATATGGTGCCGATGGCAAAGTGAACCCGATGCCGGGTGCCAATCTGCCGCTGGCCACCCTGGGTACCTTCATTCTGTGGCTGGGTTGGTTCGGCTTTAACGGTGCGTCTCAGTTGGCCCTTGGGTCCGCTGCCGACTCCGCTGCCGTTGCCATCGTCTTCACCAACACCAACCTGGCTGCCGCCGGTGGCGTGGTTGCTGCGGTCATTCTGACCCAGATCATGTATGGCAAGATTGACCTGACCATGGCTCTGAACGGTGCCCTGGCCGGTCTGGTGTCCATCACTGCCGAGCCTCTGGCTCCGTCTCCGCTGGCTGCGATCTTGATCGGTGCCGTTGGTGGTGTGCTGGTTGTCCTGACCGTGCCGCTGCTCGACAAGCTGAAGATCGATGATGTGGTCGGTGCGATCCCGGTTCACTTGGTTGCTGGTATCTGGGGCACCCTGGCCGTGCCGCTGACCAATGGCGACGCCAGCTTTGGCAACCAAATCATCGGTATCGTTGCCATCGGCGTGTTCGTCTCCGTGGTCTCCGGAATCGTGTGGATGGCCTTGAAGGTCACCATGGGCATCCGCTGCTCCGAGGAAGACGAAGAAGTCGGTCTCGACAAAGCGGAACTGGGCATGGAAGCCTATCCGGAGTTCGGTACCGGTTCCAAGACCATCTAATCTTGGTTACCTCTAAGCAGCCAGCACCCTTGTGGTCCTGGTAAAGAAGGCCCGGAAGCATCCCTTCCGGGCCTTTTCTTTTTTGCGTCCAGTGCAAAAAAGTGGCAAAAGCGCCATGCCTCTCCTGAAATAATCCTTAGATCAATTGAGGCCTTGGGTTCCTCGGTCTACACTCCTTCCATTGAATAAGGTCTAGACCGTTTGGTCTTGGTCCATCCCCCTGGCAAAGTCTGCAAAGGACAGCACGCATTCCTCTGATGACCATGTCTGGCGATCCTGACGACGACGATCTGCTGTTCGAGGAAGACCTCCCGGACAGCCGACCAGCCGGAACCCCCAAGGGCTCCGAAGGGGAGACTGCATCAGCATTAGACAAAAAGGCAACACGACAGGCGTCTCGCCCGGATTCGTCAGCTGCAGCCGGACCGCCAGTCCCGTGGAATGTGTTGATCGTTGATGATGACCCGGAAGTCCATCTGATTACCCGGGCGGTGCTCTATCCCCTGCGCTTCAAAGGCCGTGCTCTGGCGCTAAAATCGGCCTATTCCGCCTATGAAGCTGAAGCGGTGATTGCCGCTGATCCCACCATTGCGGTGATCTTGCTTGATGTGGTCATGGAAACCGAAGATGCGGGGCTGCGGCTGGTCAAGACCATCCGCGAAAAGCTTGGCAACCGCATGGTGCGGATCATTTTGCGCACTGGTCAGCCGGGGCAGGCCCCGGAACGGGAAGTGATCATTGATTACGACATCAATGACTACAAAGCCAAAACCGAGCTGACCGCCCAAAAGCTGTTCACCTCCATGGTCGCCGCCCTGCGCTCCTATGACGATTTGCGCGCCTTGGAGGCCAGTGAGCAGAAACTCCTGGAAGCCAATGAACAGCTTGAGCTTCGGGTTGCCGAGCGCACGGCAGATTTGATGCGGTCAAACAAGGACCTAGAGACCTTCGCCTACAGCATCTCCCATGATTTGAAAGAACCGTTGCGCACCATTGGTGGCTATCTCCAGTTGATCGAACGGCGCCTAGAAGATCGACTGGATGACGAGACCCGGGAATATATGACCTTTGTCGGTGACGGGGCAGCGCGACTATCGGTCATGATCGATGACTTGCTCGATTATGCCAAGCTGACCCCCAGCGCCGTGCGCTTAAGCCGGTTTGATCTGCGCCAACCCATTGAGCGGGCCCTGGCCAACCTGGGCCACGCCATTGATGAGTCCGGCGCTGTCATTCGAATCCCCAGCACGGCCCCGGTCATCGAGGGCGATGCCAACCAACTGGCCCGTTTGTTCCAAAACCTGCTGGAGAACGCGATCAAATACGGCAAGCAAGAGGAACCTCCATTTATCCGGGTCACCATTGATCAGATCGACGCCAACCCGGCTGAGGCGGTTGGAACCCCAGGGGCATTGAGCCGCAGGGCTGGCGGTGACGCCAACGCCCCCTCCCAGAAGGCGGCAGAGGATGGCATCGCAATGCCTGCCTTGCCCAATGGGACCTCTTCCGGTTTTGTCGATATATCGATCACAGACAATGGTCGGGGTATTCCGCCCGGCCAGATCAATCGCATTTTTGATTTATTCCATCGCGGTGACCGGTCTGATCCCATCAGCGGCACCGGGGTTGGCTTGGCGATCTGCCAGCGGGTCGTCGATTTACATCACGGCGCCCTATTGGTCACCTCCGTGCCCGGAGAAGGCAGCACCTTTACGATTCGGTTGCCCAGATCCTAGGCAATCGCCTTTGTGATCAGCAGGCGAAGTCCTACGCCCCAATTCTCGACCGTGAGAGTCAAGAGGAAGCCTAAGGGTTTTACTGACCAATCAAGGTCCTCTCAGTTTAGTTGAAACCGCATCGACAAAGCCAAATAGCCATTGCAAAGGCCCAAAACCAAAGGCATTTTCCCAAAAAAAGCGGGGTTATGGCGACCTTGGGCGGAACAGAAATTGGGTATCGGTCCGACAAACGTGCCATTGCATCGGCTGAATTGTCGATCAATTCGTTTGTGTCCAAGCGTCTGCTGTTCGACCGCCCCATATGAAGGGTGAGGGACACCGATGGGACCAACTGCCCACAGGTCTGCGTAGGCCCAACGCGAAACGATGACAAGAGTGGATACCAGTCGGCGGCCTTCCGATGGGTGCCCGGTAATGGTGTCATGAGGAACAGGACGTGACCACAGACGATCGGACTTCAAACCCACCGACTGGCCAGGACATGGCCGCGACGGGAGGCGTTGATGAAGGCATGTTGGCTGAAGAAGCCGTCATGGCGGAAGAAACGTCTGGTTTGATCTGTGTCGGTATCGGAGCCTCAGCCGGGGGCTTGGAAGCCTTGCGCGACCTGCTCTCTGAACTCCAGCCACAAAGCGATATGGCCTTTGTGATTGCGCAGCATTTGGATCCGAAGCACCGCTCCATGCTGCCAACCCTGCTGAACCGGGAAAGCAAAATCCCGGTGGTTGAAGCCCAGGACGGCCAGGAAATCACCGGCGGCACTATTTATGTGTGCCCAGCCAATAAAGACGTCACCTTCGACCGCACCACGTCGGCAGCCCCGTTCATTCGTCTGAGCACCCCGCGCCTGCATGTGGGTCCCAAACCCAGTGTGGATATGATGCTGACCTCGCTGGCCGATGTGTTCGGTGAGCGGGCTGTGGCGATCATATTGTCGGGCACCGGCAGTGATGGTGCCCATGGTATGCGGGCCATCAAAGCAGCGGGTGGCATCACCTTCTCGCAAGATGAAGCCACCGCGAAATATAACGGCATGCCGCAATCCGCTGCAGAAACCGGGGCGGTGGATTTTGTCATGAACCCGCGCAGCATGGCCACCGAACTGAACGGTGTGTTTGACCTGCTGCCGCGCCGCTTGCTGCAAACCCAGGACAATGGTGAAACCAATCTGCCCGCCTATGAGCGGATCTTGGCCACCTTGCGCCAAAGCCTAGGCATCGATTTTTCCGACTACAAACCGACCACGATTCTACGGCGCATTGAACGGCGGATGGCCGCGACCCGGGTTAAGGATCTGGAGGAGTATGCCAGTCTGGTGGAGCAGCGGGCCGAAGAGGTCGATGGGCTGTTTCGGGACATCATCATCTCCGTCACCGCCTTTTTCCGCGACGCCGAAGCCTTCGCCGAACTGCACAAGGTGATCAAAAGCATTTTGGCGGAAAAACGCCCGGGCGATCCGGTCCGGATCTGGGTTCCGGGCTGTGCAACTGGGGAAGAGGTTTATTCCATCGCCATTCTGGTTTCGGAGATCCTCGGTCCGGACCTGCCACGCTACAATATCCAGATCTTTGGCACCGATTTGGACCCGGACGCCGTGGTCCATGGTCGCCGCGGGCTCTATAACGAAGTCGCGCTGCAATCCGTCGATGAGCATCTGCTGTCCCGCTATTTCGAGCGCGAAGGAGGCGGCTTCCAAGTCGGCAAGACCCTGCGCGACCTCTGTCTGTTCGCCCGCCATGATCTGATCAAGGACCCGCCTTTCCTGCGGATCGATCTGGTCAGCTGCCGCAATCTGCTGATTTATTTCAGCCCGGTGCTGCAGGATCGGACCTTGCGGCTGTTCCACTATGTCCTGGTGCCTGGCGGCCATCTGTTCCTGGGCAAGTCAGAGAATATTGGCCGTCTGGGCGAGCTGTTCGATTCGGTGAACAAAAAATGGCGGGTGTTCCGGCGGATCGGCACCTATCGACGGGTCATTGGCGGCTATGCCGGACCGGTGACGCGGGCACCCGAGCGCCCTGCCGTCCAGGAACGCAAGGCCGAGCCCAGCCCCGAAACCATCATGGCCAACACCTTGATGTCGCATTTCGCGCCCCCGACGGTGTTGGTCAACGAGCACACGGAAGTGCAGCACATCCACGGGGATGTGTCGCCTTATCTGCGGCTGGTCGAGGGCCGGTTCGGAGCCGATCTGGTCAATCTGGTCCATGAACGGCTGCGACCCTCCATTCGCGCCCTGCTGCACAAGGCCACCCGGCAATCCACAGCGGTGGAAAGCGAGTTGATCCGCTTTTCCGACGGCACCGTGGATCGTCTGCTGACCATCCGCATTCATCCCCTGCCCGGCAATGATCAAACCGGGCGGATCTCCGGGTCGCTGATTTCCTTTATCCCCTCCCATGGGCCAAAGGCCGGTCGGGAGGCCGGGGCGACCGTGCTGGCCGATGCGGAAAATGAACGCATTGATGAGCTGGAACAGGAGCTGGCCGCCACCCGGGAACACCTGCAGACGGTGATCAATGAGCTGGAGACCTCCAACGAGGAACTGCAGACCCTGAACGAGGAACTGCAGGCCTCCAATGAGGAATTGCAATCCTCCAATGAGGAGCTGGAGACCTCGAATGAGGAACTACAAAGCACCAATGAGGAGCTGATCACGGTCAATGAGGAACTGCAGGTCAAATCCCAGGAGCTGTCGCTGGCCTCCAATGACCTGCAGAATATCCTGAACAGTGTTGGCTTTGCGCTGCTGGTGGTGGACCGGCGGCTGCGCATCACCCGCTTCACGCCTCATGCCATGCGCCTGTTTGCCATCCTGCCCAGCGAAGTGGGCCAGGTGATCACCTCGGTCCCTTGCCATTTGGACCTGCCCAATCTGCGCCGCCATCTGGCCGAGGTCATTGAAATGGGCACGGTCAAAGAAGGCGAGATCCAATCCGGGCGCCAGATCTACGCCATGAAAATTTTCCCCTATCTGGGAGAAGGCGAAGAGATCGAGGGCGCGGTGCTGACCTTCCTAGACCGGACCGAGGCCATTGCCGCCCAACGGCGTCTGCGCGATGAAATCCGGCGCTTCGATCTGGTGCGCAAAGTGGCCAACATCGCCGGCTATGACTGGGATGTGGATGGCGACAGCGTGGTCCACACCGATGGCATGGAAGATCTGCTCGGCTTGGAAACCGTCGATCTGTCCGAGGATTTTCGCGACACCTTCCTGCGGGCGATCCATGAAGAGGACCGGGATCGGGTGCGGGAGGTCTTTTCCCAATCCAACCGCGAAGGCGGCGAAAGCCGCATTGAGTTCCGGGTGAAATGGCCCGATGACAGCATCCATTGGCTGGCCATGACCCGACTGGTGCTACTGGATGAAAATGGTCGCTTGCTCCGTGTGGTCGGCGTGTTGGCCAATATTGATGACCGCAAGCTCTCTGCGGTCCGCCTACACAAAGAACTGGCCCTGATCGACATGGTGCCCGGCCCGGTGGCGGTGCTGGACCGGACCGGCAAGGTGTTGTTCTCCAACGACACCTTCGGACAGTTCTTTGGCTCCGATACGGATGATGTCCAAGGGCAGGACATGGCGGCCCTGGCCGGTGACCCCAGCGGCCCCCTGGCCAAACCCTTTGCCCTGTCCTTTGACGACAATGAAAACTCTGAACCCATCTCTTTGTCTGTGGGGCGCGGCATGCTGAAGCGGGTGGTCGGCGAAGGTGGTCGGGAAATCCGCTATATTTTCCGCCTGTTGGCCGATGCCTGACGACGGCAAACGCACGCGTCGCACCTCTCCCTCCCAGCTGTCCCGGCGTGCGCTCATCCTTGGCGGAACTGCCATGGCGGGCCTTGGGGCGATCGGTACAGGCGGCTTTGTCGGTCGCGCCAGAGCGCAAACCGCCCCCGCACCTATTTCAGCGCATGGAGCCATACCCCGGTGGCAGAGCGGGCCGCGTACGGTCCGGATCTTCACTTGGTCAGATTATATCTCGCCGGAGATGGTCCATGCCTTTGAGCAGGAAACCGGCTATCGCGCCAATCTGTCAGTCTATGGCTCCAATGAAGAAGCCCTGGCGACGGTGTCATCCCAAGGCGACGGGGCGGAGCGCTATGATGTGGTTTATCCCTCCGTCACCAGTGCCGCCCATTGGATGAATGCGGGCGATCTGCTCCAGCCCTTGGATGAGGACCGCCTGCCGCTTGGCAATGTAAACCGGGATCTACTGGCCCGCTCGGCGGATCTCGGTGCCCTACAAAACGGCAAACGGGTCCTGATGCCCTTCAACTGGGGCACTGAGGCCATCGCTTATGATTCCTCGGTGTTGCGCTTCGGGCCGGAGGGACCGTCCTATGCCGATCTTTGGTCCCGGGACCTGGACCAGGCGGTTGTGGTGCGCGCCCGATCCGCCCTGATGTCCATCGGCCTGCATCTGGATGATACCGGCGCGATGCCGAGCAATCGCATGCGAGACGCCTATGGACCCGAAGCCACCGCAGCCAAGGTCTTCCAGGGCTGTCTCGACTTCGCCTTGGCGAATAAGTGCCAGATCAAGACATTCTGGTCCGATGCCCAAAGCATCATTCGGGCCTTCCGGCTGCCCGGCACCGTGATCGGCCAGGTTTGGGATGGCCCGGCTTTGCGGTTGGTGACGGAAACAGCGGGCCGGATTCGCTATCGCATGCCGCGAGAGGGCGGCTTGGCCTGGATGGACGGCATGGGCATTCCGGTGGACGCACCAAACATAGACGGAGCCTATGCCTGGATGGCCTTTATGGGCCGCGCAGACATTGCCGCCCTGCATGTTGCCTCCAGCGGCTATAACTCCTGCATTGCCGCAGCCATCGACCACCTGGCCGAAATCCCGCGCCTGCGTTATCGGGAGGTCTATACGGATGAAGCCCTGCAAGGGCTTTGGTGGTGGCCCGCCGGGTCGGCCAGCTATGCCAAACTGCGCGACCAAGCCGTCGTGCGCTATATGGCTGCGCCAGCGATTTGCACCTGAAGAGTAGGCCGTTGCCTAAACCAGGGCTGCACGAGCCAATGCCAGCACCTCGGACAGACGGGCCGGATGCCGCCAAGGTGCACCCCGTCCCATCTGGATGAAGCGTTCAATGGCGTCTGAAAACAAAGCCTGATCGCCCGAAACCGCCGCACGATAAGACGCCAACGCCAAATCCGGATCGCCGTCCTCATCGCGGCAGCGTCCCAGCTCCATCAGGGCATGAGGGGTCAAACGCCGCTCCCGCGCAGGAGCTTCCAGTAAAGATCGGGCCTCGTCGAAGCGTTCGAGCAAGATCAGGGTTTCCGCCAACCCAACCAAACAATCCAGATTATCCGGCTGCAAGGCCAGAGTCTGGCGGAACACCGGTTCTGCGTCCACCGGGCGTTCGGCCTCCAGATACGCCCGGGCCAATTCCAACAGGGCTTCAAAATAATTCGGGTCCAATGCCGAGGCGCGGCTGAGCAAATCAATGACCAGATCTTCGTCTTCACCGCTGCGGTTCAACAAAGCCCGATTGAACAAAATGGCCGCCGGGGCAGCAGGATCTTCAGAGGCCTCTGCCAATTGAGCACTGGCTTTGTCCAACCGACCGGTCCGGGCCATCGCCACCGCTAGGGCCAATTGGATGGCCGGATCCGACGGCAGGGCCTTCGAGACGCCGCGCAGGGTTTTTACCGCCGCGCCATCCTCGCCCGCACAAAGCTGGACCAGACCTCGGGCACCCTCCAACCAAGCTCCTTCTTCGTCGGTCCCGTTGCCAGAGCCTAAGACGGTTTCCGCATCCGCCAACAGAGCCTTGCCGTCCAACCCGGATGCCAGACCGTCGACCACGGCTGCCAATGCCGACCGCATCGGGTCCGACAAGGCGGCACGGGAAGAAGACGCAGTGGTCAGGGTGGAGGATTCGCTCATAACCAAACTCAAATCGGACAAGGGACCAGGGAAGGCACACCATAAATCAAGGCAGGTCGTTTTCCCACCTCATCCTTGGGTTTGCCGTTCCGCCGCCTTTTTCTCTTCCCGGCGGCGGGATCGGGTGAAATCCAGGTCTGGGCAGAGCTCGGAGACCATTTCCTCCATCCGGATCAGGCAAAGCAGATAAGGCTGATAAAGAATATCGGAGCGGTCGTCGGTCAACTCCTGCTCATAGCCTTTCAAGCCACTGGAGTAGCCGCCATCGGCCTGGCGGCGCACCCCGTGAAAATGGTGATAAAGGATCGGTTGGCCATTGACGAAGGGCCGCCCATCCGGGCCAGCGCTCAAAGTCAAATCGCCTAGGTTCCATGGGGCCGAATTGAGCCCTGGATGGTCAAAACTTGCAACGGCCTGCGGACCAAACAGCGCGGGCAGGTCTTGCAAATAGCCCTGCTCGGCAAAGCGCCCCGGTCCTTCGGGGATGTCCTTGCACCACTCCAAGACCCGTTCCTGATACCAGGCCAGCGCTTTCAGCCCGATCGGACCGGCCTGCCAATGCACCCACCCGGCATTATAGCGGCCATAGATCTCCAGATCCCGGATCGCTTCGGGAAAGCGGTGCGGCGACAGTCCGATCTCCGTGCCAGGCGGCAATGCGGCAAAGGCGGGCTCCGGATCGGCAAAAAACCATGCATCCGCATCGATCAGGGTCACCGCCGTCAGATCTGGGACGGCGTCGAACAAATAGCGCGGCAAAAAGGCTTTCAGGGTGAAGATATATTCCACCGACCGGCGGTTCGCTTTCGCCTCCAGAAGCCGTGGATCTGCTGCTTCCAAAGCCTCCGGTCTGTGCACGCTGAGAGATGGCAAATCCGTCGTGCTCAGGATCTCTGCAGCCCGATCATCCAAAGCCAGAACATGCCAATGAAAGGGTTGGCAGTGTTTTTCCATCGACACGTAAAGCGCCAGGCCTTTGGCCAGATAAGTCGCATCAAGCAAGGAACAATAATGGCGCATCACACATTCCCTCAGCGGCTTTGCTGGCAGAGGCCCCGCCAGAGATCGGTATGCTCCAGCAATTGTTCCAGCCGGGAGGCCAAACCAAAAGCATCCCCAGCCTGCCAGGCAAGAGGGGCTGGCCAGTCCGGCCACTCAAGCGCGGCACAAGGCAGCGGGGCAAGGCGCGCTTGTGCACAAAGCGGGGCCAAGTCGGCCACGCTGCCGCCGCCAAACAAAGAGGGGCTGGCCATCAGCAAGACATTATGCCGGGCCGACAAAGCAGTCCCGCCGCGCCAGCCCAAGCAGGCCATGTCGATCATGCTCAGCATGTCGCGCTCCATCAGCCTTTGATGCAGGGCTCCAAGGTCCGTGCCCTCCGGAAGCCAAAAGGTTGCCGACACCGCCTGACCTTGATCAAACAGCATCCGAATGGCCTCCAGCATCACCAACAAAGCGGGATCATCGGGGTCAGGCATGGGGATCAGCACCCGCAATGCCGAGAGGTCCGGCGGCAAAGACCAACGCCAATCGTCGAACTCCGAGCCGGACCCGTTGGGATCGGACAAGTTGGAGGCTCGGGCCAGATCTTCCATGAACAGGACCCCTTGCGGATCCTCCGCCCCCAGGGCTTCGGCCAAGCCTTGGAGTGCCTCCGCTTGAGCGCGATCCTGCTTCACCGCTGCCAGTAGGGCCGACAGGGCCAGATCCGATAACCCGGCCTGATCCAACATTTCGGCCAAAGCGACCGCGCAGGCAGGATCCAGGCCAATGGCAAGATCCTGCAAAGCAATCATTTCCAGCCAGCCCGGATCTTGGGAAACCAACCAACGGATCCGGGCGATGGGGTCTTTGAGGCGATAGAGGCGCGGATCGGCGGTATCGGGACCATAGCCTGCCATCGCCAACAAGTGGCCGATCCGATTGCGCTGGGCATAACGGGCGTCAGCGGACTCATCAGGGACATAGAGCACCACCGCATCCCAGCGCTGGACGGCCAGGACGTCCGCCAGGCCGTCCTCCCCAGAGCCTTCCCGCTGCGGGTCGAGCACCGCGACAAACCGCTGCTGAGCTTGGCAGGAGCCGGTTCTGGGCTCCGGTTCTGGTGGGTCAACAGGATCCACAATCCGCAACCGCGGCAGGTCCTGCAGATCCTCGGCCAAGAGGTCGCTCTGGGCACCGTCGGGCAAGCGCACCCATAACCGGCCACAGCGTTGATGGACCTGCTGCAGGACCTCAAACACCGCCATCCGGGCCTGAAAAGCCAAGCTGCGCCCGGGAACCCAACGCTGGTCGTGGCGCATATGGTAGAGCGGCTCAATATCCTGTGTGCCGGTTTCCACCAACTGGAAGAGGATCTGTCCCATCCGGACCGGATCAAACAAAAACCGCGCCCGCGCCGCGCCGGCCTGGGCCAAGCTGGCCGCCGGTCCCGGATGGTTGATCAGAAACTCAGCCGTGGCGACCAACTCGGCAGCAGTTTCATAGCACACCAGATGTTTGTTCTCTTCGAACAGCAGATGCAGCCCGCTTTCTGGGGCCAGCCGGTCGGAGGCCAATAAGCCACCATGGGCCATGACTTCCCCGCAGCGCAAATTCAGATCCCCATTCAGGGATTGGTTGACCGCCAAAGCCGCATGGGCCTGGACCTCAGCGGCCTCCTTTTGCGGCATGGAGCCCGCCCGAACCGCCAGGCCAGCGCCACGCAATTGATGGATCAAATGGCGCCGCCGCGCATGGATCGCGCCGAGGGCACCGATCACCGCAACCTCCTGGCTACGGGGCGCTTTGGGATCGGGTCCGTGCAGATCGGGGTAGAGATTGACATTGAACAGCGGCAGCCAATGCACCGAGGGAAATCCCGCCTCGTGGAAATAATGCAAATGGTGGCGATCATGGTCGGTGAAGATGCAGTCAATCGGCTCTTGAGCCGCATACTCCAGCATCACCTGGAGCGGTGTGCGGTAATGGTGGGTGTCTCCGACCATCAGCACCCTGCGCGGGGCCACAGCAGCCAGATTGCTGGGCAGCAAGCGGCGGGAGCCGTCCGCCTTTACCATGACCAGATCGGCGGCAAAATCCGGGGCCACCTGGCGCAAAAAGGCCGCTGCATCAAACAGCCCTTGGGGACAGCGACGGGTCGCCGGGCGGCCATCGGGATGATCGCTGTCCTGGATATCCGGTCCACAAACCAGTTCTTTGGGACTGACCATCACCGGGCGATACACCGCCCGGGGGGCCAACACAAAAATCACCGGCTGCGTGGTTTCCCACGCGGCAGCCCAAGAGATAGTGGTGGGGTTTTCGGTATCAGGGTGATCCGGCAATGCCACGCTTCAGAGCCTCGAAGATCCGGTTGATGTGATCGCTCTGAAGGGAAGGATACATGGGAATGGTGAACATCTCGTTTGCAGCCATTTTGGCATTGGGACAGCCATCGGTGCCGCTGGCGATTTGATCTTTCAGCGCCGGGTGATCCAAGGGGGCCGCGCAAGGCAAAGCGGTCGTTCCGATCCCCTGGTCCAAAAGCCCGTCCATCAGGATATCGCGCTGATCCTTCTGGTCCTCGGGCAAACGGCACACATAGGCCTGGAACGCATGCATCGCCCAGGTCCGTTCTGCCGGACCAATGATCCCGAGTTGTCTACAGATCTTCTCATAGGTTCCAGCCAGACGCTGGCGGCGCAGATTGCTGCCATCTACCGCTTCCAAACGCCCGATGGCCACGGATGCAATCAGATCCTCAACTGGATCCGGCCAGACTCCGGTTTCGCGCATGTCTTTCCAAACCCGATCCGCAGATTTTTTGCTCAGGCCTGAGGCCTCGACCTGACCGGCTTGATGCTGCAACACCATCGACAAATGGCTCAGCGCTTCGGCCTTATCATTGTTTGAAGCCAGAACCAGCCCTGCAGAGCCCGGAACCGGCAAGGCGGAGGTCTGGGAGAAGCTAAACGCCGCCAGATCCCCCAATCCGCCAATTCGGCGCCCGGACATCAGCGCCCCTTGGGCTCCATCACAATCCTCGATCACCGTCACCAGACGGTTGTCCACCGCCTCGCGGATCCGCTCGACATGGGCCGGATGGCCAAATAAATGGCTGACAATAATGGCCTGAGGACCACCGAATTTGCGCAGTTCCTTATCGGCAAAAGCCGCCTTAACCGCAGCGGGATCCATGGTCAGAGTTTCGGGATCAACGTCAATGACGGTCAAGTCTGCGCCGCTGCGCAAAAGGGCCCGGGCCATGGCTTCGGAACAGAGGGCCGGGACCACAACTTTAGATCCAGAGCGGACGCCCGCAATCGCCAATGCAACTTCTGCGGCTTGAACCCCAGAGGACACCATCAATCCCTGGTCTGCAGAACACCATTGCGTGAAACGTTTTTCGAATGCCGCCGCAGCCTTACCCGTCACACGATCAGAGTCCTGTGCAAAGCGAGCAATTTCCCGGTCGACACCCACATAGGCAGCATTTCCATCAAAAAGCCCAATCGCCTGTCGACCCACCATAAACATCCCTTTTCGTTTGACCCATTTGCAGCGTAAAATTGGCTGATCCCGGCTATTTTCCAGTGTTTCCCTGGGGCTTGGTCAAGTAAAAAACTATTTCCTTTCAATCACTAATCGTAGAACTTTCAATGTCTCACGCGCCCGATGCAAATGCGGACTCGGCACCAACGACTCCCGTAATGCCTGAAGAGCCAAACGCAACTTCTACCACCCAGGACATCCACTGGCCTTTGTCGGGCCGTCCCGGACGGTTGACAGATCTACCATTCATTTTGCGTCAAGAGTCGCGACCCGAGTTCAACTGCAATTTGATACCCTGGCCCCGCCAACAGCATCTCGATGCCATGGCCGGAAGCACCCACCAGTACATCCTGTTCCAAGACAGCATGGAACAACCTATGGGATATGCAATCTTAGCGGGATTGACCTCCCCCCATCAGGCAATCGAGCTGGTGCGTTTGGTGGCACGCCATCCCGGAATCGGGATGGGGCGGGTCATGTTGGGCGCCGTGATGACCCATGCCTTCACCGCTCTGGAGGCCAATCGGCTTTGGCTGGATGTATTCACCGACAATGCCCGGGCCCGCCATTTGTATCGGGCGCTGGGATTCGTTGAAGAAGGCGTATTGCGGGACGTGATCAAGCGCGAAGACAGCTATCGATCCTTGGTGATCATGTCTTTGCTGCGCCGGGAATATCACGCCATGTGCTCTGATGACCCCCCACCGCAAATCCTGGAGGAAAGCCCTTAACCCGTGGCTTAGGCCAACAAATCCGGCAGGGCGTCAACCAGGGCCGAAACGGGGTCGGTCCACTGCGCCAAATGGCGCTGGCGGAACAGACGCAAGGACGGATACCAGCAGGTCGTTTCCCCGGTCTGGCCCCAGCGCCAGTCGCAATGGGCGGCCAACAAAAGGGCTGTTGGGCGACCAAGGGCTCCGGCCAGATGGGCCAAGCCAGTATCCGTCGTGACGATCAAATCACAGCGCTCCAGCACCGCAGCAGTGACCGCCCAGTCAGATAATCCAGGGGCCCAGTCGGCAATTTCTATGGCAGCCTGATCAGTCAGAACCGCCAATTGCGCGGCAGGTGCACCCATTTGCAGCGATCCCCAATGCACTTGATCAGCAGGCAAAGCGCGCAGGAGGGGTTCCAGGGCATTGGCTGGCATGGCGCGAATATGGTTTTCGGCAAACGTCGGGTTGCCTGACCAGCAGAGCCCGATGCGATAGGTCCGCGCCGTGGGCTCAGCGCCCAGCAACTCTGAAACCGTGCTTTGCACCCCCGCTGGGGTCCGGAGGTAACGCTGTGGGGCAAAACGCTCAGAGACGTCCTGCGGCGTGGTGATGGTGAAAACGGCGGGCAGATCAAACGCCTCCACCCATGCTTGGACCTCTCGGGTTCCATCGCTTTGATCTGCCAGGGCACCATAGGGCACCATGGAGCCCGACCAACCATTTGGATCTTCAAATTGGGCGGCCAAAAGACGCTCCATCCCGGGCGGCACCTCAATCACCGGCAGCACGCCTTGGTCCGACAAAATCGGCAGGAAGCGCAGCATCTGGATCATGTCGCCCGCGCCCTGTTCAGCCAAAACCAGAACTTTGCTACCGGGCGGCAAAGGGTCCCCCTGCCATTCCGGCAGATCCGGTCGCGGCTTTGAGCGCAGCCATCCCGGTTGGGTCAGGCGCGCGCGCCACGCCTGGAAGCCTTCCCCATAATCGCCTTTGGCCAGCAAAACAGCGGCCAGATTAAACTGTGCCTCGGCATTGTCGGGGTCCAACACCAGGGCGGCGCGCTGGCTCATCTCGGCCAGTTCCAAATGACCTTGTCGGCGTTGCACGACGCCCAGATTGGTCATGATCTTGGCCCGCTCAGCCCCCTTTGCGCGCGGTACCGCCGTTCCCAACCACGCTGCCGCATCGTCCAGCCGACCCTGGCGGGCCAGCAGATTGCCCAGGTTAAACCGGGGCGCAACCCGATTGGATTGGGCCTGGATGGTTTCATGATACCAGCGTTCGGCGACATCTTCCCGCCCGGTTTCTGCGGCCATCAAGGCCATGTGAAACAGGGCGTCGCCATGATTGGGATCAATCGCCAGGGCCGTGGTCCAGGCTGCCTGCGCCGCATCTTGTTGCCCAAGCGCGCGCAGGGCCAACCCCAACCCGGCATACCAATCCGGTTCGTCGCCTTTCCATGCCAAAGCCTGCCGAAAACACCGGATCGCCAAAGCCGGGTCGCCCCGCCGTTCCGCCACGCCGCCCCTTAGCGCCAGTGCCGCAGCTGCCTGAAACGCCCCCTCTGGGGCCAAGCTTAACAGTTGATCGACCAGCACATCGGTTTTTGCCAAATCCCCTCGCATCCAGGCTTGGCGGGCGCGGTCCAGCAACAAATCCAAGACTGTGTTGTCTGCGTCCTCGGTCACCAAATCCATCCAAAATGTTCAGCAAGGCGGTGCAATGGGGTCCAAACGGACTTGCCATGTTGACAGCGCCAACACCATGCTAAATCGTCCTCATGCCCCTGTTTTTCGCGAAAATGGTTCTGCTTTGATGCCCAATGACACCGATCTGCATCTTGATCTCGCGGCAGATCTGCTGGAAAGCGGGCGCGGCGGAGCGGCCCTAACCCTCCTCAGTGCCTCAGACCCCGATATAAGCTCCCAGCCACATCGCCACCGGCATTTGCTGGGCAAAGCCCTGATGGCCCTGGAGCGCTGGGAGGGCGCGACAGACCATCTTCGGATCGCCTTGCGACAAGCCCCGACGGATTTGGACGTCGCCGCTGATCTGACATGGGCATTTGAGCAGGCCGGGTTGCTGGATCAGGCGGAGCATCTGGCCAAGACCCTTAAGGCGCTGTTACCTGATCCTATCGGACCCAATCGTATCCTGGCCCGGATCCTGCGGCGCCAGAACCGCCCCGGAGACGCCCTGCATTGTCTGCTGGAGGCCCACGAAAAAGCGACCCAGGCGGGGATCGCACCGCCGGGATTGTCGCGTGACTTGGCCCAATGCCATCAGGCTTTGCAGAACTGGAGCGCGGCCATCCCGGTCTATCGTCGGGCCATTGAGGAAAGCCCCGCAGACGCCACCGCCTGGACCGGTCTGGGGGCTTGCCTGGATCAACTGCAAACCGCCGACGCTGAGGCCGAGGAGGCCCTGCGTCACGCCATCACCTTGGACCCGGACGACCCGGATTGGCGGTACAATCTGGCGGCGTTTTTGATTGCGCGCGACCGTCTGGAAGAGGCGTTGCCGCTGCTGGAACAGGCCTGCAAAACGGCCCCAGAACGGGCCCATCTGTGGACCAATCTGGGAATCTGCCGCCTGGGACTGGGGGACGGGCCTGGTGCGGTTGCGGCACATCGCCAAGCCATCGACCTGGAGCCAGCGGTATCTGAGGCATGGTATGCCTATTCCTGGGCCCTTCTGGCGGACGGTGACTATAGGCAAGGCTGGGCGGCCCATGAACACCGGCTGACCATGCCCCAGAGCCATGGGGCTTTGCTCGACGATCCCAACCAGCTGTGGGATGGAACTGCCCTCCCCACCGGCGGGCGCCTTGTGCTGCATGCCGAGCAGGGACTGGGCGACAGCATCATGGTGTGCCGCCTGCTTGCCAAAGCCAAAGCCCAAGCCACCGCGAACACTTTGGTGCTGATCGCACCATCCACGCTACACCCGGTCCTTGGGACCATTCCGGCCATTGACCATATGGTCGCCAGCACCGATCCAGGGGTCAGCACCCTCCTTGAGGCGGATGATCGTCACCTGCCCCTCCTCTCTCTGCCTCACCTCCTGAAGTTGCAACCCAAAGACCTGCCAGGGCCGGTCCCTTATCTCTGCGGATCCAGCTCTAAAGAGCCGAGACCTGAAGGGTCACCGCTGCGCATTGGGTTGGTTTGGGCTGGGGCTGCTGACAATCCGATGGATCACTTGCGGACCTGTCCGCTGGAAGACCTGATTGCTCAAACGGAGAAATGCGCGACGCTTAGGGCCAAGGCTGGACAATCCATTGAATGGGTTTCCCTCCAATGGCCAGTCTCCGCTACCACCACCGGTCTCCCGGCCCATTGGCGCAACCCCATGTCTGACGTGCACGACTTGAGCGACACTGCTGAGATCTTGTCTGGACTGGACGGGGTGTTGGGCGTTGATACCGCCGTAACCCATTTAGCCGGGGCGATGGGCCTTCCGGTGTTTTTGCTGTTGGCCTTTTCACCGGATTATCGCTGGGGTCTGCACGGTCAGAAGACTATCTGGTATCCCGGCCATTGGCTGTGTCGGCAGCCCTGCCGGGGGGCTTGGCAGGAGGCATTGGCCGCCGCGACCGAGGCCTTGACCGCCTATGCCGAGGGGAATATGGATTTTTTCACTCAAGGAGAGTATGGTTATCGGTGAACTGGGGAAAACCCGGTGGCAACAAAGCCAGAAGGCTTGATGACACCAAAGCGGTAACGCCCTGTTTTCTTTTGATTTTGAACCGGCAGGAAGGCTCGGAGCAAAGTCCATGTTGACACCTTTGACCGTCGATTCTTCGAACACGCCACTCAGCACTTTGGCTGGGGGGGCGACGCTTGGCAGCTTTGCGACAAATGGTCTGCAGCAAGCCCAGATCAACGCGCTGAACAATTTCCAGCAGAAGCAGGAAGATGTGCGGGCGTCTTCTGCGGAACGGGAAGCCGCCCTGAACCGGGAAACAGACCGGTTTATCAAGGTCAAAGCTCAGATCAACAATGCTGCTGTGGCCATCGACAATGGTCTGGAATCCCTCGACGAGATCGAAACCAAGATCAACGAGATGAAGGCTCTGCTCGGGGATATCGAGCGGGAGAGCACCAGTGAGTTTTATCGCGACGAATATGACGAAAAATTACGCGAAATCAATTTGGCCGCAGATATCTACAGTCAGGCTTTCAATCCAATTGGTCGAGTCCAAGACCGACTGACCTGGGAACCCAACACCATCACCTATCGACCTGACTTCACCTCCACAGAAGTGGAGTTGGAAGGGGTTTATGCCGGGTCGGATTTCAACATCACTGCCGATGACGGCACCATCTGGATTCCGGACCTGCAGGCCTCGACCCTGGAACAATATACCTCCTACAACAGTGAGATCCCGGAAGACTCCGATAGCACCGGGGCCGTGACCTCGACCTTGAACGGGATCACCGATGTCACCGGCCCGGATGGCGATGGCAAATACACCTTCACCATCCTCAATGGCGGCACGGAAGAGACCATTACCGGAACTTTGAGCCAAGGCGGACTGCAGATTATGGGGTCCTGGTTTCATGGCAATCTGGATACCGAGGCCGACCGTCTGGCGGCTTTGGAGGAATTGAACGCCGCTGATGCGGAGCTGACTTTTGCTCGAGCCCAGTTGGAACGACACCGCACCACCATTGAACTTGATGATCGCCAAGTAGACGAGCAGTTGGATTTGGTTCGGGACGATCAGCGCGACAATTTGTTCGACCAGTTGGAAGCCGAAACCGCTTTGCAAACGGAGTTTCAACAACAAGTCGAAGCCCTGGCCCGTAATGTGGAAGCCATTTCAGCGCAACAGGTCAGCTATCGGTCGATTTTCGCTGGCTTTCTGAACACCACAAACAATCCCCTGTTCCTCGATACGTCCGTTTAGAGTGTTTGTGCGGCTTTGGTCGGGCTCGCTGTTTATTTTCTGCCCTCGCCGGGCGCCTCCGGCTTGGCCTCGCACTAAGTTTTTTGTGTCTCACGACAGGTCGCTTCGCTCCTGTCTCCGACCG
>JBMYTN010000002.1:0-208667 GCA_049604415.1 Rhodospirillaceae bacterium | reverse complement strand
CCGGGCTCGCAGTCGCGAGCCTGGGGGACAGACTGCACGCCGCAGAAACTGGGCATAACGCCCGCCTCGCTAACAGATCGGCAAAATTTTCCCGGTCTCGCAGGTCCAGAAGGATCAAGAGGGCTTTTCTTGCCGATCTAAAGGCAATCCCAACGCCGCCCAAACCAACAAAAGTTCATTTTTTTCATAGCCTTAACCGTCCCCCCAAAAAACGGCACACCCCTTGCTATCTGATCGACGGATTTAAGCGCACCGGCGCTTCTTCGTCACCTTGCCGCAGCTGTGCGGCCTTAGGTCAGGAACCCGAGGGACAAAATCATGGACGTGACAGGCGTTGCACAACAGAACTCCGGCCCCTTTCCGAACGGAGTCGTGAGCGGAACCGATGAAAACGGGTCTGGTTCCGGCTCTGCAGGCGATGCTTTTAAGGCCCTGCTGCAAAGCTCATCGGCCCGGTTGAACACCAGCACAGTGGGCACCGAGCTGTCTCAGACCCTGGTGCGCAGCCTGGAACGCCCCGCAGCCGAAGCGGACTTCAAGCCCCGCGAGCCGGTCAACAGCCCGCGTGACAAAGACGATGTCGTCGATAACGAACCGGCACAGCGCGTCGAGAACGAGCGGCCCCGAGACAATGTCGATCAACGCGATGACGCCGGACGCCAGGACGATGGTGACAAGGCTGATCCCAAAGCCGCCCAGGATGATGGCGACACGGATCAAGACAGCGCAAGCACCGCCCAAGAAGACACCGGTCAAGAAACCGAAAGCCAAACGGCCCAATCTGACGATGGTGATGCCGAGGGCAATGAAACCACAGCCCAGGACAGCGGCGAGACCACCGAGACCGAAACGACAACGGCAACAGACGGCGAAGAGACGGCTGAAGTTGTAGTCTCCGGCCAAGGGGCTGAGACCAACGATATCGGCGAAGCCCTGGCCGGTGCCTTGGCCAATGCCAATGCCAAAGCGGGCGATCAGAAGATCACGGACCCGAACAAGCAAACCGTTAAGGGCCCCGAACAGCTGGTCAAGGCTCCGGTCGACCCGGCAAAAGATGCCGCCCTGGAGGCCCAGAACGCGGCTTTGGCCAATGCAGCCAAGCAGGGCAAGGCCAAGGCGACCGAGAAAGGTCAGGAAGCCCCGAGCAAGCTGGCTCAGCAGCAAGCGGCCGAGCTGGCCCGTGCCTTGGACCCGGGAACCCGCGTTGAAGTTCAAGTGCGGACCACCACCGCCAATCCCGCAGCTGAAGCGGCCAAGAATGCTCCGCAGCAGGCTTTGAACAGCCCGACCCAAACCCAAATGGCAGTGCAGGCCGGGACCGGCGCAGACGCTCAACCGGGCTTTGCCGGTGGCAAATCGTCTCAGAGCGGGTTTGAAGCCGGGTCCAAGAATGCCCAGGCCAATGGCGCTGCCAATGCCGCCCAAAATGCCGCCGCCGCCAATGCTCAGGCAGCCGCAGAAGGCACCGAGGGGTTTGATGCTCAACTGGCCCAGCAATTGGCGACCCAAGCCAATGCGGAACGGGCCCAGGCCACCCGTGCTGCTGAGCTGTCTGCGGCCCGGACGGCAGCGGCCTCGCAGCAATCCTCGGGCGCAGCCACCCAAACCACCCAGTCCATTGATCCGATCAGCCAGCCCAATGCTGCGCAACAAGCCAGCCAGACCAAAGGCGCTGAGAAGGTTCACCAGCCCCAAAGCGTGCCTCGGCAAAACCCCGAGGCCCAACAGGTCCTGGATCAGATCAAGGTCAACATCAACAAGATGGTGTCCAAGGACGTCGACCGGATCAATGTCCAGCTGTACCCGAAGCATTTGGGCAAAATTGAAGTTCGGATGGATGTCGCCAAGGACGGCAATGTTCAAGCCGCCATCATCGCCGACCGCCCTGAAACCTTGGACATGCTGCGCAATGACCGCTCCAGCTTAGAGCGTGCGTTGCAGGAGGCCGGCTTGAAGGCCGACTCCAGCAGCCTTGAGTTCTCCCTGCGCGGTCAGGGCGGCGAAAACAGCACCGCCAATAACGCCAATGGGGATGGCGGGGGCAATGGCGCCAATGGCTCCGGTTCCGGCTCCGGTGAGCGCGGCGGTGACGAAGACCACATGGATCCGGCCGTGATCCGGGCGCAGAACGCTGCGGCCCGGGGCGGTGTGGATATCAGCGTCTAGCAGCGGCGCTTCAGAGAGAGGGAATAGACCCATGGTTGACGCCGTTAGCTCCATCACCGCCTCGACGGGGACCACCAATTCAGAGACCTCCAAAGCCAAATTGGCCGAGGATCTGGACACCTTCCTGACCCTGCTGACCTCACAGCTGCAGAACCAGGATCCCCTGTCCCCGATGGACTCCACCGAATTCACCAATCAGTTGGTCCAGTTCGCCCAGGTCGAACAGCAGATCTACATGAACGAGAATTTGGAAGACCAACTGACCGTCGCCATGGGCACGCAACAAGCCCTGGGGGTCAGCTATATCGGTCAGTATGTGGAAGCCGAGAGCAGCCGCGTGGCCCTGCAGGATGGCGAAGCCGTGTTCACCTATGGTGTGGGCGGTGGCGAAGCTGCTCAGGTCAATGTGGTGCTTTACGACGAAAACGGCTCTCTGGTGAAGTCCTTCGACGGCGAAGTCACCGCCGGTCTGCACAAGATCTATTGGGACGGCACCGATTTCTCCGGCAATGACCTGCCCGATGGCACCTACACCATTTCGGTGACCGCAACCCAGCGCGGCGAAGAAGCCGTGGAAACCTACACCACCAGCGTTGGCAAAGTGACCGGTGTCGCCTCGGGCGATGATGGCAGCGTCACCCTGGCCATGGATGGGGTCGGGGTCACCTTGGACAAGGTCCTGGGCATCTTCGACAGCCTCCCGACCGAAGACATTTGATCGGGTTTCTATGGATACCCCGGAGGCTCCAGAAGAGAGCCCCGGACTTGAGCAAAATCGATACCAGCGCGAAACGGCCCCTTCCCGGCACAAGGAAGCAACAAGGCCTTAGATTGATGAAGGAGTGGGATCATGTCTCTTTATGGAGCCCTGTTCTCTGGTGTTTCTGGACTGCAATCCCAATCCAGCGCCATGGGGGCTATTTCTGACAACGTCAGCAACATCAACACCGTGGGCTACAAATCCACTCAGGTGAATTTCCAGACCCTGGTGACCCAGCAAACCTCCATCACCCAATATTCCCCGGGCGGTGTGCAATCCGTGCCGCGGACCGGTGTGGACATTCAGGGTCTGCTGCAAGCGACATCCTCTTCCACCGATGTTGGTATTTCCGGCAGCGGTTTCATGGTGGTCTCTGAACAGGCCGAAAACCCCTCCGGGTTTGCCTATTCCCGGGCCGGGTCCTTCATCATCGACCAAGATGGTTACATGCAAAACGTGGCCGGGTTCTATCTCCAAGGTTGGCCTTTGGAGAACTGGGACGGCACCGCCACCGCCTCGACCTTGACCGTGGATGGGAACACCTTCCAACGCTCCTACCGCAATGACAATGGGGACACCTATTACCTGAACCCCAATGCGGTGGACGCCACCAATATGCAGCCCTTGAACCTGACCACCATTGGCGGGACCGCCCGGGCGACCTCAACCGTGGCCATCGGGGCGAACTTGCCTGCCGCTGCGGATGTGGCGGAAACCGAAAAAACCAACGCCCTGATCTTTGACAGCTTGGGCAACAGCCACAACCTGCAATACACCTGGACCAAGCGGGCGCAGAACTCTTGGGATGTGGAGCTGGACCCGCCTGCCGGGTCGACCTATGTCGCCATTGATGACCAAACCAGCAACCGCCGGACCTCTTTCAGCGCCGGTCGCCTGGACTTTGAAAACATCCCGGCCAGTGGTCAAAGCTTCACCATGGCCATCGGGGGCAACACCTATACCTTTAACTTCTCTGACACCACCGAGCAGCTTTACACCGACAGCTCGGTCGCCAACTCCTCAACGATTGCCGCGACCTTCGCTGCCGGGGACCAGATTGTCATTGGCGGCGTGACCTTCAGCCTGACCACCACGGCTACGGCGACCACCGATGTGGACATCACCGGTTTGACGACGGTGACCGAAGTGCGCGATGCGGTGATCAACGCGGCAGAAAGCCATCTGGATACGGTCTATGGCCCCGGTAACTGGGTAACCTCGACCACGACGACCGGTGAAATCGCCAGCTCCCTGCCGATCACCGCCGGTGGTACCAACGCGGGCCCGACCTTCGGCACGCCTGCGGTGGAAAACTTCGGCACCGATTTGAACTTCACCTTGAACACCAGCAACAAATCCCTGAGCCAGGTGCTCGATGAATTGGGGTTGATGGTCAACACCGCCTTGGGGCGTGAGTTCGGCACATTGCCGAGCACCGTCCCGGCCCAATGGGGCGGTCGGGTGGCCGGTGAAAACGCCATCACCTTCCGCCAGGCCGACATCACCAACACCTTGGATGTGAACGCCTCAAGCGTTGTGGACAGCAGCGGTCTGGCCGCCGTGCAACAGACGTCCGCCTATTCAGTCCCGGCCCTGAACTCGACCGTGCGCTGGACCAACACCGCCGCCAGCGGCAATTATGCGGTCACCTTTAACGGGGATGGAACGCCCGATACATTCTTCGGCTCCGATGAAATCGCGGCCAATGACCCGCGCAGTCGGGTGCGCATTGGCTGGTCCAACGGGGCCTTGAACATGGATGGCAGCTCCGCCCCGCCGGGGGATGCGGCGGTCTCCCTGTTCCTGGGCAACTACAACACCTCGGACGGCTTCACCCAGTTGGCCGGTGACTATCAGTTGAACTATCTGAGCCAGAACGGGAACAAATTCGGTAACTTCTCCGGGATCTCGATTTCCGAAGCCGGGGTTGTGACGGCCTTGTTCGACAACGGGGTGACCACACCGATTTTCCAAGTTCCGCTGGCCACCTTTGTGAACCCCAATGGCATGTCCAGCCTGACCGGGAACGTGTTCCAACAGACCGATGACTCCGGTTTGCCGACGGTCCGCCAAGCCGATAGTGCTGGGGCCGGGTCAATCCAGCAGGCAACCTTGGAACAATCCACCGTCGATCTGGGGGAGGAATTCACCAATATGATCACGACCCAGCAGGCCTATTCTGCGGCGGCCAAGATCATTACCACGACCGATGAGATGCTCGACGAGCTGATCCGGATCAAACGCTAACCTTGTTTACCCCTGGGGCGGATGGGCTTGCCGGTTCGCCCCGGATATCATCGATCCTTCTTTTTCAGTGCGCTTTGCCTTTGGGTCCCGCTGGTCGGGACCCCTTTTTTTTGAACCACTCACGCCGCCTATAGCCCGCTGGCGGATCCCCACTGGGCAAAAATTGCCGGTTCGTTAAGATTCGATTCATAGACCAGCGCTTAGGGTTCAAGGGAGCAGAAGATGCGTTCGAGGCCCATCGGCAACGAATGCCATCCACACCAGGAATTCAGCGCTTTCGAGGATTGGGTCCGTGAACAACATCGCCCAGATCATGAAGAACATGGGGCCGGTTCGGCTCTTCGCCTTGGCCGGTGTCGCCATCACCATTATCGGCTTGGGCATCGTCTTCGTCTCCCGCCTGTCCGGTGGGCAGATGGATGTGTTGTTCTCGGATCTGTCCCCCAATGCCGCCAAGGGCATTATTGCCGATTTGGAAGAGCGCAATGTGCCGTTCCAAATGGCCAATAATGGCACCCAGATCCTGGTTCCAGCCTCCGAAGTGCAGAAGCTCCGGGTTCAACTGTCGGAATTGGCGGTCTCCTCCGGTGCCACCGTCGGCTATGAGATCTTCGATGAAAGCGACATGCTGGGATCGACCCAGTTTACCCAGAACGTCAACATGCTCCGGGCCCTGGAAGGCGAACTGGCCCGCACCATCCAGAGCATTGATGGGGTGGAAGTTGCTCGGGTGCATTTGGTGCTACCCAAGCGCGAACCCTTTACCCGCCAGGCCAATGAGCCCTCCGCCTCTGTCCTGGTGCGCATGCGGGGTCGCACCTTGCAGCAAAATCAGGTCATCGCCATTCAGAATTTGTTGGCCGCAGCCGTGCCGAATATGGACCCGAAAAAGGTCTCGATCATCGATGAAAACGGCACCCTGCTGACCCGAGGCTTGAACGAAGAAGACGGCCAGCTGCTGGCGATCAACCAGGACGAATTGCGCCGGGCCAAGGAACAGGATCTGGCCCGCAGCATTGAAGAAATGCTGGAACGCACCGTCGGTCCGGGCAAGGTCCGCGCCGAAGTCAATGTGGACATGGACTTCAACCGGGTTGTGACCAACAAAGAGTTTTACGATCCCGATGGTCAGGTGGTGCGCTCCACCACCACCATTGAAGAAAACCTGTCTTCCAGCGATGCGCCTGCATCGGTCTCGGTGGATCAGAACCTGCCAGAGGACCAATTTACGCAAACCTCTGGGGCGACCTCGTCCAACAATGAGAACCGGGCCGAAGAAACCATCAACTATGAGATCACCCGGACGACGACCAATGAGATCCGGGAAACCGGCCTGATCAACCGTCTTTCGGTCGCTGTCATGGTCGATGGCATCACCGATATGGATGGCGAGGGCAACACCACCTGGCAGCCCCGTTCCCAGGAGGAGATGGACAATCTGGCCGCCTTGGTGCGCTCCGCCATTGGTTTTGTTGGCGAACGCGGTGATTCCGTTGAAGTCATCAACATGCAGTTCGTCGATTATGCCGGTCTGTTCGAAGATGAAGAAATCTGGCGCTTCATGGGCTTCACCAAAGAAGAAATCATGAGCATCGCCGAAGGGCTTGGGGTTGCCATTGTCGCCATCCTGGTCATCTTACTGGTGGTGCGTCCGCTGGTGCAGCGCGCCTTCGAAAACCTGCCGACCGGGGCCGATCAAGGCGGGGCTGGCCTGCTGAGTGCGGAAATGCCCGGTGCGCCGCAATTGACCGGTCCGGGGGGTGTGCCGATCCCGGCAGGCATGCTGGGCCTGCCCGACGAAATGGAAGACGCCGAAGAACTGATCGATATCGACAAGGTCGAAGGCCGGGTGAAAGCCTCCTCGCTGCGCAAAATTGGCGAGATTGTGGACAAGCATCCGGAAGAAGCGCTGTCGATCATCCGCAACTGGTTGTATTCCGAAAACTAATGACTCATCATTGGTTGGCCCATGAAACGGTTTGCCCTGGCCGGAGGTCACTGAGCCTTGTCGCGCATTAAGGAAGATTATCGCAGCCTCACCGGCCCGCAAAAGGCCGCCATCCTCATGCTGTCCTTGGGCGAAGAGCATTCGTCTAAACTGTTCGGGATGATGGATGACGAGGAAATCCGCGAACTGTCCCAGATCATGGCCAATCTGGGGACGGTCGGATCCTCGGTGGTGGAGCGGCTGTTTGTCGATTTCGCCGATGCGATTTCCAATACCGGCTCCCTGGTTGGGTCCTATGACACCACCGAACGCCTGCTGGTCAAATCCCTGCCCAAGGATCGCGTCGATGCGATCATGGAGGAAATCCGGGGTCCGGCCGGTCGGACCATGTGGGACAAGCTCGGCAATGTGAACGAGCAGGTGCTGGCGAACTATCTGAAGAACGAATATCCCCAGACCGTGGCGGTGGTGCTATCCAAGATCAAACCGGACCATGCCTCCCGAGTGCTCGGACTGCTGCCGGAAAACTTCGCCATGGAAGTGATCATGCGCATGCTGCACATGGAAGCGGTCCAGAAAGAAGTGTTGGACGGCGTGGAAAAGACCCTGCGCACCGAGTTCATGTCCAACCTGGCCCGGACCGCACGCCGCGATGCCCACGAGATGATGGCCGACATTTTCAACAATTTGGACCGCAACACCGAAACCCGCTTCATGAACGCCTTGGAAGAACGGTCCCGGGATGCGGCGGAAAAGATCAAACAGCTTATGTTCACCTTCGAAGATTTGGTGCGGATCGATGCCCAAGGCATTCAGACCCTGCTGCGCCATGTGGAGAAGGACAAGCTGGCCATGGCCCTGAAGGGCTCCACGGACAGCCTGAAGGATCTGTTCTTCAACAATATGTCCGAGCGGGCCGGCAAAATGCTGAAGGAAGACATGGATGCCATGGGTCCGGTGCGCCTGCGCGAGGTCGACGAGAGCCAAAACTCCATCGTCTCCCTGGCCAAGGAATTGGCCAACTCCGGTCAGATCGTAATTTCCGAAGGCAAGGAAGAGGACGAGCTGGTCTACTGATCAGCCCGAGCAAGACAGGACAACCATGGCGGAAATCAAAAAGTTCCTCTTCGATACCAGCTTCGATATGGACTTTGGCGGCGGCGCGCCAGGCTTCTCCGACGATGCCGCCATGCCGAAAATGCGCAATGGCGGACAGGCCGGGGACTATGCCCCGGTACCGGAAACCGAAGAGGCCGAACCCCCGCCGCCACCGCCGGAAATGTTCACCGTGGCCCAGATCGAAGCCGCGCGGGAAGAAGGCTATATCGGCGGCCATACGGCGGCCTTGGACGAGGCCTCTGCGGCCACCGAACGCATGGCGGCCATGGCGCTGACCGAAATCAGCCAGGGGATTATGCGCCTGCGCGACGACCAATTGGCGCTGCAAAACCAGATCACCGCCGATGCGGTCCGCTTGGTGCGGGTGATCACCCGCAAAATGATGCCCGCTACGGCGGAGCAAGGCGCTGCAGAAGAAATCTCCGCCCTGGTCGCCGATTTGATCCCCCAGGTCATGGAGCAGCCGCGCCTGTCGGTCCGGGTGCATCCGGATATTGCCGCCAATGTTCGCGACCGGCTGGAAGGCCTGGTGCGCGACATTGGTTATGAGGGCAAAGTCTCGGTGATGGCCGATCACCAAATGCCCCCGGCCAATGGACGGATCGATTGGGGCGATGGCGGCGTTGAGCGCGATACGGAGCGTCAATGGCAAGACATTGAAGCAGCCATCGATGCCCATCTGGCCACCCTGATCAACGGCAATGGACAACCGCCTTCCGATGGACACGCCGCAGATAACCAGGGCAGCCCGATGATGCCGCCCGAGGCCACCCCATAGACGAGAGATGCATCAAACCGGCAGGATCCGCCGGTCGCGCATGAGCAAAGGAGCCAAGCATGGCTGAGGAAAAAGACTTCCAACTGACCGATCTGGATGACGATCGCCCCGACGGCATGGTCAATGACGGCTTTGACGCCCCGGAAATCCCGGACCGTCCCCGCTCCGCAGCGGATCTGGAAGCGGTCTATGACATCCCGGTGCAGGTCTCCGCCGTTTTGGGCAAGGCCCAAATGCAGGTCAATCAACTGCTCAAACTGGGGCGCGGCGCCGTGGTTGAGCTGGACCGCAAGGTGGGTGAGGCCATCGATATCTATGTCAACAACCGCCTGGTCGCCCGGGGCGAAGTGGTGGTGGTGGAAGACCGTCTGGGGGTGACCATGACGGAAATCATTAAGACCGACCGCGCCTAACTCGGCGTCGTGTCGGGCAAAACAGCGCTGCAAACGCATAAGGGAACTGGCATGGCCGACGGCTTGGATGCAGGAACGGGGGGCAATCCCGCAGGCCGGGGCAGCGGTCGTGCGCCTGCGCCCTCCCGCGCCTTGCCCGATGCCGCAACCCTGATCGGGATTGGCGGCGCCCTGGCGTTGATCGTCGCCGCCTTGGCCCTTGGCGGCAGCCCGGATGCCTTTGTTGATCTGCCCGCCATCCTGGTGGTGCTGTGTGGCACGGCGGCGGTGACCCTCGCCTCCTTCACCCTGCGCGATGTGGGTGTGACCATGAAGGTCGCCGGTCGCGGCTTTGCCTTGCCCGCCCGAACGGCGCGCGGGGCAGCGCTGCAGGTGCTGTCGCTGGCGGATTTCACCCGACGCCATGGGGTGTTGAAGGTGCGCGGTCAAATCCTGGAGAGCTTGCGCGGCGACCCCTTCCTGCATAAGGGCCTGAAGTTGGTGGTCGACGGTGTCGCCGAAGAAGACGTCGATCTGGCCATGGCCCGGGACGGGGAAGCAGAAGAGGAACGCTATGCCCGTGCAGTTGCGGTGTTGCGCCGCGCCGCCGAGGTCGCTCCGGCCATGGGGTTGATTGGAACCCTAATTGGCCTTGTGCAAATGCTTGGCAGTTTGGATGACCCCTCGGCCATTGGCCCGGGCATGGCGGTCGCCTTGCTGACCACCTTCTACGGGGCAGTTCTGGGCAATGTGGTTTTCCTGCCGCTGGCCGGAAAGCTGGAACGCAACGGGCTGGAGGAAGAACGGATCCGGCGGATCTATCGGATCGGCACCCTCTCCATTGCCCGCAAAGAAAGCCCAAAGCGGTTGGAAATGATGCTCGACAGTGTTCTACCCGCCTCAGCGCGCCTCAGCCAACACGGACAATCCTGATCCCCATGTCCCATTCGGTTCTCCAAGGAGTTCTTCCCCTATGCGTGTCCTGATCGTCGGATCCATGAATGGCCAGGTCGGCGAAGCCGCCCAAATCGCCATGAAGCGCGGGGCGAAGGTCGCCCATGTCGCCCAAGTGGATGCGGCCATGGAGTATTTGCGCAGCGGCAAAGGATCTGACCTGGTGATGATTGATGTGGCTTTGGACGTCCAGCGGCTGATCAACGCCATGGGCGATGAACGCATGGCCACGACGGTGGTGGCTTTCGGTTTGTCCAATGACACCCATGCCGCCGTGAAAGCCATTAAGGCGGGCGCACGGGAATACATCCCGCTGCCGCCCGATCCGGATCTGATTTCGGCGGTGTTGGAAGCCATTGCCGAAGAAAGCCATGCGATGATCTTTAAGGATCCGGCAATGGCCGCCGTGGTGCGCATGGCCGATCAGGTGGCACCGTCCGATGCCAGCGTCCTGATCACGGGAGAAAGCGGCACCGGTAAGGAGGTCATGGCCCGGCATCTGCACCGAAAGTCACGGCGGGCCGACGGCCCCTTCATCGCCGTGAACTGCGCCGCCATTCCGGAAGCCCTGCTGGAATCCGAATTGTTTGGCCATGAGCGCGGTGCTTTCACTGGGGCCGTGGCCCGGCGCATTGGAAAATTTGAAGAGGCCAATGGCGGCACCTTGCTGCTTGATGAAATCAGCGAGATGGATGTCCGGTTGCAGGCCAAGCTGTTGCGGGTGCTGCAAGAACGGGAAATCGACCGGGTTGGCGGCAAGGCACCGGTCAAAGTCGATGTCCGGATCTTAGCGACCTCAAACCGGGACCTCCAAGCCACCGTGAAAGCGGGCCAGTTCCGTGAAGATCTGTTCTTTCGGCTTAATGTGATCGCCCTGGCTCTGCCGCCCTTGCGCGCCCGGCGCCAGGACATCGCAGATCTCTGCGACCACTTCATTCGCAAATTCACTGAAGCCGATGGCCTGCCAGACCGTCCGCTCTCCGCCCAGGCCCGGGACCTGCTCCTGGCCTATGGGTGGCCCGGCAATGTCAGAGAATTGGAAAACACCATGCATCGAGCCGTCCTCTTGGCCCAAGGATCTGACATCGGCGCAGACGCCATCGTCTTAATGGGAGACGCCCCCCCAATGGGCGGTGCGATGCCTGGCGCTGCGCCCAGCATCGGTGCCGGACCAGGCCAACCGGGTCAAAGTGAGGGCGCCGGAGCAGGAGCAGGAGCAGGGGGCTCCCAGGTTGGGCGCACCGTTGCCGAAGTGGAACGCGACCTTATCATCGATACCCTCAAACACTGTTTGGGCAATCGCACCCATGCGGCCAATATCTTGGGCATCTCGATCCGGACCCTGCGCAACAAACTGCGCCAATATACCGATGAGGGCATCCCCGTGCCCGCCCCCGGTGAGCCCTAAGCGCCCACCGTCGCCTTAAACATCTTACTAATACAGGGTTAGAGAACACACACAGCCATGGCTGAGGAAACCGGGAACAGGATCGCAGGCGGAGGTGCCGCACCCCAATTGCCTGGGCCAGAAGGCCAGGGCGGCGGTGGCGGCGATCAGGGCTTCAATGTCGGATCCTTCGCCCAACGCATGGGCAACATGGTCACCTCCGGCGAGATCGGGCTGCCGGTCGGACTGGTGCTGATCCTTGTTGTCCTGATCTTGCCGATGCCGCCTTGGCTGCTCGACTTGATGTTGGCCTTGTCCCTGACCTTCTCGGTCCTGGTTTTGATGACGGTGGTGTTTATCCGCAAAGCGCTGGAATTCACCACTTTCCCCATGGTGTTGCTGATCGCCACCATGCTGCGCTTGGCGCTAAACCTCGCTTCAACCCGCCTGATCCTATCAGATGGCCACATGGGGCCGGATGCGGCTGGCGATGTGATCGCCGCCTTTGGTGGCTTCATCATGGGTGGCAATTTTGTCATTGGGATCATTGTGTTCGCCATTTTGGTGTTGGTGAACTTCATGGTGATCACCAAGGGTGCGACCCGGATCGCCGAAGTCACGGCCCGGTTTACCTTGGACGCCATGCCCGGCAAACAGATGGCCATTGATGCGGATCTGTCCTCCGGCCTGATTGATGAAACGGAAGCCAAGAACCGGCGCGAAGCCCTGCAAAAGGAAAGCGACTTTTTCGGGGCCATGGACGGGGCGTCAAAATTCGTCCGCGGCGATGCGGTCGCCGGAATGGTGATCACCGCAATCAACATTGTTGCGGGCATGGTCATCGGCATTTTGCAGAACGACATGAGCTTTAGCGATGCCGCCGACACCTACACCCGCTTGACGGTCGGGGATGGTCTCGTCTCCCAGATCCCGGCCCTGATCATTTCCGTCGCCGCCGGTGTGATGGTCGCCAAGGGTGGCCTGGACGACACGGCTGAAACCGCCCTGGTCGGCCAATTCACCGCCTATCCCCGGGCTCTGGGCATGAGCTCCTTCATGGCCGCTGCCCTGGCGGTCCTGCCCGGCACCCCGATGCTGCCCTTCCTGCTGCTGGCCGGCATCACCGGCACGGCGGCGTATTATTTGGAAAAGCGCTCAGAGGAACGAAGGCGCATTGAGACAGAGGAAGCTGAGCGGGCAGCGCAAGAAACCAAGCTGCCTGCTGCCGAAGAACCGATCTCATCGGCGCTGAAAATCGATATGGTCCGCCTGGAGTTGGGCTATGGCCTGCTCTCTTTGATCAATGGCAGCCACAATCAGCGCCTGACCGACCAGATCAAAGCCTTGCGCCGGGCCCTGGCGACCGATATGGGCTTTGTCATGCCGCCGGTGCGTATCCAGGACAATATGCAACTGGCCGCCAACAGCTATCGGGTCTTCGTCAAAGAGGTCGAAGGCGGTGGCGGCGATTTGCGCCCCAATATGCTGCTGGTCATGGATCCCCGGGGCGAAGACATATCGCTGCCCGGCGAAAAAACCATTGAGCCCACCTTCGGCTTGCCAGCGGTCTGGATTGACATGTCAAACCGCGAAGAAGCCATGTTCCGGGGCTACACCGTTGTCGATCCGCCCACGGTGATCACCACCCACATTACTGAGGTGGTCAAGGACAGCATGTCCGAGCTGTTGTCCTACGCGGAAACGCAAAAGCTGATGGACGAGCTGGACAAGGACCAGACCAAGCTGTTGACCGATATGGTTCCCAGCGCCATCAGCCTGTCTGGTATTCAGCGGATTTTGCAAAACCTGCTGGCCGAGCGGGTCTCGATCCGCGACCTGCCGACCATCTTGGAGGGCATCGCGGAATCCTCAGGCGGCACCCGCAACATCACCGTCATCACCGAGCATGTCCGCACCCGCCTGGCCCGCCAGCTCTGCGATGCCAATGTCAATGACGAGGGCATTATTCCGCTTGTTACCCTAAGCCCGAAATGGGAACAGGAATTTGCCGAAAGCCTGGTCGGACAAGGCGAGGACAAACAGCTGTCCATGGCCCCGTCCAAGCTGCAGGAGTTTATAGTCGGGGTCCGCCGGACCTTTGAGCAATTCGCCATGCGCGGCGATGCCCCGATTTTGCTGACCAGCCCGATGATCCGGCCCTATGTCCGCTCCATCGTTGAACGCTTCCGCCCATCAACGATTGTCATGAGCCAGAACGAGATCCATCCCAAAGCCCGGATCAAAACCCTTGGTCAGATCTAAGAGAGAAAGCATTTATCCAGCTTTGGATGCCTGATTAGGCCACGAATCAACCCAAGGGCTTGTATCCAATCAAATCGGTAAGCCTTTCAGCGCGCCCAAACCAAAAAAATATCTCATTAAATCAAATGACTAGCCCAGATTTGTCAGTGGGTGAATCAGTTCTTGGGTTTGATCAGACCGGAGCAGAACTGCCCTGACGCCTCAGAGAGGGCCTGGCTGTTAGAGATATGCTTGCAATGCAGGTCCGATGCACTGAAACGATATCATCCTAAATGATGTATTTTATGGATATTTCGTCTTTCTATTGATTGTAGAGCCTTGTGCCCATACTCTTTTGGCAATCAAAGGTCCGAGATCCAGCAAGGGCGAAGGGCCAAAACAGCGACCCCTATCAGCGCAAACCGAAATCCTAAAATGGGATGGAGGGTTGCCACTAAGCAAAACCCAACAGCCAGAAGAGAGTACGCCCAAAAATCATCGCCGTTTTAAGCGCCAGAGCGACCAAATAGAACCTGGAAAAAATACCAGTTTGAAAGCGTCTCGCCCCGGTTTCTAACAAAACGGTTTCTGCCACCATGGTTCGGAGTGGAGGAGAAAAACATGCGGGATGGGTCTCCAGCGGAATTCGCTGACCATCAAGGACGCCCAATTGAGGCGCTCAGAGCACCCTTAGGACACCGGAACGCCGCACCCCAACGGGCAGAGCGGCCCCAAACATCGGGAGCCTCATTTTGCCTAAGCGGTGCGCAATGCCGCGCTGCCCGGGCTTTGATCGGATTGCGCTCCCGAGATCTGGCCGGGTTGGCCGGAATTGCGCCTAAGACCTTATCAGACTTTGAGAATGGCCACACTTCGCCACGATCAGCCCAACGGGAATCGATCCAGCGCGTTCTGGAAGGCCTCGACATCGTTTTCATCGCCAATGAGGGCGACTTTGGCGAAGGGGTACGGGTGCGGCGCGTCTGACACAGAAAATGGCCGGGGCAGCAGTCGCCCCTATCCTGTGGTTTGAAATCGTTCTTGCTTCTTCCGTGACCTGCGAGGACAGGAAATGACTGAAGATCAGCCTGACCAAAGGCCTGCATCCTATGGGTCCAATTGGTCCTCTTTGGCCTCGGACCAGGAAGCCCTCGCCGCCACCGAGGAGGACCGGCAGATCGGTCGAACCATCCACAATTTCCGCAAAATTCGGGGGCTGTCAGCTGCAGATCTGGGCCGTATCAGCGGTTTGGACACCGAATTGGTCAGCCGCTTGGAATGGGGCATGGAGCCCATTTCCGCCTCGGTGCTCTGGACCGTCTCCGAGGCGTTGGATATCCCCTATGAGGCCTTTTTTGGCCATTTCCACAACGATCAAAGCCCGGAAAACCCTCCCCCAGAACCGTCACAGCCCGAGGATCAACAGGCTGACCCAAATACAGAAGAGACCAGCGCTCTGATTAGAGAGTTTTGCCAACAACCAAAGACTGTGCGACGAGCCATGATTGACCTATTGCGCATGATGGATACCGAAACATCCCAAACCTAGGCAAAAGGACCCTCCTACCGGTTCAGTTGTCATACCAGCGGTTTACATAAGCTATAGGCGATGCTATGCATTTTGCATAGATTGATGGCCCTTCTGGATAGTGGGATTTGTGTGATGCCGGGAATGCCGCGTGGCAAAACAGTGAATGGTTTGGAACCGGGCGAAATTCACCCGATTGATAAACATGTTGGCCGCCGTATCCGACTGCGCCGGAATATTGTTGGCATGTCCCAACAGGCCTTGGCCAAGGGTGTCGGGGTGACCTTCCAACAGGTGCAGAAATATGAACGGGGCTCCAACCGGGTTTCGGCCAGTCGTCTCTATGAGATCGGCAAGGTTTTGGGGGTCTCCGTAGAATTCTTTTATGAAGATTTCCAAGACCATGAGGAGCTGCCGCGCAAGGGCTTGGATGCCGCTGCCGGTGCCTTATTGGAAGACGAGGATCAGGACCCGACCAAGACTTCGGATTTCCTTGAATTCTATTTGCTCTATCGGCGCATGGGCAGCGATCAAATCCGCCAGCGCTTGAAAGAGCTGATGAAGGCCATGTCCAACTCAACGGATGAACGATTTGGCCTGACCACAGACGAAGTCGAAGCCTTGGATTAAGTCCGGCGAAAACGCCTTTCAGGCTCGATAGCGTCAAGAGCGTGGTTACAATCTTAGAAGCCAAGTCCTTAAGCCAGAGGACTTGGCTTTTGCTTTTTAAAATCAAAGCCTTACCGGTTCCGGCACCGCATTAGATTAGGCAATTTAAACTCCAAAAAGCCTCCACGGGCGGCATAAATGTCGGGAAAACCGCCGATGCTCCGCAGATTTGTTCGCATTTGCTAATCTGGTTTTAACACTGCGGTGCCAGAGTGGTTGAGGTAAAGTCGGGCAGAGGCCCGCCCAAACGATTGAAAGCCACCTGAGCACCGATGCGCCTGAAAGCCTATACAGCGCCGAGCATGGCTGAAGCCATGGCCCAAATCCGGGCAGAGTTGGGAGAAGATGCCATTATCGCATCGACCCAGCGGTCCTCGGACGGCAATGGGGTGCGGATTGTTGCGGCTTTGGAAGAGGACCTGATTGAAGAGGATATTCATCAGGCCCTGGGCGCAGAAGGCGGTCGCCCAACCATTGAAGCCGTGCGCGAAGCCTTGCGCTTTCATGGGGCCCAGCCCCGATTGATCGAAATGATCGTCAATGCCGCAGCGGCCGCACCGGTGTCCGATACCCTGGAGGCTTGCGCTTGGGCACTCGACGAGATCTTTTCGTTTTCTCCCCTGCCCCAAGGCCCGGCCCCTCGGCCAATCATGCTGGTTGGCCCGCCGGGAACGGGCAAGACCATCGCCGTGGCCAAATTGGCCGCCCGGGCGCGCTTGGCTGGCAATGAAGTTGGCGTCGTCACCGCCGATAGCGTGCGCGCTGGGGCGCAAGAGCAGTTGGCGGCCTTTACCAAGATCCTGAACATCGATTTGAAGCGCGCCAAAGGCCCCGACAGCCTGGCCACCCTGGTGGGCAATTTGCGCAGCCATGCGGTGGTCAGCTTTATCGACAGCCCTGGCTTAAATCCGTTTTCCGTCGACGATATGGAAATGCTGCGCGACCTGGTTGAAGCGGCCCCGCTGGAGGCCGTTTTGGTGCTTAATGCTGGCACGGACCCGCTGGAAGCCGCTGAAATTGCCGAAGCCTTCGCCGATGTCGGGGCCACCCGCATTTTGGCAACCCGTCTGGACATGGCCCGGCGCCTCGGCGGGATTTTGGCTGCCGCAGAAGCCGGTGGTTTGGCCTTTGCCGATGTGTCGATCAATCCCCATGTTGCCAATGGACTGTGGCCGATTGATGCCAGTGCCCTGGCCCATTTGATCCTGCCCTTGGAAAGCCAATCAGCCCGGGCCAATCAAGGCCTTGGTGAGCCGACCGTGGCTGGTACATTCCAACAAACCCTCGAACGCCCCCCGGCAGCGGAGCCGGAGGATACGGGCTTGGAGTCCTTCACCCGCGACGCTGACCCCGATCACCCGTTTTCTAAGGCCATCTGATCAGAGTCAGCCTGCCCAATACTCTTTTTGCCCTGTTTTCGCCCGTAACACAGGGCATTTTGTTACCCGTCCCGGTCACCATTGAGCGAGCAGCATGAACACCGTTCCTCCCAGGTCTTCGCCCCCCAACACGCAGCGTCCCAGTGGGCAGCGCCCCAATGGACCGCACATGGTGCCGAAATCCACTGCGCGCCACGAGAAGGTCATTGCCGTCGCTTCGGGCAAAGGCGGTGTCGGCAAAACATGGTTTTCCGTAACCTTGACCCATGCTCTGGCCCGGCGGGGAGCCCGCGCCCTGTTGTTTGATGGCGATCTGGGCTTGGCCAATGTCGACATCCAGATCGGCCTGATGCCCACCCATGATCTGGGCAGTGTCATTGTCGGCAAACGCACCATGACCCAGGCTGCGACCTTGTATGAAAATGGTGGGTTTGACGTCATTGCCGGCCGCTCAGGCTCCGGCAGCTTGGCCAATATTCCGCCAGGGCGCCTACAAATCATTGCCGAAGATCTGTTGCTGACGGCCCAGAATTATGACCGAGTGATCTTGGATATGGGGGCTGGTGTCGACCGACCGATCCGCTTGTTGTCCAGGATCGCGGGCACCATCTTGGTGGTCACCTCGGATGAGCCGACCTCTCTGACCGATGCCTATGCCTTCATCAAGGTCACGGCCATGGAGCGCAAGGATGTGGATATCCGCGTCGTGGTCAATGGCTGCAATTCCACCCGCGAAGGCGAGCGAACCTACAACACCTTGCTGAAGGCCTGTCAGGGCTTCCTGAAAATCTCGCCGCCGCTGGCCGGGATCATCCGCCGGGACACCCGGGTCCGTGAAGCGATCCGCAACCAAACCCCCATCCTATTGCGCTATCCCAACAGCGAGGCCGCGATGGATGTGGAAGCCATTGCGGAGCGTCTGATGCGGGGCTAACCCTTCCACTTGCCGCCAGAGGATAGACCGGCCCGATGAGCATTGTTCCCCCGTCTATTCCGCCGCCGACTGTGCTGCCCACTCAGGTCGCGCAAGCGCCGACGGTGACGGTGCCCGCACCACCACAAGGGCTGCTCAACGCGCCCACCGGCCTGACCTTGGATGCCACCGTCGTGGCTCGGCTGGACCGGGCCACCGTGCAGGTCGACACGCGCTTTGGCCCGGTCGCCCTCAAAACCCCCTTGGACCTGGAGCAGGGCGGCAAACTGTCCCTGCAGGTGCTTTCGCAGGTCAAGGGCCAAGCGGTGCTGAAGATCGCCGCGCTCAATGGGCGCCCTTTGACGACGGCGGCGCTGCCAACCACATCTTTGCCCGCACAAAACCCCCTCTTGCAAACCGGTTTGCCGAGCCAAGGATTGGCTGGACCCCTGCCAACACCCCAGGGGCTCGCCGCAACCGGATCGCAAAATACCGGGCAACAGGCCCAGACCGCCCCGGTCGATAATGTAGCCGCCACGGCCCGCAACCCGTCCGGCGGTATTCAGGCCATCGTGGTCCGCTCCGCCGGTGCAACAGAGGCTTCTGCGGGTCAGACTGCCGGGTCCGCGACACCCTCCACAGCAAACCAGACGGCCTTGCCCACCGGCACAACCTTAACGGTGCGGCTCGCTGCTGTGGGCCAACAGGGTCAAGCGGCCCCGAACGCTACGCCCTCACCTCCCTTGCCCGGGGCTACCCCACTGCCACCCCCAAGCAGCCCGCAAGGGGCGAGCCCGTCCCCCAATACAGGGGCCGTGGTCGGATCAGGACCTAAAGCGCCAACGAACACGGCGCCCACCGCTCAACCAGCCAGCCCGACATCGACGGCTCCCCAAACCACGCCTCAAACACAGACTCAGCCGCCCGCACAACCGACCCAGCCCCAAACTGCTGCGGCGTTAAATCCCAGATTTTCCGGCGAGGGCGTGCGCCCAGGCTTTATCGCGGGGGGCTCATCACCCACTCTGCCAGCCACCTTGTCCGGGGTGCTCACCAGCACAGGCGGCGGCTCGGCACTGCCCCTGGTGCAGACCCCAAGCGGTTTGCTCGCTCTTCAGGCCCGCCTGGATCTGCCACCCGGAACCAATCTGACCCTGAACGTGCTGTCGGCGACAGCCCCAGGCTCAGGAAACCCCCTGCAGGCGGCCCAGGTCGCTGGCGCGGCAAGCGGATCGACGCCGCTGTCCGGCGGCAGTGGTTGGCCTGCTTTGTCCCAAGGTCTCGACGCCTTGGCGCGGACCGACCCCGCCGCTGCTGCCGGGTTGCGGACCATGGTGCCCCAGCCCAGCCCAGCTTTGGGCGCGGCCATGAGCAGCTTTGTCCAAGCGGTTCGCCCCGGGGGCGATGTGCAGAAATGGCCCGGTGAGGCGAATTTGCGGGCCTTGGAAAAATCCGGCAGACGAGGCGCTGAACTGGCCAATCGGCTCAGCCGAGATGTGGCGGATATGGCCGGTCGGGTGGCCGAGCAAAGCGGCGATTGGCGGGCCATGAGTGTGCCCTTCCTGGCCGGTGGCGAAATCGAGGCCATCACCGTGATCCTGCGCCAAATGGGCGGCCAGGACAAAACCGAAGACGACGAGAGCAAGGATGGCGATCTGGGGGGCAAGCAACGCGGCGGCCAAGGCGATGATCAGCGCTTCCTGATCGATTTGGATCTGTCGCGGCTGGGCCCGATGCAGCTTGATGGGGTGTTCCAACGCAAAGACCGCAGCTTGACCATCACCCTGCGCTCGGTGGCCCCTCTGGAAGCCCGCATGCGCCAGGACATTCGATTGCTTTTTTCGGATGCCTTGCGGCATATGGCGCTGAGCGGTGAAATCAGCTTTGAAAACACCCGCGCCTTTGTCCGGCCGCCGATCCGAACCGGCAACACGACACAAGGGTTGGGCAACGGCGTCATTGTTTGATCCAGCGGGCTCGGCTATAACCACATTATATTTGCGCTTAACTGCCCTCCCCCGGGGTTTCTCGCGGCAGGTTTGAAACCCTGTTGTGCGGGATGCATCGTCATCGTGAAGGAGAAGAGCGGCATGACCCATCCAACAGGGGGCGACCGGGACCAGTTCGATTGGACCGATCGGCGGTATTATGGGGGTGACCTGCCAACGGAGGCTGAAAAAGCCCTGCATTTGGCCGGGGTGGCCTGGGAAGACAGTCTCAAGGCCGAGGGGCATTTGACCGACGCCATGACCTTTGCCCCGGGGCATCTGGCGGTGCATCTGGCCCATTACAAATTCTATTTTTATAAACACCGCTATCCCGAAGCCGCCCCGCATGCCTTGGCGTGCCTGACCATTGCGGCAGAGCGCTTGGGCATCAATCCGGATTGGCACCATGTCCGCCGCCAGGATGCGCCCTTTGACGGTTTGGGCGATAACGAAGCCGGGAGTGAAGGTCGGCTGTGGTTGTTCTCCTTGACCGCCTATGGTTATGTGCTGGTGCGCGCAGGCGAAATTGACCGGGGGCGGGCCGCTTTGGTTCAGGCTGCAGCGTTGGATGGGACCGGTCAAACCGGTGCCCAACGCATTTTGGACAGTCTTGATCGGGGACCGGATCCCGATGATGAAGAAGATGACGAGGATGACGACGGGTCACCCAACCAAACACAACACAGCCGGCAGGGAACCCCGTAACGCCCAAGTGACGCCCGCCGGAGGGCGCTGATGAAGGGCGTGGGCGACCCCAAAGGGTATTATCGGATCTTAGATGTTCCCCGCACCGCGACCGAGGCCACCATCAAAAAGGCCTATCGCAAGCGTGCGCTTGAGCTGCATCCGGATCGCAACAAATCTCCCAATGCCGTCGCAGAATTTCAAATTCTGGCCGACGCTTATCAAACCCTGTCCGATCCTGTGGCGCGGCGATCCTATGACCATGCCGCGAGCGCGCAGGCCCAGGGGACTGGCGCAACGGCTGCCCAGCAAAATGGTCGCGCCAAATCCCGCCGGAACGCCCAGAGCGGACGGGCAGAGACCGATCGGGCCGGGCGGTCGCGGAGCCAGAACACGGCGAACGGATCCAGATCCCAAGACAAAGCGACAGCTGGGGGCAAAACCCGCGAGCAACAGAGGGGATTTGGGGGACACCAAGCCCAAAACCCGTCTGCGGCCGAGGACCCACAACCCCGCGGCCCCCATGCCTGTTCTGTCTGTGGCACCCTGACCGCCCAACCGCGTTTTGTGATCCTGGAGCGGGTCACCGGACGGCTGTGGAAATCGGTCCGGGAACCGATTTCAGGCATTATGTGCCGCAATTGCACCGCCAAATTGGCCCTGGCCGCCAGCTTGCACAGTTGGATCAAGGGCTGGTGGTCGATCCCCTATGGTCCCGTCCACACAATGGTGGCCCTGGTGACCAACCTGAAGGGCGGCATCCGCCCCGCCGGACGCAATGCCACCTTGCTGCTGCACCAGGCCCGTGCTTTCTTGTCCCGGGGCGACCAGACCTTGGCCCGCGGACTGGCTCAACATGCCAACAGCCTTGCGCCCAAAGGCGGCATGGAAGCCCAGGACGCCAGCAAGCTTTTAAACAGTTTGGGGACCGAGGACGGCAAACGCCTGCGCAATGTCTGGTCGGGCACCCCACCCGCCTTTTGGCGGCAATTGGGGCCATTCTTTGTTGCCGGGCTGTTGGGCTTTCTGGTGCTGTCACCCTGGTTCCGATCCGACCCGATTGGCGATGGCAATGGGACCAGGACGATCAAGGTTTTGTCGGAACCGGCACCCTCCACGGCGGGACCTCGGGCCAACGCGCCGCCACCGGTCGGTGCGGCAGAACAGCAGACAAGAGAACAGCCGAAAACAGGCGACCTCAATGGCGAGGCGCCCGCAGTGCCTGAAACAGCGCGGATGTTCCGCATAGGCATTCCCGGTCTGCCATTGCGTGCCGGTCCCAATGCCAATTCCGGCATTCTGTCGATCTTGGATCTCAACACCCCGGTAATCTTGCTGGAAGGGGATGATCAAAACGGCTGGCTGAAGGTCATGACCACCCAAGGCCTCACCGGTTTTGTGCCCGCCACCTTGTTGCGCCCAGTGCCAGGTTTGGCGCCCATCGACCAGCAATAGTCCTTTTTCGCGGTTTATGAAGCCGTGCTATCCACCATGCGTTCCTCAGGGAACCAAATCGAGATGTCGGTGCCCCGCCCTTTGAGGCTGTGCACCGACAAGCGTCCGTCATGCAGCTCGACCATGCTTTTGGCCAAGGGAAGGCCTAAGCCGGTGCCCTCGTAACGCCGTCGCAGGGCCGCATCAACTTGGCGAAAAGGCTTCAAAGCGACACGGACTTCATCTGAATCCATGCCGATGCCGTCATCGCTAATGGTGATCGTGGCACCATCATTCGCGCTGCGCATCACATCGACCCGGACGGTTCCACCGGTGTTGGAGAACTTCACCGCATTGGACAATATATTGGTCAGGATTTGCAGCAAGCGGCGCTTATCGGCCCAAAGCTCAACATCATTTGTAATCTGGGCATCGGCTTCACTGGCAACGGGCACACCCTGAAGATCAATGCGGATCCCCGCCGCATGCGCTCGGGTTTCGACCAGCAAAACCGCATTGCGCATCACCTGACCCAAACCAACGACCTCTTCTTCCAAGGCCATATTGCCGGACTCAATCTTGGAGACATCAAGAATATCATTGATCAAGGACAGGAGATGCTTCCCGGAACCGAGGATATCCCGGGCATAGGTCTGGTATTTTTTGTTCTGCATCGGGCCGAAATAGCCCCCATCCATGATTTGGGAAAAGCCGATGATCGCGTTGAGCGGTGTGCGCAATTCATGGCTCATGGACGCCAGAAACTCGGACTTGGCCCGGTTGGCTTCGTCGGCCTGCACCATGGCCTGATGCAGTCCTTCGGTAAGCTGCTGTTCACGCTTGCGGGCGGTTTCGCTGTCTAACAGCAGCTTTCGCATCAAGACTATGAACAATCCAGCGACCAAAACCAGGATCAACAAAGCACCACCAAGCACATAGAACATGGTGATGGTCTGTTGCCGGGCCTGGACCAAGGTGCTGGCCCAATTGGCATTGACCATCAGCACCAGCCGCTCACTCAAGGTCAGGAAATGGTGGAGCTCGTGGAGCACATGATGGAGATCCTCGGCGTTTGACTTGACATCCAAGTTGTAGATGGCTGGTTCAAACTCTTCGACCATCCGCGACAAATCCTGGGAAATGGCGAACAACCGGGGGTCTCGGGCCAATATTTCCGCCGTTTCGCCGTTGGCCAAGTAGGATTTGCGAGAATACAACACCTCATATTTGGTCTGAACATCCTCGATCAGAACACCGAGCGGCGCATCGGGAACGCCCACTCCCTGGGCATCATAACCATCGCGCAGATGATAGAGAGCGTCGAGCAGCTTGCGCCCTTCCCGATCAAGCTGGATGGTCGCCCATAAGCCGCTCTCCTTGGCCGCGCCTTGCAATTCTCGATGGCGTTCAAACAGCACCAAAAAGGCAACCACGGTGATCACCAGCATGAGAACGATCAACGCCATGATCAGGTTGTGCAGGCTGGACCGGTTCAGCCGGGAAGGCGCTTTAACCGACCGTTGAGAGGGAGACGGGCCGCTCTCCTGCTTGGCAGAGAGAGCGGACTTTTCGGCCTCAGGTGGGGGTGTTTGCAGTTTCATGGGTTAATTCGTTGGCTTTGGATCCCAACCATAGCCGGATCCGCGCAGAGTTTTACGACAGCCAACAGCCCCCCTATTTTATTCAAGACCCTGCAGATCGCCCCACCGATCCTGGACCCTATTGCACCGTGATGTGCTTGATCTGCCAAACTGATCGGGAATAGTAGATCTCATTGTCCAAGGATGGATTGTCATCGAAAGGATAAACCAACATTAAGGGGCCTTTGTCCCGAATGCGCATTGGCTTGCCATCCCGAGAGTGGGCCAATATGGGTCCATCCGCTTGCGCGTCCTCCACCGGAACCGTCGCAGCATAATCGTTCAAAGCGATGACTTCTAAGGTGGTCCCGTTGGCCCCGACAACCGACAACACATCCTTGAGCAACGGACCCTGATAGCTGTGGACGCCGTCCGTCCAGGGATTACCGGTTTCAATGGTCACCTGGGGCAAAGCCTGCAGCATCTGAGCGTCAAAAGCCGCGCTCTGGCCGTCATTGGTTTGGGAAATCGACCCCGTTAGCTGCAAAATGACATTGCCTGCAGGGGTCGCCAGCGCCTGCGCCGCGTCCGCCCAGCTATCCTTGGGTTGGAACGCAATCGACACTATGAGTGTGAGAGCCACGCAGATCCAGTGCTGCGGAGCGTGGCGCCACGTCGTTAACGTGGTCATCCTAAAGTCCCCCAAAACCCAATCATTTCTCCATATATCCCTATGGTAAACCAAGCATACAAAGCGTCAAGTTTGTACAAGTCTGAGGTTGGTCGACTTTGGTTTAGCACCCTGTTCACGACAGGCAAAACCAAGCCTGGATCTCTGGCTTGCGTTGCACCGGCAGAGCCCTGGCAGTATGCTCAGCACCAATGAAACCCCGGGCAAGCGGGGCAACGCCACAGAGGATCCAGGCATCATGTCCAAGCTGATCAGTGACTTTTCCCAAATCATCGCTCCCATGGATCCGCAAGAATTTTTCCGGGATTATTTTGGCCAAAAACCCTGCTTTATCCCTGGTCCGGCGGACAAATTCGAATCCGTAATGAGTTGGCCGCGACTCAATCGGATTTTGAACCAGACCAGTATCTGGACGTCGGAAAACCTGTTGCTGGTGATGGATAAGGACGTTCTGAAGCCCAATGACTATTGTGTCAGCGGTCTGGATCGCCGCGAAAAGCCTTGCATGAAGCCTGACCCGATCAAGGTGATGCAGTTGATCAAAGACGGCGCCTCCTTAGCCCTTAATCAGATCGACACTTTGGATGAAGGGCTGCGCGCGCTGTCGAACGCTTTGGAAGAGCGCCTTTTTGGCAAGTCACAGGTCAATCTCTATTGCTCCCGGCGGGAGCGCCAAGCCTTCCACCCCCATGACGACAGCCATGATGTGTTTGCTTTGCATTGCGAGGGTGAAAAGCGCTGGACGGTCTATGATTACCGGTCCGAAAACCCGATCAACCACCCGATGTTCAAGCCGGTCATCACCCCGGACCATCGCGATAAGCTGAAGGGCAATGTCCTGATGGAACCGTTGATGACGCCGGGCGATTTTCTCTATATCCCGCGCGGTCAATATCACGAGGCGCTCTCGGTGACCGACAATTGCGTCCATGTGGCCTGCGGTGTGACCTATGTCATCGGCATGGATTTGTTGTCCCTGACCTGGGAAGCCGCGATGAAGCATCCGCTGTTCCGGGCCAATGTGCCGCCCAATGTGGGGCCGCGCTCCGCCGCTGATCAACGGGCCTATCTGATCGAATTGGCCAAGGTCATGGCCAACACCATGGCCTCGCCAGAGTTCCAAAAGCTGGTGACGGAATTCCAACGGAATTATCGCAACAACCGGGGCGGTTTCGAATTCCCGGTGATGGGGCCGACCAATATTGAAAGCTTGGAAAACAAATCCGACACAGCGGCTGAGTAAAAAAGCCGCAACGCCAACCCAATCAGTCTGAGCCGATCCGCTGTGCCATATTGGCACTGTCAGATGTCTTTTGCGGTGGGACGGTTTCTTTATCCGGCAGCCAACGGGCCTGGTCCCAAGACCCTTTTAGATCATGCCGGGCTTTGATCAGCACCCAGACCACCAAAAGACCCGTGGTCAGATCAGAAAACACCTCTGGTCCATACCACGCACTGACCGCACCCAGGATCAGCAAAAACAGGATGAGACGGACCAATTGGTCTGGGGTTTTCCAGCGCATTCCGCCCATGCGGTAAATGATATAGGGGATCCAGCGCGCCACTGGGACGGCGACCAAAGCCGCTTCGCCGGCCGCGCTCAAAGGCAATCCTAAGAAAGCAACAAGGCCCAAGCCCTTTGAGACCTGCAGCGGCAGAAACAGGATAATCCGGCTGCGCTCATCAACACGGTTGAAGACAAAAAACAGCCCACGACTGACGAGGATTGCCAGCAGGCAACTGGCATAGAGCATGGGGACGCGCCAGAGCGGATCGGTCACCAAATGGCCCACTTCCGGGGCCTGACTTAAGAACCAAGCTGCTGGAGCCAAGAGGATCAAGCAAAGCGCCCAGGCCCGCATGGGTTTGACCCGGTCGCGCCATTGCGCGGCCAAACCGCCAACAACCGGGTTCGACTCATATTGCACCCCGAGCCGGTCATTCTCCCAATAGCCCAGATCGTAAATGACAAAATAGGCCAGGATCAGAAACAGCAATCCGAGCCCCAAAGACAGCGGGGCGACGGACAAAGGGGCGGCGGCCAGCAGCAACACCAACCAATCTTCACCAAGGAAAGTCCGCTTAACATGACCGCGACCGGGATGTTTGACCTTGGTGACGTAATCCAAGGGCAGCCAAAAGTCGGAAAAGGCCCGGTGATAGGATGCGTTGGGCCAGACCCCGCCCACCGGATGGTTCGAAGCGGCCAGCAAGTCCGCATCCCGGGTCTCATCATCGGTGATGACCACGGCTTTGGTGAGGCCCTCAGCCCCCAGATGGTCCTCGACCAATGCGGTTTTACCGCGTCTGAGCATCCCATCCCATGGGGCCAAACCGCCACAAATCACCTTTGGCGGTGCGGCAAAGCCGAGATGGTTGATCAGGGGGCGGACAATCAGACCAAAGCCATGGGTCGCGACAACCACCCGCCCTTTGGCCGCTGACTCCAGCAGGGTGAGCAGGGGTTTGTTGACCTGATCTTGGGCCAGTCTGGCTGCGAGACGGCGCCAGACCAAAAAATGCCAGGGCATCAACACCAAGATCACGCCGACCCGGACCCGATCCTGAAGGCCAACGCGATCGGCCCCGGGCCACAGACGCCAGGGCTTCAGGACATCCAAGGCACGCAAGATCAAAGCCGCAAAAAGGGCCGGGCGCACATGGGACAAAAACAGTTCCGTGCTGTTGCCGCGCAACAGGGTTTCATCCAGATCGACCACCACGGAAGCCGTCGGTCCCGCCATCGACAAGGCACTTTCGACCGCCGCCAGTTGGGCGCTGACATCTGTCTCCGCCTCAGATCCATACAAATCGGGCTCGATCATGAGCCCTCCTGTGCAGGCGTCGGCTCCAACAGTTCCGGATTGTCTTCCAACCACGCCAAGGTGGCCCGGATCCCGTCTTCCAGAGAGGTCCGTGCCCGCCAGCCCAAGGCGTGGATCTTGGCGTGATCCATCACCTTGCGCGGCGTGCCATCGGGCTTGGAGCTGTCAAACCGCAATTGACCTTGATAGCCCACCACAGAGGCGATCAGGGTCGCGAGGTCCTTGATCGAGACCTCCGCCCCAGTGCCGATATTGATGTGGTCATACCCATCAAAATGCTCGAGCAGGAACACCGTGCCGTCGGCCAGATCATCGACATACAGAAATTCGCGCAAGGGCGCCCCGGTGCCCCAGACCTCAACCTGCTGCGCCCCGGTCCGCTGGGCCTGGATGATTTTCACCAACAGGGCCGGCAACACATGGGAGGAGCGCAGGTCGAAGTTATCTCCTGGGCCGTAAAGATTGGCTGGCATGGCCGAAACATAGTCCCGACCATATTGGGTTCGATAGGCTTGGCAGAGCTTGATCCCGGCGATCTTGGCTACGGAGTACCATTGATTGGTCTCCTCCAGCGGGCCAGTCAAAAGGGCCGTTTCGGCCATCGGTTGCGGCGCATTGCGGGGATAAATGCAAGACGAGCCCAAAAACAACAGGCGTTGCACCCCGGCCTGGTGGGCCCCATGGATGATATTGGCCTCGATGGCCAAATTGTCGTACAGGAACTCTGCCGGTCGGGTGGCATTGGCCAAAATCCCGCCAACGGTGGCTGCGGCGACAACAATGGCATCCGGTTGGACTTTGGCGATCCAGGCTTCGGTTTCGGCCTGGCGTCGAAGGTCAACTTCGTCGCGCCCAACCGCCAAAACCGAACAGGACTCGCGCGCCAGCCGACGGACAATGGCCGAGCCCACCAACCCGCGGTGGCCCGCAACCCAAATCCTTTTCCCTGCCAATGGGAAATGTGACGGCGCATCTATCGTCATATGCCTGCAGTCCTGTGACCCGGAAACAATAGAATGCCGATAAAAAGGTGGAAAGGGAGTTAAAACTTGTGCAGCGCGAAAACTAGGATTATAAGCGCGCCGCACTTTCTACACAGAAGGCGTCGTAAATCAAAATATACTCCGTATATTTTGTGTTATTTAATCAAAGGTGTCTGCCATGCTGTCTGATCTTGACCTGTTGGAAGCCGAGAGCATCCATATTCTGCGCGAAGCCGTGGCCGAAGCGGAACGTCCGGTGATGCTGTATTCGATCGGCAAGGACAGCTCGGTGATGTTGCACCTGGCCGTGAAGGCCTTCGCCCCGGCCCCGCCGCCCTTCCCCCTGCTGCATATCGACACGACCTGGAAATTCCAGGAAATGATCCGCTTCCGGGATGCTACCGCCCGCAAAGTCGGCATGGAGCTGTTGGTTCACACCAACCAGGAAGGCGTGGCCATTGGTGCTTCGCCCTTCACCATGGGCAGCGGCCCCTATACGGACATGATGAAAACCCAGGCGCTGAAACAAGCCATGGCCGAGGGCCAATGGGACATGGCCTTTGGCGGAGCTCGGCGCGACGAGGAAGCCTCCCGGGCCAAGGAACGGGTGTTTTCCCACCGGGATGACCGGGGCCGTTGGGAACCCCGCGCCCAACGCCCGGAGCCCTGGAAATTGTTCAACACCCATAAGCGCAAGGGCGAGAGCTTCCGGGTCTTTCCGCTGTCCGATTGGACCGAAATTGACATCTGGCGCTATATTCTGCGCGAACGGATCGCTGTGGTGCCACTGTATATGGCCAAATCCCGGCCAACTGTGATCCGGGATAACAATCTGATCATGATTGATGATGATCGCTTCCCCTTAGAACCGGGCGAAGTGCCGCAACAGCGCATGGTGCGATTCCGCACCCTGGGCTGCTACCCCCTGACGGCGGCGACCGAAAGCGATGCCACCACCCTGCCAGATGTGGTCGCGGAGATCGCTGCTGCGCGCCGGTCTGAGCGCGAAGGGCGGGTGATTGACCATGACGCACCCGGCTCCATGGAACGCAAAAAACGGGAAGGGTATTTTTAATGTCCCTGACCGAGACTGATCTGTCGCCTGCCGTTCCTGCCACGTCCTCCAGCATATCGAACCCTGCCATGACCGATTCCATCTCTGACCTGGATGCCAAAACCGAAGAGCAATTGCGCGCCCTTGCCGGTCCCGTAGAGGCGGGCATTCTGCGCTTCATCACTTGCGGCAGTGTCGATGATGGCAAATCCACCTTAATCGGTCGCTTGCTGCATGATTGTGGCCTGATCCTGGATGACCAGATGGACGCCCTGCGGCGCACTGCCCGGCGCAGTGACACAGCCGATGCCTTGCCGGAATTGGCCGATCTGCTCGATGGTCTCCAGGCCGAGCGCGAACAGGGCATCACCATTGATGTGGCCTATCGCTATTTCGCCACCAAAAAACGCAAATTCATCGTCGCCGATACCCCGGGCCATGAGCGCTACACCCGCAATATGGCCACCGGGGCATCCAATGCCGATGTGGCCATTCTGTTGGTCGATGCCCGCAAGGGGCCGACCACGCAAACCCACCGCCATGCGGTGATCTGCTCTTTGATGGGCATTCCCCGGGTGATGCTCGCGGTCAATAAAATGGATGCCATCGATTGGGACCTGAAGCGGTTTGAAGAGATGGCCAGCGGCTTCCGCAGCTTTGCCGAACCCCTTGGCTTTACCGAAATCGGGGCCATGCCGGTCTCCGCCTTGACCGGGGCCATGGTCGCCCATGATGAAACCGCCCCGGACACCCTGAAGGGACAGCCGACCCTGTTGTCCTGGCTGGAATCCGTGCCGGTTCGGGCGGTCTCCGCCGACGGACCGCTCCGCTTCCCGGTGCAATGGGTCAACCGGCCAAACCAGGATTTTCGCGGCATGACCGGCACCCTGCGCGGCGGCAGCCTGACCACCGGCGAGCGGATCAAGGTCCTGCCTTCGGGCGAGGAAGCCACGGTCGCCCGCATCCTGGCCCCTGTGGCCGGAGCCACGGTGGATGTGGAGCGCGCCGTCACCGGACAGGCCATCACCGTCACCCTGGCCGAGGATGTGGATGCCTCGCGCGGGGATATGCTGGTGCGTCCGGAGGAAGCCCCCACAGCCTCGGACCATTTTGAAGCCAAGCTGGTGTGGATGGCGGAAACGCCGATGCCAGTTGGACGGCATTACCTGATCAAATGCGGCACCCGGGTGACCGGGGTGGAAATCACAGCCCTGAAGGCCAGGATCGATGTGAACACCTTGGAGGAACAGGGCGGCAAGTCTTTGGCCCTCAACGAAATCGGCCTGGTGACCTTCGCCACCGAACGCCCGCTGATCGTCGATCCCTATGCGGAAAATCGGGAGACCGGGGCCTTCATCCTAATCGATCCGGTTTCTGGAGCCACCCTGGCCGCCGGAATGATTGAAAGCGCGATGCGGCGGGGAGAAACCCTGTTCCTGCATGACATGACCGTCAGCCGTCAGGCCCGGGCGCGGCAAAAGGGCCAGCGGGCCTGCGTGCTCTGGTTCACCGGACTGTCCGGGGCGGGCAAATCCACCATCGCCGATGCGGTGGACCGCAAACTCTTTGCCTTGGGCCGGCATGTCATGGTGTTGGATGGCGATGCGGTGCGCCATGGTCTGAACAAGGATCTTGGCTTCGCCGACGCTGAGCGGGTGGAAAACATCCGCCGGGTGTCCGAGGTCGCCCGGCTTGGGGCCGATGCCGGTTTGATCGTGATGACCGCCTTCATTTCGCCCTTCCAAGCCGAACGCCAGGCGGCGCGGAATTTGATGGAAGACGGGGCCTTCCTGGAAATCTTTGTTGATGCCCCCTTGGAAGAATGTGAACGCCGCGATCCCAATGGGCTTTATGCCAAGGCCCGCAACCGGGAGATCACCAATTTCACCGGCATTGACAGCCCCTATGAGCCCCCGGAAAGCCCAGATCTGCATCTGCACACCGACAACACCGATGTGGAAGATCTGGCCGATCAGGTCATTGCCGAACTGACCATGCGCGGCATCATTTAGGGGCCGATGGCACAAAGGCGGGCCCGCTTAACGGAATTTTGCCTTTCTCTGATACGCTGATGGGGTCTACAGACTTTCCCGGAGTAGGAGAGGAACCAATCTGGTGAGCGATCAGGGCGACGGAGGCAAACTCCTTCCGTTTTTATTGGGTCTCAGCGGCGCCATGGCGGCAGCAGCGGTTTTGATCGCCCTGTTGCTGTTCCAAGGCGCGCGCGATGAGTCTCTGCGGATCCACCGCGCAGCGGCAGAGGCGGTCACGGTGCTCGACCGGGCGGCCCTGCGCACTGAAGCGACCCTAACGGTCCGGGAAAAGACCTCCATCAGCGGATCCGAAGACGAAGCCTCCTTGCGCTTGGCCACCCTGCGCACCGCCCTCACCCCAATGACCGAGGGCGCCATCGCCCGCTATTTGCGCGAAGATCCGGTGACCGCAGAGCCCGCCAGTGTGGTGGTCGGGTTGGGATCGACCATGTTGCAGGTTCAGGGCATGCCCGAGGCCGCCATGGCCACGGATCTGCGCCGGGCGACGGCCAAGCTGGCCGATGGCATCAACAGCCGCCAGTTGATGGCCTATGCCACCCTGCGCGCCGAAACCCGGCGCGGCAGCCTGTTGGTCACCGGTCTGGGCCTAACCATGGCGGTGCTGTTGCTGGCCATGTTCCTGGCCCTGCGGCATTTGCGGCGCAAAATGCGCGACACCAACAACCAATCCAGAACCCTGCAGCGGGAACTGACCCGGGCCGCCAAAGCCGCCCGGCGGTCTGACCGGGAAAAGGTCACCTATCTGGCCACCATGGGCCGGGAGATCCGTACCCCGCTGAAAAGCATTGTCGGCTCCGCCGAATTGCTGTCCGGCACGCCCCTGGATGTGGATCAGGAGCGCTTTGTCGGATCGCTGCAAGAACGCGCCGAAAGCCTGCTGGCGATTGTCGATGACATGCTGGCCTTGGCCGATCTGGAATCGGGCACCGCAACCCAAAATGTGGAAATGCTCAAACCCTCCGGACCGATCCGGCGTGCCATTGCCCTGTCGGAGGACGACATTAAGGGCCGCAATCTGGACCTGGAAACCGCTCTGTCACCGGATATGGACCGCCGGGTGTTCATTGACGGTGCGCGTTTGACCCAAGTCCTGGTCCACCTGTTGGGCAATGCGGCGAAGTTCACAGAGGCGGGCACCATCCGCCTGGAAGCCCGGCTGCGTCCCGGCACCGGCCCGGCTGGCATCGCCTCCGCAACCGCCGCCGCAGGTGCCGCCGCTGACCCAGCCCAAACAGCAGGAGGGCGTCCGGAGCCCCAAGCGACCTCACGCCTGGAGGTGATTGTCAGTGACACCGGGATCGGCATTCCAGCAGACCGTCTGACCGACCTATTCCGTCCCTTCACCCGGATCCCGATGACCCATTCCGGACAAGGCGAGCGGAGCGACCAGCGCGGTGGCGGCCTCGGCCTTGCCGTCTGCCACCGTCAGGTCTCCCTGATGGGGGGTGAAATCGCGGTGCGCAGCCGACTGGGTGCGGGCAGCAGCTTCCGCATCCTGTTGCCGGTTACCGAAGTCGACGCCCCGTTGCTGAGCACAGTGGGAGCCGGAACCGACACACCGGCCCACCGTCCGCTGCCGCCCTTGGATCGCCCGCAACAGCGCCCGCCCGTTGGCAGTGCGGAGCGGTCATTGGGCCTGCAAAGCTCCTTATCGGAAAAAGCCCGCTCCGGCCCCTTGCGGATCCTGGTGGCCATCGCCGAGGCTCCGGCGCGCCAGGATGCGATCGCCGCTGTCGAAGCCTTAGGCCATGCGGCTGAGTCCGTCGAGGACTTAAATGAAATGCTGAACGCCCTGGGGGCAGACCGTCCGGACCTGTTGCTACTGGCCGAGAACTTCCCCGAGGGCGGCACGGACAGCCAAGCGGTGGTGGCCTGCCAAAAGGTCCGCGCCTTGGGCAGCCAAGGCGGTCACCTGCCGATCATTCTGGCTGGAACCCCCCGATCCGAAGATGACCGCGCCACCCTGACCAGCCTGGGCGTCAGCGATTGGGTGTCCAACCCGGTCACCGGCACCGCCCTTGACCGGGCTTTGGATGCGCTGACCGCCCTGGACCCACTGCCCAGCGAGGACAGCCCGGACGAAGAATCCGCCGCCGATGGCACGGGCGAAGAGGAAGAACCCGGCGCGACAGCACCCTCATCCCCATCGGATCGGGCCCCCGAGGCGGAGGCTGACATACCCACCGCACGGGACGACGAAGCCCCAACCGAAACCAACCGTGCGCCCGACCTTGAGCCGCAAACCGAGCCCGTCTTAGCCGAAGATCCGGCGGCCCCTGAACAAGACAAACTGTCGGAAACCCGACACTCTTCGTAAAGGTCCGGCCCAGGCTGCGTTTAAGAACCAGTCGCAAACCAAAAATCCAATGAAATATCAATGCGTTAAACCAAGCTCTATTCTCGTAGCTCTGGCCCGTCTCTTGCTTGCGGTCTCATATTCTGTTCCGTCATTGAGGAGACCCGCTTATGTCCGTTGCGGCCTTTGAAACCGAAATCGACATCCCCCAGGTCTATAAACGCCATGTGTTTGCCTGCTTCACCCAACGCCCGCCGGGTCACCCCCGGGGCAGCTGCGGCGCGCTCGGCGCTCAGCCCTTATGGGATCATCTGTCCGCCAGCCTGGAGCAGAAAGGCTTGGTCGATGTTGGCTTTTCGGCCACCGGCTGCCTCGGCTTTTGCAGCGCCGGCCCGCTGATGGTGGTCTATCCGGAAGGCATCTGGTACCGCCCGACCTCCAAAGAAGATGTCGATGAGATCATCGAAACCCATTTGATCGGCGGCAAACCGGCCACCCGCTTGGCCGTGGTCCTGACCCGGTCCTAAGCCATTTCTGATTGGCCCCTGAGCGCGCAACAGACAAAGGCGCGCTCGGGGATCGCTCTTGATTGCAGGCGTCAGAAAAATGCGGCGCTGCACAAATATTCAGCAGCCTTCACTATTGATGAAGCGCTGAGCATGCCCACATCCAACAGTCGGGTCTTTTGAGTGATCGGTGGTCTCCGATCCTCCCCTCCCCCTTTTTGGACCATCCTGTCTTCAAGGCTTCCGGGGTCCTGGATGTGAGTATGCGCGCGCAGGTGACTTTTCGGCTAAACGGCACCGTTCACACGGTGGCTGAGCCTTCCCCCACCCGAACTCTCCTAACCTATCTCCGCGAAGATCTTTGCCTAACCGGCTCCAAGGAAGGCTGTGCCGAAGGCGATTGCGGTGCCTGCACCGTTGTGGTCGGCAGTCTGGCCAGCGATGGCACTGTGCAGTATCGGGCCGTCAATGCCTGCATCCAATTTGTCGGCATGCTCGACGGGGCCTCAGTCTGGACCGTGGAATCCCTAAAAGGCCCCGATGGCGCGTTGCATCCGGTGCAACAAGCCATGGTCGATCAGCATGGCTCGCAATGCGGCTTTTGCACCCCGGGCTTTGTCATGACCCTGTATGCGGCTTGGCTGTCCGGTGAGCTGCCAAATGCGGACAGCGCCCCGGACCTGCTGGCGGGCAATCTATGCCGCTGCACCGGCTATGGCCCGATCATCGCCGCTGCGGACTCCTTAAGCGGGCTGACCGCGCCGGTGTGGGAGGCCGACCGTCGCGCCGAGGATGAAGCCTGGCTGAAAGCGCAAAGCCAGACCGACACGCTGATCTTTTCCGATGCCGAGCAGACCTTCATTGCGCCTGCGGATCTGGACGATCTGGCCTGGACCTATGCAGACAATCCAGAGGCCGTCATCGTCGCCGGAGCAACCGATGTCGGGCTCTGGGTCACCAAACTGCACCGCAAGCTGCGCACCGTCATCCATCTGGGTCGGGTTGCCGAACTGAAGACCATCACCAAGACCGAGACCACGTTGACCATCGGGGCTGGGGTTTCCTACACCGATGCCCTGGACCAGATTGGGGCTCTGTTCCCCGATTTTGCCGAAATGATGCGCCGGATTGGCGCGGTCCAAGTCCGCAATGCCGGGACCATCGGCGGCAATGTCGCCAATGGCTCGCCCATTGGCGATACCCCTCCGGCGCTGATTGTCTTGGGCGCAAGCTTGGTGCTGCGCCACGGCGGCACCACCAGACGCCTGCCGATCGAAGACTTTTTCCTTGATTATGGCAAGCAAGCCCGCAATCCCGGCGAGTTGCTGGTGGCCATCGAGATCCCGATCCCCAGCGCGCCGTCCCGGCTGGCTTGTCATAAGCTGTCGAAGCGGTTTGACCAGGACATCACCGCCGTTTGCGGCTGTTTCGATATCCAGGTTCAAGACGGTCTCGTCACCCAAGCCCGCATCGCCTTTGGCGGCATGGCCGGAATCCCGAAGCGCGCCGCCCATGTGGAAGCCGCTTTGGTTGGCCAGCCATGGACCGAGGCGACCATCGAAACCGCCCTGCCCGCCTTTGCCAAAGATTTCACCCCGCTGAGCGATATGCGCGCCAGTGCGACCTATCGGCTGGAGGCGGCGGCGAATTTGCTCAAACGGACCTTTGCCGAATATGACGGCGCTCTGGCAACCACCCGCCTAGTGGGGCGCGGGTCGGGTTTGGCAGCCCCGCGCAGCATCACACCGATCCCCTTGGACCAAACTGCGCCACGCCAGACCGAAGAAATCGCCGGAGCCGTCCGCTCGGCCCGCCCCCATGACAGCGCCCCGAAACATGTGGCCGGGGAGGCGGTGTTCTTGGACGACATCCCGACCCCTCGGGACAGCTTGATGGTCCATGTCGCCATGAGCCCGCACGCCCATGCCAGGATCCTGTCGATGGACCTCTCGGCGGTGCGAAGCGCGCCGGGGGTGGCCTGCGTGATCAGTGCGGAAGACATTCCGGGCAAGAACGATATCAGCCCGGCCATGGGGGATGACCCGCTCTTCGCCACCGAATTGGTGGAATATGCCGGGCAGTCCCTGTTCGCCGTAGCTGCGGACAGCCTGGAGGCCGCCCGAGCCGCTGCAGCGCTGGCCAAGATCGACTATGAGCCGCTACCTGCCATCGTCTCCATTGACGAGGCCATGGCGCAAAACTCCCTGTTGGAAGCCCCCTATGTCATGGCCCGGGGGGACAGTGCCAGCGCCCTGGACACCGCGCCGCATCGTCTGTCCGGCCGGATCCATATTGGCGGTCAGGAGCATTTTTACCTAGAAGGCCAAGCGGCCCTGGCCATGCCCGGCGAGGATGGGGATGTGGTGGTCCACAGCTCGACCCAGCATCCCAGCGAGATCCAACACACCATCGCCAAGGTGCTCGGGGTTGCCAATCATGCAGTAACCGTCGAGGTCCGGCGCATGGGCGGGGCCTTTGGCGGCAAGGAGAGCAATGGCAATTTGCCCGCAGCGGCTGCGGCCCTGGTGGCGCGAAAAACCGGTCGTGCGGCCAAGGTACGCTATGACCGGGATCAGGACATGATCATCACCGGCAAGCGCCATGATTTCCGCATCGATTATGATGTCGGCTTTGATGACAACGGTCAGCTGCTGGCCGTGGCTTTTGATCAGGCCGCGCGCTGCGGCATGTCCTATGACCTCTCGGTCCCGATCTGCGACCGGGCGATGTTCCATGCGGACAACACCTATTATCTGCCCAACGTCACCATCACGTCCTACCGCTGCAAGACTCACACAGTGTCCAACACCGCCTTCCGGGGCTTTGGTGGTCCGCAGGGCATGGTCGGCATTGAGCGGGTGATGGATGAAATCGCCCATGCCCTGGGCAAGGATCCGCTGGAGGTCCGGCAAGCCAATTTCTATGACCCGGCGGATGCGCTGGGGGACCGTTCGGTCACCCCCTATCACATGACCGTCGAGGACAGCGTTACCGACCGCATCGTCGCCGAACTGCGCGAAACGGCGGATTATGACGCCCGGCGGGCCGAGATCGCGGCCTGGAACCAGACCAGCCCGATCCTGAAGCGCGGCCTTGCCCTAACCCCGGTGAAGTTCGGCATCTCCTTCACCCTGACCTTCCTCAATCAAGCCGGGGCGTTGGTCCATGTCTATAATGACGGCTCGATCCATTTGAACCATGGTGGCACCGAAATGGGCCAAGGCCTGTTCACCAAGGTCGCCCAGGTGGTCGCCCATGCCTTCCAGGTCGATATCGACCGGGTCAAGATCACCGCCACCAACACCGGCAAGGTGCCCAACACCTCGGCCACTGCCGCCAGCTCCGGCTCCGACCTGAACGGCATGGCCGCTGCGGATGCCTGCGAAAAGATCAAAGACAATTTGATCGCCTTTGCCGCCGAGCGTTGGCAGGCCCCGCGTGAGGAAATCCGCTTCCTGCCCGGTCGGATCCAAATCGGCTCGGAAGAGGTGACCTTCGATGCCTTGATCGGCATGGCTTATCAGGCCCGGATCCCGCTTTCGGCCACCGGGTTTTACGCCACGCCCAAAATCAATTGGGACAAGGCCCAGGCTAAGGGCCGTCCGTTCTATTATTTCGCCTATGGTGCGGCGGTCACGGAATGTGCCGTGGACAGCCTGACCGGAGAAAATCGGCTGCTACGGGTCGATATCCTGCATGATGTGGGCAAATCACTGAACCCGGCCCTAGATTTGGGCCAGATTGAAGGCGGCTTTGTCCAAGGGGCCGGATGGTTGACCACCGAGGAGCTATGGTGGGATCAAAAGGGCCATCTGCGCACCCATGCACCCTCGACCTATAAGATCCCGGCCTGTGGCGACCGCGCCCCGGACATGCGCATTGCCTTGTGGGATCAAGGCGAAAACCGCGAGAACACCATTTACCGCTCCAAGGCCGTCGGTGAGCCGCCTTTGATGCTGGGCATTTCCGCGCTGATGGCCCTGTCCGATGCGGTCGCGGCTTGCGGCAGCGACGGCCTATATCCCGATTTGCATGCTCCGGCGACACCGGAACAAATCCTGGCGGCCATTGGCCGGGTCCGGGCCAAAGCGGAGGCTGCCGAATGAGCGAGCAGCCGTCGCCCCACGCCCCCGAGGGGCTGCTACTAACCCTGATGACCCAGGATCGCAGTCCTGCGGGCCAGGGGGCTGAGAGCAAACCCAACGCCGATGTCCAAGTGCTGGTGACCATCATCCAGGCCGATGGCTCCTCGCCGCAAACCACCGGGGCGGCGCTGTTGGTGGAGGATATGGCCTCCAGCGTCGGATTTCGCGGCACCATTGGCGGTGGGGCCTTGGAGCATGAAGCCCTGGCCATTGCCCGCAGCCTGCAGCGCGACCACAGCGAACGCAATGGGGTGCGGCTGTTCAGCGCCCCCTGGCGGCGCGAAGTCCGGGACTTTCCGCTCGGACCCTCCCTGGGGCAATGCTGCGGCGGGCGGGTGAAGCTGTTGTTCGAAGTCTTCGGTCCCGCCGAGCGCCGGGAATTGGCGAGCCTAATGCGGGTTCCCCCCAATCCGGCCACCACCTTGGCTTTGCGCCCCCTGGACAGCGGCACCCCAATCCGCTTGCTCGCCGATCGCAAAGATCCCGAAACAGACCTTCCGCTGCCGGTTCAGGCGGCTCTGCAGAGCCTGCTCTCGGGGGCAAAACCCCGGGACCCGCTGTTATGCGAGGGCTGGTATGCCGCCCCGCTCGGCGCGCCTCGGCCACCCTTGTTCCTCTATGGGGCCGGGCATGTGGGCCGGGCCGTGGCCAAAGTCTTTGCCGATCTGCCGTTTTGGCTGCATTGGGTCGATACCGCGCCGGAGCGCTTCCCCAGCCCGTTTCCCGACCATGCGGTGCGCATTTTGGCCCGGGATCCGGCGCTGATCGCCCGCCATGCCCCGGACAATGCCTGGCACTTGGTCATGACCTATTCCCACGCCATTGATCTGGCGGTCTGCGAAGCGGTTTTAAGCCGCGGCCAATTCAGCCATCTCGGCGTCATCGCCTCGCAAACCAAAAAGACCCGCTTTCTGAAACGGTTGCGGGAAGGTGGCATTGCCGAAGCCCAATTGGAGCGCCTGCAGGCCCCGCTTGGCTTGCCCGACCTGCCCGGCAAGGACCCCGCCGTGATTGCCATCTCCATCGCCGCAGACCTGCTAACCCGGCTGCACAGCGCCGAGACTGAGACGGCTGACGAAGCCCCGACCATTGAAACCCAGGGAGATGGCGGCGCATGAGCACCCCCCACCCGCACGCGAACCCTAACCAAACCGTGGCGGAGCATCCACTGTTGGACCTGAAGGGCGTCACCAAGCGCTTTCCCGGCGTGCTGGCCAATGATGCGGTCTCCTTCACCATCCGCTCCGGAGAAATCCATGCCCTGCTCGGCGAAAATGGTGCGGGCAAATCGACCCTGGTGAAAATGATCTATGGGGTGATGCGCCCCGATGAGGGCGAGATGCATTTTGGCGGTGCGCCCTATGCGCCTGCGCGACCCTCGGAAGCCCGCGCCCATGGCGTTGGCATGGTGTTCCAGCATTTCTCATTGTTCGAGGCCCTAAGCGTTGCAGAAAATGTTTCGCTGGGCATGAACAAGGAGGCTGTCGGGTCTGATCTGGATAAGCAGATCATCGAGGTCTCCAACGCCTATGGCCTGCCGCTGGACCCAACCCGGCTGATCGGCTCGCTATCGGTTGGCGAGCGGCAGCGGGTCGAGATCATTCGCTGCCTGCTGCAAAATCCCCGGCTGCTGATCATGGATGAGCCGACATCGGTGCTGACCCCGCAGGAGGTCGAGATCCTGTTTGGCACCTTGCGGCAATTGTCCGCCGAGGGCTGCTCGATCCTCTATATCTCCCACAAACTTGAGGAAATCCGCAGCCTGTGCGACCAGGCCACGGTGCTGCGTGGTGGCCGCGTGGTCGGCGAATGCGATCCAAAACAGGAGACCGCCAAGAGCCTGGCCGAGCTGATGATCGGCACCAGCCTGTCCTTCCCCCAAGCCCAAGAGGCCAAGCTGGGAGACGAACGTCTTGTGGTCTCCGGCCTGACCGCCGCCAGCCCGGATCCCTTTGGCGTGTCTTTGAAAGACGTTTCCTTCTCGGTGCGGGCTGGCGAGATCCTTGGCGTCGCCGGGGTGGCTGGCAATGGCCAGGTCGAGTTGATGGAAGTCCTAAGCGGCGAGCGCTTGGCCGAAAGCGGCAGCGTGGCAGTCGATGGCCAGGATTTGGGCGCCATGGGTCCGACCCAGCGCCGCAAACGCGGCCTATGCGCGGTGCCCGAAGAGCGCCTGGGCCATGGCGCGGTTCCGGATATGTCGCTGTGGGAAAACACTCTGCTCTCGGCCCGAACCCGGAAGGGTTTTGAGACCAAAGGCGTGCTCGATCTGGCCGGGGCGCAAGGCTTCGCCAAGGAAGTCGTGGCCGCCTTTAATGTCAAAACCGCAGGCATCGAGCATGCCGCCCGCAGCCTGTCCGGCGGCAATTTGCAAAAATTCATTGTCGGGCGGGAGATCATGCAGACCCCCACGGTGCTGGTGATTTTGCAACCGACCTGGGGGGTGGACGCTGCAGCGGCGGCAGATATTCACCGGGCCTTGCTGGCCTTGGCCGAGGGCGGCACGGCGATCCTGGCGATCTCCCAAGACCTGGACGAGTTGATGGCGATCTCAACCAATTTCTCGGTGATTGCGGAGGGCCATTTGTCGTCCCCGCAGCCCACCGGCAGCCTGTCCATTGAGCAAATCGGTCTGTTGATGGGCGGCGTCCATGGCAGCGCCGCGCCCCAAGAGGGCGCGCAACAGGAGGACTTGGCATGATCCGCCTGGAGCCGCGCAAAGAAGTCTCCACCACCCTGCTTTATGTGACGCCGATCCTGGCCATTGCCCTGACCATCCTGGCCGGTTTGGTGATGTTCGCCATTCTCGACAAGGATCCGGTGCGGGCGATTTCCCTGATCTTTATCGAGCCCTGGTTTGACAGCTATTCCCTGGCGGAAATGGTGGTCAAGGCCACCCCCCTGATCCTGATCGCCATCGGCCTGTCCTTCGGCTTCCGGGCCGGGATCTGGAACATCGGCGCGGAGGGGCAATTCACCATCGGCGCGCTTTGTGGCGGGGCGATGGGGTTGGCGTTTTATGATGTGGCCGGGATTTGGGTTTTGCCCCTGATGTGCCTGGCCGGAATTTTGGGCGGCATGGCCTGGGCGGCGATTCCCGCTCTGCTACGGACCAAATTCAACGCCAATGAGATCCTGGTCAGCCTGATGCTGACCTATGTGGCGGTGCTGCTGCTCAGCGTCATGGTCCATGGTCCCCTGCGCAATCCGGATGGCTTCAATTTCCCGGAAAGCCGGATCTTCCATGACTCCGCCACCCTGCCGATCCTGATCGAGGGCACCAGGGCGCATATCGGCTTTTTGGTCGCCGTGTTCGCAGTTGGCATCTCGGCCTATTTGCTCTCCCGCCATGTCATTGGCTTCCAGATCAAGGTGATGGGCCAAGCCCCGCGCGCGGCGCGCTTTGGTGGCTTTGTCGAAAGCCGTGTGGTGTGGATGTGCCTGATGATTTCCGGGGGTCTGGCCGGATTGGCCGGGCTGTTCGAGGCTGCCGGGCCGGTGGGCCAGCTGGTTCCCGCCTTGCCGGTGGGCTATGGCTTCACCGCCATCATTGTCGCCTTCCTCGGGCGGCTCAATCCCATCGGGATCTTCCTGGCCGGGTTTGTTCTCGCCCTGACCTATATCGGCGGCGAAACCGCCCAGATCATGATGAACCTGCCCAGCGCGGTCACCGGCGTGTTCCAGGGCATGTTCCTGTTCTTCCTGCTCGGCATCGATGTGCTGGCCAAATATCGCCTCAAGCTGTCGGCTCCCGCCCGCGCCGCCAAATCCTCCTCGGCCTCTTAACGGACCTCACCCCATGGACCTGACCATCCTGATCCTGCAAGGCATCATCGTCGCTGCCACCCCGCTGGTGTTCGCCGCCATTGGCGAGCTGGTGGTGGAAAAGGCCGGTGTGCTCAATCTTGGTGTCGAGGGCATGATGATCCTGGGCGCGGTGGCGGGCTTTGGCGTCACCTTGGGCACGGAGTCCTATTTCTTAGGCGTCATCGCGGCAGCCATAGTCGGGGCCATTGCCGCCGGGCTGTTTGGGTTTTTAACCCAGGTGCTGATGTCCAATCAGGTCGCCACCGGTTTGGCCCTGACCATTTTCGGGCTCGGGCTTGCCGCCCTGTGGGGACAGGCCTATTCCGGCCAATCCACCGATGCGCTCGATAAGATCTATATCCCGCTGTTGTCGGATATCCCGATCATCGGCCCGGTGCTGTTTGCCCATGACCCGCTGGTCTATCTGTCCTTCGCCTTAGTAGGCGGGGTTTGGTGGTTTTTGGCCAAAACCCGGATTGGCTTGATCCTGCGGGCAGTGGGCGAGAACCATGATGCCGCCCATGCCATCGGCTACAATGTGGTTGGCGTGCGCATGGCCGCGATCCTGTTTGGTGGGGCCTGCGCCGGGATCGGTGGGGCCTATCTGTCGATCGTGCAGACCCCGCTTTGGGCCGAGGATATGACCGCAGGGCGGGGCTGGATCGCCCTGGCCATTGTCGTCTTCGCCGCCTGGAAACCGGGCCGCGCCTTCCTGGGGGCCTATCTGTTTGGCGGCGTCACGGTGATCCAACTGCATATTCAGGGCTTCGGAGTCGATATTGAGGCTCAATATCTGTCCATGTTGCCCTATCTATTTACCATCGTGGTGCTTGTGTTGCTGTCCCGTGACAAGACCCGCGCCAATCTCAATGCCCCGGCCTGCCTGGGCAAACCCTTCTATGCCGCGTCCTGACCCCCTGTTCTTCCCCCCTCTGATCCGGTCCGCGACACGGCCATCCCCCTCCTCAGATCAAACATAAGGGAGTGTTTCATGAAGACTCTGTTCCGGAAAGTAACCATGGCCACGGCGGCCTTGGGCATGGCCTGCGTCATGGGCGCAACCGGCGCGGCAGCCGAAACCAAGGTCGGCTTTGTCTATGTCGGCCCCATCGGTGACCACGGCTGGACCTATCAGCATGACAAGGGCCGTCTGGCCATTGAAGAAGCCTTTGGCGACCAGGTCTCCACCACCTTTGTGGAAAACGTTTCCGAAGGTCCGGATGCGGAGCGGGTGATTTCCCAATTGGCCCGGGGTGGCCATGACATCATCTTCACCACCAGCTTTGGCTTCATGAACCCGACCGCCAAAGTCGCCAAGCAGTTCCCGGACATCAAGTTCGAACATGCCACCGGCTATCAGCGCGCTGACAATCTGGCGACCTATTCCTCCCGGTTCTATGAAGGCCGCCATGTCATCGGCCTGATCGCCGGGCATATGACCAAATCCAATGTGGTCGGCTATATCGCCTCCTTCCCGATCCCGGAAGTGATCCGGGGCATCAATGCCGCCTATCTGGCCGCCAAGAGCGTCAATCCGGATGTGGAATTCAAAATCGTTTGGGTCTCCACCTGGTTTGATCCGGGCAAGGAAGCCGATGCCGCCAAAGCCCTGATCGACCAAGGTGCTGACATTCTGATGCAGCATACCGACAGCCCGGCCGCCCTGCAGATCGCCGAAGAGCAAGGCATCCACGCCTTTGGTCAGGCTTCTGACATGATCAAATTCGGCCCGACTGCCCAGCTGACCGCGATCATCGACGATTGGGCCCCGTATTATGTGGAGCGGGTCAAAGCCGTGATCGATGGCAATTGGGAAAGCGCTGACAAATGGGGCGGCATCGACACCGGCATGGTCGGCATTGCCCCGTTCTCGGAAAAGATCCCCGAAGACGTCCGTGCCCAAGCCGCCAAGGCCCGCGATGACATCTCTGCGGGCACCCTGCATCCCTTCACCGGCCCGATCAACAAGCAGGACGGCTCCGTCTGGCTGGCCGAAGGGGAAACCGCCTCTGAAGAGGACCTGCTGGGCATGAACTTCTATGTCGAGGGCATTGAAGGCTCGATCCCGCAATAAGATGCGGATCTAACCCTTACACCATCCTCAAATCGGGGCGGCTCGGCACAGGCTCGGGTCGCCCCTTTTGCTGACACAGAAGGGACCATGACATGGCCACGCGCATCATTAAGGGACAGGTGGTCACCTTCCAGGATGACCCTTTCGCCTTGGAAGACCCAACTGCCGCCGTCCTGCATCACAGCGATGGCGCGGTCTGGATTGTCGATGGTGTGATCCGCTCGGTCGGGACGTGGTCGGACCTTAAGGCAGAACTCGGCCCTGCCTTGGACAGCACCCCCGTTGAGGATTATGGCGACCATCTCATTGTACCGGGCTTTGTCGACTGCCACGCTCATTATCCGCAGCTGCCGATCATCGCCTCCTATGGCACCCAGCTGTTGGAATGGCTGCAGAAATACACCTTCCCCATGGAGGTCACCTATCGCGACCCGGAGGTTTCCCGGGCGGCGTCGGCCTTCTATCTCGATCAATGCCTCGCCAATGGCATCACCACGGCCTGTGTTTACGCCACCGTCCATCCGGTCTCTGCGGAGATGTTTTTTCAGGAGGCCGAGAAGCGCAACATGCGCATGGCCAGCGGCAAGGTGCTGATGGATCGCAATGCGCCCGATGGCCTGCGCGATACGGCGGAAACCGGCTATACGGATTCCGAAGCCCTGATCAAGCGTTGGCACCGCAAAGGCCGGGCGCTCTATTGCCTGACGCCCCGCTTTGCCGCGACCTCGACCCATGAACAACTTGAGGCCGCCAAGGCTCTGCGCGCCGCCTATCCCGATATCCTGATGCAGACCCATCTGTCGGAGAACCATAAGGAGATCGCCTGGATCGCCGAGCTGTTCCCGGAGGCACCGGATTATTTCGGCGTCTATGAGCGCGCCGGTTTGGCCGGGCCCGGTTCAATCTTTGGCCATGGCATCCATTTGACCGACCGGGAATTGGCCGCCATCCGCGAAACCGGCTCCGCCTTGGCCCATTGCCCGACCTCTAATCTGTTTATTGGCTCGGGCCTGTTCGACATGCAGGGCCTGCGCCATGGCCCCGACCCGGTCCCGGTCGGTCTGGCCACCGATGTGGCGGGGGGTTCTTCGCTGTCCATGTTTGCCACCATGCGGGCGGCCTATGAGATCGCCCAGCTGCGCGGCTATAGCCTGCACCCACTCCGGGCCTGGTACTTGGCCACCAGAGGCTCTGCCGCCACCATGGGACTCGACGGCGTGGTCGGCTGTCTGGCCCCCGGGGCGGAGGCGGATCTGGTGGTGCTCGACCCCACAGCAACGCCCATGCTGGCCCAACGGGCCAACCGCGCCGAGGCGCTGTGGGAAGTGCTGTTCGCTCTGATCGTGCTGGGCGATGATCGGGCGGTCCGGGCGACCTATGTCGCCGGGGATTGCGCCCATGACCGCACGGTATCCGCATAAACCTAAAACCAAAGTTATAGACTGGACAGAAAGACTAGACGTCTACCCAGTCTTTTCACCGGAGCGGAATCGGCGTATCGTTTTTTCTTAGGGGGAAGACGCGGACCAACCGGGGCAATTCGGTTGGACACCTGCTGTTTGGGGGAACAGAGGGATGGGTAAGTTTGTCATCGCCGCAGCTTTGGCCTGTTTGGCTGCGGTTCAGCTTTTTGCTGTCGGCCCCGTTATGGCCCAAGACAAAGTTGTGATTGGGTTTTCCCAAGCCACCACCACCGAACCTTGGCGATTGTTGTTCAATGCAGAGCTGCGCGCTGAAGCGGCAAAGCATGACAATGTCACTTTGGTTGTCCGCAATGCCCAGGATTCCGTCGACAAACAAATTGCCGATGTGGAAGAGCTGCTGGCGCGCGATGTTGATGCCATCCTGATCTCGCCCAAAGTGGCTGGTCCGCTCACCCCGATCGTCAACAAAGTCCATGACAGCGGCGTGCCGATCTTCGTCTTGGACCGGGATGTGGCCAATGACCGCTACACCCAGTTCATTGGCGGCGACAACCGGCTGATTGGTGAGGCTGCGGGGCGTTACGTGCTCGATTTGCTCGGCGGACCTGGAAAGGCCAAAGGCAGTATTGTCGAGATCTGGGGTGGCATGGGATCGACTCCAGCCCAAGACCGCCATCGGGGCTTTGCCTCTGTCTTGGAAAGCGAACCCGGCATTCAGTTTATCATCGAGCCCACCGACGGCGATTGGAAGCAGGACCAGGGCTATAAAATCATGGCCGACGCCCTGGCCCTTGGGCAGCCCATCGACGTGGTCTACGCCCATAACGACCCGATGGCCTTTGGCGCCTATTTGGCCGCCAGCGATGTCGGCAAGGCCGATGGCATCAAGTTCATCGGCATTGACGGCATCCCGGGCGAAGGGGTGCGTTGGGTTCATGAGGGGGTTTTGGAAGCCACTTTCCTTTACGCCACGCCAGGGGCCGAGGCCATCCGCCAGACCCTGCAGTTGCTCCGCGGCGAGAGCATTGAGAAACGCGTCACCTTGCCAACCCAAGCCATCACCAGAGAGAATGCCGCTAGCATTCTCGAACGCTATGGGATTGAGCCTTGACCCGCACCCCATCCGTCTCTGCTGGATCTCTGCAAAAAGCCTTTGGCCTGATCGGCGTGCTGGTCTTGGGCCTGGGCTGCTTTGCTCTGTTTGAGATCGATGCCCTGGGGGATGGGGTTGACCAAACCATTGATCAGGCTTTTCCGGAGGTGGTCTCCGCCCTGCGGATTGTCGAAAACAGCGCCCAGGTCGCAGCCTCGATCCCCGCAGTCTCCCTGTATGAAGATCCGGAGCAGGTCACCGCTGCTGTCTCGGACATCACATGGCGCTTAACCACCATGCGCGAGGCGTTGACCAAACTGTCCGATGAAAGCAGCGCCCTTACCGCCCAACAGCCACAAAGCCTGTTTGCCGACGAACAGGTTCAACTGCAAAGCCGCTTGGAAAATCTTGAACAAGCCACTCTGGTTCGGATTGGCGCGGCAGAGCGTGTGGAAAACCTGGCCGCGCAAGTGGATGCCTTGGCTGGCCTGGTTGCTGATACCGGGGAGGCCCTGTCTTTTGGCACCGCCTCCTTAGCCCGGCTGCGTCTGCAACGGATCGCCCGGGAGGTGGATCTGGATCGCGCCCGTCTCAGCGAGACCTTGACCGCTGCCATTGAAAGCACCGAGGCCGCCCAGACCCTGAAATCCGAAGGCCATGTCATGGTCGGCCAATTGTTTGCGGTGTTGCAAACCCGGGACCTGCAATCCCTGCCCCCGCTAGAGAACGGCTTTCAGCGGGCACAATCGGCGTTCGAGCGCGCCTTGCCGGTGTTTTTCGCCGGCGATCTGGCCATCCGCAACCCGATCCTAAGCCAAAATGTTCACGACATTGCCCGGGACTGGGCGGTGTTGGGGGACCCAGAGACCGGTTTGTTTGCCGCCCGGGCCGCAGAGCTCCGCGCCATCAATCGCCTTGAAACCTTGGTCCAGGAAAACCAAGCTGCAGCAGAAGCGATTGCGACCAAAGCCGATGCCATCGTCAATGAATTGGACGTCGCCGTCGTCGCCTTGGGCGAAAAACTCAAACAAGACCGCCGGACGGCGTTCATCATTATTGTGTTGTTGAGCACCGGTGTTCTGGTGATCGGCTTTTTCATCGCCTGGAAAAGCATTGCCCTGCTGAAAAACCGCGAGATTGCCCTGGCCGAGGCGGCAACAGATGCCTCAGCCGCCAATCAGGCCAAATCCCTGTTCCTGGCCTCGGTCAGCCATGAACTCCGCACACCCTTGAATGCGATCATTGGCTTTTCTGAGGTGATGAAGCACGAGACCTTCGGCCCGCTCGGCAACAAAACCTATTCCGAATATTCCGATGACATTTATCGCTCCGGCCATCATTTGCTCAGCCTGATCAATGACATCCTGGATATTTCCCGCATTGAGGCGGGCAAAATGGAGCTGCAAAACGCGCTGTGTCACCCGGGAGAGCTGGTCCATTCCGTGATTCGCTTTGTCAATGAACGCGCCCAGGATGACGGCATCACCATCGAGATCGCCCTGCAGAGCCCCGCCGCCCAGCTTTATGTCGATGAACGCCGCGTGAAGCAGATCTTGGTCAATTTTCTCTCCAACGCCGTTAAATTCACCGAGCGCGGGGGCAGTATCACCATAGCCGCCAAGCAAGAGCCGGATGGGCGGTTTTGCTTCAGCGTGAAAGACACCGGTATCGGCATGAGCAAAGCCGAAATCGCCAAAGCCCTAGAAATGTTTGGCCAGGCGGACTCGCGTTTGGAGCGGAAATTTGAGGGCATCGGACTGGGACTGCCTTTGACCAAACGCTTGATCGAACAGCATGGCGGCGATTTCGTCCTGCGCTCCGAGCCGGGCAAAGGCACGGTGGCCAAAGCCCTGTTCCCCGCCGACCGGGTCCGTCCGCCGGGGAAGACCGACCAGGGTGTGCAAAGCATCTCCGCCAAATCAGAACAGCCCACTGGCAGACCCAAACATACTGTCCATGACGCGGCGCGGCGCCTCGCATAGCACCAAGGCAGCATGGGGCCAAACCTATTGATCTGATAGGTTGGTCACAAAGCTCGGAGATCCCTATGCGCCTAGTCATCTCCTTGGCCGCCCTGGCCATCCTTACCCTGATCTCCGCACCAACAACGCCTTGGGCGGCGGAACAAACCAAAACCATCCAACTGATTACGACGGGCGGCGAGGCCTTCCCCATCGGCAGCCTGACCGCGCCGTTTGATGGCAGCGCGGGACCGTACACGCTCACCATCGACCACCATCAAGGCTTCCAGGATTACTTCCTGTCGATGAAGGAGATGAAATGCTTGGAAGGGCCGGAACTGTGGTGCCACTTGCCCTATCCCTATCCATCCGGGAAGACGCTGTCAGGGTCGGATTTGCGCTGGCTGGAGCATGACCTGATCTTCCTGTTCAAGACGCCGGGGGAATATGGTGCCAATCTGTGGAACGGGATTTATTACAAAATGGCCTTAGACCCTGAGACCGGTGTCATTACAGGCGAAGCCCGCGCGGTGGATTTGAACCTGCTGGCCTCGCCCCATGATGATCTGAGCCAACCGGCCCTAGGGGAATATGATTTGGAAGACTTCGACGCCAGCGCCCGCTGGCTGCCAAAGCTGGAAATTCGGTAACCGACCGCCTCCCCTTAACGAGTTGGGACCAGCGATATTCCAAAAAACTCCAAAGCCATGCCCACCCCATAGGCCCCAAGACAGATCAACATTGGATAGAGGGTATATTCGCGCCAACCGGTTTTAATCCATTGTATGGCCCGTTTGATTGGCCCCTGCGTCTTCTCTCCAGCAGCTGGAAAATATCTTGGTGCGCTCGCCTCAGCTTCAGCTTCAGCGAGAAACCAAATCTGATCAAGGCCAACCCCCGTCCGCTCCTGGTGAATGCTCAAATATAACACCCAAAAAACGCCACCCGCCCCCAAGACCATGTGAATTTGAGTGCTCAAATCTTCGGTAAACCAAATCGCGGTGATGAATAAGGCAACTGCGACACTGAAAAACAGAGCCCAGGATAGAAATATTGCCCATCGCATATGAAAAATACTGGCTTTCAAAGTCAGTACTGTTGGACGCGACACGTTGAGTGTTTTTACTGATCTTGCCAAGGCAAAGGCATTGTATCTGGGTCGGATTTCTCTTTTCCAAACCCACCATGCCATAGAGATCGGTCCCAAAAGGCAAACAACCGGTATAAAGGCCTCTCCTATCTCTTGTATTGTCGGCTCTAATTCTAGCCATCCAAAACCTTTTTCCAAATCATCTACAAAATAGAAACACCCAACAATAAGGCACAAAGAACTTACAAGAAGAATATAGTACCAGCGCTGCAGTCCGTTCAAAAAGTCCTCAAGAGTAACAGGATCGAGGACATATCCTGGCCCTACGGCTGCGGGCCAGAAAACAACCCTGCGGTCGGCATCGACAAAAAGTCCATCCTCTTGTCGTTCTCCGATATTGATCCCAACAAAGTCGTATGGCGGCGATTTTGGCTGGATACTCATTCTTTAGACTGAGCGTCTTCCGCTCTGTATTTCAAAAACTCTTCTGCGATGCCCTGCAAAAGCGGGCGAACCTGGTTCAGCGTGGCCCCATGGGGAATGGATGGGTGGTAGTGCATTTGGGCGATTAAGGCCGAACCATCGACACGCTCGCCGGTGTGGTCGGTGAAGGTCCCATCAAACTCATACCGGCCTGGAATGCCCAGGGCCCACATTCCCGCTGTGGAGGCGATTCCGCGTTCCATCGCGTCCACCGCATGTCGGTCACGAAAACTCGCACCCGGTTCAAGGTAACCGTAATCTTTCACACTGATTTCAATCAGGATTCTATCAAGCTGGTCCCCCGCAAAATGGATCTTTCCCCCCATGGGCAGGTTGTCTTCGCTGTTGGCGGACCGAGACTCCGTCAAAAACACTATGTCAACGGAGCAATTCGTTTCGGCGAAAGTGACATCAAGACCGCTCGCTTCCCAAAGGCTCTCTTGTCTTTGCACCACGTCATAGCGCGGGCCATTTTCGCTGGGGCCAATACAAACCGTGACCGGTCCTGTCCATGCCCTCACGCGACTGCTGTCTATTGGAAAGACACTTTGGATATAGGCCTCGACAAGCATTTCAGGGGGCATTTTTTCCTTTGTGACCTGATGAAAAACAATAGCTATGACCACCAAGAAAACAATTAATCCAATAATTAGCAACAGAAAGGAGGATATTTTTTTCCCAATCTCTTTCAAGCCATTGGTAATGATCTGGGAAACTGTTTTAGGCGGTTGCGCCAAATGCGCTTTCAGTCCCTCCGGTAACGGAATCAGTGTTCGTATCTTAAGAACAGAAACCCAATCGGGGGATTTCCGAAATCGACGCAGCATGACAAATGCCATACATGCCGAGGTCAACCACAGTGCCCCTTGGTCTCCCACTTTTTCTGCGGAAAAAACAGCAATGATCGGGAAGCCAACAGTCGCGAGGGCGAAGAATAACCAGCCAATGGCATGATCCTGATAATATTGGCCAATATTGGGATCAATCAGGATAGGGTCCGGACGTCGACTTTGGAGAACGCCAATGGAGTGCCGTTGCCACTTCTTGATCAGAAAACCAAAGACAAACAATCGCCATATGACTGCCCAGACAATAAATGGAATAACAATAATGCCAACCACGACTGCAAACAAGAGACCCGGCCAAGAAAACCAAGCCGCAAAATGGTGATAATAAAAAATATGGGTAAAAAATGTCACAAGCATAAAGGCAGAAGAACTGAGGAGTAAGGCCGCCAGGACATAGCCTGACAGTTTCTGAGCTGACCGAATAAGGCGCAACCCTGTATCCTTATCAAACATCAAAGCAGGCCCAGATTTTCCTGACCAATACAAAATACGATCCTGGTCATCGACAAAAAGGCCAGCTTTTTGTGTCTCTCCTCCACCAATGCCAACAAAACCATAATTATTGGCCAAAGGCCGATCAGGAGTCGCCGACATCTGAATGTCCTTTGTGATCAAATCGGGTCAAATCTGTTTCTTTATTGGGATTGGGCCTCAGCGTCTTCCGCTCCGGAATTCAACAACTCTTCTGCGATGCCCAACAAAAGCGGACGGACCTGCTCCAGCGTGGCCCCATGGGGAATAGACGAGTGATAGTGCATTTGCACGATCAGCTCCAAGCCTTCGACCCGCTCTCCGGCGCTGTCGGCTAAGACCCCATCAAACGCGTAAAGACCGGGAATGCCCAAAGCCCATAGGGCCGCCCTATCGGCAATGGTTCTTTCCATGTCTCCAACCTCATATCGGTCGCGAAATTCCGCTCCCGGCTCGAGATAGCCATAGTCTTCCACACTGATTTCAATCGCAATTCTATCGAGTTGTTCCCCAACAGAGTGGATCTTTGAGCCCATCGGTGGATTGCCCTCGCCGTTGGGAGACCGGGTTTGCGTTAAAAACAGGATGTCGACCGAGCAATGCGTGTCCGCGAAAGTGACCTCAAGACCGCTCACCTCCCAGAGGGTTTCTTGTCTTCGGGCCACTCTGGCTCGCGGTCGATTGTCGTAGGGGCCGACACAGAGGGTGACTGGCTTTGTCCATTTCTGGATTTGGTGAGAGTCAGTGGTGAAAACGCTTTGGATGTAAGCCTCTACAAGCGTCTCCGGAGCCATTTTTTCTTCGCGGATCTCATAAAAGGCAAACGCAATCAGGCCACCGAAAATAAAGGCACCAACCGTCACAATCAGGAACTCAGAGAGTTTTATGCCAACCACCTTCACGGTGCGCGTGACGCTCTGACCCACCGTTTTCGGGGACTGCGCCACAGAGGCCTTTACGCCGTCTGAGAGGGGAATGAGGGTTTTGATCTCGAGAACGGAAACCCAGTTGGGGGACTTCCGAAAGCGGCGCAGCATCAACCAAGCAAGGCCCCCCGAGATCACCCAAAGGGCCACGTGATCTCCCGGTTTGTCCGCCGAATACAGCGCGATGACCGGGCAAACCACAATCACGCAGGCGATGACGACCCAGCCGAAGACATGGTTGTGGTGGTTGAGCCCGACATAGGGATCAATGAGAACAGGGTCCGGACGTCGGCTTTGGAGAATACCAATGGCCTGTGGCTGCCACTTGTTGCGCAATAGACCAAAAACGACCCGTGGCCCCACCCCGGCCCAGACAAAACTTGGAACAGAAATGCTGCCCATGAAGGCTGCGAACAGCAGACACCACCACGAAATCCAGGCTTCCACATGTTGATAAAGCGCGTATTCAGCAAAAAAAATTGTCGTGGGAACAGAAAGACCGAGGAGCAGGAGGGCGGTGAGGAGATATCCGGAGAGCTTTTTAGATGACCGGACAAAACGCAGGCCCGTATCCGTATCAAAAACCAACCCCGGACCAGATTTGTCCAGCCAATACAAAATGCGATCCTGGTCATCCACAAAAAAGCCAGCTTGCTGCGTTTCTCCTGCACCGACGCCAACAAAGCTGTATTTCGGTTTTTTGGGCTGCTTAGTCATTCTGAACGCTGAACATCATCTGCCGGGTACTTTAACAGCTCTTGCGCGATGCCCTGCAAAAGCGGGCGAACCTGTTCCAGCGTGGCCCCATGGGGAATGGATGGGTGGTAGTGCATTTGGGCAATCAAGGCCGAACCATAGACACGCTCGCCGGTGTGGTCGGTGAAGGTCCCATCAAACTCATACCGGCCTGGAATGCCAAGGGCCCACATTCCCGCCGTATCAGCGATGCTAAGTTCCAAGTTGTTCATCGCATACCGGTCACCAACATACGCACCCGGTTCAAGGTAACCGTAATCTTTCACACTGATTTCAATCAGGATTCTATCAAGCTGCTCCCCCGCATAGTGGATCATTCCCCCCATGGGTGGATTGTCTTCGTCTTTGCTAGACCGAGACTCCGTCAAAAACACAATGTCAACGGAGCAATTTGTTTCAGCAAAAGTGACATCAAGACCTGTTGCCTCCCATAGGGTCTTCTGTTTTCCCACAATGCGAGCGCGTGGTCCGTCTTCACTGGGACCAATGCACACTGTGACCGGTCCTGTCCATGCCTTCACGCGACTGGCTTCCGATGGAAAGACGCTCTGGAGATAAGCCTCGACAAGCATTTCTGGAGGCATATTTTCTTTGCTAAAATTGAGTGCAACAAAATGAAAAGACAGCACGATTACAAAAACAAAACTAATAAGCATTATTTTAAAAAATATTCTCCTCCATATTGTTATCAGGCCAAGCATGATGGTCTGGCCAAATGGTCTTTTTGGTTGAGACAATTTATTCATCATACCTTTCGGTAGAGTAATAAGTGTCCTTACCTCGGGAATAGAAACCCGATTGCGTGGTTTCCAAAGTCTATGCCACATTGAAAATGCGATTAAAATCGAGAGCAGCCACAGCCCCAGTTGATCTCCCAGTTTCTCTACAAAGCAAACAGCAATGATCGGACAAGTAATAGTCACTATGGGGGATATGATCCAATCTACTGCAAGCTTCCGGTCACATTCTCCACAAGAAAAATCGAGCAGAATTGGGACCGGACGCCGGCTTTGGAGAATTTCAATGGAGTGGCGTTGCCATTTTTTGTACAGAAAAACTCTAATCACTAATCGCCACGCGACTGCCCATACAATGATCGGAACAACAATATGACCTATTATAACTGTAAAAAGGAGGCCAAACCAAGAAAACCATTCTGAAAAATAATGATAAAAAAAGATCTTCGTAAAAACTGTCACAAGAAGAAAAGCAAATGAACTGAGGTATAAGCCCGAAAGTACATATCTCGACAGCTTCTCAGCTGACCGAAGAAGCCGCAATCCCGTATCCGTATCAAAAACCAACCCCGGACCAGATTTGTCCGGCCAATACAAAATGCGGTCCTGGTCATCCACAAAAAAGCCCGCTTGCTGCGTTTCTCCTGCGCCGACGCCAACAAAGCCATAGTCATTGGCCAAGGGACGATCAGCATCCGTCGACATTTCAGCTTTCCACGCTGAGGGCCAGCACTCGGCTGATCTCGCTCAAGGATCGTCCGGACTCTGACCGCCAGTCATTGAACGCGCCTTGGACAGCGCGCAGGGCGGTTTTGCTGGTCGGCTCCTTGTCGACCACCCCTTCGGCGATCAGGCGGGCCACCACATCCCGCGTCAGGATGAAGCTTTCTTTGCCCATGACCCGCAGCACACGTTGGCCGGTCACGCCGCCCAACCGGCCCCCGCGCTTGGTCAGGAGGTCCTGCAGGCCAATCTGATCCTGTGGGGGCCACTCGGCGAAAAAGCGGGCCGCCGTGCCATGCTCCCGGGCCAGATCGGTTAGAAACACCGCATTTTTGATCACAGCGGAGATTTTTTGCCCATTGCGGACGATGCCGGCGTCGGCCAGCAGGCGCTCAAGATCCTCATCGCCATAAAACGCCACCCGACCAGGCACAAAACCGTCAAAGGCGGTTTCGAAGCCATCCCATTTCGCATCGATCACTTTCCAATTGAAGCCCGCCTGGAACAGGCATTTCGCCATTGCCGATAGCCAGCGGTCATCGGGGATGTTGGCCAAGGCCTCTGGAGTCACGCCAGGCTCCAGCAGGGCTTCAAGTGCAACCGCGCCCCCCTTGCGGTCAGCGGCGATTTGATACAGTTCGGAAAAGCGCCGCATCTCACCCCCTTGGCTTGAACCGCATTGGTTGCATTTCTAGTCGATGGCTCTGGTCAATGCAACCGCCGACCCGAGGAGCCGGGATCCCCACCCCCCCTAAGCTCACCCTTGCGCTCACCCTTGCGCCCACCCATAGCCCATTCGGTTGAGCCGCCCTATATCAAAGCCAACGCACCCTTCGCTTCCCCTCCTGCCCGACGTCCCTGGAGACCCCATGACCGCATCTCTGCCATGGCGCTTCGACAACAGCTACGCCACGCTGCCCGAGACCTTTTTCACCCGCATGGACCCGACCCCGGTGCGGGAGCCGGAATTGGTGCTGGTCAATGTGCCCTTGGCCGAAAGTCTTGGCCTGACTTTGCCGCCGCAATCGGAGGACAATGAAGCCGCCTTAGCCGCGCTGTTCACCGGCAATAGCCTGCCGGAGGGGGCCGCGCCCTTGGCCCAAGCCTATGCCGGTCATCAGTTTGGCCATTTCTCCATTCTCGGCGACGGGCGGGCCATTGTGCTGGGCGAACATGTCACCCCCGATGGCCAGAGAATGGACATCCAATTCAAAGGCTCCGGGCGCACCCCCTATTCCCGCTCCGGCGATGGCCGCGCCGCTTTGGGACCGATGCTGCGGGAATATGTGATCAGCGAAGCCATGGCCGCGCTGGGCATCCCCACCACCCGCAGCTTGGCGGTGGCCAGCACCGGCGAACCGGTCTATAGAGAAAGCGTCCTGCCCGGGGCCGTGCTGACCCGGGTGGCCAGCAGCCATTTGCGGGTCGGCACCTTTGAATTTGCCTCCGCCCGGAGTGATAAGGCCTCCCTGGCGGCTCTGGTGACCTATGCCCTGGAGCGCCACGGCCCTGATGGTGCCACCGAGGCCGACAATCCGGCTCTGGAGCTGCTCAAAGCCATGATCGACCGGCAAAGCGCCCTGATCACCGAGTGGATGCGGGTGGGCTTTATCCATGGGGTGATGAACACCGACAATATGACGGTGTCCGGGGAAACCATCGATTATGGCCCCTGTGCCTTCCTGGACGATTACGATCCGAAGACCACCTTCAGCTCCATTGATCATGGCCGGCGCTATGCCTTCGGCAATCAGCCCGGCATCGCGCTTTGGAATCTCAGCCGCTTTGCCGAAGCCCTGCTGCCGCTGATCGCTGAGGATCCAGAAACCGCCGTGACCATCGCCACGGAGACCCTAACCGGCTTCCAAGGCCTGTATGCGCAGCGCTCCACCGCCATGATGCGCCGCAAGCTCGGCCTGATCGGTGCGGAAGACGATGACAGCGCCCTGATCTATGAGCTGCTCAGTTGGATGGAAGAGGCCGGGGTCGACTATACCAATGGCTTCCGCAGCCTCAGTGCCGCCGAGGCATTGCCCGCCACCGGCCAGTTCGGCGAGAAAAAATTCCAGGATTGGCAGATCCGCTGGCAAGAGCGTCTCAGCCGCAATACCGGCCCCATCGAAGACGCCCGAGCGCTGATGGCTGCGGCCAATCCGGTCTATATTCCACGCAACCATAAGGTCGAGGAGGCCTTGGACGCCGCCAGCGAAAACGGCAATCTGGGCCCGGTGCAAGATCTGCTGAAGGTGGTTGCCGAGCCCTATAGGGAGCGCCCGGGCCTGGAGGCCTATACCAGGGCCAACCCTGCCCCGCCGGGCAGTTATCACACTTTCTGCGGCACATAAAAAAAGCCCGAACCAGGACAACATTCCCGGTTCGGGCTTCTTCCTATATTGGATGCCGGAGCCTTAGCTGCCGGAGGCACTGCCTTGCGGCGGCAGCAGCACTTTGTCGATCACATGGATCACACCATTGGAGGTGGCGATGTCAGCGGAGATGACCGTCGCGCCGCCAACCTTGATGGTGGTGCCGGAGGCATCAATCGGCAGAGCCGGGCCGCCAACGGTTTGGGCTTCCAGGGATTGGCCAATGATATCCGGTGCCATCACCCGGCCCGGAATGACGTGATAGGTCAGGATCGCGGTCAGCTTGTCGCGGTTTTGCGGCTTCAGCAGGGACTCAACAGTACCAGCCTTCAGCGCGCCAAATGCCTCATCGGTCGGGGCGAACACGGTGAACGGACCCGGGCCCTTCAGGGTTTCCACCAGACCAGCAGCCTGCACGGCAGCGACCAGGGTGTTGAAGCTGCCAGCGCCAACGGCAGTGTCCACGATGTCGCCCTTGATCATGGTGGCTTGCTCGCCCTTCATGCCACCGGCCTGAGCCGTGGACACAAACGCAGCAGGAGCAAAGGCGACGCCGAGGCCAACAACAGCGGCCATGAGGGTCTTCGAAGCGGTCAATTTGAACATGAGGTCCTTACCTTCCAACCTGTTCGGATGATTTTTGTCGATCCAACGTTCGGAAGCTTGTGTGCGTCTCCGTTGCACGCTGGATAACAACCCATACGCCGGGTTTCACAGGTTGGATCAACGCAGACGATCCGGACCGACCGCTTGCCTAGATGAATTTTATTTTGATCCCCACAGCTAATATGTGAAATTCTCCTTTTATACTTAAAGTTTTTGACTTTTTGTCTAGACTAAACGGCAAATTCGACAGCGCTTTTCCGATTTTTATTCTGATTCTAAATTTTTGATTTAATATGACAGGAAGGTTTGGCCATGGCGGATCGAAACAGGTGGCCCCTAAAAGCTTCTAACCGAAGCGATTAAAACCCATAAGAGGCACAGCAAAGCCTCAACCGACCTTCTGGACACACAGCCTGACCCAACAGGCCCCGCCGCAAACCGGTACCCAGAAGACATAAAGCGACATAAAACACTCGGACAGGAGGGAAAAATGCGGTTTCAAAACATCAGCACAGGAAAAAAAGTCCTGATTGGGGTTCTCTCCCCCCTTGGCCTGGTGATTTTACTGGGTGGATTTGCCGTCTACAGCATTACTTCGATCTCTTATACAAGTAATTGGGTTGATCACACCCGCGTTGTGCTCGCCAAAGCCTCTAACATAGTCGCCTCCGCAGTTGATATGGAAACGGGAATGCGTGGCTATCTTTTGGCCGGAAAAGAAGACTTTCTGCAGCCCTATATTCGCGGAGAAAAAGAGACCTATGCGCTGATTGAGTCTTTGAAGGAGACCGTCAGCGACAATCCGGAGCAGGTCACCCGGCTTGAGGCCGTCGAGCAGACCCTGCGTGACTGGCAAGCCAATGTGACCGAACCGACCATTGTCCTGCGCCGGGATATCGGCGATGCCAAAACCATGAATGACATGGCCAATCTGGTCCGCGCAGCCCATGGCGAGACCTATTTCAAGGACGTGCGTGGCAAAATCGCCACCTTCCTAATCCGCGAACAAACCGCCCTGCTCGGCAAACAGAACGGCATCAATAACCTTGCTGGATTAACCACCATCACCTTGCCCACGGTCCGCACCGTGGTTGACGACATTTTGCAAAGCCAGCAGGCGATCAGCCAAGCCAATTACCTGCTGGCCGCCGTGGTCGACATGGAATCCGGCATGCGCGGATTCTTGTTGGCGGGGCAGGATGACTTCCTGCTGCCCTATACCAGCGGCCAAGCCCGGTTCGAAAACATCCTCAAAGATCTGAAAAAAGTCGTAGCCGACAATCCGAAGCAAGTGGCTCTGCTTGACGACATTGGCACTATTATTGGCGATTGGACGGTCGAGGTTACCCAGCCCCTGATCGCGCTTCGCCGGGACATTGGCGATGCTAAAACCATGGACGACATGGCCGATCTGGTCGGCGAGGCCCGGGGCAAAGTCTATTTCGACCAATTCCGGGCGCAAATGGCGGAGTTTATGGCCGTCGAAGAAGCCCAGATGACCAAACGTCAAGCGGCCAATCAGGATATGGTGATTTTTGCCGATACGGCGATTGTCATTGGCGTTGTGTTGGCCTTGGTGACCGGCGTGATCCTGGCGCTGTTTGTCGGCAAGCTGATCGCCAAACCGATCATCGCCATGACCGCCGCCATGAAGCGCCTCGCAGAGGGTCATGCGGATGTGGACATCCCCGGCGTGGGTCGCGAAGACGAGATTGGCAATATGGCCGAAGCGGTCGAGGTCTTCCGCCAGAACAAAATCGCCAATGATCAGATGAGCGAGCAGCAGCGCCAGGAAGAGGCGCAAAAAGCCCAGGAACGGGAGCGGGTAGAAGGCCTGATCCAAAACTTTGACATGACCATGATGTCAATCCTGGACAGCCTGAACCAGGCCGACCAATCCATGCGCAAGGTCCAAACCCAGGTGCAGTCCAACGCCCAGCAGACCAAATCTGAATCCGCCACCGTGTCCGCCGCCGCCACCCAGGCGACCCAAAATGTGCAGACGGTGGCCAGCGCGGCAGAAGAATTGGCTGCGTCGATCACCGAGATTTCGCGCCAAGTCACCGAGGCCACCGACGTGTCACAAAGCGCAGTGACCACGGCCCAGGAAACCTCGGCGCAAATCCAGGTGCTGGAAACCAATGTTGGCAAAATCAGCGAGATCGTCGATTTGATCAACGATATCGCCGAGCAAACCAATCTGCTGGCGCTTAACGCGACCATCGAGGCCGCGCGGGCTGGCGATGCAGGCAAGGGCTTTGCCGTGGTCGCCGGGGAAGTCAAAAACCTGGCCAATCAAACCGCCCGGGCGACCAGCGAAATCGCCACCCAAATTGGCGAGGTCCAGCGCTCGACCAGCGGTGCGGTGGGCACCATTGGCAAGATCACCGCCGTGATCGAACAAATCAGCGAGATCTCGGCGTCGATTTCCGCTGCGGTCGAGGAACAGGGCGTGGCGACTCAGGAGATCGCCCGCAATGTGGAGGAAGCCGCCTCAGGGACCCAATCGGTCTCCATGTCCATCGCCGATGTGGTCAATGCGGCGGAACGCTCTGAGGGTGCTGCGGAGGAAATGTCGCTCACTGCCGAAACACTGTCTGGGGAGACCCAGATGATGCGCGATAAGGTGGGCGAGTTCCTGCTGGCGGTCCAAAGCCAGGACGGCACAGACGCCGATTTGGTGCCGTGGAAACCGGATTATGAAACCGGCGTCAAAGAGGTCGATCAAGAACACCGGGAGCTGATCGGCTATATCAACGGCCTCTATCATAAGGTCAAAGGGGGCCGGGCCAAGACCCTCGATCTGTCAGAGCTGGACCGGATCACCAAGTCCTATGAAACCCACTTTGCCAGCGAGGTCCGCTATATGAAGCAAAATGGCTATTCCGGCCTGATGCGGCATAAGGCGGAGCATGACCAGTTCCTGGAGCGCCTGGCGGATCTGCGCGCTGGTCTTCAAGCTGGGGATCACAAGACCGGTCTGGAGGTTCTCAGCCTGTTGGGTAAATGGTGGCAGATCCACATGGAGGGCGAAGACAGCCGCTTGGCCTCCTTCGCAGCCCGCAATGATGGCACCGGTCACCAGCCCCGGGCGGCATAAACCTGTTTGGATTGAAATACGGTCAGTCAGGTCCGGTGCATTGGCCTGATTGACCGCACTCCTGACTAGTCTCAATGCGTGCGACGCCAATAAACTGTTTCGACTCCGGTCTCAATCTAATCGCTATGCAGACCGCAGACACAACAACTATAAGGTTAGAAATATCCACTTTATACTGTATTTTTTGCTGTTTTGTTACGCGCCTAAAGGGTTTCGGGCATTTAAGTCCGTTTCAGTTGCAGTCTCAGGACATTTTCTTGACCATATCCTGAAAGTAGTTTTTCATCCGATTGCATTAACCATCAATTGATCACCCCTGTCCGCGACATAGGTATTTGTTGCGGGCCTGCATCACCCCTCACCTTTCAGATCGGGCCTGAAAACCAACCGCGATCCACTCATCGTTGAGGGTAAGAGGAAAAAGTCTGATGAGCTTCCAGAACCTAAAAACGCGGCAGAAAGTCCTGATTGGCGTCCTGTCTCCGTTAACCCTGGTGCTGCTGCTGGGCGGTCTTGCCCTGTTCAGCATCTCGTCCATGGTTCAAACCAATTGGTGGGTTGATCACACCCGCAAGGTCCTGAACGAAGCCTCCCTGATCATCGGGGCTGCGGTGGATATGGAAACCGGCATGCGTGGCTATTTGCTGGCCGGGAAAGAGGAATTTCTCGAGCCCTATAACAGCGGCGAGACCCAAACCTATGACCGGATCCAAGCACTGAAGCAAACGGTCAGTGACAATCCCGGACAAGTCACCCGGCTAGGGGAGATTGAGCAGACCTTGCGGGACTGGCAAAGCAATGTGACCGAGCCGACCATTGCGCTGCGTCGGGACATTGGCGATGCCAAGACAATGAATGACATGGCCGATTTGGTTGGGGAGGCCCGCGGCAAGGTCTATTTCGACAGTTTTCGGAGCCAAGTGGCGACCTTCATCGAACGGGAACAGGTTCTGCTGACCGAACGCAAAGAACGGTTCGACCTATTGCTCAACGCGCCAGCGGTCACAAGTGCCTCCGCGCGGGATGTGGTCGATTGGGTGATCCATACTTATAGGGTCATCGGCATGGCCAATGAGCTTTTGGCCGCAGCCATCGATATGGAAACCGGCATGCGCGGCTATTTGCTGGCGGGCAAGGAAGAGTTTCTGGAACCCTATAATGGCGGCCAAGCCCGGTTTGACGACTTGCTGCAAACCTTGAGTCGCACGGTGTCGGACAATCCGGCCCAGGTCACACTGCTGGGTGAAATCGGCGCAACCATTGCTGAGTGGAAGGCTAACGTCACCGAGCCGACCATCGCCCTGCGCCGGGAAATCGGCGATGCCAAGACCATGGATGACATGGCCGATCTGGTTGGCGAAGCCCGAGGCAAAGTCTATTTCGACCAATTCCGGGGTTTGATGGCCGCTTTCATGGCGGAAGAAGAAGCGCTCATGGTTCAGCGCCAGGCCGATAACGCCAATACGGTCTCCTTTACCGAAACGGCGATCATTCTGTGCATGGTGGCCGCCATGATCATTGGCGTTGCCATTGCCCTGTTGGTCGGTCGCCTCATTGCCAAGCCCATCACAGATATGACCGGGTCCATGCGGGACTTAGCGGACGGCAATACGGACATCGCTGTCCCGGGCATTGGACGGCGTGATGAAATCGGTGAAATGGCGGATGCCGTTGAGGTCTTCCGGCAAAACAAGATCGCCAATGATCTGTTTGCCGAACAGCAACAAAAGGAAGAAGACAACAAGGCCCGCGAACGGGCCCGGATCGAGGCTCTGATCAAGAGCTTTGACATGACCACCATGTCGCTTCTGAACAGCCTCAATCAGGCCGATCATTCCATGCGCAACGCCCAAGAACTGGTGAAGTCCGGCGCAGCGGATGCAAAGTCGGAATCTTCCAGCGTCGCCGCAGCGGCAACCCAAGCCACCGAGAATGTGGAAACCGTCGCCAGCGCTGCGGAGGAGTTATCGGCCTCCATCAGTGAGATCTCTCGACAGGTCGCAGAATCTAACACGGTTTCCCGCAACGCGGTCACCACCGCTCAAGAGACCTCGTCTCAGATCCAGATCTTGGAGGAGAATGTCGGCAAGATCAGCGAAATCGTGGACCTGATCAACGATATCGCCGAGCAAACCAATTTGCTGGCGCTGAATGCCACCATCGAGGCCGCAAGGGCCGGAGATGCTGGCAAAGGCTTTGCCGTTGTTGCAGGCGAGGTTAAAAATCTGGCCAACCAGACGGCGCGCGCCACCAGTGAAATCGCGGCCCAAATTGGCGAGGTCCAACGTTCCACCACAGGGGCTGTCAGCACCATCGGTCGGGTGACCGAGGTGATTGGGCAGATCAACGAGATCTCGTCTTCAATCTCTGCAGCGGTCGAACAGCAAGGGGCAGCGACCCAAGAAATCGCACGCAATGTGGAAGAGGCGGCCTCGGGCACCCATTCGGTGTCGTCCTCCATTGCCGATGTGCTCATGGCCACCGAACGCTCCGAGGGGGCGGCAACGGAGATGTTTGCCTCCACCGAGACCTTGTCAAAGGAAACCCAAAGCCTTCGGGACAGCATTGCTGACTTCCTGCATCAGGTTCAGTCCCATGACACAGAGGTGGATGGGGAGATCCCAGCGGCGAACGATGCTTCTGCTCTGCCATCGCAGAACCAGAAGGCGGCCTAAACAGGCTCGACTGTTTCCTACAGCGCGGGCGCATCTTGAAGCCCAGCATGATCAGGGAGAGGACCAACGTCCTCTCCCTGAATGCATTTTGGTCATTTTCCCACCGACTCCGAAAAAGTCTTGTTTCAAGGGTTAGACTCTCCGCCCCCGAGTCACGGATGAATATGAATATTCATCCAGTTTTCCAGCGCATCGATACAGCTTTAAAGATTATAGCCTTTCGATTCTATCTCTCGCTGGATGTAAAATTCCAAAAGCCCCTTAAGTGATATGGTCAAAGCCCAGCGGCTTAGATATTACAGATAAGAGGTTGATAAGGCGCTGACATAGATCGCTAGTGAGGCGAATAAATTAGTCAAATCACCTCGATACTTTTGTGACCCAAGCAAAAAGTACCCTTAGCAGCGACCACAACATTTCATTTCGACTGCCCTTACCCATAACGTTATGTGAAAGGACAGTCACCTTAAACAGGGGGACAGCCATGAAAGGCTTTCAAGATCTAAAAACCAGACAAAAAATCCTGATTGGAGTGCTGTCTCCTTTAACCCTGGTCTTGCTGCTGGGCGCCCTCGCCATGTACAGCATTTCCTCTATTGTCCACACCAATGGCTGGGTCGATCACACTAGGAAGGTCTTGGCCGAGGCGGCCTCGATCATTGGATCGGCAGTGGATATGGAAACCGGCATGCGCGGCTATTTGCTGGCCGGCAAACAGGAATTCCTCGAGCCCTATAACAATGGCGAGGCCCAAACCTATGACCGCATCGGAGATCTGAAACAAACGGTCAGTGATAATCCGGGACAGGTTGCCCGCTTAGGCGAGATCGAACAGACCCTGCGGGACTGGCAAAGCAATGTGACCGAACCGACCATTGCCCTGCGTCGGGAGATCGGGGATGCCAAAACCATGAACGACATGGCGGCCCTGGTCGGTGAAGCCCGGGGCAAGGTCTATTTCGATACCTTCCGGGGACAGATCGCGACCTTTATTGAGCGGGAACAAGCCCTGCTCGTCACCCGTCAGGAGCGCTTCGAACAGCTGCTCAAGGCGCCCGCCATCGAAAGCAATACGGCCCGGGCCGTGGTGACCTGGGTGGTCCACACCTATAAGGTTATCGGCATGGCCAACGACCTGCTTGCTGCGGCGGTGGATATGGAGACCGGCATGCGCGGCTATTTGCTCGCCGGTCAGGAAGCCTTCCTGGAACCCTATGACAGCGGTCAGGGCCGGTTCGGCAGCATCCTTGCCGAGCTGAAGGAAACCGTTTCGGACAATCCGGCTCAAGTCGCTTTGCTGGGAGAGATTGAGAGCACGATTGCGGACTGGGTGGCCAATGTGACCGAACCGACCATTGCCCTGCGCCGGGAGATCGGGGATGCCAAAACCATGGACGACATGGCCGATCTGGTTGGGGAAGCCCGGGGCAAAGTCTATTTCGACCGTTTTCGCGGTCTGATGGCCGACTTCATGGCCGAGGAAGAGGCCTTGATGGTCCAGCGCCAGGCGGCCAATGAAGATACTGTGTCCTTCACCAACAGCGCGATTGTGCTGTGCGTCGTCGCCGCTTTGATTCTTGGTGTGGTCATCGCTTTGGTGGTCGGTCGGCTGATCGCCACGCCCATCACCACCATGACCAACTCCATGAAGCTATTGGCCGATGGCCGGGCAGATATTGATGTCCCTGGCATTGGCCGCAAGGATGAAATCGGCGCCATGGCCGATGCGGTCGAGGTGTTCCGGCAAAACAAACGCGCCAATGATCGCTTGACCGAGCAACAGCGTCACGAAGAGGAAGACAAGGCCCGCGAACGCGCCCGGGTCGATGCCTTGATCCAAAACTTTGACAGCTCGGTCATGGCGGTCTTGGACAGCTTGAACCAGGCGGACCACTCCATGCGCGATGTTCAGTCTCTGGTCCGCTCCGGGGCGGAAGATGCCAAGTCGGAATCCGCCGCCGTGGCCGCAGCCGCAACCCAAGCCACGCAGAATGTGGAAACCGTTGCCAGCGCGGCGGAGGAGCTTTCCTCTTCGATCACCGAAATCTCTCGCCAGGTCGCAGAGTCGACCACGGTGTCCCAAAGCGCTGTGTCCACAGCCCAGGAAACCTCGAGCCAGATCCAGGTCTTGGAGCAGAATGTCGCCAAAATCAGCGAAGTCATTGACCTGATCAATGATATTGCCGAGCAAACCAATCTGCTGGCCTTGAACGCCACCATCGAGGCGGCACGGGCCGGGGATGCGGGCAAGGGTTTCGCCGTGGTGGCCGGAGAGGTGAAAAGCCTGGCCAATCAAACCGCCCGGGCGACCAGTGAAATCGCCGCCCAAATCGGGGAAGTCCAACGCTCCACCACTGGCGCGGTCGGTACCATCGCCCGCATCACCGAGGTGATTGGCCAGATCAGCGAAATCTCCGCATCTATCTCGGCAGCGGTCGAAGAACAAGGCGTCGCGACCAAGGAAATCGCCCGCAATGTAGAAGAGGCTGCCTCGGGCACCCACTCGGTCTCCGTCTCCATCGCCGATGTTGTCCAGGCGGCAGAGCGCTCGGAAGGGGCGGCGAACGACATGTCGAGCACCGCAGAGATCCTGTCCCGGGAAACCCAATCCCTGAGCGACCAAGTCTCAGCCTTCCTCCGCGACGTCCAAACTGGAGGCGACAAGGGGGCGGGTCAGGCCTCAGTGCGGGCGGCCTAGAGCGGGGTGCGCTCTATAGGGCGCGCCCGGCGAGGATAGAACAGACAGTAGGCCAAATTCCTCTACCAAACCGGCGCGGCAAAAACCAAATCAGGGACAGGAAATCGATCCTGTCCCTGATTTTTTGCTCGGGAGCCCCGCATGCACAAATCACTGTCTCGCCGCCGGTTACTCGGCCATGCGCTGACAGGCATGGCCGCTACCACGGTCGTGGCCGCGACACCGCGCTGGGCCAAAGCCGCCGCTCCGGCACCGATTGGGGAGAAATTGCTGCGCAGCATTCCGTCGACCGGGGAGCAGATCCCTTCTGTCGGCATGGGGACCTGGATCACCTTCAATATCGGTCCGAACCCAACCCTGCGCGCCCAACGCACTGAGGTGCTGCGCCGGTTTTTTGCCCATGGCGGCGGCATGATCGACTCTTCTCCGATGTATGGCACCGCCGAGGACGTGCTGGGCCATTGCCTGGCGCAGCTGCAACCTGCCGAGGGTCTGTTTTCTGCCAGCAAGGTTTGGACGGACTCCGCGGGTGAAGGGATTGAGCAGCTGGAAGACTCCTTCCGGCTCTGGGGTCTGCAAAACTTCAGCCTGATGCAGGTCCACAATCTGGTGAACTGGCAGGCGCATCTGCCGATGCTCCACGCCCGCAAGCAGGAAGGACGCCTGCGCTATGTCGGCATCACAACCTCCCACGGCTCCCGCCATGGGGCATTGGCCGAGGTGATGGCCGATGACCGGGTCGACTTTGTCCAACTGACCTATAATGTGCTCGACCGCCAAGCCGAGGAGCGATTGCTGCCCCTGGCGGCTGATCTCGGCAAGGCGGTGATTGTCAACCGACCCTTCCGGCGCGGTGCCCTGACCGAGCGTCTGGAACCCCATCCCCTGCCCGGCTGGGCGGCTGAGATCAATGCCACCAGTTGGGCTCAGGTCTTGCTGAAATTCGTCCTGGCCCATCCCGCTGTCACCTGCGCCATTCCCGCGACAAGCAAGGTCGCGCATATGGAGGAAAACATGCGGGCCATGGAAGGCCCCCTGCCCGACGCGGCCCTGCGGCAACGGATCATCGCTGACATCGAAGCCTTATGAACCGACTGATCCCCTATTCCGGGGAGATTTACGGCTATCTGCTCAGCGGTTATCGCGAAGCCTCTTGGCTGCTCGAGCCGCTCACCATCCTCGCCCTGGTCGGCCTGCTGCTGGCCAGCCGCGTCTGGTCGGACCGCCATGGCCGGATCCTCTCTGCGGCCTGGGGGCTGCTGTTTGCCGGTTTGATCGGGGTCTTGGCCAGCGGGTTTTATCACCAAACCTACCAACCCTATAACTGGGCCGGGCTGTATTTCGGCTATGCCGCCATGGCCCAGGCCGGGTTGATTGCGGTGTGGGGTCTCGGTCTGGTCCATAGGCGGGGCCGCTTCAGGCCCGAGATCACCAGGAGCTGGGACAGCATACTCGCGCTTGGATGTTTGGCCCTGGCCGCAGGGCTTGGCCCGCTGTTGCGTCTGGAGGGCGGCGAACCACCCGTCATTGCCCAAGCGGTCGGCCTGACCCCGCTGGCCAGTTGGGTTGCCTTTGCCGCCATTGCCGTGCTCAGCCGCGCGCCGTGGTGGCTGTGGCCACTGCCAACCGTCTTGGTGCTGTGGGAGGCCGGACGGGCCTGGGTGCTGGAGATCCCCGGCGACGGCCTGCTGGCCGCCGCCTTTCTCGGTCTGCTCGTGACCCGAGCCCTACACGGCCTGGGTCACCGAGACGGGGGTTAGCCCCCTTCCGGAACCGGCTCCGGATTGGGTTTCGGATCAGCCTTCGCCTTGGCTTTGCGAGAGCGCATCAAGACATAACAGAGCGGTGGCACCACGATCAGGGTGATGGGCGAGGCGATGGCCAAGCCGCCGATCATGATGGTCGCCATGGGTTCAAACAGCGCACCCCCCGCCATCGCCATCGGGATCAGACCGAAGATCGTGGTCAAGGAGGTCAGGATGATCGGCTTGGCCCGGGCCATCGCCGCCGTGACAATGGCATCGGCCAGCTCTTGGGTTTCCCGTTCAATGTCGATCTGATTGATCAGCACAATGGCGTTGTTGATGATGATCCCCATCAAGGACATCAGCCCCAGCATGGCAAAGAAGGACATGGGCTGCCCGGTGGCGATCATGGTGTAGGGCGCGCCGATCATGATGAAGGGGATGGTCATAAAGGTGGCGAAGGTCCGGCGCACCGAGTTGAACTGGAACACCAGGGCCGCGATCATCACCGCCAGGGCGATGGGCAAATTGCCACCCATTTGGCCGTTGACCTCGGCACTGCTTTCCAGCTCTCCCCCGATCTTGATCGCATAGGCCGGGCCCAGTTCAAGGCCATCCAAGGTCGGCTGCAAGGCCGCCAAGGTCTGTTGGGCACTCATTACCTCGCTCTTGCCCGAGATGATGATTTGCCGGACCTGATTTTCCCGCCTTATGACGGAATATTCCAGGGTCGGGCGGAAATTGGCGACCTGATCGATGGCGATCAACTGCCCGCCCGCCGCAATGGTCAGATTGGCCAAGTCCTCGATGCTGTCCCGGCCCCATTCGGCCGAGCGCATGACAATGGGAATTTGCTCATCACCCTCCCGGAAGGTGGAATAACGGGTGCCGGAGAAATAGGCCTCCATGACTTCGGAAATGTCCTGCGAGGTCACGCCAAAATCCCGGGCTTTGTCCTGGGCGATGTCGACGGTGACTTTCAGGACCTTATGGCCCCAGTCGCTTTCATTTTTCACCACCGCAGGGAGCTCGGCAAAGGCGGCTTCGACCTCGCGGGCGGCGGCCATCAGTCTGTCGGCATCGGGTCCGGAAATCTCCACATCGACAATGCCGGATTCCGATCCGCCGGTCGGCAATCGGGTGACCCGGAACCGGGCTTCGGGGAATTGTTCGATGAACACCCGGCGTGCCCGGTCCCCCATGGTTTCGGCCGCAGCGAGATCGGTCACATTGACCTGAATGAAGGCGCTGGTTGGATCCGGATCATTGGGGTCGAGGCCCAGATTAAACCGCGGTCCGCCATCGCCAACAAAGGCGGTGCTGTTGATCACTTCCGGATTGATCTCAGGATCGGCAAGCCAGTCCTGCACCCGCAACGCCAGACGCTCGGTCTCGGCAATGGAGGCGTCTTTGGGCAGATCCATATAGATCAGAAAATCCGCCCGCTCGCTGAAGGGGAACATTTCCTGTTTCAGCGTTGCGAAGCTGGTCAGGCTCAAGGCGACCGCCGCCAGGGACGCCGCAACCAAGGGAATGCCAAAGGGCAGCAGACGCCGGATCACCCGGCCATAGGCCTGTTGCAATGTGCCCGGCCCGGCACCGGCTTTTTTGTTGGGCTTCAACAGCCGGGTGCAGAGATAGGGCAGGATATAAAGCGCGGTCACCCAAGACCCCAGCAGCATGGAGGCCACCACCGCGCCGAGGCTGAAGGCAAACTCGCCCTCAATGCCGTCCATCATCAGCATGGGCAAGAAGGCGGAAATGGTGGTGATAGATGCCACGCCTAAGGGGATGACAAATTGCGAGCCCGCCGATTTCGCAGCCTCCTCCGGGTCCATGCCCGCATCAATCCGTCGCCCGATATCCTCGACCACCACCAGGCCATTATCGACCAACAGGCCGAGGGAAATGATCACGGCGGCAATGGAGACCTGCTCAATATCCACCCCGATCAGGCCCATGGCCGCCAAGGCAAAGCAGATGGTGAAGGGCACAATACAGGCGATGACCAGGGCGGAGCGGAAGCCGAGAAACACCAGCATCACCAGGAAGACGACGACAAAGGTTTGGCCGACATTCTCCAGCGCACCATTGACCGCATCGGTGACAATGGTTTCCTGGAAGGTGGAAATGTTCAGCGCAATGCCAATCGGCTGTTGGTTTTCAAAATCGGTCAGGGCCTGGCCCAGTCGAACGCCCAAATCCTGGATATCGCTGTCCGGCGACATTTCGATGGCCGCGACAATGGCAGGCGCGCCATTGAAAAACACCGGTGCGTCTTTGGGGTCCTCATAGCCGCGACGCACGGTGATCAGGTCGGACAGCCGGACAAATCCCGACAATCCGCTGACTTTGGTCAGCACATCGCCAATGTCTTCGACCGTGCGCAGATCGCCATTGGCCTCCAGAACAATTTTGGTGCCCCCCGCATCCAGCTCCCCGGCGGGCAAGATCACATTCTGGGCTTGGAGGTCATCGAGCAGCTGGGGCAGTTGCACCCCAACGGCGGCGAGCTTGCGCACATCCACTTCCAGCCAGATCCGCTCCTCCTGGACGCCATAAAGGCTGACCTTGGTGATGCCATCGACATGGAACAAGGCGGTGCGCAGTTCTTCAGCTTTGTCTTCCAGCTCGGCGAGGCTGAAGCCGTCACCGGTCAGGGCCACCGTGGCGATGGACACATCGCCATAGTCGCTGTTGACCATGGGTTCGGAAGTGCCGTCAGGCAGCTCGGCCTGGACCGCCTGCATCTTGTTGCGCAGATCCTCCCAGGCGCTTTCGATATCGCTGCCATAAACCGTGTCATACAGTGTGACATAGAGCAGCACCTGACCGGTGGTGATCAGGGTTTCGATATCCTCGACCTCGCCAATCTCCCGGATTTTGCGTTCCATCGGGATCGCAATCAGGTTTTCAATCCGGGTCGGGGCCATGCCATCAAAACTGGCGGCCACCACGGCGGTGCGGATGGTGATTTCCGGGTTTTCCCGTTTCGGGATTGCCAGATAGGACGTCATCCCCAAGACCAGCAGCAAAAGCATCATCAGGGAGGTGAAGCGGGTCTTGGACAGACCGAAGCGCGTGACGAAATCCATGCTCAGGGCTCCTCACGGTCGGGCAACAAACGGACCTCCATGCCTTCGCGCAAATAAGTCACCCCCTTGGAGGCAACCCGCTCGCCGGTTTCCAGGCCACTGATGATCACAAACTGGTTTTCCCGGATCCCGGCCATGGTCACGATCCGGCGTTTCACCGTGCTGGTCTCCGGGTCATAGACAAAGACTTCCAAATCAATCGGATCGGTCGGGGAGCGATGCCCTTCCGGAATTTCGGTATCGGGCAGCGAGGCCGAGATCGGGATCAAATGCCCTTGCGCCGTGGGCAAGCCGAATTCGAAGGAAACCTCCACCGCCATGCCCGCTTTGATCACCGGCGTGACCTCTTCCAAGGTGACCACCACCGGGAAGGAGGAGACTTGCCCAGCCCGCTCGCCAAGCTCGGTCACCACAGCGGCCAAGGTCACAGAGGGGTCATCGGCCAGGCGGATAACGGCTGGCGTGCCGACCACCAGCTGGCCGATCACCTCAAAGCTGACCGAAAACGAGACCTCATAATCAGCGCGTTCATAGACCGTCAGCACCGTTTGTCCGGCCCCGACCGTGGCGAAGCTTTCGACCTCGATGGAATCAATCAATCCGTCAAAGGGGGCGTAGAGCTTGGTATCAGCAAGATCCTGCTGGGCGGAGGCCAGATCCTTTTCCGCCTGGGTCAGACGGGCACGGTTTTGCATCACGGCGGTGCGGTCTTCATCCCTACGCACCACCGTCCCGGCCCCTTGGGCGAGCAGGGTCTCGGAGCGTTCCAGATCGGCCTCTGCCTGGGCCAAGGTGGCGCGCATTTCCTCGACCGCCGCCTGACGGTTTTCGATCAGGCTTTGATATTGTTCATCATCAACCTCGGCCAGCACCTGACCCTGTTGCACGGTTTGCCCGACCGATAAATCGATGCGGCCCAGGCGGCCCCCGACCTCGAAGGACAGCAAATTGACCTCGCCGGGCTCGATGACCCCGGGATACCGGCGCACGGTGGTTTCCTTAGTGTCACTGACCAAGGTGGTGACCAAGCCACGGATCGGCGGCGGTTCGGCAACCGTATCCTCTTCAAGACAGCCGGTCAGGGCGATGCTGGAGAGCACCACAACACCCGTGATCCATTTCATCAATCCTCACTTTCCCACGCAATCGGGTTTGGCTTTAATAGGGATGATCCTGTGATCTTTGCCTGAACGCTACCAAGTAAGAGTCATTCTCAACAGGACCAGCATGGACGAAAACCGGACAAATCCCGCCAATATCCAGGGGCGGGCTGATCATGTCAGCATCATCTCGACCACGGTTGCCTTTGCGCTCAGCCATGGCATGACCCTGGCCGAGATCGAAGCCGAGACCGGATTGGACCACCGCTCTTTGGGTGATCCGGACGCCCGTTTGAATGATGAGATCCCGCATCACCTCTGGGCCATGCTGGCGAAAACCTTGCCAGCGGGCACGGCCTGGACCCTGGAAGCGGCCCGGTCGGCCTCCTTCAGTGCGCTCGGCGGGCTGATGCATGGCGCTCAATATGCGTCCACATTGCGTGATGCCCTGGGCTTTCTCGGCCGCAATGGCCGGTTTCTGTCCGACCGGCTGACGGTGGAAATGGTCGAAACCGATGAGCATTTGCGCATGACCGCCACCCACCCCAATGATGCCATCGATCAAGGCCGCTCCATCGAGGTCGGCAGCGCCTTGATCACCCGGCTGGTGCGCGAAGTGTTGACGGCCAATATTGCGCCCAGCCAGGTGGGGTTCGCCTATGATCCGCTCGGCCCGGAAAGCTCCTATGCGGTGTTTTTCCATTGCCCAGTGGTATTCAACGCTCCAGCACCGTTCATGGCCTATGCCAAGGCTGACTTGGACAAGCCCATCAGTTCCGCACAGCCGACCCTGTTCGCCGTTGTCGAGCAACATTTCGCCGAAACCATTGAGCGGATCGCAAAGCAAAGCAAAAACCCGACTTTGCACCGGCTGCAAACCGCCATTGCCGAGACCACCGCCAGCCGGGATTTCAGTCTGGCAGCGGTCGCGGATCGGGCCAATCTGAGCCCCCGGTCGGCGCAACGGGTTGCGGCGGCCCATGGCACGACGGTGCAGGCAATGATCCTGGCGGAACGCCAGTCTTTGGCGGAGAGTTTGTTGGCGGATCCGACCTTGCGCGTGGACAGCATCGCCGTCCAAACCGGGTTTTCCGATGACCGCGCCTTCCGCCGCGCCTTCAAGCAATGGACGGGTCACTCTCCAAAAGATTTTCGTCGCCTGTTGGTCGCAGCAGAGTAAGTCACTCTTCGTAATACAGCCTGTGCAAACGACGCAGTGCACAATCGCGCAGAAATGGGCTATCAATCGCCTTGCTCCCGCCTTGCCTGTGGAAGGGTCAGGCCCATCTCTATCGAGCGTTGCCTACCTCTGCGCCCCTTCCATCGCTTCCGAGATTCTTCCTGTGCCCGATCCCAAGGGCAGATCATGGATTGCATGGGGCCTTGGGGAAGGCGGAGACAGCGCTTCAGATCGATGTCCGGCATCGCTCTGCGGTTCATTGGTTGGTTTTGGCTCTTAAGGAGTGGTTTTATGCGCAAGATTTGGTCGGTTGCTTTGGTCTTGCCCGTCCTTGGCTTTCTCCAAGCCTGCGAAGAGCCGGTAGAACCGCCGCCGGAGCGCATCCGCGCGATCAAATCCATCACCGTGACCGAAGCGGTAGACGGGGTGCAAAGGGTCTATGCCGGTCAAATCGCCGCCGCCCAAACCTCGCCGCTTAGCTTTGCCGTCTCCGGAACCGTCGAGACCGTCTCGGTGGAAGAAGGCGATGCGGTCCGTGTTGGCCAGGTCCTGGCCGAGTTGGACCCCTCCAGCTTTGATCTCGATGTTGCCTCAGCGGAGTCCGAACTGGCCTCGGCGGAAGCCAAATATGAAGAGGCCCGGTTGGAATTCGACCGCCAGAGCGAGCTGTTCGACAAGGGCTGGGTTGCCAAGGCGGCGTTTGACACCGCCCAATCGGCAGCCCAAACCGCCCGGGCGTCTGTGGAAATCGCCCGGTCTCAATTGGGCCAGGCGCAGCGCAATCTCGACAAGACCAAGATCCTCGCCCCCTTTGACGGCGTGGTCGCCCTGCGCTCCATTGAGCCCTTTGTTGAGGTTAGCGTCGGCACCACCGCTTTTGAGGTCAATGCCTCCGGGGGCCTGGAGGTCGAATTCGCCGTGCCTGACCAGGTGGTTGGCCGGATCGCCCGGGGCCAGAGCGTCGAGATTAATGCCTCCGCCATTACCGGATGCGGCTGCACCGGCCGGGTGATCGAAATCGGCTCCGTGGCCAGCGAAGCCAATACGGTGTCGGTGAAGGCCTCGGTGGAGCGCCCGCCGGAAGGCCTGCTGCCCGGCATGGCGACCTCGACCACTTTGATTTTGGCCGGTCCGGGCGAGAGCGAAGGCGGCTATCTGGTGCCGCTATCGGCCATCGCCCCGGGAGCGGAGACGGGCACCGGTTTTGTTTTCAAATTCGACCAGGAAACCGGAACGGTCAGCAAAACGGCTGTTCGGGGCCGGGAGGGCCAGGACAATAAGATCGCCATTCTGGAAGGCGTGGATGTCGGAGACATCATTGCCATCGCAGGTGTCAGCTTTTTGCGGGACGGGCAGCAAGTAACCTTGCTCGCGGAGTAACCCAGAGAGTCCCCCGGCCCATAGGAATGTACCCATGAACCTGACCCGTCTCGCCCTGGACAACTCCCGGATCACCATTCTGGCGATCTTCCTGATCATCGGCATGGGGATCAGCACCTTCCTGACCCATCCCAGTGCCGAAGATCCGACCATTGTCATCCGCAATGTCTCGATCACCGCGCAATATCCCGGCATGCCGCCGGAGCGGGTAGAAGAGCTGCTGACCGACCCGATTGAATCGGCCATGCGGGAGATCTCGGAAGTCGACGAGATCAACTCGACCTCCAAAAGCGGCGAGACCCAGGTCGACATCACCATTTTGGACTCGGTGAATGATCTGGATCCGGTGTTCCAGAAAATCCGCAACGAGGCCAATGATCTGGCCGCCAGCCTGCCGTCGGGCACCCTGGGCCCCTTCGTCAATGACGAAAAGGGTTTGACCGCCGTGGCCACCATCGCCTTGTGGGCCGATGGGTTTTCCTTGGCGGAAATGCGCGATGTGTCCCGGGATTTGCGCAAGCGGATCTACACCTTGGATGGGATCCGCAAGGTCGAGATCTTCGGCACCCAGGATGAGCAAATCTATCTCGACTTCTCGCCAGCCAAACTGGCGGAATCCGGCGTCGCCGCCGATGAGATCGTCAATGTGCTCAGCCAGCAAAACATCATCGAACCGGGCGGTGAAATCGCCGCCGGGGATCGCTCGGTCCTGATCGTGCCCTCGGGGGATTTGGAATCCCTTGATGAGCTGCGCAATGTCTTGATCCTGGTCTCTGACACCAACCGTTTCGTCCGCCTCGATGAGCTGGTCGATATCCGTCGCGAGCATATCGATCCGCCAAAATTCCCGGCCTTTTTCAACAACCGCCCCTCGATCATTCTGTCGGTCTCCACGGCGGAAGGCGTGGACAATGTGGCCTTTGGCGAAACCCTGAAAACCTTCGTCGCCACCGTCCAGCAGGAACTGCCCATCGGTTATGTGTTGGAGTTCGTCACCTTCCAGCCTGAGCTGATCGAAGAGGCCGTCGGCAGCGCAATTTCCAATGTCTACCAGACCTTGGGCATTGTGCTGGTGGTGGTGATGCTGTTCCTGGGCCTGCGCACCGGTTTGATCGTTGGGGCCTTTGTGCCGCTGACCATGCTGCTGGGCATGATCGTGATGGGCATCGCCGAGATCGAATTGCAACGCATGTCCATTGCCGCGACCATCATTGCCCTGGGGCTGTTGGTGGACAATGGCATTGTGGTGGCCGAGGACATCCGGGTCCGCCTGGAAAATGGCATGGACCGGTTTGCCGCCGCCATCGCCTCGGGCAAGACCTTGGCGATCCCGCTGCTGACATCCTCGCTGACAACCATCATGGCCTTTATGCCGATGTTACTGGTGGAAGGCGGCACTGGGGAATTTGTCCGCTCCCTAAGCCAAGTGGTCTCGATCCTGCTGCTGAGTTCCTGGCTGCTGTCCATGACCGTGACGCCCTGCATGTGCGCCTGGTTCATGAAAGTTCCGGCCAAAGGCGGTGCGAAAGCCCCGAGCGCAGCCGGGGGAGATGCTGCGCCGGATCCGGACTCAAAACCCGATCAGGACGAGGGTGGTTTCGGTCCGATGGTCAAAGGCTATACGGCGATTCTGTCCCTGGTCATGCGGGCCCGGCTGGTTTTCCTGGCGGTGATTGTCGGCCTGCTGATTGGGGCGGTTCAGGTCCTTGGCTTGGTCAAGACCGAGTTCTTCCCCTTGGGCGAGCGCAACCAGTTCCTGGTCTATCTGGATTTTGAAGCCGGTGTCGAACCGCGCGGCGTGCTCGATGATGCCAAGATCCTGACCAATTGGCTGGCGGATACGGACGCCAATCCGGAGGTCGCCAGCCACATCGCCTATGTCGGCTTTGGCGGCCCCCGGTTCTTCCTGGCCCTAAGCCCAGTCGATCCGGATCCTCATCGGGTGTTTGTTCTGGTCACCACCAAATCCCCCGATGACGTTGATCCGATGATTGCCAAGGTCAACGCCTTCATGGATGGCAATCTGCCCGCCGCCCGGGCCGATGCGAAAAAGATGTGGTTCGGCTCCACCGAGCCCGGCGTGGTGCAGATCAAATTCATCGGCCCGGACTCCGGTGTGTTGGCCGGGGCCGGGGAAGCCACCATGGCGGCCCTGCATGACGTTCCGGGCACGGTGGGCATCAAACAGGACTGGGAAAACCGGATCCTGCGGCTGGATGTGGATGTGGATCAGGTCCGCGCCCGTCGGGCCGGGGTGTCCTCCAGCGATGTGGCCAAGGCCATCAACGCCTCCCTAACCGGGGCAACGATCAGCGAATTCCGCGAAGGCGACAAGCTGATCCCGATCATCCTGCGCGGCGACAGCCAGACCCGCTTCTCCCTCGCCGGGCTGCAGCGGATCCAGGTCTATTCGCCGATCAACCAAAACTATGTGCTGTTGTCCCAGGTGGCCACCATCAAGGGCTCTTGGGAGTTCAGCCGGATCAAGCGCGAGGCCCAGCAACGCACCCTGACGGTCGAGGCCCGCAATCCCGGCATCGCGGCCCCGCAATTGCTTGCGGCGATCCAACCGACCTTGGATGGCCTGGACCTGCCCGCAGGAACGACGTGGGAGATCGGCGGGGAAATCGCCGATCAGGCCGAAGCCAATCAGCGGCTGTTTGCCTTCCTGCCGCTGATGGTGTTTGGCATCGCCGCTTTGTTGATTGGCCAGTTCAACTCGTTCCGCAAGGGCGGGATCATCATGATCACCATTCCGCTGATCCTGATCGGCGGGGTGCTGGGCTTGGTGGTCATGCAAGCACCCTATGGCTTCATGGTGCTGCTGGGCTTCTTCAGCCTGGCCGGGATCCTGATCAACAATGGCATTGTGCTGATTGACCGGATCATCATCGAGGAAGAGGCCGGACGGTCGGGCTATGAGGCAGTGATCACCGCCTGTGTCGCCCGGCTGCGACCGATCCTGATGACCACCTTGACCACGGTGCTGGGGCTGATCCCGCTGATCCTGTTTGGCGGTGCCCTGTTCTATGGCATGGCCAGCGCCATTGCTTTCGGGCTGATCGTCGCCACGGTTCTCACTTTGGGGGTGGTGCCGGTGCTCTACACCCTGTTCTTTAACATTAAGCCCTCGAAAGCCTCCTAACACAGCACCATTCTCTACCAATGCCGGGAACGGGCAGAGGAAGGGATTGGATCTTGCGTTGTCTTTTGGTCATGGCCTTGGGGGTGGTGCTAGCAGTCTGGACCCTGGCAGCAGGGCCAAACCCAGCTTACGCTCAGACCGACCCCTCGGTGCCTTCAGAACTGGCGATCCCGGAAACGCCGGTGATCCCGGCGATCCCGGCCGCGCTGGGCGAACCGTTCGAAACCTGGACCCAGACCGCAAACCAGGCCCGGAGCCTGATCGAAGGCGGCAACGCCACCCCCTGGACCCTGGAGCGTTTGCGCAACCGGCTCGATGCGCAACGCAAAGAAGCCTTTGAAGCCGCACGGACCGGGGATATCCAACTGCGCGCCTTGGAAGCCCAATTGGCGGCGCTGGGACCGGTGCCCTCCGATGGGTCACCAGAGTTAGCCGTTATTGCGGAACGGCGGGCGGCGTTGTTGTCGGAAATCGGGCTGGCCAGCCTGCCCATTGTTGCCGCCTCAGAAGCCTTCGAGCGGGCCAATGTGTTGATCACGGCCCTCGACAAATTGTTGTTGGAACGGCGGGCGGAAGATCTGCTGACCCGCTATCCCACCGTGCTGTTGGCGACCGAATGGCCCAGCGCGATCCGGGAGCTCAGCCAATGGGTGACCAATATCGGCTATGAGCTGCGCGGGGCCTTGGCCAATGACCCCACCCAGAGCCGGATCCGACAGGCCTTGCCAGCCATCCTGTTGTTGAGTGTAGGGGGCATCGCTCTGCTGCTGTTCGCCCACCCCCTGGTGGCGCGGCGATTGGACGCAATCCAGGCCAGCCATAATGCAACCCATGGCGAGGAAAGCCCGCGCAGCACCGCTGTCACCTTGGGCACCGGCTTTGCCCGTCTGGTGTTGCCCGCCTTGGCGCTCGCAGGCCTGTTTACGGCTTGGCATCTGTTTGGATTGACCACCCCGTCCTTGGAACCCTTGCAAGGGGTTGGCGTCCCGGTGGCCATTGATCTGCTGCTGGCGGTCTGGCTTGGCCGGGTCTTGTTCTCGCCCACCTATGCTCCCCACCGTCTGATCAGTGTTGATGACGCGACCGCCTTGAAAGGCCGCCGCCTTGTGCTGGCCATGGGCGTGGTTTCGGCCCTGGAAATCATCACCACCGCCTTTGATCAATTCCGGCAATTCTCGCCGCAAACCATTTCCGTGATCACCGCGCCGGTCATGGTGATGGGCAGCGCCTTGTTTTGGAGTTTGGGCCGCATCTTACAGCGCGGCTTAGGCACGGACCGATCCGCCCCGATCTCTGAGGACACAACCGCGTCTTCCCCCGGCGAGACCTCCGTGGCCAGCGGATTTCAGCGCTATTTGTCCCTGGCGCTCCGACTGCTCGGCGCTGCGATTTTGGTCTCGGTCCTGCTTGGCTATGTCCGCCTGTCCCGGGAATTGTTCGATGCCCTGATGGAGACCTTGGCCATCCTGGCTTTGGCCCTGGTGCTCTATCATGTGGTTGTGCAAACGGTTGGTTTGCTGCTCGACCATGGCCAGGCCAAAGGCCGGGGCGCAGAGGCCGCCCCGGGCACACAGGCCGCACCGAACCGCAGCAAGACCTTGCTGCCAATCATCATCGTCGTGCTCATTGTGATTGGCATAACCCCCCTGCTGGCCTTGATTTGGGGGGCGCGACCGTCGGACATTGCCGAGGTCTGGCGCTTGCTGACCAGCGGCGTTCAAATCGGCGATGTGGAGCTGTCCATCGACAGCCTGCTCACTCTGATCTTTGTCTTTTTGCTCGGCTTGGTCGCCACCCAATGGCTGCAGAAAACCCTGCGCCAGGAGGTCCTGCCCCGCACCCGCATTGATGCTGGCGCGCGCAATGCGGTGGTCACGGGGATCGGTTATCTGGGGGTGACCCTGGCCACTTTGTTGGGCCTCTCCTTGGCCGGGGTCAATCTCTCCAGCCTCGCCATTGTCGCCGGTGCCCTCTCCGTCGGCATTGGGTTTGGCCTGCAAACCATTGTCGCCAATTTTGTCTCCGGCATCATTTTGCTGGTGGAGCGTCCGATCAAGCATGGCGATTGGATCGAGGTGCTAGGCTATAGCGGCTATGTGCGCAAAATTTCGGTGCGCTCAACCCGGATCGAAACCTTCGACCGCCAGGATGTGATCATCCCGAACGCCGAATTGATTTCGGGGACCGTGACCAATATGACCCTGACCGACAAGGTCGGGCGGGTGATTGTGCCGGTCGGCATTGCCTATGGCAGCGATATCGAGCAGGCCAAACAGATCATGCTCAATGCGGCAAAGAACCATGCCGAGGTGCTGAAAGTGCCTGCCCCCGGGGTGTTGTTCATGAACCTGGGCGACAGCGCGCTGGAATTTGAACTGCGCTGTTTTTTACGCGATGTGGATCGGATCCTTGGGGTTCGCTCTGACCTGCTGACCAGCATTTATCAAGGCCTGTGCGATGCGGAGATTTCCATTCCGTTCCCGCAACGCGATGTGAACCTCCGCTATATGGAACAGATCGCACCCTCACCCGTACCAAGCCCATCTGTTTCGGATTAAGGCGCCCTAAAACTTGCCCACTTCAGCTCTGGGCAAACCGGAGATGTCGGTCTTGGCATGGGACCGACCCATAACCATAACTTGAAAAATTTTCCGGAAATACCATTTTAACGCACCGGAGTCGTGTGCTGATTCTCCAATTAAGAGAGGCTGCGGACGGATCCCGCCTCATAGTGTTTTTGATCTCAATTCTTTTGTCGAAAGAGGGGTACATGATGACCCATTCAAAGAAATGGTGGTGGGCTGCCTGTGGTGTGGTTGCGCTCGGCGCCATTGGCCTGATCAGCAGCGGCGATCTGCGAGAGAGCGCGAAGACCGGTCTGGAATTGGCCGCCGATACCGTGGTCCCCGTTGCCTATGCCGATGGCGCTGATCGCCGTCAAACCCGGCGCATTGCCCGCCGGACCTCGCGTCGGACCGCTCGGCGTGTGGAACGCCGCCATGACTATTACGATTCTCTGCCCGGTGGATGCGTCAGCGTCGTGTTGGCTGGCATTGGCTACTGGAATTGCGGCGGGCTGTATTACCAGGAAGTCATTCAAGATGGCGCCCAGGTCTACATCATCGTCACGCCCTAACCCAGCCCGTGGCCTCGCCCTTATCCCCAACCGACAGCCCACCGTCCGATAGGCCGAACCAGATGGTCTGCGACACCAGCGGAGACTGAGCAATGATCCGGATGAAAGCGGTTTTTACCGCGCTTGCCCTTCTGTCCCTGGGCGTATCACCCGCCCACGCCCAAACCATTCAATTTGAGCAATGCCAAGAAGACATCGCCTTTTACTGCCAAGACGTGGAGCCCGGCGATGGCCGTCTGGCCGCCTGCCTCTATGCCCACACCGCCACCCTGTCCGATGACTGCTTTGCCGCCACCCAAGGCATCGCCGTGGCATTGGAAGGCATGTTCGACCGGCTCTCCAACATTTACGAAGCCTGCTCCGGCGACATCCAAACCCATTGTGCGGGGGAAGAAGTCGGTGAAGGGCGTTTGGTGAAATGCCTTGCGGGTCAGGAAGCCGCCCTGTCCGAGGCCTGCAGCGACATGCTGCCGATGCTCAAGACCATGGCGAACCAGTAAGCCCCCTAAAGGGTGCACATATATCACGGGGGATCCTGATCCCATTGAGGGTCCCCCATAAGGCAAGGAGGAGAGCGTCTTGGAACCAAGAGCGATCCACGCAATGGCCCCGGAGCATATTCCGACCTTTGTCGTCGCCGCCGATGGCAGTGATTATCTGTTCAATGTGATGGTGGTCTTCACCATCATTTTCGTCCTGTTGATCGGCGTGGGGTATTTCACCCTTCATGCCCTGCCGGAACGGATGGCGCATAAAAACGAGCATTCCCAATTCCAACTGGTCGCCATCCTGGCGGTGCTCGCCCTGTTCACCCACAATAATATTTTCTGGTTTGCCGCCATCCTGCTCGCCGGGTTGAAACTGCCTGACCTGATGACCCCGATCAAATCCATCGCCAAGTCATTGTTGATGGTCTCGCGCTCGGTCACCGCGATGAGTGCGGAAGCTCAGGCTGTTGCGGGAGCTGGGGGAGGGAGTGGCACTGTTGGTGGTGGCGCGAGCGGCGCCGGGCCGAAGCCTAGCCCCCGCACCCAAGCGACAGCCAAAGCGACCAAATCTGCGATGCCAGATGAGGATGATGGTTTCCGTACGGTGCCGCCGCCTTTGTCGACGGACCCAGACCCGTCAGGCCCCACCCCGACACCGCCTGCCCCCCCGGTACCGCCAAAGTCCTAGCGCCCTTTCCCCAGAGAGGGAGCTTGGAAACCATTACAATGTTTATTTATTTACGTTTTCGCACCGCCGAACCGGTCCCCATTTCGGCTGAAGACAGATTTGGGAGTTGCGCCCAGCCATGCTTGAGACACTGATTTGCGCCTTGTTCACCATTCTGCCGGACTTCCTGGTGCGGCGTTATGTCCAAGGCAAACGCTTGGGCAAAGAGATCACCTTCTTTTCCATCTGGTATGAACTGCGCTGGGGCATCACCACCTGCGCCATGGCCACGGCCACGGTGCTGACCATTGTGTTCTACTACCACCCCGGCACCACCCATGTGAGTTCCTATTTCCGCACCCTAACCCTGCTGCCGCAATCCGGCGGGCGGGTCGACGAGGTCTTTGTCCGCAACAATGAAGCCGTCAAAGCCGGTGCCCCGATCTTCCGGCTGGACGATGCCAGCCAAAAGGCCGCCGTGGCCTCCGCCAAGTCCCAAATCGCCGAAGTAGAAGCATCGATCAAAGTGGCTGAGGCGGAACTGGCCGTGTCCAATTCCGGGATCCTGCAAGCCGAAGCCGCCCTATCCCAGGACCGGGAAGACTATGAGCGCAAACTCGACCTGTTGAATTCCGGGTCCGGCGCGGTGCCGCAGGTCGAAGTTGACCGCGCCCAGACCAAATTGGAACAAAGCCAGGCGCAATATGACGCCGCCGTGGCGCAATTTGAATCTGCCCAGGAACAGATTGACGTCCTGCTGCCAGCCCAAAAAGCCAGCGCCGAAGCCGCCTTGGCCCAAGCCGAAGTCGAGTTGGAAAAAACCTTGGTCACCGCAGGCGTGGATGGCCGCATTGAGCAGTTCGCCCTTCAGGTCGGCGATTATGTCAGCCCGGTTTTGCGTCCGGCGGGCATTTTGGTGCCCGATGTCCATGGCCGTCAGGTGTTCCAGGCCGGGTTTGACCAACTCTCCGCCCAAGTCATCAAGCCGGGGATGATTGGCGAAATCGGCTGCATGTCGCAGCCCTTCACCATTGTGCCCATGGTGGTGGTCGCAGTGCAGGATGTGATCCCATCGGGCCAGTTCCGCCCCAGCGACCGGCTGGGCGATCCGCAAAACAATGTGCGGCCCGGCAGTGTGACCGTGTTCATGGAGCCGCTCTATGAAGGCGCGGCGGAAGGCATTCCCCGGGGCAGCAATTGCCTCGCCAATGTCTATACGGACAACCACGCCCTGCTCCATGCGGAAGGCACTGGAACGTTGGAGTATATTTTTTACCATGTGGTTGATACGATTGGGGTTGTTCACGCCGCTGGATTGCGGTTGAAGATGATTTTAATGCCGGTTCAAGTCCTGCTGCTCTCAGGGCATTGATATAAGGAAAGCGCTTATGCTGGGGTCCTTCTCCGGGCAGATTGCCCGCTGTGCCATGCTGTTGGGCGCTTTGCTGCTGGCTGGGTGCGCCTCGGCGGCCCGAACCCCCATCGCTGAATATGACATTGACACCGCCATGCCCTATGGCATTGCCAAACCCATCCGGCTTTGGGGCGATACCATCAGAGAGATGCAGGTAGACAACATCATTGAAAACCGCATTGAGCAGGCTCGGTTCATTTACCGGGACCAAATCGCCACCAACCAAACCATTGAGCAGAACCTGTTGGCATTGTCTGGCGGTGGCCCCGATGGTGCTTTTGGCGCCGGTGTTCTGGCCGGGTGGACCGCCCGGGGTGACCGCCCAGAATTCACGATGGTCACGGGGGTGAGCACCGGAGCCATTGTCGGACTTTTTGCCTTCTTAGGGCCTGACTATGACGAACAGTTGAAGTCGTTCTACACCGAATATGAAACCGAGCAGTTGCTGATCCCCTCGATCTTCTCTGCATTGACCGGCGGCACGGCTTTGGCCGATGTGGAAGGCTATCGCAGCCTGATCGATGAGAATATCGACGAGGAAATCCTGACCAAGTTGGCCGAAGAGAGTGCCAAAGGCCGCACCCTGCTGATCGGCACCACCAATCTGGATGCGGCGCGCCCGGTGACCTGGGACCTGACCCGCATTGCCGCCTCGGGCAATCCCAATGCCCTGGTGTTGGTCCGCGACATCATTCAGGCGTCTTCGGCCATTCCAGGAGCCTTCCCGCCGGTGATCATCCCCTCGACCACCCAGGATGGCGGCCAGCATGATGAAATGCATGTGGATGGCGGTGCGACCCAACAGGTGATGTTGTTCAGTTCTGAACTGCCCATCCATCGGATTGACGAAGGGCTGAACGTTCCTGTTGAACGCAACCTCTACATCATCATGAACAATTCGCTGAAAAAGCCCTATGAGCCGGTGGAGCTGGGCGTGCTGTCGATCACCGGGCGGGCGGTTTCCAGCCTGATCAGCGGGTCAGGCTCCAGCGATTTGTATAAGATCTTCGCCATCGCCCAGCGCGACAACATTGATTTCAATCTGACCTGGATTCCGAAAGACTTTGAACTGGAACCGGACGAAGCCTTCGATCCGGTCTATATGACCGCACTGTATGAGTACGGCTTTAACCACGGCAAAAACCTGGAAGTCTGGCGCAAAGCCCCACCGGACTTTGCCGTGGGGGCGAGCCAATAAGAGGCGATGCGCCGTCGACCTTAAGAGCTGTTCGGAACCCGGCCAAAGCCCGGCAGGCGCAGGGCCGGATCCAGCACATCAACCCCGACGCCGAAGCCCAACATGTTGATCTCGATGCCCTCTTCCGGGGACAGGATCATGCCGCCCAGACCGAGAATATTGACTTGCAGGCCCCGGCCACTGGGGGCAGCCCCCACCGGTGCGGTCAGCGGGCGGAAATCCTTGCCGATGGCGCTGGGAGGCAGATCCAGCCCAAGACCGGGCACCGACCGGGCAATATGGGCTAAGAAGGTGTTGCTGTTCGGCCCAGGAAAGGCTTGATACCGATCCGGATAGGGATAGCTTTGCACGGCGGCTTCGATTTGCGGGATTAGGGCCGCCGCTGCGTCACCGCGATGCTCCACCAACAAAGACGGTGCCTTTCCGGCCCACCGGTCATCGGGGCCGCCGCGATCATATTTGATCACGCTGCCCCCGCCCCAGCCCACCACTTCGCGGCGGGCATAGCGCGGCGCATTTTCCGGCTTCATCACGATCCAAGTGTGAACCGCAAACACCCCGCGCCAGCCATAGGTCGGCGCGCCATAGACCTGGACCACCGCCTCGGGCGTTGTCGCCGGGTCCGGGGCCAGATCGGTCGGTCCACTTTCGGTCTGATACCAAGGCACCTTGGCCCAGGAATAGCTCATATACCGCACGCCGAGCGGCAGCACCAAACCCAAGCCAACAAAGCCAAGCACCCAGAGCATCACTTTGCGCCTTCTCATGCCAACAATCCATCCACAGCCTCTGCACCCCCATATGGGTTCAGCGACAGGTCCAAAGAAAGAGGCTGCACCCTGGCGAAGGAATGAGACGTTTTGATGACCGCCCAGCGGCGCGGGTGGGGCTAGGTGAGGCCAGGTGAGGTGGGGTGAGGCCGCCTCAAAAATAGGACGCCGCCAGAAAGGCGAGGTCTTCCCGCCAGGGCGGGGCCACCATTTGCAGCCCGATGGGATCCTCGCCATCCCGATGGGTCGGCACCGTGACCACCGGCAAGCCCACCGCAGAAAACGGTTGCGCCAGCAATCCCAGGAAAGGCCGCAAGGGCACCGTCTGGCCGTTCAGCTCCAAAGTCTTCTGACCCCGATCCGGTGCAGCAAAGGGCGTTGCCGGGGTGACCAAAATATCGACGGTTTGGAAGGTCTTAAGGATCTGCTCGAGCCACCAGCGCCGCACTGCTTGGGCTTTTTGCACCCAAACCGCTGGCAACAGAGCCCCGGCGAAGAAACGGTCCCGGGTGTCGGGATCATACTCCGCCGCCCGGCTGCGCAGGGTTGGCAGATGCAAGGTGGAGCCTTCGGCCTGGGTGATCAAAAACGCCGCCGCCCGCCCCATGGCCGCCTGATCAAGCTGGATGTCGATCTGCTGGACCTCGTCGGGCAAAGCGGCCAAGGCCCGGTCGCGCCGGGCCAGCGCCTCAGGGCCGCAATTGGCTTCAAACCAGCCGCGCAGGACACCGATCCGCAAGGGCCTTGTGGTTGCCGACGCACCCTGCTCCAACAACCCGCTGACCAGAGCCGGTGGCGTATTGACCCAAACCGGATCGCGTGTGGTTGGACCTTGGAGGCTGTCATAGGCCAAGGCCAGATCGGCCAAATTGGCGGTCATCGGCCCTAAGGTGTCCAAGGCATCGACAAAGGGAAACGACCCACCCCGGGATAGCCGACCATAGGTCGGGCGCAGGCTATAGGTGCCGCAGAGCGAGGCCGGAACCCGCAAAGAGCCATTGGTGTCCGAGCCCAAGGTGATCGGCACCAGGCCACCAGCCACCGCCGCGCCGGACCCGGACGAGGATCCGCCGGTCATCTTGGTCGGGTCATGGGGATTGCAGCAATCACCGTCATGGATGTTTTCGCCGGTGAAGTCATAGGCGAACTCGCCCATATTCAGCCCGCCCAGGCACACCGCCCCGGCCTGGGTCAACCGGGTCACCAGATCCGCGTCCAAGCTTGCCGGGGCATTCTCCCGGGCGATTTTGGATCCGGCCCGGGTCACCAGCCCCTTCAGATCGAACAGATTTTTGACGGCAAAGGGCACCCCCGCCAAGGGACCTGGGTCCTGACCCGCCGCAATGGCCTTGTCCACTGCCTCAGCCTCCGCAATGGCCCTAGTGGCCGCGACATCGGTGAAGGCATTCAGGCGCGGATTGTCGGCAACAATGCGGGCCAAGGCGGCTTGCGTGACTTCTGTCGCAGAGACCTCGCCCGCTTTTATCGCCGAATTAATATCTGTAGCTGATGTGAATTTCATTTTTTTCAGCCCTCGCCGGGCACCGCTGATCGCGGCTTGGCCCCGCCCTCATTGGGCTCTCCGGCCCCTGTGGGGACGGAACCCAATCCGATTTGCTGGCTTGAGGCCTCCGGCAGACGAAACACCGGGGCCGGGTCATGGCTGAAGGGCTCCAGCGGGGCCTGATCCTGGATCTCGGCCATGCTGGCGGCCAGCTTCAGAAACTGGATCACCCCGGGCTGATAGGCCGGATCAATGGTCAGATCCAACAGCGCCGACGTCTCGGCCATATAGCGCGCCACATCCGCATCGCTTTCCCACGCTGCCATCGCCTTCTCTCCTTCCCTAAACCGAAAAAGCTGCGCACACTTTGGGCTGCCCACTGCCCCGATTGAGGAGAATGCTTCCTTGGATCAAGCCCAAAGCAAAACCCAAGCCCAGGCCCAGGCCCAGGCCGCTGAGCAGGCGGTCAAAGACCGTTTTGACGCCTATGAGCGGGCCTTGAACAGCAATGATGTCCCGGCCCTGATCGACTTTTTTTGGGACGATCCGCAGAGCATCCGCTTGGGACCCGATGGCGGAGCCTATGGCTTTGCCGAGATCGCTGCCTTTCGCAAAGGCCGGGCGGTGGAGGACATCCAACGCGATCTGACCAAGGTGGCGTTCACCGTGCTTTCGCCGGACATTGTTGTGGCCACGGCGGAATATAAACGCCATAGATCCGGGCGGCTGGGGGGTCAAAGTCAGGTCTGGCTGCAACGGGATGGGGTTTGGCGCATCATCAACGCCCATGTCAGTCTCCGGCCGGCGTGAAATGACATTGGGCAAAATGCTCCGCTGAGCGGTGCTGGATCGGCGGTGCTTTGCGGCCACACAGATCCTGACCCTCCGGGCAGCGGCCATGGAAGCGACAAGCATTGGGATCCGGATTAATCGGACTTTTCGGATCACCCGTCAGCCGTCCGGCCCGCGCCGCTTCCTCGCTCGCCATGCCCGGGATCGCGGTCAGCAGCGCCCGGGTGTAGGGATGGGCCGGATGATCAAAGATCTGATCCGCCGGTCCGGCCTCAACGATTTGGCCCAGATACATCACAATCACCCGGTCGCAGAGCAGTCGGACCACATTCAGATCATGGGAAACGAACAGATAGCTCATGCCGAGCTCCTGCTGCAGCCGGACCAGCAGCTTTAGGATCACCGCCTGCACGGATACATCCAGCGCCGAGGTCGGCTCATCGAGGATCAACAGCTTGGGTTCCACGGCAATGGCCCGGGCGATGTTGACCCGGGCCTTTTGCCCGCCGGATAGCTGATGCGGAAAGCGGCTGAGCAGCTGTTCGGGCAGGTCCACCATTTTGGCCACGGCGGCCACCCGCTCCCGCAGCGCCGCCTTGTCCTTGAGCCCTTTGAGCTGGCGCAGGGGTTCGGCGATGGTGTCAAAGGAGGTAAAGCGGGGGTTCAGACTTTCATGGGGATCCTGGAACACGATCTGGATGTCGGTGCGTTCATCCCGGGCATAGAACTGATCAGACGGGATCTCGCTGATCGCCTTGTCCCGGAACAGGATCGTCCCTGCTGTCGGATCGGACAGCCGGGCCAACATGCTGACCAGGGTGGATTTGCCGCAACCGGACTCGCCGACCAGACCGAGGCTCTCGCCCGCACCAATGGTGAAGCTGACCCCATCCACCGCATGCAGGATCGGGGTTTTGTCCGACACATTGGGATTGGACTTGCGCAACGAGGACAGCAAAGAGCTGACCATGCCGCCGGGCTTGGCCAGCGGATAATGCTTTTTCAGATCGTCAACGGTGAGCAGCGGCGCGGTCATAGGGGCCTCCTGCAGGCCACGGCGTGATCGGGATCTAGGTCGGTCAGCGGCAAAGGCGCTTGGTCACACAACTCCGCCTGATAGCGCTCACAGCGGGCGGAAAACCGGCAGGCGGGCAAATCATCTCGGCGCAAATCCGGCACCCCGCCATCAATAGAGGAAATGTCATCCAAGGAGCCGCTGTTGCGCGGCGTCGCGGCGATCAGCTTGGTGGTATAGGGATGCCGAGGGGCATGGAACAGGGTTTCCGAGGGCGCGCGCTCGACCACATGGCCCGCATGCATAACCACGATCCGGTCGCAATATTCCGCCGCCATGGCCAAGTCATGGGTGATCAACAGGGTAGCCATATTGCGGCTTTGCGCCAGATCCTGGATCAGATCCATGATCGAGGCCTGGGTGGTCACATCCAGCCCCGTGGTCGGCTCATCGGCGATCAGCAATTGCGGGCGGCAGGACAGGGCCATGGCGATCATGATGCGCTGGCACATGCCGCCGGACAGCTCAAAGGGATAGGCATTGGCCCGGCGCTCCGGATCGGGGATGCGCACGGTCTTCAAAGCCTCGATCACCTTCTCCTTCACATCGCTGCGGGTGGCAAAGCCATGGCGGCGCAGCACATCGCCGATCTGCTTGCCCACGGTGCGGATCGGATTGAGCGCCGTGCGCGGGCTTTGGAAAATCATCGAGGCCTCCCGGCCCCGAAGCTCCTGCAGGGTTTTCTCCTTGGCGGCCAAAATGTCGAGGCCGCGCAGATGGATCGAGCCCGCCGTCACCCGCCCAGCCGCGTCGAGAATACCAAGCGCCGTTAAAGCCGAGACCGACTTACCAGAGCCGCTTTCGCCGACAATGCCGACCATCTCGCCCTTGAAGATGTTGAAGGAGACATTCTCCAAGGCCCGGACAATGCCGCTGCGGGTGCGGAACTCCACCGACAGGCCTTGGATATCCAAAACGGGGACAGGATTGCTCATGCGGCCAACCTAGGTCCGGCGCCGGGGGTCGATCAGGTCGCGCAACCCATCGCCCAGCAGATTGAAACAGAACACCGCCAGCATCAGCGCCGCCCCAGGGAACAGGGCCAGCCACCATTCGCCCGACACGATGTAACCCGCGCCCTCGGCGACCATAATGCCCCACTCGGCGGTGGGTGGGCGGACGCCCAGGCCAATGAAGGACAGGCCCGCCGCGTTCAAAATCGCCCAACCCATATTCAGCGAAATCTGCACCATCATCGGCGGCAAGGTGTTGGGATAAATATGGAAGGCCAGCAGACGCAGATTGGAATTCCCGGCCAAACGCGCGGCCTGCACAAAGGCGGCATTGCGGCGCACATTGACCTCGGTCCGGGCCACCCGGGCATAGAAGGGCAGATTGATGATTGCGGTGGCGTAGATGATGTTCTCCACCGTATTGCCCATGGCGGCGACAATGCCCATCGCCAGCACAAACAGCGGGAAGGCCATGATGGTGTCGGTCATCCGCCCAACCAGCCGGTCGGTCCAGCCGCCATAAAACCCGGCCAGCGCACCGAGCACGGAGCCAATGGCAAAGGACAAGGCCACAGCGGACACCGCAATCGCCAGATCCAAACGGGTGGCGATCAACACCCGGCTGAACACATCCCGGCCGAGCTGGTCGGTACCAAACCAATGCTCCCAGCTTGGCGGCGTCAGGGTCTTGCTTGCATTGCTGGCATAGGGGTCATAGGGCACGATCCACGGCCCGAACAGCGCGATCACCACCAGCAAAAAGAACAGGCTGCCTGCGATCAGGGTGACCGGGTTTTCGGTCAGCACATAGCGCAGATGTTTGAGAAAAGCGCCCATGATCCCCTACCCGTCCAAGCCAATGCGGGGGTCGATCAGGGTGTATAGAATATCGATGGTCAGGTTCAGCAGCACATAGAGGATGGCCATCGCCAGCACAAAGCCCTGCACTGCGACATAGTCCGAGACAATCAAGGCCTCGATGGCGTAGGACCCGATGCCCGGCCAGGCGAACACTTTTTCCACCAGCACATTGGAGCCCAGCATAAAGCTGAACACCATGCCCAGGGTGGTCAGGATCGGCAGCAGGGCATTGCGGAATGCATAGGTGTAGAGCACCGTTGGCCGGTCGAGGCCTGAGGCTCGGGCGGTGCGGATAAAGTCACTGGAGAGCACCTGGAGCATAGCCGCCCGAGTCATCCGGGCGATGGGGGCCAGGGTGAAGGTGCCCAGGGTGATGGCAGGCAAGGCCAATTGCGCCAGAGCGGCCCAGAACACCTCCAGATCGCCATCAATCAAGGCATCAATGGTGTAAAACCCGGTGACCGCTGGCGGCGACAAATAGAGAATATCCAACCGCCCCAACGGCGAGGGGGCCAGCCCCCAGAGGTAATAGAAGATGTAGACCATAAACAGACCGGTGAAAAACACCGGCAGCGAGACCCCTGCGGTCACGATCAGACGGCAAAGCTGATCAACCCAACTGTTCGGTCTGGTCGCCGCCGCAATGCCCAGCGGGATCGCCACCCCCAGTGAGAACAACAGGGCCAACAGGGTCAGTTCCAAGGAGGCGGGCAAACGGCGGATCAGTTCCTCGAGCACTGGAATGCCGGTGCTGATCGACACCCCCAAATCACCCTGCACCAGGTCCTGGACATAGATGACAAACTGCTCGGGCAGTGACTTATCCAGGCCGAGGGATTCCCGGATCTGCTGGATCGAGCGCTCATCAGCCGCCGGTCCGGCAAAATACACCGCCGGATCCCCTGGCAAGGCCCGGGTGAGCAAAAAGGTGACAATGATGATGCCAATGATCGAGGGGATGGCTTGCAACAGCCTGCCGCCGATGATGCCGAGTTTTGACGTGCCGGTCATGGAGAAGGCTGTGCCCCATCAGTGGTTTTTGGTTTTGGTTGGGAAAAAAGGGGCGCGCGCAAGACGCGCCCCTTTCCTGCGATAGGACCAACTAGGCGGAGGTCTTGGCGAAGGACCGGCAGTCCAGCTGACGGTGGAAATAATACTCGTAACCGGTGACGGTCTTCTGGGTCGCCACATCCAGATAGGGCTGGTAGATCGGGATCAACGGCACTTCATCGAAGAAGATGGCCAGCAACTTCTTGATGTTCGGCTCGTAATCCGGATGGTCCGTTTCCAGGTGCAAGGTGGCGTCGGTGAGCGTCTCCACCTCCTCATTGTGGTAGTTCATGGAATTGAACAACCGGCCCTTCTGATAGACCCAGAAGGAGTAGTAATCCGGGTAGTTCAGCCAGCCGCCGAAATTCTTCACATGCATCGGCAGGCGCTTTTCGACCAGCGCGGCGGTCCGCCAATTGGCCCCCGGGATCTTATCGATGGTCACATTGACGCCGACCTTGGCCAGGCTTTCCTGCATCAGCAGGGTCAGTGGCTCGGACCATTGCGCCAGACCCAGGTTGAAGGACAGCGGCACGTCAAAGCCATCGCCATACCCGGCCTCGGTCAGCAGGGCCTTGGCCTTGTCCAGATCGGTGTCATAGGGGAAGGGCTGCGGCCAGGCGATGGTCGCCGGGGTGAAGGATTCTCCGCCCCACATCGGGATGCCGCGCTCAAACGCCGCTTGCTTGAAGATCTGGTCATAGGGCGTCGCATAGGCGATGGCCTGGCGGACCTTCTTATTCTTGAACGGCTCAAAATTCAGGTTCAGGCCGATGGCGGCCAGGCTGTTTTCAATCGGGGCCGCATTGACGGTGAAATTGCCCGACGCCTTCAGCTCCGCATAATCCTTCGGCGGCAGATCCAGGGAGACATCGGCGTCGCCGCGCTCCAACAGCGCCCGACGGGTCGAGGCCGAGGGGATTTCGCGAATGATCACCCGCTTAATGCCCGGCAGATCACCGTTTTTCCAGTCATCATAGCGGGTGTAAACGGTTTGCTGGCCCGGATCCCAGCGCTCGAGCATGAAAGCACCGCCGCCCGCCGGATTGCGGTGTAGATATTCGGTGGCCCAGGGATCTTCGGCAGTGGCGTTTTCCAGGGCGACCTTGGAATTGAAGATGATCGGCACCGGCACGCCGAGATCAGGCATGGTCAGCTTGGACTGACGGATCAGCTTGATGACGAAGGTCTTGTCGTCAACGGCTTCGAACTGGTCCGGGCTTTCCAGGGACCCGGCCTTCATCTGCACGGTCGGGAAACCGCCCAGGCTGACGGCGCGGTCAAAGGACCATTTCACATCGGCTGCCGTGATCGGGGAGCCGTCCCAGAAAGTGGCGTCTTCGCGGATTTTAAAGGTGATGGACATGCCATCTTCGGCGACTTCCCAGGACTCCGCCAGTTCCGGCTCCAGAGTCTGGTAGTCATACATCATGGTGCCGTCTTCAAGGGTCTTGGTGCCGAACCCGACCAAACGGTCATACAGGTTCACCGCGATCTGATAGCTCGGCCGGTTGGTGCCCTTGCGCTGGATGTCCATGCTGTTCGGGCCATTGCCGGTGACAACAACCAAGGTGTCCGACGCGCCTGCGGCATAGGCTGGCATGTGACGGAACAGCGGGAAAGCAGCAGCGCCAGCGGCAACACCGGCGGTTACAAGAAAGTCACGTCTGCGCATTGGATGTTTTCCTCAGTTGGACAGATGAGTCGGACGGGGGTTGGGGGGCACTGGCCTGCAGGAAGGCACGCCACCCGCCGTAATGGGTGATGTCCTTGGCCTCGGCCACGGCAAAGGCTTCGCAGAGGAAACCATGGACGGTCGAACCGTCTTCCAAGGTGACGGTCCCGATCCCCAGCGGGCTGGGGATGGTGGTCATGAAACTGCCAAACTGGTCCTTGGGCATGGCCCAGACTTCCAGGGCGATTTTCTGACCGTCGTCGACCTTAATCATGCCCGGTCGAAACGGGGGACCGCCGGGCAAACTGTAAAAGCGATAAAGGGGCGCGGTGTGGGTCGCCTTCAGGAACCGGGAACCGCGCGAGGTCAGGTCCTTGTTCAAGGGCAGCCCGGACATATGCGCACCGACCACGGCGATGGCGATTTCATCTTCGCCCATCTCGGGCGGAGCCAGCGGCTGTTGCGGCGGAGCCCAATCCGTCGCGCCCAGGGTCGGCGCATGGGCCTGGTGCAATGCCGTCCCAAGTCCGGCCAGCACCGCATCCCGTCCGGCCAGGGCCAGAAGGGTGACACTGCCCGGGCGGCCGTCGGAGCGGGGATCGGTCGGCACCGCCAATCCACACAGATCGAGCAGATTGACAAAGTTGGTATAGGTGCCCAGGCGGGAATTCGGCAGGATCGGGTCATGCATGACCTCGTCCATTGAGACAAAGGTCGGCATCGAGGGCACACAGAGCATATCCACCGAGGCCAGCACCCCGGACAGCTCCCGCTTCATGGCCTGCAGTTTGTAAAGCGCCTGGAAGGTGTCCACCGCAGAGAACTGCTCGGCGGCTTTGATCACCCGCCGGGTGGCTGGGTGGACGTCATTGGGGGATTTGCGCATCAGATGGGCGATGACGCTATAGCGCTCCGCCACCCAAGGCCCCTCATAGAGCATATCCGCCACCGCATAGAACGGGGCAAAATCCAGCTCGACAATCTCGGCCCCCAGGGCCTGCAAATGACCCAGACTCTGGGCGAAACTCTCGGCCTGGGCGCTGTCGTCAAAAAAGCGCCGGGTCTCGGGGCTGGGCACCCCCAGCTTAAAGCTTGGCGGCGCAGACCCCAGGGGTTTGCTTGGCAGGGCGCGGGCATAGGGATCTTCCGCATCATAACCCCCGGCGACCTGGAACACCCGATAGGCATCCGGGACGCTGAGTGCGAAAACCGAAACCGTGTCCAAGGTCAAACAGGCAGGCACCACCCCGCTGTTGGACAGCACCCCCAAGGTCGGTTTCAGCCCAACAATGTTGTTTAAGGCCGCCGGGACCCGTCCGGAGCCCGCCGTATCGGTGCCCAAGGAAAAACTGACCAGCCCTTGGGCCACGGCCACCGCCGACCCAGAGCTGGACCCGCCGGGCACCATATCCGGATCGACGGCGTTTTTTGGCACCGGATAGGGAGTGCGCACGCCCACCAAGCCGGTGGCAAACTGGTCCAGATTGGTCTTACCGATCAGGATCGCGCCCGCAGCCTTCAGCCGGGCGACGACAAAGGCATCTTCGTCCGGGTGGTAGGTGTAGGCCGGACAAGCCGCCGTGGTCGGCATGCCTGCGGCGTCGATATTGTCCTTGATGACAAAGGGCAGCCCCCAGAGCGGCTTGCTGGCCCGGTCAAAGGGGCCGAGCTTTTTCACCTGCTCCAACGCCTGTTCGATGGGGGGCAGATGCAAAAAAATGCCGGGGTCGCCCAGCGCTTTGATGCGGCGGAAACATTCCTGAATGACTGCATCCGGGCTTAACCCGGCGTCATAGGCCTCGTGGAGGGCACTGAGATGAAAAGGCTGTTGCTGCACGCTGGCCTCGCAAGCCGTTTGAAAACCTGAGCCAATAGATCAGGTTTAAGCGAAACGGTATGCTGCTAATTTCAGCCATGCCTGCTGCATTTTTTGCATCATGTCTTCTGCCGAGCGTGAACAGCCCGGACCACACGCAACTTTTTGGGTTATTTTCTCCGGTCGGAGCGGCTCGAGCCCTAAGCCGCTGCGATGTCGGGCACGAAGGGCGAGGTGGTTTCGATGAAGCGTCCGGCCCGGAAACAGCCCTTGGGCCGCAGCAGTTTTTCGCACCGTTCCGAGCCCCCAGCATTGTCGGTCAGGGGGAACGGCCCGTCATCCAGGGACAACAGGCTGACATCGGCACAATGGCCAACCTGGAGCGAGCCGATCTCGTCGGCCATCCCCAGCATCGCCGCCGGGTTGGACGTAACCATGGCCAGCACCGTCTCCAGGCTCAGGCCCAGATGCAACAGCCCGGACATGGACACGGTCAGGTTAAAGGGGGCAACGCCATGGAACGGATTGCTGCTGCGCACGGCATCCTCCGCGCTGCCCGGGGCGCTGACATTATAGCCATGCATATCGGCGCCGAGGGTGTCTGGCGTGATCCCCGCAGCCAGCACCTGACGGGCGACAGCAAAGCTGAAATGGGAGCCATGGCCGACATCGACCTTAATGCCGCGCTTCTCGACTGCCTCCAGGATGATGGGGTGCAGAACGCCTTCGGCGCTGACAAAGCCGCCGGCATGGCGGGTGAAGGGATGGGCCAGGATATCGCCGGGCTCCATGATCGGCAGCAGCTCGGCGATCAGGGTGTCGGGGTCGGGGATCGGTGCGGACTCGGCGGTCGGCCAGAGTTGGCCGAGATGGATATAAAGCGGCAGGCCCAGGGCCGAGGATATTTCCTTGCCGACGCGGATCACATCCAAACCCCAGCGGGATTGGCCGCCCAGCTCCGCATGGGCTTTGACGCCTTTAACCAGATCCAGATTTTCCCGCGCCACCCGGATGGTGTGTTCCGCATTGACTCCGCCGGGACCATAAAGCTCGGGATAATAATGGCCCTCCAGACCACCGACCAAATAGGCCGAGATGAAGCACAGCGCCCGGGTCTGGCTCGGTTCATGAATGAAATGGCGATAGCCGCCAATGGTCATGCAGCTTGGCCCGCCCTGATCGACAATCGTGGTCACGCCGGACTGCACCCCAACCAAATCCGGGGCCAAGCCGAACCGACCGGTGACATGCTGATAGACATGGGCGTGGGTGTCGATCAGGCCCGGCACCACCAGCAGATCCTTGGCGGAAAACCGCTCTGCCGCCAGGGCCTGGGACAGGTCCGGCTCCAGGGCCGCGATCCGACCATCCCGCAGGCCCAGATCATAGCGCCCACGCAAGCCGGTGGCGGGATCGATCACCTCGCCGCCTTCGATCACCCAATCATAGCGCGGGTCTTGCTCGGTCATATCCGGTCTCCTGTGGTCGGTGGGGGCGTTGTCTTGTCGCAGTGCAATGCTGCCGCCACATGAAGGATCACGCAACCCTCTCCACCCGCAGCAAGGATCCCGCGTGTCCCCGACAGCCGCAGACCGTGCCACCAAAAGCTCTGCCGAGCGGATCACAACCGTCCAGCCCGCCTTGGATCGGATCGCCCCGCTGCGCGCCCTGCCCCCCGCTTTGCCGGAGCGCTGCCTCTATCATGCCGGACCGCCCTTCGCGGCGGATCAGCGCCCGCCGAAACCAGTGCTGAACAGCATGGCCATGGCGGCGGTATTTGAAGGCTGGGCAGCGGATCCTGAAACGGCTCTGGACGCCTTTGATGCTGGAGACATTAGCCTCGCCCCGGCCCAGGACATTGGCGTCGTGACCCCGCTGGCCTTTGTTGTCGGCCCCAGCACGCCCTGCCTCTCCGTAAAGGACTTGAACGGATCTGGCCTGTCACAGATCGCGCCGGTCAATGACGGCCCGCTGCCTGATGCCCTGCGCTTTGGCACCGGACAACCGCAAGGCCTGGCCTTGCTCAAGACCCTGGCCGACCCGGTCACGCCGGATCTCGCTGCGGCTTTGCGCCCCGATCAGCCGCTGCTGCCACTCCTGGCCAAGGCGCTGGCCGGAGGCGACGATCTGCACGGCTGTGTCGCCGCCGCTCAGGATCAGGTGTTGGGATTGTTCACGGAGACCCTGTCCGACGCCGCCCGAAACTATATCGCCGCCGCCGGGCAATTTGTTTTGAACATCATCATGGCCAGCAGCGCTTTGATGCTGCGGGCCGGGGCCGGGGTCCCAGACAGCCGCCTTGTCATCGCGGCAGGCGGCAATGGGATCGGTTTTGGCATCAAGCTGTCCAGCGCGCCGGAGCAGTGGATCCAGAGCCCGGCCAACCGTCCGGTCGGTCCGTTGGCCGAGGGCATCGCGGCGACCGACATCCTGCCCGCCATTGGTGACAGCGCGGTCATCGATGCGCTGGGTTTTGGCGCGGCCTGTCTGCGGTTTTCGCCAAGCCTCTTGGATGCTGTGGGCGGCGCGGTTGATCCCGGCTTTGCCGGTCCCGAGGCCCATGGCGGTTATCTCTGCCCTCATCCTGACCTGACCTTACCGGGCCTGAAGCTTGGCCTGGACTCGGGGGCCAGCGGCTATCCCAGGGGCGTCATGCTGGCGATGCTCGATGCCGCCGGAGAGCGCGGGTTGTTGGGGCGCGGGATTGCGGGTTGGTGAGGGTCTGTTATTGCGGATGGTCGCTGCAAAAACGCACAACCGAGCCATACTACCCTTTCATGCAATGAATGCACTTTCCGCTTCGTATCCACTGTCCTTAATGTTTAAATACGATCCTTAGTTGCTTCTGTTACCATTGGGTCCGAAACTTAGAGCCCTATCCGACCGCGCGCTTTTGCCGCTCACTGCACAGCTCCAATTGGCCCTAACTTATTAAATTGTCGCATTTTTCATATTTTAGGAGACCATAGTGGACAGGACGCAATCCCCTCCAGAATTTCTGGGCCTTAGCCCGGCAGGTGAAGACCTTGTTTTTTTCCTCGGCTTTACTGCTATCGTTCTCATTGGCTTTCTTCTCGCCATAAAAATGAGAACAGGCAATACTCTCAGATTGAATAGAGTTTCTTATTTTCTTTTTTATAGCGCACTGCATTTATTCTGTTCAATGGCCGTTATTTCTATTTTTTCTTTTATTCCTGCCAGACCGTCGACCATATTCATTATTTTAGGCATGACTGTGCTGGCCACAATTGCCTACGGCTACGGCCTTGGGGCACTTGGTATGGCACGATCCAAAAGCGCCTATGACGACAGCAGAGCCGCTTGGATGGCCATGATCCCTCTTACAAACTTGTTTTTGTTTTTCAAATCTCCGAAGACAAAATCGCCCTCCAGGGGTTTTCGGGGTATAGCATCAAATACAATTCAAGTTAGCATTGGCTTTGGCATTATTCTTATCGTGTTTTATTTGGAAAGCCTCTCCGATAAGGTCCTAGAAAATTTTGACTCGGAATTCGACTACTATTTAAGCAATGACAGCTTTGCCCTGAGCGCCCGGATCGAAGAAGAGGGTCTTGCTGACGTCTTGGAGCAATTGGCCGATAATGTTACTTTGGGAGAAATTGACGAGACACTCACGCTCTTGGATTTGGAAGCCGACGCCCAGACTCTTCGATATGTTTATCTCCTAAAACAAGGGGACCAAACACTCTCAAATTATGCCCGCAAGCGTGCCATTCGTAATACTTGCCAAGACCACTGGTTCTACACAATTCTCAGCGCAGGTGGAACAATCGAGTATCACTATCAGTCTAGAGATGGAACCGACCTCTATACGATAACGGTACATGCAAGATTGTGTCGTTAAAGCAAGATAATAATCCAAATACTAGTAGTGCGCCGGTCCCACAGAGCAAATCCAAACCGGTGCATAAGGGCCCCTGAACCGGGCCTTGGGAGCGCCTGCCTGTCCCATCGGTGGGCGTAGACACAAGGCGATAGCCTCTTTCAAAACCGCGCAAATTTATGCCGGAAGGCAGGGTTGGTCCGATGGCTGGAACTCTCTAGATTTCCACCGCCTTCCAACCCATTGAAACGCCCCCCCAAACACCCAAAACCAACCATGGATTCAACCCATGTCAGACGACGATATTGAATATGTTGAAGAATATGCCCGGGATTTGGTCCGGGCCGGGTTTCACAATCGGGACCCAATGGTCGCCGCCGTCGCGTCCTACATTGAGGGCGAGGATTACGAAGATCAGGTCTCTCCATCAGAGCTGATCGACAACGCCATTGCCACGCATGAACAGGCGCAGAAAACCTGGGACGAACCGACGGATTTCGCCAAGCTGGATCAGGCCTTCGCCGCCCTCTATGCCGAGGGCATTTTGCCGCGCCATGACTATCTGTTCAGCGCCCAAGACGCCATGCAGGGCATGATCGAAGAACTGGATGACGAGTCCGACGCCGGACGTCCCGCCAAGGGCTATGTCCTCTACCATCGCCAGGACACCATGAGCGCCCTGGATGGGGACGGGTTGCTGCTGTTCTTTGGCTCCTCAGCATTGGACCCGACGGAAGAAGATGATCTGGCCATAGGTGAAACCGTCGCGGCCAAGCTGCAGGAGGCTGGCCTGACCGTGATCTGGGATCACCATGTCGGCGCGCGCATCGAAGTCGAGTTTGACTGGAAGCGGTATTGGCAAACCCCGTCCAAATTCGTGCAGCAAAGGATGTTCGACTTCCAAGAGGGCGACGAGCTGGAGCCGAAGCTGTTCGGGTAAGGACGTCAGAGGGGACACCATGCGGGTCTTTAACACGGTCCTGGATCCATCCCGCCCGTTCCAGGACTTTTTGACCGACCATGACATCAAAGATGGGCCAACTGTCCTGGTCCAAGTCTTCTCCGGCATCCTGGTGCCAGAGAAGATCGATGCCGCGTTGGTGATGCTGAGCGAGGCCCTGCCCTCTGCGGTGATCATCGGGGCCACCACCACCGGCGAGGTCGCCGATGGCCGGGTTCTATCCAACAGCATCACGGTTATGGTATCGGTCTTTGAGGCCGTGACCCTGACGCCGCTGGTCCTCAGCGAAGCCCAAGCCAAGGCACCGACATCAGTGCTCTGGGAGCCCCTGTTGGGGTCGGACACCAAAGCGATCATCGCCTTTTCCAGCGGCTTCCTGCTCGACCATGGCAAGATCATTGGCAGCATCCCGCAGACCGAGCGCCGGGTGGTCATTGCGGGCGGCATTGCGGGCGACAACAATCACCTAAAAGAAACCTTTGTCTTCCATGGCAGGCAGCGCTTGGCGGTCGGGGCCGTGGCGGTCTCCCTATCGGGGCCGGGCTTGTTCGTCGAAAGCCGGATGAAGTTCAACTGGGTTCCCATTGGCACCCCGCTCACCATCACCCGCTGCCAGAACAATGTCATTGAAGAGATCGAAGGCATCAGCGTCTCCGCCCTCTACCGGAAATATTTGGGCGACCCGGTGGCGGCCAATCTGCCCGGCACCGCATCCCTGTTTCCTTTGACCCAGCAGAAGGAGGACATTCTGACCTCCCGGGTCATGCTGGCGATGACAGAAGACGGCGCGGGCGTCTTCACCGGCAGCTATGCCGTGGGTGACAAGGTCCGGCTCGCCTATGCGGACACTGATATGCTGCTGGACAATGGCTTCACCGATGCCATGCATCCGGACGCCCTGGAGGGCCTGTTTGTTTATAGCTGCGGCGGCAGACGCGCCATTCTCGGCGAGGCAACGGATCAGGAGATCAAACCGCTTGAAGCCCTGGCGACCACGGGCGGGTTCTTTACCTATGGCGAGTTTTTCACCGCCCGCTCCGGCAGTCACGAAATCCTGAACAACACCATGACCGTGTTGCTGCTGAGTGAAAGCGGCCCGGTCTTGCGGCAGGAGCCCGCGCCACAAACCGCCACCACGCCCACGGCCCTGCAGGACAACAGCTTCCACTTCTCGGTCAGCGATATGTACCATTCGCTGTCCCATTTCACCCGCGAGATCACCCAGGAACTGTTCGCCTTCTCCGCCGCCCTGGAACGCAAAAACCAGGAGCTGGAGCTGCTGAGTGTCTCCGACCGGCTGACCGGGCTCTATAACCGCTCCAAGCTAGATGATGTCTTGGCCGAGGAGCTGCAGCGGGCCAGGCGCTATGGCCAGACTTTCAGCGTCATCCTGCTCGACATCGACCATTTCAAAAGCGTCAATGACACCCATGGTCATCAGGTCGGCGACGATGTGCTGCGCGCTCTTTCCCAAGTCCTGAAGGACAATTGCCGCCTGTCGGACATTGTCGGGCGCTGGGGTGGCGAGGAATTTATGGTCATCTGCCCTGGCACCGGACTGCCGGGGGCTAAGACCTTGGCCGAAACCCTACGCAGCCGGATCGCAGCCCATGTCTGTCCGATCGCCGGGCCGAGAACCGCCAGTTTTGGCGTCACCGACTATCAAGAGGATGCGAAGCTGGAAAGCATCGTCGAGCGCGCCGACAAAGCGCTTTACCAAGCCAAGGAACAGGGCCGAAATCAGGTTGTTGCTGGATAAGGCTTGAAAGCGTCGGCACAGACTCGCCTCAGGGGGTTTGGAGCGCTCCGAAGGGAGGCCTCCGGCCTCCGATCCGGCCAAACCAATGACGGTGAATGCCTTAGCCTATCTTACTACTGTTCGTTGATAACCCATTCAAAATAATGGAATAACAGCGCCGAATTGATGTTCGTCATTTCAGGCGGACTGATCCCTAGGCTATGGTCTGCCATAAGCCTTGGGGGTTGTATTAAAAATGACGTTCAAGAACCACAAACCAGCCATTTCGACGGGTGCCCAGATCCACGCTCTGGTGCCCTTGGCCCTTCTCTTTGCCGTGATCCTCTTCGGTCTCGCTTTGGGCACAGGCGCCGTGCGGGCAGCGGATGCAAAGACCCTGCGCTTCGCCCCGCTCCCGATGCAAAACCCGGAAACGGTGATGAAACAGGTGCGTCCTCTGCTGGCGCATTTGGAACGGGAATTGGGCCTTGAGATCGAGGTCGTCTACAGCACCGACTATGCGGATATGCTCGCCCTGTTTCGGGCGGGCGACGTGGACATGGCCTATCTCGGCCCGCTGCCTTACATGGCCCTGCGCGATCAATATCCCGATGCCGAACCCCTGGTCCGGTTTCGCGAAGCCTCCGGCGCGACCACCTATACCTGCTCGGTGGTTGGCTGGAGCCTGGATGCCTTGCCCGACCTGTCCGATAGTGCCGGTCAAACCGTCGCGCTGACCCAACCCTTAAGCACCTGTGGCTATCTGTCGACCTCGGCGATGTTGCGACAGGCTGGCACGGATATCGAAACCACCTGGTATGGCTATCTGGGGGCCCATGACAAGGTCGCGCTGTCGGTCATTCGCGGCGAGCACCATCTGGGCGGCCTGAAAACCGCCATCGCCCGGAAATATGAGCATCTCGGCCTGATCGCCTTGGCCGAAACGGGACCCCTGCCCTCCTTCGCCCTGACCGCCAACCGGGCGACCATGCCGTTTACGTTGATGCAGCAAGTGGTCACGGTGTTGACGGCCATGGAGCCAGAGGGGCGGGATCAGGCCTTGATGGCCGATTGGGGGGACAATGTCCGCAATGGGGCCGTCGCGGCCCGGGACAGCGATTACGATACGCTGCGGTCGATGGGCGGCTGGCAGGATATTCCGCCCCATGGCAACCATGAGGATGGGATCCAGACGCCGTGAGACAGCCCCTTCTGGTGGCGATCCCCTTTATCCTGGTTGGGATCCTGGCAACGGTCTTTCTCGAGCGTACCCGCATCGAGAAAGAGCGGGCCTATTTGACCCAATACACCCAATTCCTCTCCACCGCCTATCTCGCCAGTGTGCAGAAATATGAGCTGGCGACTGACACCGTTTTCCGCGAGGTCGTCGAGACGCGGGAGGTCCTGGAACTATTCGCCACCGGCGCTGAAGCCTCAGGGCTTGAACGGGCGCGGGCGCGGGGCGCGCTCTATCGCATGCTGTTCCCGGCCTATCAAAATCTGGTCCGGAATGATGTGCAGCAATTCCACTTTGTTTTGCCCGACGGCACCAGCTATCTGCGCATGCATCAGCCGGACCGGGCCGAAGATGACATTTTCAGTGACCGGCCAAGCCTGCGTTTCGCGCTGGAAGAACGACGCCCAACAACGGGGTTCGAAGCCGGGCGTCTGCTGTCCGGCTTCCGCTTTGTTTATCCGGTCGAACTGCGCGGCGCTTTGCTTGGTGCTGTCGATATTTCGGTTTCGTTCGAGGTGATCCGGGACTCCATGGCCGCACTGGACCCCACGCGCAACTATGCCTTTGTGCTGCGGCGCACCGCAGTGGAGCCGATCCTGTTTGACGAACAGCGGCATCTCTATCGGGAGTCCAGCATCAATCCGGATTATTGGGTTGAGGATCCGGTCCCCGGCTCCGGTCGCACCACGCCAACGCAGGATCCTTCAATAACGGAGGTCAATGAGGGGCTCTATCAGGATCCCCGGGTCCGACGCCGCATGGCCGAAGACAGGCCGTTCACGGTCGATACCAAGGCGCAAGGGCAGGACTATGTGGTGTCTTTTGTCCCGGTGGGCGATTTGACCGGAGCGACGCAAGGCTATGTCATCTCCTACACCCGCACCGGGATCCTGTCGGGCTATCGCCAAGAATTTAACATTGCGCTTGCCGCTCTGATCGGCGTCCTGATCGGGACCTATGTTCTGGTGATGCGGCTGCTGCGGCAACGGGAGGCCTTGGCCCGGGAACAGGAGCAATTGGTCCTGATCACCCAGACCATGGCCGACGGGCTCTATGTGCTCGACCAGAACGGCCAGACCTCTTTCATTAACGGTCCGGGGGCCGAGACCTTAGGCTTCGACGCCGAAGAACTGCTCGGCAAACCAATCCATGACCTGGTCCACGCCCATGCCAAAAACGACAACATCCCCTTGGAGAAATGCCCGATTTTCGCCGCTGCCTTGACCGGCGTTGAATATGAAGGCGAGGAGATTTTCCTCAACAAGCAGGGCCAGGACTTCCAAGTCGAAGTCGCGGCCCGTCCGCTGAAGCTGCACAACCAGCTGGTTGGCGTCGTCACTCTGTTCCGGGACATCACCCAGCGCAAAGCCCGGGAGCAGGAGCGCGAGGCGCTGATCGCGGCCCTGCGCCGGTCCAATGCGGAAATCGCCCGCTTGGCTGAGATCACCGCCCATCACCTCCAGGAACCGGTCAGACGCCTGGCGACCTATTCCCAGATGGTGCGGCGGCGCCTGCAGAGCGAGCCGGGCAGCGCAGGCCGGTTGTCCGGCGACGGTGTTGGCTTGGCGGACATCGAAGCCGAGGCCCTGCGGACCCGTGACCTGCTCCATGACATCCAGACCTATATCGAGGCGGGCGAGGCCCCCAAAGCAGCGCCGATGATCGACCTGAACGCGGCGGTGCGCATGGTCCTGGACAGCCGGTCCGCTGTGATGAAGGACATCGATGTCGAAACGGTGGTGCAGGACCTGCCGAGCATTCCCTTCGATCCGGCACGGTTGCGGCGGGTGTTTTCGATCCTGATCGACAATGCGCTCCAGCACCGCGATCCGGACCGCCCGTTGCGGATTGGCGTCTCGGCCCAGGAAACCGGCGACCGTGTCACCGTGGTGGTGGATGATACGGGGCCGGGCATCCCGGAGGCTTACCGGGAACGGGTGTTCCGCTTGTTCGAACGGCTCTATCCCGAAAGCAGACCTGCGGGGACGGGGACCGGCTTGTCCATCGTCCGGCGTTTGATGGAGTGCGCCGGAGGCTCGGTGCGCATTGCGGAGTCCCCGTCCGGCGGCACCCGGGTCTTCCTCGACTTCCCCGCCAAAGCCCCCCTGCGCCTGGAAGGCCTACCCATCGCCAGCGGCGAGATGGCGGATCCAAAAGCGCCCTCGGAGCCCGCAATGCCCCGAGAAATGCCCGAGCTGACCACCTTGCAGAAGCGTGATGCTGCGCTGTTGAGCCTCAACAAAGAGATCTTGGAATCCGCAGGGGAAGGCATTTACGGCGTCGATGCGGTGGGGATGATCACCTTCATCAACCCGGCAGCCTGCGCCATGCTCGGCTATGACCATGAGGATCTGTTGGGGGCCCCGGCCCATGTGACCTTCCACCATCACCATGCCGATGGCAGCCATCACCATGTTTCCGATTGCCCAACCACAAAAGCGATCCGGACCGGAGTTCTGTCGCGAATCGAGGGCGATGTGTTCTGGACCCGGGACAATATGCCGATCACGGTGGATTATGTCGCCACCCCGATCCGCGATGAGCATAGCGCGGTGACCGGGGCCGTGGTGGTGTTCCGCGATGTCACCGAGGTGCTGGAACAGCGCGCGACCCTGCAAAAACTCTCCCAGGCGGTGGAGAACAGCCCGGCCCCGATCATGATCACCGACCGGGAGGGCGCCATCGAATATGTCAATCAAGGCTTCGAGGTCGTCACCGGCTATAACCGCGACGAGGTGATGGGACGAAACCCCCGCTTCCTGAATGCCGGCAATATGTCCGAAGACGCCTATAGGGACCTTTGGCAGACCATCACGGCGGGGCAGGCCTGGTCCGGCGAGTTTGAAAACCAGCGCAAGGATGGTTCCTTGTTTTGGGAGCTGGCGACCATCACCCCGGTGATGGATGCCAATGGGACGGTGATGAGCTTTGTGGCCGTCAATGAGGACATCACCGAGCGCAAGGAAATGGAGGACATGCTCCGGGAGTCCAATGATGAGCTGGAGCATTTCGCCTATACGGTCTCCCACGATCTGCGCCAGCCTTTGCGGATGGTGATCTCCTTCAGCCAGTTGATGGAGCGGGAACTGGGCCAGGATCTCTCCCCGGCCCTAACCGACTATTTGGCCTTTGTTCAACAGGGCGCGCAGCGCATGGATCAGATGCTGTCGGCCTTGTTGGAATATTCCCGGATCGGGCGGGTCGGCGAGCCGATGGAGCGGGTGAATGCGGGCGAGCTGGTCCAGGAGGCGATCAAATTCCTCGGCCCGACCATCAAAGAGCGCCACGCCCTCATTACCCTGCCCGACCAGTGGCCGACGATCACCGCCAGCCGCAATGAAGGAGTCAGGCTGTTCCAAAACCTGCTGGGCAATGCGCTGAAATATTGCCCACCGGACCGCGCCCCGGAAATCACCGTGACGGTGACCAGCGACGCGGACCAGGGCGGCCATGTGTTCCGGATTGAAGACAATGGCATTGGCATGGACCCCAGTCAGATGGGTCAGCTGTTCCGGGTCTTCCGGCGGCTGCATTTGAATGATGAATATGAGGGCACGGGGATTGGTCTGGCGGTCTCCCGGCGGATCATGGAGCGCCATGGCGGCCAGATCCGCGCCGAGTCCGAGGGCGAAGGCAAGGGCAGCACCTTCGTGGTGGTGTTCCCAGCTTAATCAGAGCGGGATGCAGTAGCGGATCAGCACCGGTTTGCGGCCACCCAGCGGGTTTTCACCGATTTGGCTGCCGATATAGTCTGCAACATCGGCGCGGGAAATAATGCCATTGCGCCAAGTATCGGGCGCGCTCAGCACTTTGTATTTGGCCGTTTTCGGCCCATTGGTCAGGACACCGGGGCGGACAATCAGCCAATCTAAGTCGGAGCCGGTGATTAGGTCCTCCTGGATGGTTTTGTCGTCATAGGCCCGGCCCAGCATGGCCCGAAACGGGATCACCTGAAGCGGGCTGACGGCGCGGCGACAATCCCCGGCGCCAAAGCCGGTGACACTGATCAAACGGCTGACACCGGCCTCTTGCATGGTGGGCAGCAGCACCCGGGTGGCTTCTGAGAACAGGGTGACCGGGCCGGTGATCATGGAGAGATTGGGCGCAACGCCCAGGGCCTGAACCACCGTCTCCACGCCGTCCAGGGCTTTGCGGACATCCTCAGCAATAAGAGCATCGCCGCGAAAGATTTCCAGCGCTGGCGTGTTGGCTGCAGGAGCCCCGCCGCTGCGGGACATGGCGCGCACTGTATGCCCGCGCGCGATCAGATCCCGGCTCACCGCTTTGCCGATGCCGCTGCTTGCCCCAATCACCAAAATGCGTGTCATTGCGCCACCCTTTCTCGTGTCTTACGTGAGGGATACGCGCAATTGGACGCTCCGGATGGGTGGGATTGCCAAAAACGCGACAAAACGGCGACGCGATGACGTAACGAGCCGAGGGAGCAGCAATGAGGGTGATCAAGGTGATCCTGTTCAGTGTGATTGGGATGTGCGTGCTGGGGGTCGCGGCGATGGCCGTCTATCGGATCACCCATACGGTTGAGACCCCAGACTATGTGGTGCAGCGGAGTGAGGGTGATTTTGAGGTCCGGGACTATCCGGCGCTTGTGGTTGCCCAGATCACCAAGCCGGGCGACCGGGGCACGGCGGTGCAGTTTTCCGGCAGTTGGACCGATGAGCGCTTCTCCCACCATGCCGCGCGGCTTGAGGGCTGGCTGGCGGCCAACAACCTAACGGCCATCGGCACGCCGGAGTTTGGCTATTACAACGACCCCTTCACACCGGGCTTCATGCGCCGCAATGAGGTCCTGGTGGAGATTGCCCGGGAGTAGCTGTGAGTTTGGTCGAGATTGTTCCCTGGGGGCATTTTACCAAAAGCAAAACGTCGAAGATCCAGATCATACGTCAATGCATTGATTCTTCAAAAAGGTGGAGAGACCCATGCCATTCTACAGCAAAAAACGCGACAAAAAATAACATAACTTGCGCACCACCTTAGAGGGAACAACACACAACACCACCACTAAAATAACCTTGTTTTCAGACGACAAATCGAAGAACATTAAAATAGATCGGACGACTTCAGGATGTAGGAATGGCTTCACTCGACGGCATCAAAACTGGCGCATCTGTTGAAGGCATCATACCGGGACAGGTTGTCGAGGTCGTGTCTGTGGATTGGATAGGTGATCAAGCCATCAACCTTGTTTACCGGTCACAAGGTGGGAGCGTAGCAGAAACGACCCTTTACAGGGACGATCAGCATCGCCTGGAGATCAAGTCAGGTGGTCGAAATTGGTCGTTCGATGGAGATGGCGGCCTCTTGCGCCTCGTCACTGAAGCCAATCGGATAAAACTCGCTCATTATTTCGACCCCTATCTGGCCATCCACACCAGCTTAGTTGATCCGCTTCCACATCAAATTTCAGCAGTTTACGGGGAGATGCTGCCCAGACAGCCCCTAAGGTTTCTGTTGGCCGACGATCCTGGGGCGGGCAAAACGATCATGGCTGGTCTTTTGATCAAAGAACTGATCGCCCGAAGCGACCTCGAACGCTGCTTGATTGTGGCTCCTGGAAGTCTTGTGGAGCAATGGCAAGATGAGTTGGGTGAAAAATTCTCTCTGGAATTTGATATTCTTTCCAAAGATATGATCGAAACATCGCGATCCGGAAATGCGTTCAATGATCGTAACAGATTGATCGCCCGCCTGGACGTGCTGGCCAGAAATGAAGACCTGCAACAGAAACTCACCAACTCGACCGAATGGGATCTGATTATCTGCGATGAAGCCCACCGCATGTCTGCGACGTATTTCGGTGGCGACGTTAAATATACCAAACGCTACCAACTTGGTCAGATGCTGGGCCAACTCTGCAGGCACTTGCTTCTAATGTCGGCCACACCGCACAACGGGAAAGAAGAAGACTTTCAACTTTTTATGGCTCTTCTGGATGGTGATCGGTTTGAGGGCCGGTTTAGAGACGGCGTCCATTTCGCTGATGCTGAAGACATGATGCGCCGCCTGACCAAAGAAGAGCTGTTGCGATTTGATGGGCGCCCACTGTTCCCAGAACGTCGGGCTTACACCGTAAAGTACGAGCTTTCGCCTCCGGAACAGGCGCTTTACAGCGCCGTAACTGAATATGTTCGGAACGAAATGAATCGGGTTCAAAGATTCGCCGAAGACGACGGTAAAAAGCGCAACAATGTTGGCTTTGCATTGCAAATTCTTCAACGCCGTCTCGCTTCTTCACCTGCAGCGATCTATAACTCACTGAAAAGACGACGCGAAAGGTTGGAGTTAGAGCTGGCCGAAGCACGTCTTGTTAGCAAAGGTCGGAAGGCAAAACTCAATTCCGATGAGCTAACTGATGACGTCCTCGACAATATTGAAGAATTCGAACAGCAAGAGATCGATGACTTGGAAGATCTGATCTCAACCCATGCGACCACTGCAGAGACCATTGAACAACTTGAAATCGAAGTTGAGACCTTAAAAGGGCTTGAAGCCATGGCTTTGGGTGTTCTTCGGTCCGGCCAAGATACCAAGTGGCGCCAATTGGACCGTATACTTGCCGATGACCTGATGGCAGATGGCGACGGCAACCGTCGGAAACTGATCATTTTCACGGAACCCAAAGACACGCTCACATATCTGTTAGAGAAGATCCGAGCCCGCCTGGGTAAGCAAGACGCCGTTGACGTCATTCACGGCGGCGTAACACGTGAGGAGCGCCGAAAAGTGGTGGAGCGCTTCATGCAGGATCGTGATTTGCTCATCCTTATTGCTAATGATGCGGCGGGAGAAGGGGTCAATCTGCAGCGTGGACATCTGATGGTGAACTATGATCTGCCTTGGAACCCCAACAAGATTGAGCAGCGGTTTGGCCGTATTCACCGCATTGGCCAAACGGAAGTTTGCCATCTGTGGAACTTGGTCGCAGCAGATACTCGAGAGGGTGAGGTTTATGCCCGTCTGCTAGAAAAGCTTGAAGCTGCACGCGAAGCTTTAGGAGGTCGGGTTTACGACGTGCTTGGCGAATTGTTTGAAGGCAACGCCCTAAAAGACCTTCTTTTCGAAGCCATTCAGTATGGCGAACAAGATGACGTGCGTGCGCGACTGTTTCAGGAAGTAGACGGTGCGGTAGACCAAGAAGCCCTCCTGCGTCTGCTTCAGCGTCGAGCTCTGACAAATGACAGCATGCCAGAAGCAAAGGTCCAAGAACTGCGCCTTGAAATGGAACGGGCTGAGGCGATGCGGCTTCAACCGCACCATGTGCAGAGTTTTTTCGTAGAAGCGTTCCGACATCTTGGGGGGCAAATTAAGCGCCGGGAGGAAGGCCGCTGGGAAATCATTCATGTGCCTGTCAGCATTCGAGAACGAGACCGACAAATCGGTATCAGCTCTCCTGTTCAGAAAAAATATGAGCGGATCTGTTTTGAAAAAGACAAAATCATCCAACAGCCCGTAGCTGCCTTCCTCTGCCCAGGCCACCCGCTTCTTGAAGCCGTGATTAGTCTGGTTCGAGAGCAACACGGACATTTGATGAAACGGGGTGCAGTTCTGGTTGACGACACAGATGATGGGGATGAGGTTTCGACGCTGTTTCTGCTTGAGCACTCTATTCAGGACGGACGAAGTACAAGCAAAGGAACGCCGCATATTCTCTCCCAGAGACTCCAGTTCGCAACCATCGATCAAAATGGGACCGTCAGCAATGCGGGTATCGCACCGCATCTAAACCTTCGCCCTGCGACAGATCAAGAAATTGCTACACTCGAGAAAGAATTAACTTCTGCTTGGTTATGCCAGAACTTGGAAAAAAAGGCAGTCGAATTCGCAATTGTTGAACTCGCGCAAGCTCACCTGAAAGAGGTTAAAAGGCGACGCCTGCCCGAAATCGAAAAAGTGGAACAAGAAGTCAATGCGCGACTAAAGAAAGAAATCAACTATTGGGATGCTCGAGCATTCGAACTTAAAGAAGAGGAGCGTGCTGGACGCAAGACACGCCTGAATTGGCAAAATGCACAACGCCGCGCTGAAGATCTGGTTGAACGACTTCAGCTGCGTATGCGTCGTCTTGAACAGGAGCGCTTTATTTCTTCTCAACCTCCGAAAGTGCGGGGTGGTATGGTTGTGATCCCAAGAGGTTTGCTAGGTCAACACTCTGATGGACTTGAGCAATATGTAGTTCCCGGCTTTGCTGAAGATCCAGTGGCACGTAGGCGCATTGAACTTGCAGCGATGGAGGCTGTCATGGCCTCTGAGCGGTTCTTGGGCAATACACCAACCGATGTCTCCGATCAAAAGATCGGGTATGACATCGCATCTTATGACCCTAAAACAGACCACCTTCGATTTATCGAGGTGAAGGGGCGCATTGATAGTGCAGATACGGTTATGATTACGCGCCAGGAAGTGATCACGTCGCTGCATGAACCGGACAAGTTTATTCTAGCCATCGTCCAGGTAAGCAACGGATTTGCTCAACAACCGCGCTATCTGAGGGGCGCGCTCGATACGCGCGAGCCGCCTTTCGACCAGAACGCCATACAGTTCAACATTAGAAGCCTTTTGGAGCGGGCGGAGGTGCCGATATGAATAATAATAATGAAACTCAATTGAGCAAGCTCTTAGCACCTTTGCTGCCTAACATAAGACAAAACCGAGCCTCTATTGAACCCGTGTCTCAAGTTCACCTTTCCCTCTACAACGATAAGGATGGAACGGACGTTTTTGAAAAAGCTCAGAGCGAGATTCTTAAATTTATGGCGCGACGAGCTGGTGGCACACTTCCGCCGGAGGCAATGGAAGGAAAGTCATTTTCAATCGATGATGTAGGCGCGCGGCGCGTTGAAGGTATAGCAATTGATGAGCCGAAATACTGGACATTGCGCTTTGATGATGATGACAGAAATGTAGCTGGTCGCTCATGGGTAATTGAAACGGCACTGGCCAAAAAAAATAATGAAAAAGGCCCGGTCCATTTTGGTCTTCGCCTACAATGCATCGCACGAGGCGAAAACCCACATTATATTCGATCAGTACCCAACTTTTGTCGGGATATCTTGAGGCAATGTCATGCTAGATTAGATGGACGCCGCGTTGAGCTATCTCCTTGGTTTATTGAAACCGAATACGACGTTGAAACTCTCGTTGATTTCATGCAACAGAAGGATAGAAAAAGTGATATCATATTAGTTTCTTTACCCGAATACTCATCGGATCCAAAAGATTCTCTGATAGATGTCTTTAAGTTATCAGAAAATATCGCAGGTGCGGCACACGTAGCGGTGATTTCAGGGCATGCGGCATTTTATTTAAGTGACCAGATTGGTCGCGAATTTTCCGTATATCAGCAGGCGGTACGAACATACCGCCCCGGCTTTGACCCAGGCAGTGAAGACCCATTTTCCCATCCTCTTAGCCTTGCGCAACGGATTCGTGACTGGTCAGGAGGACCGGAAGAGTATCATCGCTTTGTCGTGTCAGAGGTACTGCGGCGTACAGTTAGTGGGCCGGAAGCTTTCGAACGACTTCCCAGCTTTGCCGAAGCCAAACGAACGGCAGCGGCACTTAGGCGGCAACAAGCAAAACAGTCCGGATCTACAAATGATGAGCTATTTGAACTCGCTATTGAAGAAATCGAGGAACTAAAAAAGGATATTGAGGCCCAAAAGCAGGAGAGTGATGATCTTCTGAAGGCGTCCGAAGAAGAGCGCGAGAACGCTGAAGCTGAAGTTCTACGGCTCCGCGGCACATTGCAACATCTGCAACAGCGCGTCCAATCTTTGTCTGTAGGTAATTCCGTATCTGATGCTACTATTTTCCCTAACAGCCTAGATGAGCTCGAACATTGGGCAGCCAAGAACCTAGTAGGATCGGTAGAACTACACAATCGTGCACTTAGAGGTGCCAAGCAGTCGGAGTACGAAGATGCTTCCGTCATTTACCAGGCACTGCTATTGCTGCGGGATTACTACGTGCCGATGCGGCGGGAAGGCAAACCGGAACAGAAACAGGCTTTTGATCATCGCTGCCAGGAACTTGGAATTGAGGAGCAGCAATCCTTTGCGGGCAACCGAGCGGGCGAACATGGCGAGGAGTACTTCATCCGAATTGGTCCCAGGCGCATTGAACTGGATAGGCATCTGAAGAAGGGCAACAGCCGGGAACCACGCTATTGCTTCCGTCTCTACTTTTTCTGGGATGATGCGACGAGCCAGGTTGTAGTTGGCTGGCTTCCCTCTCACCTCACAACGCGAGCCAGCTGAACGCCCATGACCACCCCCTACAAGAAGAAACTGATCGAAGTTGCTATTCCGCTTGAGGCGATCAATGCTGCGTCGGCGCGGGAGAAGTCGATCCGGCATGGGCATCCCTCGACGCTGCATCTGTGGTGGGCAAGGCGGCCATTGGCGGCTTGCCGGGCGGTACTGTTTGCGCAACTGGTGGATGATCCGTCGAGCCATCCGGACAAGTTCCCGACCGAGGAGGCCGTGGAGGCCGAGCGCAAGCGGCTGTTCAATATCATCGAGGACCTGGTGAAGTGGGAGAACTCGACCTACGAGGAGGTGCTGGAGCGCGCGCGGGCCGAGATCCGCGCCAGTTGCGGCGGCGAGCTGCCCCCGGTCTACGACCCGTTCTCGGGCGGCGGGTCGATCCCGCTGGAGGCGCAGCGGCTGGGGCTGCCTGCCTATGGGTCCGACCTGAACCCCGTGGCGGTGATGATCGGCAAGGCGATGATCGAGATTCCGCCAAAGTTCAAGGACATGGAGCCGATCCATCAGGGCGGGAAGGACCGCAACCACTACCGCAACGCCGAAGGCCTGGCGGAGGACGTGAAATATTACGGCGAGTGGATGCGCGAGAAGGCGTGGGAGCGCATCGGGCATCTTTACCCGCAGGTGGACCTGCCGAGCGAGTATGGTGGCGGCAAGGCGACCGTGATCGCCTGGATCTGGGCGCGGACGGTGCCAAGCCCGGACCCTGCGTTTTCGGATGTGCAGGTACCTATCGCATCCAGTTTCCTTCTCGGCTCGAAGACAGGGAAGGAAGCCTGGATCGAACCAGTTGTCGACAAGGCAAATAAGATAGTCCGGTTTCGTGTTCGCCGAAAAGGAACCAAGGATGAGATACGTGAAGCCAAGAAAGGGAATAAAGTAGGGCGAGGTAACTTCGTGTGTTTGCTATCAGGTGCCGCGATCGATGCCGAATATGTGCGCCAGAAAGCAAAGAACGGCCAAATGGGCGCACAATTGATGGCGGTCGTTGCTGAAGGGCAACGAAAGAGAATTTACCTTTCGCCGAACGACGAACACGAAGATTTGGCATTGAAAGCTTCTGCGTCATGGCGTCCTGAGGGTCGAGTTCCAGCACCATCACATGATGTCGATAGACTGCCCATGTACGGCATGCCAACTTGGGGAGACGCCTTTACCGAGAGGCAACTCATTACTTTGAATACCTTTGTCGAGCTACTTCCCGAGCTTAGGGAGCAAGTGCATTCTGACGCGAAAGCCAAAAACCAAGTGGACGACGGAATCGCTCTCCGAGAGGGTGGCAACGGACCCTCTGCCTATGCCGAAGCGCTATCTGTCTTCCTGAGCTTCTCCATAAATAGATCCGCTGACCGAGGTTCAACGATCTGCACTTGGGACTCATCGCCAAAAATGGAGGCGCTTCGGAATACTTTTGCTCGCCAAGCGCTTCCAATGACATGGGACTACGCTGAAGGAAATCCCTTCTCAAGCGCAACCGGTAACTTTTCGAACAATATTGATTGGGTCGTCCGCGTTGTAGAGCGACTAACGCCTAATGCGTCGGGCTGCATTTCTCAGCACGATGCTCAAACTGTGGAGTTTCCCAGCGGAGCGGTAGTATCTACAGACCCGCCTTACTACGATAATATTGGGTACTCGGACCTTTCCGATTTCTTTTTCAGCTGGATGCGCCCTGCTCTGAAAGATGTTTACCCTAATCTATTCGCAATTCTTGCGACGCCAAAGAGTGAGGAGTTGGTAGCAACCCCATACCGCCATGGCGGAAAAAAAGAGGCTGAAAGCTTCTTTCTCGACGGAATGAGCAAGGCTATTGGGAATACGACCACCGCAGCGACATCAGTAGCCCCTACCGCGATTTATTACGCATTCAAACAGAGCGAAGTTGCCCAAGAAGGCATAAGTTCAACGGGTTGGGCTACCTTTCTTCAAGCGGTCTTAGATGCCGGTTATTCGGTCGTGGGCACATGGCCAATGCGAACCGAAATGGCAAACAGGATGGTTGCCTCCGGCACCAATGCTCTCGCTAACTCCGTGGTCCTCGTCTGCCGGAAGAAAGAGGATACTGCCGAGATCATCACGCGCGCCGAGTTCATCCGCGCCCTGAAACGCGAACTCCCTCCGGCGATCACGGAGCTTCAGGCCGCCAACGTCTCCCCCGCCGACATGCCGCAATCGGCCATCGGCCCGGGCATGGGCGTTTTCTCGCGCTACAAGGCGGTGCTGGAGGCCGACGACAGCCCCATGACGGTCAAGACCGCACTGCAGCTGATCAATGCCGAGCTCGACGAATTCCTGAACGACCTGCATGGCGAGTTCGACGCCGACACCCGCTTCGCCGCGACCTGGTTCGAGCAGCACGGCACCGACAAGGGCAACTACGGCGCGGCCGACAACCTCGCCCGCGCGCGTGGCATCTCGGTCGAGAGCGTGAAGCATGCCGGGATTGTCGACAGCTCTGCCGGAAAGGTGCGCATCCTCATGCGGACCGAACTGGACCCGACCTGGGATCCCACAACGGATGACCATCTGACCATTTGGGAAGGGTGCCAGCATTTGATCCGTGTCTTGGAAAATGACGGAGAACAGGCCGCTGCTGCGCTTTTAAAGAAGCTCGGTCCAGTTCGGGCTGGAATGGTGAAAGATCTTTGCTACTATCTCTACGATTTGTGTTCGACCAAGCGGAAAGATGCAAAAGAAGCAACCGCCTATAATGGCTTGATTGCGGTATGGCCGGATCTGTCCCGCTTGGCGGCGACGATCACAGATATAGACACGGATCGGCAGACCAAACTGGAACTGTAGGGGGTACTTATGGCCAAAAGCGCGCGGCAGACAGTTTTTGAAGGTATGGAACTGTTGCCTGATGCGTTGACCCCCTTTGTCGAACGCCGCTTGCAAACCGGCCTGCAAGGTCATTGGCAGATTGAGGCTGCACAAAGACTAAAACTGCGTCCCAGTGCAAATGGCAAGGTTAGTTGGGACCAAGCAGCGCTTCTAAAGGCTATGATCCAGTTCTGGCGCGAAGCCTTTGCCCCCGTTCTTGGTTTTTCTGAGCGATCCTATGTCGGCGAACTCTTGGATGTCCGAAACCGGCTCTCTCACAACGAAACCTTCAGCTATGACGACGCTGAGCGGGCTTTGGACTCCATGCGCCGTCTGATGGAGGCAATCAGCTCAGGCGAAACAGCCAGTCAACTCGGTAAAATGCGCGATACGATCTTGCGGACAAAATACCGAGAGCTCGCCAGGAACGAAGAACGAAAGAAATCTCAGGCCACCTCCATCACTATCGAAACCGTGGCAGGTCTTCTGCCTTGGCGGGAAGTAGTCGAACCCCATCCGGATGTAGCGACAGGCGAGTTTCAGCAGGCTGAATTCGCAGCTGATTTGGCAAAGGTGCATAACGGTACAGCCCCATCCGAATATCGGGATGCTCGGGAATTCTTTGCCCGCACCTACCTGACGGACGGGTTGGCGACCTTGCTGGTCAGCGCGACCAAGCGACTTGCGGATGTGGGCGGTGATCCGGTTGTCGAATTGCAGACCAATTTCGGTGGCGGCAAGACCCACTCCATGCTGGCGCTCTACCACATGGCGGGCGAGCAGAAGGCCGGCGACTTGCCTGGGCTGGATCAGCTGCTGCGTGAAAACAGGCTAGAAGTAGCAGAGCGCATTAGCAGAGCCGTTCTGGTCGGCACGTCACGTGGTCCGCAGGATGTGATCGAAATTCAGGGCGGTCCTACAATTAGGACCACATGGGGAGAGATGGCTTGGCAACTGGGCGGCAAGGAAGCCTATTCCATGGTCGCCGAAAATGATGCGAGCGGCATCGCGCCTGGGTCTAACCTCCTGGAAGCGGTGTTTCGCAAATGTGCGCCCTGCCTAATCCTGATTGATGAATGGGTTGCCTATTTACGTCAAATCTACAAAGTCGAAGGACTGCCATCTGGGTCGTTTGACGCAAACCTGTCTTTTGTTCAGGCCCTGACAGAAGCGGTGAAGGCATCGCCGCAGACTCTGCTGGTCGCCTCCCTGCCTGCCTCACAGATAGAAGTCGGCGGTGAAGGCGGCCAGGAGGCATTGGCCAGACTCAAGCAGACATTCAGCCGTGTTGAATCATCCTGGCGTCCGGCTTCGCAGGAAGAGAGCTACGAGATTGTCCGCCGCCGCTTGTTCAAGGAAGTTGAAGGCGACCGGTTTCAACACCGCGACAACACGCTAAAGCAATTCGTTAAACTATATCGAGAAAATCCAAGCGATTTTCCCCAAGGATGTGCGGACGAAGATTACCGGCGTAAATTGGAAAAGGCTTATCCAATCCATCCGGACTTGTTTGATCAACTCTATCAGTCTTGGGGGGCGCTGGAGAAGTTTCAGCGAACACGCGGTGTGTTGCGACTGATGGCTCAGGTCATACACGAGCTATGGATGCAGGGTGATCCTTCAGTGATGATTATGCCCGGTAGCGTAGCGATCAGTACAGCGCGGGTGGAACCGGAACTGCTCCACTATCTGCCGGTTTCCTGGCAATCAATCATCGCGGCAGATGTGGACGGCAGCAATGCTACGCCGTTCAGGATTGACCAATCCGCACCAACGCTTAATCGGTACTCGGCGACCCGGCGTGTGGCGCGGGCAGTGTTCATGGGCACAGCACCACAATCCAGCAGCCAGCAAAATAAGGGCCTGGACGACAAACAAATCAATCTTGGAGTCGTTCAACCTGGAGAACGACCAGCGACATTCAGTGACGCACTGCGTCGTTTAGCCAACCAAGCCAAATATATGCATAGCGACCTGGGACGCTATTGGTACTCAACCGACCCCAGCCTGAATCGCCTAGCTTCTGATAGGGCAGCCCAACTTGAGGGCGCCTTGGTGGATGTCGAGATAGACAAGGCACTTGCGGCTTACATCAACGGTATCGGCGACCGTGGTCACTTCGACGCCATTCAGGTGGCGCCAGGCACTTCAGCGGATATCCCGGACGAGCCAGGCGGGGTGCGGGCCGTCGTATTCGGGATTGCCCATCCTCACAATGGCCGCGACGGTTCGGATGCACAAGTCGAAGCGAAAGATGTGCTGTTGCAGCGTGGAAGCACCCCGCGCGTCTATCGCAACATGCTGGTGTTCATAGCCCCTGATGCAAAGCAGCTTGGTAATGTAAACGAAGCGATGCGGGCATCCATGGCTTGGTCCGGGATTGTGCGCGAGGCGGAAAGTGGCAGGCTCGATCTGAAGACAAGCGATGTGGCATTAGCCAAGGCCAAGCTCGATGAAGCCAAGGCCACACTAAAGACGCGCTTGAAGGAAGCATGGTGCTATTTACTCTATCCTTATCAGGAAAGTGCTCAGTCGGATGTTGGTTGGAGCAGCTCACGTATCGCGGCACAAGATGGGCTCCTAGCGCGCGCTAGCAAAAAGCTGATTAGCGACGAAGGATTATTCCCGGAATTGGGAGCAGAGCGTTTCAACCGTGAACTGACCAAATACATTTGGAATGCGCAAAAACATCTGTTCCTAAAAGACCTCTGGGAATACCTGAACAGATATATTTACTTGCCCAGGGTCAAAGATCGCACTGTCTTAATCAAAACGGTGCAATCAGGTGTTGGCGGGATGTTGCATGGTCCTTTTGGCTATGCACAAGCCTGGGATGAAGCGTCCTTGTCATATCGCGGTCTGGCCCTGCAGCAATCAGATAAAGCGCAGGTTGTCATAGATGATGCATCAGTGATTGTGAAGCCGGAGGTCGCACAGGACGCCTATTCGAAACTCAAAGACCAAACTGGCACCATAAAAAAAGATAATGGAGAGCACACGCCACAGGGAGCCCCAGGTGAAACAGCTCCAATACCGTCGACGAAGCCTGAAGAGAAGGTGCCAACGCGTTTTTCAGGGACAGTGATGATCTCTGCTGAGCGTCCCGCGCGCGAAATACATCAAGTTGTTGAGGCAATTGTTGAACAACTGACAGTTCTGCCTGGCAGTGATGTATCCATAAAATTGGAAATCGATGCGGATATACCCAATGGCCTGGACCGCTCAAAAGTACGAACCCTAATAGAAAATGCCAACACCCTTGGCTTTATTGAGAAATCAGTGAAATAAATATGCGAAATACTGCGTAATCAGACGCTTATAGCCGACGGGTTAATCTGTTTCACTTTAGCATCATAGAAATGACGGGACCGACCCGCCGGTTGGCGGGTGGTGGGCGCACAAGGACTCGAACCTTGGACCCGCTGATTAAGAGTCAGCTGCTCTACCAACTGAGCTATACGCCCCACCAAGCCCAGGCCCATAAAACCACCCAGGCGTCCAAGAGGGCAGGGGTGTAGCAAACCACCCCCCTCACCGCAAGCGTTTTTCACCCCCCTCGCCCAGTTTCTGGCCTATAGTCCCCCGCTCTCGCGTTCCTCCTGCCGGTCTTCCTGCCGTCCGTTTCTCCTCCGCTCCCGTCGCACCGCACTGGTCCAGCCCCATGTCCGCTGATCCTTCCTCTGTCACCCCGCCCAGCGATGACGAGCTGATGCCGCTGCTGGCGGATCTGTTCGCCCCGCTGGAAAACCTCGGTCCCGGCCAGCCCGAGGCCACCCGCCATGCCCTCGCCCTGGCCCAAGGCGCGATCCCGCATCCCATCGCCACCATCGCCGATCTCGGCTGCGGCACCGGGCGCAGCGGGCGGCTGCTCGCCCGGGAAACCAAAGCCCAGATCCTCTGCGTCGATATGCTGCCGACCCTGATCACCGCTGTCCGCGGCCGGGCCGCCCAAGCCGGGCTCGACCACCGCATCACCGCCGTGGTCGGCGACATGCTCAGCCCACCGATCCCCGCCGGAACCATGGATCTGATCTGGTGTGAAAGCGCGATCTATGCCGTCGGCGTCCCAGCGGCCCTAAAAGCCTGGGCCCCGCTGCTGGCGGACGGTGGCTGCGTGGCGTTTTCGGAAGCCGTCAAACGGGTCGAGAGCCTGGATCCCGCCGTCGAAGACTTCTTCGCCGCCGATGGCGTCACCCTGCACCATACCGATGTACTGTTGGCCAGCGTCCGTGAGGCCAGATGGCAGGTGGTCGGCCATTTCCCGCTGCCGCTAGAGGCCTGGAGCCAACATTATTACGAGCCCCTAGCTGCGCGGCTACCGGACTTCCTGTCCGCCCACCGGAACAATCCCGCCGCCCGCGCCCTGGTCGATGCCCTGACCGCCGAAATCGATCTCCATGACCGCTTCGGCGAAACTTACGGGTACCACTTCGTGGTTTGTAAGGTAGGTGAGAGATAAAAAGGGCTTAAAGGGACGGCGGAAAACCCCAGGCGATGAAATTGGGGTTCAAGAACTTGCCGCCCTTGCCATAGGTCAGCGGCGCGCCGTCCTCAGTCGTTACTCGCCCTCCAGCAGCGCGCAGAACCGCATCGCCCGCCGCCGTGTCCCACTCGCAGGTCGGACCAAAGCGCGGATAGAGATCCGCCACACCCTCCGCCACCCGACAAAACTTCAGGCTGGAGCTGGCCGAGATCCGCTCCGCCACGGCAAAGCGATCCAAAAAGCGCTCCAAAGCCGGACCAGCCCCATGGGAGCGGCTGGCCAAAACGGTCAACCCGGCCTCGGGCGGTGGGCGCACCGCAATGGTCTCCGCCGCCGCCCCCCCGATCTGGCGCAGGGCCACGGAGCGATCCGGAACGTCGGCGGCAAAGGCTCCCCAATAGGTCGCCTGCTGCACCGGCACATGGACCACCCCAGCCACCGGCACCCCTCCGACCATCAAGGCGATGTTCACCGTGAACTCGCCCTCGCGCTTGATGAAAGACTTGGTGCCATCCAGCGGATCGACCAGGAAGAAGGCCTCAACCCCCGCCACATCCGGGATCCGTCCGGCGGCAACGCTTTCTTCGGCAACCACCGGCACGCCGGGGGCCAGCTCCGCCAACCCGGCCAGGATCACTGCCTCGGCCTTGCCGTCGGCCTCGGTCACCGGCGAGTCATCGGCCTTGCGCTGCACCCCCAGATCCTCGCGGCCATAGACCTCCAAAATCACCGCGCCCGCTTTGTGGGACAGCGGCACCAGCGCCTCCACCAAGGCCATCGGATCGGACATCAACGCAGCATCCTTCGCAGCCCCCATGATCACGCCCCCGCCTTGGCCAAGGCGGCATAGACCCGGGCCGGGCTGAGCGGCATATCCAATTGCCGCACCCCCTTGTCCCAGAGCGCATCAAACACCGCATTGACCGCCGCCGGGGTCGCGCCAATGGTGCCGGCCTCGCCCGCGCCCTTAATGCCCAGCGGATTGTTCAGGCAAGGCACATTGCGGGTGGCATGGACAATGGCGGGCAGGTCATCGGCCCGGGGCAGGGCGTAATCCATGAAACTGCCGGTGACCAACTGCCCGGTCTGCGGATCATAGACGGTGGATTCGACCATGGCCTGGCCCCAGCCCTGGACTGCGCCACCGACCACCTGGCCCTCAAGCAGCAGCGGGTTCAGGGTCACCCCGACATCATCGACAATGACATAGCGGTCAAAGCGCACCCCGCCGGTCTCTGGATCCACCTCGACCTCGCAAATATGGCAGCCATTGGGGTAAGTGCCCGAGGGCGGAGCATAGCTGTCACTGGCCCGCAAACCGCCGCCGGTCGGGTCGCGCTTCAGGGCCTCGGCGGCGACCTCGGTCAAGGTCACCGTGCGGTTGGCCGAGCGCATCCGGAACAGCCCGTCCTCGAAGGTCAAATCCTCTGCAGCCGTTTCCAGCATCTCAGCCGCCAGCCCAGAGGCCTTGGCGATCAGCCCGTCATTGGCCAAATCCAAGGCCGCCCCGCCCACGGGCAAGGAGCGTGAACCGCCGGTGCCGCCGCCGGTGGCGATGCGGTCGGTGTCGCCCTGAACCACGCGGACTGCCGAGACCGGCAGGCCCAAGGCATCGGCGGTGATCTGGGCATAGGCAGTCTCATGGCCCTGACCGGAGCTTTGGGTGCCGATCAGGATCTCCGCCCCGCCCTGGCCGTCCAGGATCACCTCGGCGGTTTCCGGCGAGCCCCCGGCGCAGGCCTCGATATAATAGGCCAGACCGCGCCCGCGGAGCAGGCCCTTGGCCGCCGTTGCTGCGGCCCGCTCGGCGTAGCTGTCCCAATCCGCCAGATCCTTGGCATGGTCCATCACGGCGACAAAATCACCGCTGTCATAGGTTTTCCGCCCCGGGGTTTTGTAGGGCATCTTGTCCGGCGGGATCATGTTCAAGGCCCGCAAAGCATCGGGGGCCATGCCCAGCTCTCGGGCTGCCAGATCGGTCAGACGCTCAATGACATAGGCCGCTTCCGGCCGCCCGGCCCCGCGATAGGCATCCACCGGTGCGGTGTTGGTGACAAAACCGCGCACCTTAGCGGCGAAGCACGGGAAGTCATAGACCCCGGGCAACATGCCGGTCCCGGCCCCAGTGGCGACAAAGGCGGCGAATTGCGAGGTATAGGCCCCGATATTGGCATCGATCTCGACCCGCAGGCCGAGATAGCGGCCCTGGTCATCCAGCGCCAGCTCCGCCTTGGTCAGATGGTCGCGGCCATGGGAGTCGCTAAGAAAAGACTCGGCCCGGTCCAGGGTCAGCTTTACCGGACGCCCGAGCCGCCGGGCTGCGGCCAGCACCAGGGCCTGTTCCGGAAAGGCAAACAGACGCATGCCAAAGCCACCGCCCACATCCGGGGTGATGACCCGGATCAGGCTTTCCGGCACGCCCAACACCGTGGCCATCCAATCCTGCAGGGCATGGGAGCCCTGGGTGCCGGAGATCAGGGTGAATTGACCGCTATCCGGGTCGAACTGGCCGATGGAGGACCGGGGCTCCATGGCCGTCGGCGCGATCCGGCTGTTGACCAAATCCATCGAGACCACCCGGGCCGCCCCGGCAAAGGCGGCCTCCGTGGCGGCCGCATCGCCCATGGCCCAATCGAACAACACATTGCCTGGGGCTTGCTCCGGCCAGACCTCAGCGGCCCCGGCGCTGCGGGCGGCGGCGATGTCGCCCACCGCGTCCAGCTCCGCATAGGTCACATCCACGGCCTCGGCAGCGTCCTTGGCCTGCAGCAGGGTTTCGGCGATCACCAGCGCGACCCCCTCCCCGGCATGGCAGACCCTTTCGGCGGCCAGTACCGGGCGCGGCAAGGGGGTCATGCGCGAGCCATCGGCATTGGCGACACAGGCGACCACCGGCAGGCTTTTCACCCCATCGGCGCGCAGATCCGCTGCGGTCAACACCGCCACCACCCCGGGCATGACCAGGGCGGCGCTGGTGTCGATGGCTTTGATCTCCGCATGGGCATGGGGGGAACGGACCACGGCGCTGTGTGCCATGCCCTCGACGGTCACATCATCGGTGTAGCGTCCGGTCCCGGTCAGGAATCGCTGATCCTCCACCCGGGTTACCGCTTGTCCCGCGCCAAATCGCCCCATTGGTCTCTCTCTTACTGTCCAAAAATTTTGCGCGCCAAACCCACGCCGCTCTCCATCGAACAATGGGGAGCAGAGGCCCTTTATTCAATTAAGGAAAAGGATAGGCCCCCCACCCCTGTGGGGCTAAGGACAGCGGGTGTAGCTGGTCGAAGACCGCGAGACGAGTTCTTATGTCTCACGACATGTCGCTTCGCTCATGTCTCCGACGGGGCGGGCCATGGGGCCCGGCACCCCTTGGGTGCTTGGGACCAAACTGAACCCTATCGCGACCCCTTAAGGACAGCGGGTGTAGCTGGTGGACGAACGCGAGAGGACGTTAAACTTCCGCAGGCGGTTGCCGGAGATATAGAACTCCGACTCATAGCCATCCCGGGGAATGATCCGGCGCAGCTTGAACAACACCTTGGACGGGTTGCGGCCAATATAGCTGTAAGACCCTCGGGCAAGGCCCCAGCTGCCATCCTCCTTGCGCCAGCGATAGCCGCCATCGGAGACAATGATCATGGTCCCGGTGCTCTGGGTGCAATCGGCCCGGGAGACCGCCCATTTGCCCTCCATGGCCTCGGGCGCATCGGAATCCCAATCCCTGCTTTGCGCCTGAGCTGGACTGGCCAATCCGGCGACCAGCATCACCAGCAACAACGCCGCCAGCGCGGTGAAGGCATGCCGTTGTCCGGCGGCGCGCGGGATGACATGCGGCCTAAGCATCGGCGGCATCGGCCCAGAGCCGCCCCGGATCCGGCAGGTCCTTGGATTTGGCCGAGCGGGCCTCGAACCGCTCAATGCGCACCGTCGGCGACCAATAGGTCTCCGGCAGACCGGCCTTACGCTTCAAACCGGCGAGGAAACTGATCCGGTCGGGCAGGCTCTCCCACACCTGAGGCAGGAACAGCCCGCGCTTGCCCTGGTCAGAGAAGATCAGGCCATCGATCCCAGGGCGCATTTTTTCCAGCAGATCGGCCTCCCCGGCCACCGGCAGCGGCTCGGGCTTGGACAGGATCGAGACCGACAGCGCCAGCTCCACCAATTCCTCAGGGGTCACCGGCTTGAAGCGTGGATCCTTGTTGGCCGCCGACCAAGCATTGGTGCTGACATCCACCGCCAAGGGCCGATGGGCCTGCACCGAGCCAATACAGCCGCGCAGCTGGTCATTGTCGGCCCGGGAGAGGGTAACAAAGGCCGCCCCCGGGGCCGCCAACAGACGCGGCACCCGCGCTCCGGTCAGATCCGGGGCCTGGCCATGGCGATGGCCATGGCGGATGGCGCGGGCGGCCAAGGACAACAGCTTCGCCCCATGGTCGGTGACAATGCGCTCCGCTGTTTCGACGGCGGATTGCTGGGTCTTCATGCCGCCCAGCGGCTCGGTCAGGCTCCAGGCCCCATAGCCAACCACCCGGCCTTTGTCGCCAGCCGTGTCGCCGGAATTGCAGACATCGATCCGCTTGAGTTTCAGATTGCGCTGCTTGGCCAGGGTCATCAGGCCCTTCACGCCGATATGGCCGCAGGCCTCCTGGGGTCCGATGACTTCGGTGTTCAGGGCCTCGATGGCGGCTGCCGTGCCCGCATCCTTGCTGCGGCAGGTCATGTAATCCAGGAAGTGGGACAGATCGGTGGAGACCACCACCAGGGTCTCCGGACCGCCCCACAACACCTCCATCACCTTGGCGACGGCCTCGGGCGTGGCCCGACCGCAAACCACCGGCACCAGGGCGAAGTCGCCAAGCACCCGCTGCAGGAAGGGCAGATGGACTTCCAGGCTGTGTTCCTTGCTGTGGGCTTCCTTCATCACGCCCACCGAGGCCATGCCTTGCAAGCGGCCTTCCCAAGCCCGGTCGACCGGGATGCTGCCCAGCGGGGTTTCGAAGGATCCGGCCCCGGACAGAGCCAGGCCGGTGAAGCCAACATGATGGGTTGGGCCGAACAGCACCACGCGCTTGATTTTGGAGCGCACCGGATCGAGCCGGATATAGGCCCGCGCCGCTGTCGGGCCGGAATAGACATGCCCGGCATGGGGGGCGATCAGCGCCTTTGGGGCCGGGATCTCCAGGCTTTTGCGTTCCCGACGCGCCGCTTTCAGATGGCCGTCGACCTCGGCAGCCAGACGCTCGGCCTCGCCCGCATAGAAGCGCCCGGCCAAGGCCGCCGGTCGGGACGGGCCTTGGGCCGCAGCCGCAGCGGTGACCGCAACAGGGGTGACCTCAGGCTCTGGGGTGCCAGATGCGTTGGGGTCGATATCCGGTGGTCCGGAGGTCATAGAGGCATCCTCCAGGTCAAACAGGCGCTCGGGGTTGGTTCCTGCGCCGCTTTCTAAGCCCTATACTTATACTTAAGCATTTCCCGGATCGGAAACCAAGGGCTGGTGAACCGCATGACCCCACCGACCAAACCCGAAGCCCCCCAAGCCCTGCCGCCGCATATGGTGCCCGGACGCCATTGGCATGCCCTGGAAAACGGTCGGATCCGCTGCGATCTCTGCCCCCGGGCCTGCGACATCCCCACCGGGCAGCGCGGCCTGTGCTTTGTGCGGGCCAATGTCGGCGGTCAGATGATGTTGACCACCTATGGCCGGTCCTCGGGCTTTTGCATCGATCCGGTGGAAAAGAAACCGCTGAACCATTTTCTGCCCGGCACCCCGATCCTGAGCTTCGGCACCGCAGGCTGCAATCTGACCTGCAAATTCTGCCAGAATTGGGAGATCTCCAAGGCCCGCAAGGTCGAAACCTTGAACCGGGATGCCGCGCCGGACACCATCGCCCAGGCTGCCCAGCGCACCGGATGCCGATCCGTCGCCTATACCTATAATGACCCGGTGATCATGCTGGAATATGCCATGGACACCGCCAAGGCCTGCCATGCCAAGGGCCTGCGCAATGTGGCGGTGACGGCGGGCTATGTGGAACCCGCCGCCCGGGCCGACTTTTTTTCGGTGATGGATGCGGCCAATGTGGATCTGAAGGCCTTCACGGAGGGCTTTTACAAGAACCTGGCGTCGGCCAGCCTGAAGCCGGTCTTGGACACCCTGAAATGGCTGGTCCACGAAAGCAATGTCTGGGTCGAGATCACCACTTTGCTGATCCCGACCCAGAATGATGCCGACGAGGAACTCCAGGCGCTGAGTGCCTGGGTGGCCGAGGAACTGACGCCGGAGGTGCCGGTGCATTTCTCCGCCTTCCATCCCGACCATAAAATGATGGATCTGCCGCGCACGCCCCATGAAACCTTGAAGCGGGCCCGGGCCATCGCCCAGGCGGAAGGCTTGCGTCATGTCTATCTGGGCAATGTCCATGACAAGGAGGCCGATGCGACCTATTGCACTGGCTGCGGCAAGGCGGTGATCGAGCGGGATTGGTATCAACTCGACGCCTATCACCTGACCGACAGCGGGGCCTGCAAGTCCTGTGGCACCCAGATGGCCGGGCTGTTTGACGGTCCGGTGGGGGATTGGGGCCGGAAGCGGGTGCCGATTGATCCGGCCCGCTTTGCCAGCCCCGCGCCACAGCAGGTCCGCCTGCGGTCAAAGCAAGCGGTGCCACAAGCAAAACCGAAACCAGCGCCTGCGCCGGTCCCTCCAACACAGGCCCCAACGTCAGCGGCCCGACCTTCAATGGCCCCTGGGGCAGGCCAAAGGGTCACCGCGCGGACGGTGGCGCTGCCGGTTCAAGTACCGAAGCATTTGTTGAAGAAGAAGTCCTGAAGCATTTTCAGCCGAAGTGGGTACCGGTTCGGCGGTTCGAAAATGCGACAATCCTAAAGGCTAATTCCAGATCTCTGCCGCCGTAACCACCGGACGCTTGGCCGATAGGGCCTGCAGGGCGATCTGATGCACGACTTCAAAAGGTGCAGCACAGAGATCACCGATGACTTTGACCTCATAGGGCGCGGCGTCCTGGGACAGGGTGGTGAAGACCACACAGTTCTGGGTCATCATGCCGCAAATCAGCAGGCTGTCGATGCCCTCCAAATGGGTTTTCAAATCGGTATCCTGGAAGGAATCGGCATATTGCTTGGTGACGATGGGGGCATCGCCAGCGGCCTGCAGGATCCCGGGACGGATGCCGACGCCGGGCGTGCCCGCAGCAAACATCGGGCTGCCTTCTGGGAACACATGCTGGATCAGGATCACCCGGTCGCCCGCAGCCTGGGCCTGTTTGATGCCTTCGATGATGCGGGCTTCAGCCGCGTCGGGCTCATGCAGCGGGATGGCGCCGCCGGGATAATATTCGTTCTGGACATCAATCACGATCAAAGCACGGGTCATGGGGAGGGTCTCCAAGGGGGTTGCGATGGGATGGTTTTACCCAAAGCCTTGCCGTCCCACTATTGGCCCGATGGACAAGTTTGGTGTATATCGGGCCAATGCGCATCGCCATTCTCGCCTATGACGGCATCAGCCCTTTCATGCTCTCCACCCCCATTGCGGTGTTCGGCGAGCCCTTTCTGGCGACCAGCCATGAGGTGCTGGTCTGCGGTCCGTCGGACAAGGTTTCGGCCACCGGCGGGCTGACCATCGAAACACCCCATGGCCTGGAGGCCGCTGATCAGGCCGATATTGTCATCCTGCCGGGTTGGCGCGATGCCGCAGAGGTGGTGCCCAAGGCGCTCACCGATGCCCTGGCTGCCGCCGTGGATCGAGAGGCCATGGCGGTCGGGCTCTGTCTGGGGGCCTTTGGCGTCGCTGAAGCCGGGCTGCTGCATGGCAAGCGCGCCACCACCCATTGGGCACGGGTGGAAGCCTTTGCCCAGCGCTACCCAACGGTCACCGTCGATCCCGGGGCGATTTTTGTCGATGAGGGGAGCGTGCTGACCTCGGCGGGCATTGCCTCGGGCCTGGATTGCTGCCTGCATCTGCTCTCGCGGATTTCCGGTGTGGCCGAGGCCAATCGCGTCGCCCGCCAGCTGGTGGTTGCTCCGCAACGCTCCGGCCCGCAGCCGCAATTGCTGGACCGCCCAGCCCCGCTGTCTTCGGCGGACAGCCGGGTGGCGGATCTTTTGGACAGCCTGTGGGCCGATCCGGTCGAGGTGCCCAGCTTGGATGTCCTGGCCGATCAGCTGGGCTTGAGCCGCCGCAGCCTGACCCGGCATATCCGCACCCGGACCGGCGACACCTTGGGGGCTTGGTTGCGACGGGCCAGAGTGGCGCGGGCGCAGGCGCTGTTGGCGGAGAGCCCGGGCGGCCTGGACCGCATCGCCGATCTCAGCGGCTTTCCCGACGCGCACGCCTTGCGCACCGCCTTTCGCACCGAACTTGGCCTGACCCCACGGCAATGGCTGGCCCGGCAACGGACCGGCGAGGCGCTGTAAAGCGCAGCAAAGCTTCCCGTCGGTCCAATTCCAACCTTGCTCCCCCGGTCTTTAAACCCACCTATTATCAATACTCTGCTCCGCCCCGCACCGATTGCGCAGGGCCAGGAGCCCATCAGCGAAAGCCCGTCATAAGGATCCCGTCCCATGAAAGTCGTGTTCTCCAAGCTTGCCCTGCCCTCTTCCGGCGCATTGGTTGTTGCCGTGCCCGAAGGCGGCGGCCTGTCTCCCCTGGCAGCGGAATTGGACGGCACCACCGGCGGCGCGATCACCCGGGCCCTGGAGGCCAGCGACAGCTTTAAGGGCAAAAGCGGCCAGAGCCTGTCCTTGATCGGTCTGGCGGAAACCGGCATTAAGCGGGTGTTTGTTGTCGGCCTGGGCAAGACCAAGGAGCTGAAGCCCGGCAGCTTTGAGGCCCTGGGCGGATCCACCCAAGCCCTGTTGGCCCATTGCGGTCAAACCGATGGCGCTTTCCTGTTGGAAGAGGAAATCCTGGGCGAGGTCGATGGCGCCGAAGCCGCCGCCCGTCTGGCCCATGGGGCGGCTCTGCGGTCCTATCGCTTTGACAAATACCGCACCAAGGAAAAGAAGGAAGACAAGCCGAAGCTGAAAAAGTTCTCGGTGCTCAATGGCTCCGGCACGGCGGCGAAAAAGGCCTATGCGCCGCTGGAGGCCTTGGCCGCCGGGGTGGTCTTCACCCGCGATCTGGTCTCCGAACCCGCCAACATCCTCTATCCGGAAAGCTTCGTTGACGCCTGCGCCGATCTGAAAGATCTGGGCGTCGAGATCGAAGTGCTGGGCGAGAAGGAGATGAAAAAGCTGAATATGGGTGCCCTGCTCGGGGTGGCTCAGGGGTCTGTACGCGAACCGAAACTGCTGATCATGCGCTGGATGGGCGGGGCCAAAGACGCCAAACCGCTGGCCTTTGTTGGCAAGGGCGTCTGCTTTGACACCGGCGGCATTTCCATCAAGCCTGCGGGCGGCATGGAAGACATGAAGTGGGATATGGGCGGGGCTGGCGTGGTCGCCGGTCTGATGAAGGCCCTGGCCGGGCGCAAAGCCAAGGCCAATGTCATCGGCATTTGCGGTCTGGTGGAAAACATGCCCTCGGGCAATGCCCAACGCCCCGGCGATGTGGTGACCACGGCGGATGGCCAAACGGTCGAGGTGATCAACACCGATGCGGAAGGCCGCTTGGTGCTGGCCGATGCGCTTTGGTATGCCCAGGAAAAGTACAAACCGGAGCTGATTGTTGACCTGGCCACTCTGACCGGGGCGATCATCATCTCCTTGGGCAGCGAGCATGCTGGTCTGTTCTCCAACAATGATGCCCTATCGGAAAGCCTGACTGCTGCCGGGGCTGCGACGTCGGAGAAGCTATGGCGGCTGCCGCTGGGCGATGCCTATGACAAGCTGATCAACTCCGACATTGCCGATATGAAGAATGTCGGCAATCGGGAAGGCGGCTCCATCACCGCCGCGCAATTCCTGCAGCGCTTTATCACCAAGAAGACCCCTTGGGCGCATTTGGACATTGCCGGGGTGACCTGGTCGAAAAAAGACAGCGCCATTGTGCCGAAGGGCGGCACCGCCTTTGGCGTGCGTCTCTTGAACCAGTTCGTCAAAGACAATTACGAAGCTTGATCAAAGCGGCTAAGCCCTTGTGAAATTATGGTCGAGGCGAGCGAAGGAAACCACTATGGTTTCTTTCGCCATGACCTCTGTAAACAATAGGCCAGTCTTTCCATGAGTATGTTGAAAAGTCGGGTCGACACCTTCTCCTATGCCGCCGAAAGCCAAAACGCCGCCCAGCGCCTGCTGATCCGAATGATCGAGCGCTCAACCGGCCAGCCGAAGCTGAAGCGGCTTTACATGCATAACAGAGCCCATCCCGAACCCGGGGAGAGCTTCTGGGATGCAGCCCTGCGCCTGTTGCGCCTCCGGGTCAAGATCACCACCGGCAGCATGGACATCATCCCCGCCGAAGGCCCGGCGGTGATCGTGGCCAACCATCCCTATGGCGTGCTGGACGGCATCACCCTGTCCTGGCTGGTCAGCCAACGCCGCCAGGATTTTCAGGTTCTGACCAATGCGGTGCTGCGCCGGGCCGAGGAGATCCGGCCCTGGCTGCTGCCGATCGATTTTGCCCCGACCCGGGAAGCCCAGGCGATCAATCTGGACACCCGCCGGGCGGCGGACCGGCTGTTGGGGGATGGTGGCGTTCTAGTGGTCTTCCCTGGCGGCGCGGTGTCCTATACTGCCAAGCCCTTCACCCGCCAGGCCGCCGATCCGGTGTGGAAACCCTTCACCGCCAAGCTGATCGAAAAGCATAAGCCACCGATCATCCCGATCTATTTCCACGGCCAGAACAGCCGCCTGTTCCAACTGGCCAGCCATGTGTCCATGACCTTGCGGCTGTCCCTGCTGTTCCGGGAGGTGGCGCGGCGGATGGATGGCGAGATCGCGCTGGGCATTGGCCAACCGATCCCGGTGGAGGAGCTGCAGGCCTGTGGTGGCCGCCAAGCGATGATGGATGAGCTGCGCCGTCGGACCTATGCCGTCGGTCTCAGCCCGGAAAAAATTCCGCCGGTGCCACCGGAGCCGCGCGGCTTTGGCCCCCATCGCAACAAAGACGCCGACAAGGGTCCGGCCAAACTGCCAGCCCCCAAACTGCCAACCCCCAAACTGACGGATAAAGCGCCGTCCGGTCAGGCGGCAAAGGCGTCGCGCGGATAACCCATCGCAAACAGCAGGCCGGTCAAGTCGCCATGGTCGAGCGCAAAGCGCGCCTCGGCCCGGACCACCGGTTTGGCTCGCCAGGCCACGCCCAGGGCCGCCGCCTTGATCATCGGCAGATCATTGGCCCCATCGCCAATGGCGGCGGTCTGGTCCATGGACAGCCCCAAACGCCCGGCCTCGGTCATCAGGGTTTCCAGCTTGGTGTCCTTGGTGACGATGGGCGGGATCACCTCGCCGGACAAAGCATTGTCATCGAGGCCAAGCTGATTGGCTTTGTTGCCGTGGAACCCGCATTGCCGGGCGATTTCTTCGGTGAACAGGGTGAACCCGCCACTGACCAGCAAGCAGTGACAGCCATCGGCGGCCAGGGTCTGGATCGCTGTCTTCGCCCCAGGGGTCAGCGCGACCTCCTGGAGGGTCTCAGAAACGGCGGTCAGGGGCAGACCTTTGAGCATGCCAACCCGCTCGCGCAGGGCAGCTTCGAAATCGAGCTCGCCATTCATCGCCCGGGCGGTGATGGCTGCGATCTTGTCCTTCAGGCCCGCATGGGCGGCCAAGTCATCCAGGGTCTCGCCGGTGACAATGGTGCTGTCCATGTCGGCCACCAATAGCCGCTTGCGCCGATTGGCCACCGGTTGGACCAAAACATCGACCGGCTGATCGCCCAGGGTTTTTAGGATCACCGCGCCAGCCAAATCCGGGGCCAGCTCCCAGATCGGCAGATCCATCGCCTCGCCCGAGCTGAGCACCACCGGCGGACCGGTTTCGGCCCCGGCGGCTTCCAGAGCCTTGCGCAGGTCGCGAAACCCCGCATCGTAGCTGGACAACACCGGGTCCCCCGGCGCAGCGATCAAAGTTGCGACGCATTCCATCAAAGCTCTCCATCGGGGGAAGCGAGAAAAAGACGCATTTCCAACGCTATTTCTGTAGGATCACACGCAGGTGGGGTTGATCCGAAGCTGTATCGGAGATACCCGATAGTGATGTTGTCGTCCAGGACAGGAACGCGCTTGTGTCCGATCCCTCCAGACCGCCAGGCCACAAGCCTGGTCGTCTGACCTCATCCCCCTCGGAGACCTCCTCCGATCCCGCAGACCACACCGCCCTTGGCGGATCGGACGGGCTGGCGATTGTGGTGGCCGGACCGACCGCCAGCGGCAAAAGCCGGTTGGCCCTGGCCCTGGCGCGCTCCATGGATGGGGTGGTGATCAATGCGGACAGCATGCAGGTCTATCGCGACCTATCGATCATGACCGCCCGCCCAACCCAACGGGACAGCACCCAAGCCCCGCATCGGCTTTATGGCTTCTTAGATGGCTCCGAGCTGTGCTCGGTGGCGCGCTGGCGCTCCCGCGCCGCCGAGGAGGTCGCCCAGGTCCGCGCGTCTGGCCGGGTGCCGATCCTGTGTGGCGGAACGGGTCTTTATATTCGGGGACTGCTGGAAGGCCTTGCCCCGGTGCCCGATGTGCCCGAAGCGGTCCGCGCCATGGCCCGGGGCCGACTGAACCGTGAAGGCCCTGGCGGTCTGTATGGCGAACTGGCCTTGCGGGATCCCTCCATGGCCAACCGGCTGCGCCCGACGGATTCCCAACGGGTCGCCCGGGCCTGGGAAGTGCTGACCGCCACCGGGCGCTCCTTGGCCGATTGGCAAAACCTGCCGCCGACCGCCCCACCGCTCTCTGGCCCCGTGGCGGTGATCCTGATCGACCCGCCCAAGCCGGATATTGATCGTGCTGTGGATGAGCGCTTGGGCGCGATGGTCGCAGCGGGCGGTTTGGAAGAGGTCCGTGCCCTGCTGGCCCGTCGACTCGATCCAGCCCTGCCCATTCTAAAGGCGGTCGGCGTGCCAGAATTTGCCGCTGTCCTGTCCGGCGAGGTCTCCTTGGCTGAGGGCATGGCCCGGGCCGCCACAGCCTCCCGGCGCTATGCCAAACGTCAGCGGACATGGTTCCGAAACCAGCTTCGACACCATCTGGTGGTGCCTGGACGGTGGGATACGCAACTTTCGGAAAGTTTTTGGCCAAAATTGGATAATTTCCTGCATGATTTTCCATTGACCGCATCAAAGTGAAAGAATAGTCTGCGCGTCCTTCCGGCCCAAGCGGGGCCGGAGCCTTCGGCCTTGCGCGCATTTAAGCCGCTCGCCGGACCTTGATAAGGGTCAAGACCCGACGACACAGATCGACCCAGGCTCCGCCGGGATCTGGCTACGGCCTCCGGCGCGGTCCGGCTCTATCTGTTTCTATCCTTAAGGACCGGCATGGCAGCGCATCGGCCAAGGGCTGTTGCTTGACGAAACCGAACGGGTGCCAAAATGGTCCAGACTGAAAACTCCGGTGCGGAGATCCTCCTGAAAGCCCTGGTCGACCAGGGTGTGGAGGTAATTTTCGGATATCCCGGCGGTGCCGTCCTTCCGATCTATGACGCGTTGTTCCAGCAAAACCGGATCAAACATATTTTGGTGCGCCACGAACAAGCTGCGGTCCATGCTGCGGAGGGATATGCCCGCTCCACAGGCCGCGTGGGCGTGGTACTGGTGACCTCCGGTCCCGGTGCGACCAATGCGGTCACCGGCTTGACCGATGCGATGATGGATTCGGTTCCCATCGTCTGCCTGACCGGCCAGGTCCCGACCCATTTGATCGGCAATGACGCCTTCCAAGAGGCTGACACCACCGGCATCACCCGGCAATGCACCAAGCATAACTACCTGGTGAAACGGTCTGAGGATCTGGCCCGTGTCGTCCATGAGGGCTTCCAGGTGGCTGCCCAAGGCCGTCCCGGCCCGGTGGTCATTGACCTGCCCAAAGACATCCTGATGAAGCCGGCACCCTATACGGCGCCGACCCGGGTGAAGCACAAATCCTATCGGCCGCAAATCAAAGCGCCGATTGAGGGCATCGAAAAAGCTGCCGAGATCATCGCCAGCGCCAAGCGCCCGATTTTTTATGCGGGCGGCGGGGTGATCAATTCCGGCCCGGCGGCCTGCCAGCTGCTGACACAATTGGTCCAGCTGACGGGCTATCCGATCACCAACACCCTGATGGGTCTGGGCTGCTACCCGGCCTCGGACGATCAGTTCATGGGCATGTTGGGCATGCACGGCACCTATGAGGCCAATCTGGCCATGCATGGCTGTGACGTGATGATTGCCATTGGCGCGCGGTTTGATGACCGGGTCACCGGTCGGATTGATGCGTTCTCGCCGGACAGCATCAAAATCCAGATCGACATTGATCCGTCCTCGATCAACAAAAACGTGCCGGTCGATGTGCCGCTGATCGGCGATGTCGGCCATGTGCTGGAAGATCTGATCCGGGTATGGAAGGCGCGGCAATACCGCCCCGACACAGCTGCTCTGAAGGAGTGGTGGAACCAGATCAATGTCTGGCGGGCCCGGGATTGTCTGGCCTATGCCCACAGCGAAAATGTGATCAAGCCGCAATATGCCCTGGAGCGGCTCTATGAGCTGACCAAGGACCGCGACACCTTCATCACCACCGAGGTCGGGCAGCACCAAATGTGGGCGGCCCAGTATTACAAGTTCGAAAAGCCAAACCGCTGGATGACCTCCGGTGGATTGGGCACCATGGGCTATGGCTTCCCGGCTGCCCTCGGGGTTCAGGTGGCCTATCCGGATGCTTTGGTGGTCGATGTCTCCGGCGAGGCCTCCTTCATGATGAACATGCAGGAGATTTCGACGGCGGTGCAGTTCCGCCTGCCGGTGAAGGTGTTCATCCTCAACAACAAATATATGGGGATGGTGCGCCAATGGCAGGAGCTGCTCCATGGCGGGCGCTATTCCGAAAGCTATTCCGAAGCGCTGCCGGACTTCCTGAAGCTGGCGGAAAGCTTTGGTGCGGTTGGTCTGCGGGCCACCAAGCCCTCCGAGGTCGATGATGTGATCGGGGAAATGATCGACATCAAGCGGCCTGTGCTGGTGGATATGATCGTCGATCAGAATGAAAACTGCTTCCCGATGATCCCGTCGGGGGCACCGCATAATGAAATGCTGCTTGGCCCGGTGGCCGAGGGCGAAGAAGCCATCACAAAAGAAGGGGCTATTTTGGTATAGCCCTGATACATGTCCTTGCGGTGCGGGTCTTCGGGCCCGCATCTTTTCTGCCTCTGCGCATCAAACCCTTGCGCAACATCCCATGCCACCGGCGCCCGGCACCACTCCCCCTTTGGATCAGGGTCCTCCCCGACCCAAAGGCAGGGATCAGCTTGCGGCCCGGTCGAGCCGGAGGAAAGTCCCGTGCCTTACCCGCCGAAATCGGCTGAAATTGAGATTGCCGCCCATACCATTAGCGTTCTTGTTGACAATGAATCCGGCGTGTTGGCCCGGGTGATCGGATTGTTTTCCGGTCGCGGCTATAACATTGAAAGCCTGACCGTTGCCGAAGTGGATTTGCAGGAAAGGCTGTCCCGGATCACCTTGGTGACGTCGGGCACCCCAATGGTCATTGAACAGATCAAAGCCCAGCTTGGCCGCTTGGTGCCGGTGCATAAAGTGCACGACCTGACCGTGGAAGGCCCCCATGTCAGCCGCGAGCTGGCCCTGATCAAGGTTGCAGGCACCGGCGACAAACGGGTTGAATCCTTGCGCATCGCCGATATCTTTCGCGCACGCGTCGTCGACAGCACCAACGAGTCCTTCGTGTTCGAGATCGTTGGCAAGACCGACAAGCTCAACGCTTTCATCGACCTTATGGAGCCCCTGGGCTTGGTGGATGTCGCCCGGACCGGGGTGGCCGCCATCGCACGGGGCGCTGAACCGCAGTAATCAAACCCTTTCCGACCTTCTCTGAATGCGCCGGAAAGCGTCCAAACGGACAAAGACAAGACAAAGGAACTCCAAACCATGCGCGTGTATTACGACCGTGACGCCGATGTGAATTTGGCCAAGGGCAAGAAAATTGCCGTCGTCGGCTATGGCAGCCAAGGCCATGCCCATATTCTCAATCTGCGTGACAGCGGTGTGACCGAAGTCTGTGTTGCCCTGCGCGAAGGCTCCGCCACCCGCAAAAAGGCCGAAGGCGAAGGCCTGAAGGTCATGACCCCTGCGGAAGCAGCGGCCTGGGCCGATGTGGTGATGATGCTGACCCCGGACGAGCTGCAGGCCGATATCTATCGCAACGACCTGCATGACAATATGAAGGAAGGCGCTGCCCTGGCCTTCGCCCATGGTCTGAACATCCATTTCAGCCTGATTGAAGCCCGCCCCGATCTGGACGTGTTCATGGTCGCGCCGAAGGGTCCCGGCCACACCGTGCGCAGCGAATATCAGCGCGGCGGCGGCGTGCCTTGCCTGGTGGCCGTCCATGCCAACCCGTCGGGCAATGCCATGGACATCGCCCTGTCCTATGCCAGTGCCATTGGCGGTGGTCGGTCCGGCATCATCGAAACCAGCTTCCGCGAGGAATGCGAAACCGATCTGTTCGGCGAGCAAGCCGTGCTGTGCGGCGGCTTGACCCATCTGATCCAAGCCGGATTCGAAACCCTGGTCGAAGCGGGCTACGCCCCGGAAATGGCCTATTTCGAATGCCTGCACGAAGTGAAGCTGATCGTCGATCTGATGTATGAAGGCGGCATGGCCAATATGCGCTATTCCATCTCCAACACCGCTGAATATGGCGATTATGTCACCGGCCCCCGGATGATCACCGACGAAACCAAAGCGGAAATGAAGCGGGTGCTGACCGATATCCAAACCGGTCGCTTCACCCGGGACTGGATGCAGGAATGCAAGGCTGGCCAGCCCTCCTTTAAGGCCACCCGGCGTCTGTGGGCCGAACAACCGATTGAGGAAGTCGGCGGTCGGCTGCGGGCCATGATGCCCTGGATCGGTGCCAACCGTCTGGTGGACAAAGAAAAGAACTGATCGGTCGGGTTTGGTTTACCGACTCGATTGATCAGCTATTCAGCACGGTCGGGACCACCGGGTTCCGACCGTTGCTTGTTGGCCTAAGAGCCAAATGGCTGGGGTGGTTGCAGCCCTGGATCGAACCGGTTTGAAGCCCCAGGAAAGTGCCCCATTCCAACGGGTTGGCGGTTGGCGGCGACTCTGCACAATCTCTACGGTTCCTAGCAAAGCCCTTGGCAGGAAATGACCCTAGAGTTGGGCGTTGACATTTGATGCCGTTATCGCCTTGATGGGGTTCCCGCCGACCTGTCCTTCATATCGATTTTCCGATATATTGTGGCTGAGAGACCGAATACCCCCGACAAATGGGATTCCTTAGGAGTCGCCCTTGAGTCGGGATGGTGATGCGGGACGTATTTGCGCCGTGGATCCTGCCACGACGCGACCAGTGGTACGCTAACTGAATGAGTGAGGGTCGATGTTTTCCAGAATGACCGGGTGGTTGTCAGCCGATATGGCCATCGACCTCGGTACAGCGAATACGCTGGTTTACGTGAAGGGTCGGGGCATCGTCCTCAATGAGCCTTCTGTGGTCGCCATCGCCGACGTCAAAGGCAAGAAACAGGTTCTTGCGGTTGGCGATGAAGCCAAGCAGATGCTGGGCCGGACCCCGGGAAACATTCAGGCCATTCGGCCTTTGCGTGACGGTGTGATCGCCGACTTCGAAGTCGCCGAAGAAATGATCAAGCACTTTATCCGCAAAGTGCACAATCGGCGTAGCTTCGCCAGCCCCATGGTTATTATCTGCGTTCCTTCCGGCTCCACGGCGGTGGAACGCCGGGCAATTCAGGAATCCGCTGAGGCCGCAGGCGCGCGCCGGGTGTTCTTGATTGAAGAGCCGATGGCAGCAGCCATTGGGGCCGGTCTGCCGGTCACCGAGCCCACCGGCTCCATGGTGGTCGATATCGGTGGTGGCACCACCGAGGTCGCCGTGCTGTCCCTGGGCGGCATCGTCTATGCCCGCTCAGTCCGGGTGGGCGGCGATAAAATGGATGAAGCCATCATCGCCTATATCCGGCGCAACCATAATCTGCTGGTCGGCGAAGGCTCAGCGGAACGGATCAAAAAAGAAATCGGCTGCGCCTGTCCACCGGAAGACGGTCTGAACCGGACCATGGAGATCAAGGGCCGCGATTTGATGAATGGCGTCCCCAAGGAGCTGGTGATCGGCGAAGCCCAGATCGCAGAAAGCCTGGCCGAGCCGGTCAGCGCCATCATTGAAGCGGTGAAGGTGGCCCTGGAGCACACCGCGCCGGAACTGGCCGCCGATATCGTCGATAAGGGGATTTTCCTGACCGGCGGCGGCGCGCTGCTGACCAATTTGGATTATGTGCTGCGGGTTTCCACCGGACTGCCGGTGTCTATTGCCGATGACCCCTTGTCCTGCGTTGCGCTGGGCACCGGTCGGGCGCTGGAGGAAACCAAAAAGCTGCGCAATGTGCTGACCTCGGTGATTTAAGACCCCTTCAGAGCGTTGCGTTTCATTTTTTTGGACTGAGAGCGCCTAGCCATAGGTCTATGCGCTGGCCAGCGGCTGCGGCATCGGATCAAAATCCGTTGGCAGAGGCCCGTTAGTTCTATCTTTTTGCCCGTTGGCGTGATTCAATGATGTGCCTAATCCTGGAGACCAGACATTTGATGGAATGGACCGCCGTTCCAGTTTCGTTCACACGCTCTCACCTTAAAGGGAGACGGGGATCGTGAAGCAACAGGCCGGACCCTCCGCGCGCTTCTCCAGCCTTAGGTTCTTTCTGCAGAAATTTGCCTTTGTCGTGCTTGTTGCGGCCTCCTTTGGCCTGATGATGCTGGGCAAGGCGGACACGGTTCTGGTCGAACGGATCCGCGTGCAGATCACCGACGCCGTCGCACCGGTGTTGGGGCTGCTCAGCGAGCCTGCCAAAAGTGTGGCGGCGGTGTTTGATAATTTCCGCGAGCTCACGGCGATCCGGGAGGAAAACGCCCGCCTGCTGACCGAGAACACCCGGCTGTTGCGCTGGCAAGCGGTGGCCCGGCAGCTGGAGTCCGAAAACGAGGCCCTGCGTGGGCTATTGAACTATGTGCCGGACCCGCAGCCCTCCTTCATTTCTGCCAAGGTGGTGGCCGATGCGGGGGGCACCTTTGCCCGTTCCCTGCTGGTGATGGCCGGAACCCAAAACAATGTGGTCAAAGGCCAAGCCGTGATCTCCGGCGATGGCTTGGTGGGGCTGATTGCTGAAACCGGTCGAACCGCCTCCCGGGTGTTGCTGCTCAACGATATTAACAGCCGGGTGCCGGTGCTGATTGAGGGCTCCGGCGTCAAAGCCATTCTCATGGGCGACAATGGCGATCGACCCCAACTGCGCTTCATGCGCAACAAGGTGGCCCTGGTCCCGGGCGATCGCATTGTGACCTCCGGCGATGCCCGGGTGTTTCCGGAGGGCGTCCCCATTGGCGTGGTTGCCAGTGTGGATGAGAAAAATGGCATCCGGGTCCAGCTGTTTGTCGAGCAGGAGCGGCTGGAAGTCGTGCGACTGGTGGATTTCCGCACTGATGGCATCTTAAGTGAACCGACCACCTTGACCGGGTTGGACTAGGTCATGCGGCCGACCCTAGGAACACGCATCGAGGGCTTTGCCCGGGGGTTTGTGCCCGTCGGCCTGACGACGGTTCTGTTGTTGATGAGTGTCGCCCCGACCCATTTGCCCGGCTTTGTCCATATCGCCCCGATGATCGCTCTGATCAGCGTTTACTTTTGGGCTGTGACCGAGCCCGATGCCATGGGCTATGGCTCGGCGTTCTTTTTGGGCCTGGTGCAGGACAGCCTGACTGGCGCACCTTTGGGCGTCGGTGCTCTGGCATTGCTGCTGGCGCGCATGACCGTGTTCACCCAGCAAAAGTTTTTCCTGGGCAAGCCCTTCATGGTCACGTGGTGGGCCTTTTCCCTGGTCGCCATGGGGATTGGCTTTGTCCGGTGGATCTGCGTCTGCCTCTATTATGGCACCGTGGTTGACGGATCGTCCGAGCTGTTCAGCGTGATCTTCACCGTCGCGGTCTACCCTCTGTTCGCCTGGCTGTTCGGGCGCGTCCACATCTTGTTCTTCCGGGAAAGCTAGAGCGCATGGCCCCCAGAGATGGAGATCGATCCAAGACCTTTACCCGCCGGGCCGTCGTGCTTGGCGGCATGAAGTTGTCTTTGATCGGTGCCTTGGTGGGCCGGATGTATTATTTGCAGGTGGTGGAATCGGACCGCTATGTGCGGATGTCCGAGGAAAACCAGTTCAATATGCGCCTGCTGCCCCCACCCCGGGGCCGGATCGTCGATCGCTTCGGGGAACCTCTGGCGGTCAACAGCCAGAATTTTCGGGTCAATGTGATTGGCGAAGACATTCTCAGCCGGTTCCGCACCACGGCGGAGCGGGAAAAGGCCATTGTTTCGACCTTAGATGCCCTGGGTCAGATCCTGCCCCTGACCGACAGCGAACGGCAAAAGGTGGCCCGTGAACTCAAGCGCCGCCGGGGTTTTGTCCCGGTAACGATCCGGGAAAACCTGTCCTGGGAGGATATGGTCCGGATCCAGATCAACAAGCCCGACCTGCCCGGCATTGCCATTGATGAAGGCCTGACCCGGTTTTACCCCCTGGGCGATGTGGCGGCCCATTTGCTGGGATATGTCGCCAGTGTCTCGGAAGAGGAGCTGACCGGGGACCCTCTGTTGGAGTTGCCCGGTTTTCGCATCGGCAAGCAAGGGGTGGAGCGGGTCTATGATTTGGCCCTGCGGGGTCGGGGCGGCACCAGTCGGGTAGAGGTTAATGCCCTGGGTCGGGTGATGGCGGAGCAAACCACCGATGAAGCCCAGGCCGGGGCCGAGGTCGCGCTGACCATCGACAAGCGTCTGCAGTCCTATGCTGCCCGGCGGTTGGGCGAGGAAAGCGCCAGTGCGGTGGTGATGGATGTCCATACCGGCGACATTCTCGCCATGGCCTCCATGCCTGCCTTTGACCCCAATGCGTTTACCCGGGGATTGACCTCCGAGGAATGGCGCACTTTGGTGGAAAACCCACGCTCGCCACTGATCAACAAAAGCGTGGCCGGGCAATATTCCCCGGGGTCGACCTTTAAGATGCTGGTGTCCATGGCGGCCCAAGAAGCCGGTCTGATCAAGCCGAACCAGACCGTGTTTTGCCCCGGCCATATGGAGTTGGGCGGCCACCGCTTCCACTGCTGGAAACGGGGTGGCCATGGCGCGATGGATATGACCCAGGCCATTGCCCAATCCTGCGACGTCTATTTCTATGAGATTGCCCGACGCCTGGGCATCGACCGCATTGCCGATATGGCGAAAAAGTTTGGCGTCGGCACCTTTTTGGATGTTGGCTTGACCGGCGAAAAACCCGGTTTGATGCCATCGCGGGCTTGGAAAACCGCCACCTTGGGCCAACCTTGGCACCAGGGCGAGACCCTGGTGGCGGGCATTGGTCAGGGTTATGTGCTCTCGACCCCGCTGCAATTGGCGGTGATGACCTCGCGCATTGCCAATGGCGGTTTGGCCGTTAAGCCGGTTTTGTCGCGCAATCTCAAGGCCCCACCGGAAGAGGGCACTGAAACGGGCGAGACCTTGCCGAGCGAACCGCCCCCCTCCCTGGGGGTGTCCAAACCGGCCCTCGATATGGCCAAGCAGGGCATGTGGGAGGTGGTCAATGGCCCGCGCGGCACCGCAAGGCGGTCCGCCCTGCCCGAAGAGTTGGGGCAAATGGCCGGGAAAACCGGCACAACCCAGGTCCGGCGCATCACCATGCGCGAGCGCGAAATGGGCATTCGCTCCCAAGACGACCTGCCCTGGGAGCACCGCAATCACGCTTTGTTCGTGGGCTATGCGCCCCATGATGCGCCGCGCTATGCGGTGGCGGTGGTGGTGGAGCATGGTGGCGGTGGGTCAAAAGCGGCGGCCCCGATCGCTTCAGACATTATGGCCGAAACCCTGCGTCTGGATCCCTCAGGGGTGCATCCCGCCGGTACCCCTCTGGTCGGCAATCCCAATGAGGGACCTGGGGCCCCGGACGAGGCCCCAGAGGGAGGGCCCGGCGGGCCAAACACCCCGGCTCCTGGCAACAGACCCCAAGCCCCCGCTCCGAACCCTCCGGTCGAACCGGGTCCCGAGCCACGCTTGGCCTCGGGTGAGTCTCTGTCCGGCGCAACGCCCATCAGCACGGGGGGCAACCGCTGATGCTGATTGGCAATGAATTCATCGCCGCCCGGCTGCGGCGGGGCGAGATGACCCTCGGCGAGAAGCTGTGGGGGGTGGCTTGGCTGTTTTTGCTGGTGGTCAGCCTGACCGCGAGCATCGGCTTTATCATGCTTTATTCGGCGGCCAATGGCTCGCTGGACCCTTGGGCCGTGCGGCAAATGACCCGCTTTGGCGTCTTGATGCTGGTGCTGTTGGCCATTGCGCTGACCGACATCCGGGTCTGGATGAAATATGCCTATGTGTTCTACGTCCTGACCATGGTGTTGCTGATCGCCGTGGAGGTCAAAGGCACCATCGGCATGGGCGCGCAGCGTTGGATCGACTTAAAGGTCATCCAGCTCCAACCCTCCGAGCTGATGAAAATCGCCCTGGTGCTGACCTTGGCGCGCTATTTCCATGGCGCGGATCTGGACGATGTCAGGCGTATTACCTTCCTGGTGCCTCCCTTGGTGCTGGTCGCCCTGCCCAGCGTTCTGGTGCTGCGCCAGCCGGATTTGGGCACCACCCTGATGCTGGTGGCCGGATCCGCCGCAATCCTATTCCTGGCCGGGGTGCGGCTGTGGAAATTCGCTTTGGTGATTGTTGCCGGGCTGGGGGCCATCCCGGTCGCTTGGCAGTTTTTGCATGACTACCAGAAGCAGCGGGTGCTGACCTTCCTGAACCCGGAGCGTGACCCCTTGGGCGCGGGTTATCATATTTTGCAGTCCAAGATCGCCTTGGGCTCGGGCGGCATGTTCGGCAAAGGCTTTGGTGCCGGGACCCAGGCGCATTTGAACTTCCTGCCGGAAAAACAGACCGACTTTATTTTCACCATGCTGGCGGAAGAGTTCGGCATGATCGGCGGGCTGACCCTGATTGCGCTCTATGTGGTGATCCTGATTTACGGCTTTGCCATCACCTTCCGCTGCCGCCATCAATTTGGCCGCTATGTGGCCATGGGGGTGACGGTCACGTTCTTCCTCTATGTGTTCATCAACATCGCCATGGTCATGGGCTTGATCCCGGTGGTCGGCGTTCCGCTGCCCCTGATCTCCTATGGTGGCACGGCCATGCTGACCCAGATGATCGGCTTCGGCCTATTGATGAGCGTCTTTGTCCACCGCGATGTTCAAATCGGCCGCCGTGGCAATTTCGAAGACTGACCAGACCTTGGATCTTGCCGCCCAAGATCTGCTGGATGGCAAGCTGGTGGCCTTCCCCACAGAGACCGTCTACGGCCTGGGCGCGGATGCCACCAATGAGCATGCCGTTGCCGCGATCTTTGCCGCCAAGGGACGCCCCCGATTTAACCCTCTGATTATCCATTGCCCGAACCCAGATGAGGCCGGGCGCTGGGTGGCGTGGGATGACCGTGCCGCAGCTCTTGCCGAGCGGTTCTGGCCCGGAGCCCTAACGCTGGTGCTACCAAGGCTGTCTAAGCCTTCGAGTCCAGCGGGCCGAGACCTGTCCCTGTTGGTCTCCGCCGGTCTGGACACGGTGGCCGTGCGTTGCCCCGACCACGGGCTGGCGCAAGCGCTGTTGCACCGTGTTGGCCGTCCTTTGGCCGCCCCCAGCGCCAATCGATCCGGTGATGTCAGCCCAACCCGACCGGACCATGTCCGCGACAGCTTAGGGCCTGAGACCTGCCGGATCTTGGATGGCGGCCCCTGTGCGGTGGGATTGGAAAGCACGATTTTGGATCTGAGCGGTGCGAAGGCGGAACTGCTGCGCCCGGGCAGTGTCACCCCGCAGGATCTGGCCCCAATTCTCGGCTATGAACCGGCGTTTGCCGAGCAGGAAGACCCAAGCGCGCCGCGCTCGCCCGGACGGCTGCTGTCCCATTATGCGCCGCGCGCGCCGGTCCGCCTGGACTGTGTCGCAATTCCAGAGCCCGGTTGGTGCCTGCTCGGGTTCGACGGTACCGAAGCCGCAGATTTTGATCTCTCCCCCACCGGCGATTTGGTCGAGGCAGCGGCCAATTTGTTCGCCAGCCTGCGTGCTCTGGATGCTCAGGATCCAAAAGGCATTGCCGTGGCCCCGATCCCGGAAACCGGCATTGGCCTGGCTATTCTGGACCGATTGCGCCGTGCTGCGGCACCGCGAGACTAGTCAACTGGACTAATCGCTGTTCAGATTTGGCAAAAAATACCTTAAATGGGGGGATCACGATTTGGAGGTTTGCCCCATGTCCGTTCCCAGCACTTTGCTGGACGCGCTGTCCACCCTGCTTGGCCCCAAAGGCTTGCTGACCGAAACCACCGACCTTGCGCCCTATCTGGCCGAGGAACGGGGCTTGTTCCAGGGAGCAGCGACCGTGGTGGTCCGACCGGCCAACACCGAGGAATGCGCCGAGGTGGTGCGGCTGTGCCACGCGGCAGGGGTGAGCATTGTTCCCCAAGGCGGCAATACGGGCCTTGTGGGCGGAGCCGTCTCCGCATCCGGCCAAGTCATCCTGGCCACTGGGCGGATGAACCGAATCCTCGCCATTGACCCGGTCGAACACACCATGACCGTGGAGGCGGGCTGTATCTTGCAGGACCTGCAAAAAGCCGCCGATGAGGCCGATTGCCTGTTCCCCCTCTCCTTGGGTGCTGAGGGCACCTGCCAAATCGGCGGCAATCTGTCCTCCAATGCCGGAGGGGTAAATGTTTTGCGCTATGGCAACACCCGGGATTTGGTCTTGGGCCTGGAAGTGGTGTTGCCCGACGGCCAGATCTGGAACGGCCTAAAAGCTCTGGGCAAGGACAATACCGGCTATGCGCTAAAGCATCTCTTTGTCGGCTCCGAGGGCACATTGGGCATCATCACCCGGGCGGTTCTGAAACTGTTCCCGAAGGCCAAGGAAAAGCAAACAGCGCTGTGCGCCCTCTCCGATTTGGAGGCAGCCCCTAAGCTGCTGTCCCTGGCCCGACGTCAATCCGGAGATCTGGTCGATGCCTTTGAGTTGATCGGCCGGTTCGGAATGGAGATCGCGGAAAAGCATCTGGATGGCGTGCGCAATCCGCTGGAGGACGCCCATGACTGGTATGCCCTGATCGAGCTGTCCTCCAGCCGGGAAAATGCGGACCTGCGCACGGTCTTTGAAACCATTCTGGAAACCGCCTTCGAAACGGAACTGATCGCTGATGCGGTGATTGCCGAAAGCTTGGACCAAGCCCATGGTCTCTGGCGGATCCGGGAAGGGCTGCCGGAAGCGCAAAAACATGAGGGCGCTTCGATCAAGCATGACGTCTCGGTCCCGGTCAGCCGGGTGCCTGAGTTTATCGCCCGGGCCAATGACGCCGTTACCGCAGCTTTACCGGGGTTACGGCCCTGCCCGTTTGGCCATGTGGGTGATGGCAATGTGCATTATAATTTGACCCAGCCCGAGGACATGGATCCGCAAAGCTATTTGGCGAAGTGGGAAGACATGAACCGGATCGTGCATGACATCGTCGTCGATATGAACGGCTCGATCAGCGCTGAACATGGCATTGGCAGCCTAAAGGTCGAAGAGCTGGAGCATTACAAAGCGCCTTTGGAGCTGGATCTGATGCGGGCGGTCAAAAAGGCCATCGACCCACGCAATCTGATGAACCCCGGCAAGGTTGTGGCGTAACGCCCGAGACCCGCCACGGCATAGACGCTGCTATAGGCTTTCCAGGAGCCCGGCCAATTTAGCGCGAAAATAGGCAGTGATGCTGATGCCACAGCTGATCTGACCGTCTGCAATCATGGCCTCGATGGCCTGCGGGCGCAGCACCACCGGATCTGCAATGCTTTCCGCAGCGGATCCTGATCCAATCCGGTCGGTTCGGGCGGCGAACAATGCCAAGCATTCGGAGGTCAATCCAGCAGTGGTGTGCACCTCCCCCAAGGGGGTTAAGGCATCCACTATCGCCCCGGCCTCTTCAAATGCCTCCTTGCGGGCCGCAGCCTCGGCCTGATCGCCTGGATCGATGCGTCCACGCGGGAACTCCCACTGCCAAGACCGGGTCGCATGGCGATATTGGCGGATCAGAACCAACCCCTGGTCCGGACCCTGGTCAAGGATGGGGATCACCACTACCCCATTGACCTGCCAAGGCTTGGCAATCAGGCGAAAATAAGTTCCCGGACTGCCATCCCCGAATCGCACCGCATCACGCACCAGCCAAGCATATTGATCTTCGCTGAGAACCCCAATGGTCGCCCAACTGACGGGCAGCCCCTGGGATGCCAGACGGCGGGCCATCTCCTGCTCAATCGCATCGATCTCGGCCTCTTCCAGGACAATGGTGATGGCCTCTGAACCGCCGCTATTGTCAAACAGTTCCGGGCGGGCGGCCACCAAGTCCCGATAAGCCTGGCGACACCTATTGGCATGGACCAACTGATACGGTGCCTCGCTTTTGACCATCATGGATAAAGACTCACTCCGCTCACATCGCCATCGCTTTCGGACGCGGCGCACACTGATCAAGGCAACGCGTTCCGTCAAGACTGGGACTTATGGAGGGGCTTGGCACGAGAGAAATGCCCAATCGCGGAGGATGGCGAAACAACTTTAACGATTTTAATATAGGGTAAAAATGCTGATCGCACTTTAATTATAATACTGAGTTATACACGATTTACGGGATGATTGCCGGTATTTCCGCAAATATCTTGCAATATCAGCATATTACCACTAAATTGTAGTTCTCGCTGAAGTGCTGACCCATAAATTTAGCAAACCCCTTTAGGTTGAAAACAAAGAATTTTCTCCTAAAAACTCGATTTACACTCCCGATATGTGTACACATTCTGTGAAGGCCTCTAGAGGTTACTAAACCTAAGAGGGTAATCAGGTGTCAGTTTGGGAATGTAATCGAGACATCGATGCTGGAAAAAGAGAAGAAAGACATCCATTTCGTTGATCTGCACGTGGGCCAAAGAATGCGTGCACGCCGAATTGCTCTAGGTATGGATCAGGATTCTGTGGCCTCAAGTGTTGGAGTCTCGTTCCAGCAGATCCAAAAGTATGAACGCGGTACGAACCGGGTCAGCGCCAGCCGATTATTCGATATTGCCCAAGTACTGAAGGTTCCTATCGATTATTTTTTCACGGACTTACAGGAAGCCGCCAAGGTCGTGGAAGAGTTTGGCGGCGAGAGCGACCCAATGTCCAAGCAGGAAACCCAAACCCTGGCGGAAATCTATTGGGGTTTGGACGCAGAGGTCCGGCACCACTATATCCGACTGCTCGCGGCCATGGCCCGCAGTGACGACTAGAGCCCTGTTCGATCTAATAGGGCTCTCAATCCAGTCCAAACCTGGAGGGAAATACCCGACTGCCAAAGGCCTTCCCATTTAAAGGGTTATGACCTAGGGTCGCCTCATGTCTGGAGAGTCGCATCACGGCAAGGGTCCCAACCGGGGTGGCTTGGATCAATCCGGGTCGGAGCAGGGCAATATGTCCGCCGCCGATGCGTTGGCCGATGCCATGACCGCTTTGAAAGAGCGGCGGTATCAGGATGCAGAAAAGCGCTTGGCGATCCTGCACCACCTTCAACCCGATGATGAAACCATCGCCTTCTATCTGGGCTTTGCCCAGTTGCAGATGGGCTTGCCCGGCAAAGCCTTGCCGCTGATCGCCCGGGCCGTTGCGGCCGATGGCCCCTTGGCACAGACCGTTGATGCCTGGGTGACCTTGGGCTCCGCAGCCTTTCAAACCGGCAATCTGCCCCCGGCACTGGCGGCGCATCGCAAGGCAGTGGAGCTGGCACCCGACAATGCGGAAGCGGCCCGGACCTTGGGCATGGTGCTGCTGGCCAATCGGGAGCAATCCGAAGCCCTGGCAGAACTGCGTCGCGCCAGAGACCTAGCCCCAACCAATGGGCGTTGCTGGTTCAGTCTGGTCGGGGCAACAGCGCTTTCGGAACAAGAACAGCGCCAATTGGCCGCACTCGCCGATAAGGTGGCCGCGGAGTCTGCTTCAGCCCCAGACGCACCTTTTGTGCTCTTCGCCCATGCCCTGTCCATCGAAAAAGCCAGCCCTGTAGACCGGATGGACGCCCTGCACCGGGCCAATGCCTGCGTTCGGGCCGATTTGCCCTGGTCCATGGAAGCCGAGCGGACGATCCAAACCATGGCGCTTGACCATTGGGACCGCACCGTAGACCGGTTCCGGCCCAGCCTGCCCATGGGGACCTTACACCCACAAGCCATCTTTGTGCTGGGCTTGCCCCGCAGTGGAACCACTTTGCTTGAGCGCATGCTCGATGCCCATCCCGCCGTTACCGGTGGGGGTGAGAGCGTGGCCATGATGCGCGCCATCCACGGCACGGGGCTTGACCCCTGGTCCAAGCGCTTATGCCGAACAGCCCGGGATCGCTATTGGGAAGCGATTCTGTCTGGGCATTCCGATTTGGGGCCTGAGGATCTGGCGGGCTTAACCCATGTCGATAAGACCCCGGCCAATTACCGATTCCTTGGACAGATAAGACTGTGTCTGCCCAATGCGCGGGTGATTCACCTCACCCGCCGGACCGAAGATACGGCGCTCAGCTGCTATGAGCAGTTTTTTGCCCCTGGTCTGATGGCATGGTCCTATGACCCGGCGGATATCGGACGCTATTTCGCCCTCTATGAGCATCAGATGAATGCCTGGCGTGACCGGATCGGCCCAGGCTATTGGTTTGACCTGACCTATGAGGATCTGGTCGGCGCACCAAAGGAAACCATGACCCGCCTGCTGGATTTCTTAGGCCTGCCTTGGGATGACGCCGTCATGGCCCATCACCGGCGTCCTGGCACTGTGATCACCGCCGGTCGGGCGCAGATCGCCAATGCGGTGCACGCCCGTTCCATCGGAAGGGCAGAAGGATATGAGACCTTCACCGATTGCGTTCATCAGGCCCGCAAGGCGGAAATGGATCGCCTCGCCGAGCCAAAAACAGACTCCCCTTAAAACCTTTCCAGACTCGAGTGCCCTGCGCGTTTCAGGCATCTGACAGGCGGCTCAAAGGCCGTTTGCGCGCGGTACTGCTGTGCCGCCCAGGGCGTCAAACGCTCAGGACTGCCATAACTCATTATAATATATGATTATTTCCTATTTACCTGTTCCTGTCTGTAGACCAGATAGAGCAGATTCGGTTCCAGAGTAATTTGCTAAACAATTATGGGCGGTTTTTCTTTCCGAATCGAAATACGCGGAGCAATAGCGAACATTTCGACGACAACAATTCAACCGCCGCAAAATTCTCGCAAGACTTAACCATCGAAAGAGACGATATCCACATTCGCAAAAGGGGATAACAACCGATCAGAAAACTGCGATTCAGAGCCCGAATACGCAAGGAAATTGCGGCAATTCGGATCGGATTTTCACCCCTCAAACGCCCCATAACCTATTGATTTAAATCAATTCAAAGATCATTGAGCAATTTTGACCCGATAACGGAATGGGATTTCAGTTTCGACGACAACATCCATATGTGTCGAAATCTGGGCATATTGGTTTTTTGTGTCGATACGACTGCTGATTTTGTGCCCGAGGAAAATTTCGACTTTTTTTCACAGTGAAAATGGATATGCTGCCGGGCATCGGGTCCACCGCCCTAACGATCAAAAAAGAATGCAGGGGAGGAGATAGCGGTGACCTGTCGACTCCCGAAGTGCGTTCAAAATCGCGTTTGGTGGCGCCCATAGCTTGTGCATGGCGACAATTCCCGTGTGGATTGTCGTCTTTCGGAGTGGGGAAAACCTAGTAAGGGAGGTACCACCAAATGTCGGATAAATCCGCAGACGCCTATTGGCAGGCTTCGGTCAAGCTGATCTTGACCTGTCTGGCCGTCTGGTTCGTTGTTTCATATGGCTTTGGCATCATTCTGCGTGATGCGCTTGATGCCATCCAAGTCGGCGGCGCTGGCTTGGGCTTCTGGTTCGCCCAGCAAGGCTCAATCTACATCTTCGTGGCTCTGATCTTCTTCTATGCGGCTCGCATGAACAAGATGGACCGCGAGTTCGACGTCGACGAAGAATAACGGTCAGATCGGAAGGATTTAGAGAATGGATCTCAAAACGCTGACCTACATTGCCGTGGGTCTCAGCTTCGCGCTGTATATCGGCATCGCGATCTGGGCTCGTGCTGCCAGCACGGGTGAATTCTACGTCGCCGGTAAGGGCGTGCACCCGGTTGCCAATGGTATGGCCACCGGCGCTGACTGGATGAGTGCTGCCTCCTTCATCTCCATGGCGGGCTTGATCGCCTTCTTGGGGTATGGCGCCTCTGTGTATTTGATGGGCTGGACCGGCGGCTATGTGCTGTTGGCCATGCTGCTGGCTCCGTATCTGCGGAAGTACGGCAAGTTCACCGTCCCTGAATTCATCGGTGATCGGTACTACTCCACCTCCGCTCGCGTGGTGGCGGTGTTGTGCCTGATCTTCATCTCCTTCACCTATGTGGCGGGGCAGATGCGCGGTGTGGGGATTGTGTTCTCCCGCTTCCTGGAAGTGGACATTCTGACCGGTCTGATCATCGGTATGGGTATCGTGTTCGTCTACGCCGTGCTCGGCGGGATGAAGGGGATCACCTACACCCAGGTGGCACAGTACTGCGTGCTGATCTCCGCTTACACGGTTCCGGCGATCTTCATCTCCTTCCAGCTGACCGGCAACCCGATCCCGCAGATCGCTTTCATTGGCGACCTGTCTGACGGCACCGGCCCGCTGCTGCATCGCTTGAATGAAGTGGTGACCGATCTTGGCTTCCTGGAATACACCCAGGGACCAAAGGAAATGATTGACGTGCTTGCCATCACCATTGCGCTGATGGTTGGTACCGCCGGTCTGCCCCACGTGATCGTCCGCTTCTTCACCGTGCCGAAGGTGCGTGATGCGCGCTCCTCCGCTGGTTGGGCCCTGGTGTTCATTGCTCTGCTGTACACCGTTGCTCCGGCCGTGGGTGCCATGGCCCGCTACAACCTGACCACCACCGTCCAGTTCGTCGGCATGGAAGTCGGTGATCCGGAAGCCAACCTTGTCTACGAAGATCGTCCGGACTGGTTCGGTCGCTGGGAAGTCACCGGCCTGCTGAAGTTCGAAGACAAGAACGGCGACGGTCGGATCCAGTACTACAATGACAAGAACGCTGAGTTCGCTGCTAAGGCCGAAGGTTGGGGCTGGAAGGGCAACGAGTTGACCGTGAACCGTGACATCATGGTTCTGGCCAACCCGGAAATTGCTCAACTGCCTGACTGGGTGATTGCCTTGGTCGCTGCTGGTGGTATCGCTGCGGCGCTGTCCACCGCTGCCGGTCTGCTGCTGGTGATTTCCGCAGGTATTTCCCACGACTTGATGAAGGGAACCCTGACCCCGGATATCTCCGAAAAGACCGAGCTGATGGCTGGCCGTGTCGCTGCCGCAACCGCGATCTGTATCGCTGGTTATCTGGGCTACAACCCGCCAGGGTTCGTGGCGCAGGTGGTCGCCTTCGCGTTCGGTCTGGCAGCGTCGTCCCTGTTCCCGGCGATCATGATGGGTATCTTCTCGAAGACCATCAACCGCGAGGGTGCCATTGCAGGGATGCTGACCGGTCTGGTGTTCACCATGGGTTACATCCTGGCATACAAGGGCGTGTTCTTTGCCCCGCTCATCGACAACGTTCCAGAGAACTGGCTGTTCGGCATCTCCCCGGAAGGTATCGGTGCCGTCGGTATGGCTCTGAACTTCCTGGTGGCCAACATCGTTTCCCGCGTGACCGCTCCGGTCCCGCCGGAAGTGGCCGCCCTGGTGGAAAACATCCGGAGCCCGCGTGGCGCCGGGGAAGCCACCCACCACTAATCTTCAAGGGCACGGAGCCTGGCCAACCGGTCAGGCTCCGCACCCGCCTCTTACATTTTCAGGCGCGCATCCGGCATCGGATGCGCGCTTTTTTTTGCTTGAGGACCGACCTGATCCCCCGGATAAAAGTCTGAAAAACCAATCAGACTTTGCGCCGGATCAAGACAGTCTGGCGACAACAGCGTATACTGGCGAAAAGCATAAAAGGGGGGAGCACAACGCATGGAAATTGAACTGATCGAGATCCGCGATTTTCTCGGCAACCACCATCCGTTCGAAACGCTCGATGAGGACGCGCTGAACAGTTTGGCCAATGCCATCGAGATCCGCTATGCCCGCAAAGGCGAGGAGCTGGTCACGATCGGCAAACCGATTTCCTGCCTCTTCCTGGTCAGAACCGGTGCTCTGGAGACCTATGATCCGGACGGCAATCTGCTTGCCCGTCTAGGCGAAGGCGATATGTGTGGCCTGCGCGCCCTTCTGCGCGGGGGCGAGGCGATCAACCGCTCGGTCGCCATCGAAGACAGCCTGACCTATTGCATCCCCGTGCCCTTGTTCAACAGCCTGCGGGAAAAATACGCCTCGATCGACTTTTTCCTCTCGCCTCTGGCCGGCGGCAGTTTGGCCGAAGGCAAGCGTTCGGCCATTACGGCCCAGGATGAGGGTCTAAACCTGATGACCATCCGGGTTGGCGACATGCTGGTGCGGGAGCCGGTCACCATCACCCCAGAGGCCACCGTGCGCGAAGCGGCGCAAAAAATGCGCGATGATCGAGCGTCTTGTCTGCTCATCACCAAAGAGGGAGCCTTGGCCGGGATCTTTACCGACCGGGATTTGCGCAATCGGGTGGTGGCCGAGGGGCTTCCCTATGACACCCCGCTGGCCAATCTCATGTCCGGATCACCGATCCGAATCGATGCCGACGCCTATGCCTTTGATGCCTTGTTGCTGATGTCCCGGCGCAACATCCGCCATCTTCCCGTGGTCCGTGGCGAAGAACTGGCGGGCTGCATCACCACCACCAATCTGGTGAAAACCCAGACCACCTCGGCGGTGTATTTGGTTGGCGACATCTATAAACGGAATTCTGCGGAGGAGATGCGGGAGGTCCTCAATCACATCCCGGATCTGGTGCTGAATTTGGCTGACAGCGGGGCCACGGCACAAAACATTGGCCATCTGGTTTCAGCATTATCCGATGCAGCAACCTCGCGCCTGATCACCTTGGCGGAAGAAGCTCTCGGCCCAGCCCCCATCCCCTATGCCTGGATGGCGGCGGGTTCCCAAGCCCGGCATGAGCAAACGGCGCAATCGGACCAAGACAATTGGCTGCTGCTTGATGACAGCTATGACCCGGCCAAACATGGCGAGTATTTCAAAGCCTTCGCCAAATACGTCAATGATGGCCTGAACACCTGTGGCTATATCTACTGCCCCGGCGAAATGATGGCCATGACCGATGACTGGCGCCAACCGCTCTCGGGCTGGCGGGCGAAGTTCTCCAAATGGATTGAACAACCGGATCCGAAATCCTTGATGCTGAGCTGCATCTTCTTTGATTTGCGAATCATCCATGGCGAAAAGGCCTTGTTTGAGGCCCTGCACAAAGAAGTCTTGGAGAAGTGCCAGAAAAACAAGATTTTCCAAGCCTTTATGGCCGGAAATGCCATGACTCACCACCCACCGCTCGGCTTTTTCCGGAACTTCGTCCTGATCCGGGGCGGCGATCACAACCACACCATGGATCTGAAGCATAATGGTGTGGTGCCGATTGTCGATCTGGCCCGGGTCTATGCCCTAGCCGCCGGTGCGCCCCATGTTAACACCCAGGAGCGCCTGGGTGCGGCCCGGGACGCCGGGACTTTGAGCAAAGACGGAGCCGGGGATCTGCAAGATGCGCTGGAATATATCAGCCTGATCCGGCTGCGGCATCAAGCCCAGCAGATCCGGGAAGGCAAGAAGGCCGATAACTTCCTAGAGCCCGACGCCCTGTCCAGCTTTGAGCGCAATCACCTCAAAGATGCGTTCACGGTGGTGAAAACATTGCAGACCTCCATGGCCTCGACCTATCAGGCCGGTCGGTTCTAAGGGCATAGTCCCGTCTTTTGCGGTCCATCCGATCCTTTCTGCGGCATCGGATGGCCGCAAATTGTTTGGTGGTATTTTTTTGTCGACTCTCTACAATTAAGAGAATGACAAAATCGGGCGGGCTGTGGCTGTCGCTCGAGAAAGATGCCTGACCGATGCTTGGCCGCCTTTGGGTGCTCGGCGCAGCGGGGCAAAGGCAAGGGAGAGCGACAAAACCATGTTGAACCAGATCCTTGGACAGGACTTGGCGCGGCTGTGGTTTGGGTTTCGCGCCCATGACGGCGCGCTCAAGAACTATTACAGCCAAGATTATCCGACCCTAAATACCGGCTATGACGAGGTCGAGTTCGTCGCCATCGACATTGAGTGTACTGGACTCGACTCCACCAAGGACGAGATCATCAGCGTTGGGTTGGTGCCGATCATTGATGGAGCCATCCGGCTGAGTGAGGCGGAATATCATTTGGTCAAACCGACTTTCCCGGTGCCGCCGGAGACTGCCGTGATCCACGGTATTTTGGACGGCCATTTGGAAACCGCTCCGCCTTTGGAAGACGTCTTACCCTTGGTGCTCGACAGCATTGCCGGGCGGGTCCCGGTGGCCCACCATTGCCGGATCGAGGAACAGTTCCTCTCCCAGGCCTGCCGCAAGCTTTATGGATTGCCCCTGGCGGTGCCCTATGTCGATACCATGTCGCTGGAGATCAAACGGTTCCGCCGTCGCCACAGCGAAAAAGAGGCCAAGGGCAGCTTCCGTTTGGGGGCGATCCGGGATCGCTACAAACTGCCGCGCTACCGGGCCCATAATGCGCTGATCGATGCCATCGCCTGCGCCGAGGTATTCCTGGCCCAAGCCAGTGGCCTTTCGGGAAAAAAACAAGCCCGTCTCGGGGACTTGTTGGAAGCCTGAGCCTTGCCCTCCCTGAAGTTTGGTTGCTATAGAGCCTGCCAAACAGGGGAACAGGGGACAACATGCTAATTCCTATCCTATCGACCGTGATTGGCGGCTTCGCCATCGCCGGGCTTGTCATGCTGCCCTTTCGGCTGTTTGGCAAACGCGCGCCCAAAGTGCTCGTCATCGGGGCGGCTGGCGTCGGCATGCTGCTGTTATCGATCCATCTCCGCGACAACTGGGATAACAGCATGGCTGCGAGTCTTCCGCCCTCTATCGAAGTGGTTCATTCCGTAGAAAGCCAGGAAACCAATGCGCTGCTTAATATGATTCTTCCCGATGTGGAACGCATCGTCGCGGTGGATCGCTGCACAATCACCGACCATCCAGAACTGCCGGGCCTGCATATGTTCGAGGTGCTGGTATTTGAATCCAACAAGGACACTGTTGCCATACGTCATATCATCGATTGCGAGGCCAATCGTATCTCGCTCGTCGATACCTTAGGCGAGGCCGATGAAAATGGCCTGCCCCAAGGGTTACAATGGGTTGAGGGCGGCAAACCGGACTATTTGTTCCAGTCCTTGTGCACCCCGCATGAGCCGGTGGACTGCTCGCGCTCCTATTAGAGCCCATTGCGGGTGCGGCCAAGCGGCCAAGCGGGCTACGCCCGCGCCCGGCCAGGGCAGAATAAGGGTCCTTTTGAACGCGATTGGGGCCTCTTTAAACGCTCTTTCGAGCCTTACGGGTGATCTCATGGAGCCTTTCAGGCGTAGCTGTATCAGCGACGACCAAGGGAGAGGCTCATGTTCTCGCATTCAGATTTTACCGGGGCGACCAATGCTCCGAAGTCGGCCAGCGCCTCCGCGCGGCCAAAAAAGCGCGCTGGGGCTGCCTTGGTCAGCCTTGCTCTCTTGGCTGGCCTGTCGCTGTCCTCGACCGCTCAGGCTGAGCCCGGCACTGGCTCGGTGTTGGATTTGGACCGGCAGAGCCGCGCGGCGCTGTTCCAAAACCCGATCGAGCATTACGGGCCGGAAATGCGCTTTACGATCCTGCGCAATGGCGATGAGATCGGCAATCACGTGGTCCGCTTTACGGAACAGGCCGACGGCGTCCAAGTGACGGCGTCGACCCGGATCGCGGTCAAGATCGCCTTTGTCACCGTGTTCCGCTTTGAATATGACAGCACCTCCCTTTGGCGGGACGGGCAATTGGTGTCCCTACGCAGCCAAACCAATGACGATGGCGATGTCCGGTCCGTCACGGTGCAAAAGGACCCAGGGTCGGGCATGTTGACCGTATCGGGCAGCAAAGGGGTCGGCACTGCGGATCCCGACGTCATCCCCACCGACCATTGGAACCCGGCTGCTCTGGGCTCCACTGTCGTCATCAACACCATCACCGGTGGTTTGAATGCGGTGACCACCCAGCTGAGTCCGCCGCAACAGGTGGAAACCGGAACCGGCCCGCGCATGGCCCGCGCCATGAGCTATCGCGGCCAATTGGAATCCACCGCATGGTATGATGACCAGGGCCGCTGGGTCCGGCTGGCCTTTGGCACCAAGGATGGCTCGCAAGTGATTTACCGCTGCGACCAATGCGGTGGCGGCGATGACCTGGCTTATCGCAGCAACGGAAACAGCCCTGCCGGGATGGACAACACCCAATGACCCAGTCTCTATCCGGTTCGCATATTTGGGTCACCGGTGCCGGTAAAGGCATCGGACACGCCCTGGCCCTGCATCTTGCAGAGCTTGGTGTGCGCGTGACCGCCAGTGCGCGGACGCCGGATGACCTTGAAAGCCTAGCGGAAGAGGCGCGCAGCAAAGCCCTGCCCGGAACCATCCATCCTCTGGTATTGGATGTTACGGATGGGGAGGCCTGTCGTGCCGCCCCCGCCCAAGCCGCCCAGTTGGCCGGCCGCCCGATTGACTATGCGGTGCTCAATGCAGGCACCCACAAACCACTGCGGCTGAAAGAGTTCTCAGCTGAGGCCGTCCGCTATCTGAGTGAAGTCAATGTCATTGGCACCGCCAACTGCCTGGAGGGCTTGCTGCCCGAAATGGTGGATCGCAAGGGCGGCACCATTGCTGTGGTCGCCTCGGTGGCGGGCTATACCGGCCTGCCCACCGCCAGTGCCTATGGGGCCAGCAAGGCTGCGGTGATCAATATGATTGAATCGCTAAAGCCCGAAGCCGATGCCCATGGCGTGCGTCTCTTGCTGGTCAATCCGGGCTTTGTTCGCACGCCGCTGACCGACAAAAATACCTTCGAGATGCCATTTCTGATGGAGCCCGAAGCGGCAGCGGCACGGATTGCCCGCGCACTGGCCCGCAAAGGCGGCTTCGAAGTCACCTTCCCACGCCGTTTCACTTGTATGATGAAACTGCTGTCCATGTTGCCCTATGGGCTTCGCTTCTCTTTGACCCGGAAGACGGTACCCGCCGATGAATAAGATCTCCTCCATCACCCTAGCCCCCTCTTTGCCGCCCTCTTTGGCGGTGCAGAATGGTCTGGCAAATTATGTCCGGTTCTACGAGACCCTGACCCCGGAAAGCCTGGATCCCGGTGGCCCCTTTGACAGCCTGACCTCTGAGACGGTTCGATTCAAAGACCCGGCCAATGACGTCACTGGCCAAGAAGCCTATCGGACCGTGCTGTTGCACATGTTCGAGCATGCCAAGGCCGTGTCCTTCAAGGTGCGGGACATTGCCTGGGGCCAATCGGGCCAGGTGGCCTATTTGCGCTGGAATTTTGTCGCCGATGTCCCGGCCCTGGGCAAAGAGCCCTGGGTGGTCGAGGGGATGACCGAGGTCGCCCTCGATAAAGAGGGCCGAGTGACCGCCCATATCGACCATTGGGATGCGGCGGAGCAATTGCATGGCCGCCTGCCGGTGATCCGGAACATCATCGGCTTTGTCCGCGGACGGATGCGGGCGACCAAATCAGAGTAGAGTGCGCGTTTACGGGTCTGAGGAAGGCGGTTCCGTTGCGGCAGTCGGGACCGCCTTTTCCTTTTTCTGTTCTCTTTCTTCGGCTTCCAGGACCGCTTCGGCCTCCTCCGCCAATCGGCGATAGGACCGCATGCCAAAGGGGATGGAACACAGATAGAGCAGGCCAATGGTGGCCAAGGTCGCCCAGGGATTGGTGACCAAGAAAGCCGCCAGCAATCCCATGCCCAGCATCAAGGGCAGGACAAAAGACTGCGGGATCCGCAAAGTCTTAAAGGACAGGGTTGGGATCTGACTGACCATCAACCCGGCCACCAGAACCATCACCGCGCCAGCCACCCAGGGATCGGCAAAAAAGTCGGGCGCGACCTCAAAAGACAAGATCATCGGCAGCAAGACCAACCCGGCCCCTGCCGGAGCGGGCACGCCTTGGAAATAGTTATAAGCCCAAGGCGGCAAGGTTTCCCCGCCCATCACGGTGTTAAAGCGGGCCAGGCGCAGGGCGGCACAGACCACGAATAACAGCACCAGGGCCCATCCCATGCCCCCGGCCCCAGACAGGGTCCAGAGATACAGTAGGATCGCGGGCGCAACACCGAAGCAGACAAAATCCGACAGGCTGTCGAGCTCGGCTCCAAATTTGCTGGTCGCTTTCAGGATCCGGGCGACGCGCCCATCTAAGCCATCGAAGACGGCGGCGATGGCAATGGCGACCACGGCGCGTTCAAATTGTTCGGCCAGACCAAACCGAATGGCCGTCAACCCCGCCGCCAACGCAAACAGGGTGAGCATATTGGGGATGATCCGGTTGATGGAGAGCCCCTGCAAGCGCGGCACCCGACGCCGCAAGCGTCGGCGGCGTTGGGGCGCGCCAGACTCGAGGCCAGCACCAGAGGGATGTTCAGAGCCCGGACCCGGATCCGCCATCTTACGCGCCTCCGTCCAGGGAACCGGTCCGATGGGCCCCCGTCCCGTCCAAATCGGCGATCACCGTCTCGCCGGACACCGTGACCTGACCCGGTATGGCCAGGAACTGTCCACCGGAGGGCAAATAGACATCAACCCGGCTGCCAAACCGGATCAACCCCAAACGCTCGCCCATGGTGACCGTTTTGCCCTCGGTTAAATCACAGCGGATCCGTCGCGCCACCAGACCGGCGATTTGCACCATTGCCACCCGCCGCCCGTCAGAACAACGCAGCAGCACTGAATTGCGCTCATTGTCATCACTGGCCTTGTCGTCACTCGCACTCAAGAACTTGCCCTTGTGATAGGCGATTTTGGAGATCGACCCGGCGCAAGGCACGCGGTTCACATGGCAATCAAACACACTCATAAAAATCGACAGCCGGGGCACGGCTGTGTCGCCCAATTCCAGCTCCGGCGGCGGCACCGCATTGCCCAGCATTTGCACCACGCCGCTGGCCGGGGCGATCAGCAAGCCCGGGGTCTCGGTCGCATCGGGGATCATCCGGGGCGGGTCGCGGAAAAAGAAAAAACACCACACCGTGAGCACCGCGCCACCCAAACCCAGCAGGGGGTGGAGCCAATACAATGCCAGCGCCACCAGGGCAAAGCCCCCGGCAAACCATTTTCCCTCACGGTCCAAGGGGGGCAGCAAATAGCGCCGCCACGAAATATCAAAGCGCACCAAAGAAACAGTCCTTTGTCATCTAAGTAGGCTGGATACCCTGAGCCTGGAGCCTAAAGCGGGGGCCCTCGACGCGGCGCCGCGCATCGCCTCACCCACCGGCAGGTGAGGCCGCCTCCCGAGGCAGGGTGAAGATTTGTCCCGGATAGATCAGGTCGGGATCGCGGATTTGGTTGGTGTTGGCCTGGTAGATTGTGGTGTAGCGCAGGCCGTCGCCATAGAGATTGCGCGCCAGGGTCCACAGATTGTTCCCCGGCTGAACCACAAACATGATCCCACCATCCTCCGGCACCGGCAAGGAACTGGGCCGCAAAAACGGGATCTCGATCCGGGCTTCCACCGTTCCATCCGGGGCGATGCGGTCGGCCCGCAAGGTGTAGGTGCCCGGCTCGACGGGTTCCGGCACCACAAGGTCCCAGGTGTTGTCACTGCTGCTCTGAGCCTCGCCGATCGGTTCGTTGTCCAGATAGGTGCGCACTGTGGTGCCCTCCGGAGCCTGACCGCCCAGTGCCAGACGGCCTTGGTCGTCATAATCCACTGTGGCGATGGACAGGTCTTCACTGCCCTCCTCGCCCGAGGGCCCTTGCAGCAACCGGCTGGCCTCGCCCGGCTCCGGTTCGGCCAGAACGATAACCGGGGCTTCGCTCTCCCGTTCCGGAATGCTCATCACCACGGGCGGGCTTTCGCCCAGCGGCGTTCCATCCGGTGCCGTGGCCTGCAGGGTCATGGCCCGATCCCCCGGCTTCAACGGGTCGTCAGGCAACACCACCCATTCCCCCCGGGCATCGGCGATGGCTTCGCCCACAACCTCGCCATCATCAAGAACCTGGACCCTGGCCCCGGGTTCCGCCCGTCCGGCAATGACCGCATTGCCATCCTGCTCGACCCGAACAATGTCAAATGCCGGAGCAATGGGGTCATCTGCCTGGGCGGGCTCCGCCGCTTCTGTCGATGCCGCCTCCGGCTCGGCTTGCGGTTCCGGCTGTGCAGCAGGCGCAGTGGCCTCAGCGGTGGTGGCTGTCGGGGGTGCTGGCGCTGTGGTCGTGCCGACAGCCGGCTGCGACGGCTCCACCGGGGCCGGTTGGTCACCGGCAATGGGGCCGGTTGGGGCCTCGCCGTCAAACACCCCGGCAAAATAAGCCCCGCCAATGCCCAGGATCAGCACCAGGAGCACGCCAGCAATGACCAAACCGGTCTTCGAGGAATTGTTGGAATAGCCCGCAGTCATGCCCTGTGATCCTTCCTCGGCGCACCGACGGTCTGAAACCTGATTAAGGTCCTATGGTATACGGCCTTGGGGCCAAGCGTCAAAGCGGGACACAGCCTTTTACCAAGCTATGGGCCCCTACCAAGCGACCGGGATGCCGCCTCCGACCAACGCCAAGGCCAAGGCCGGTGCGATGGGCAAGGCTGCCATGATCACACTGAGAACTACCGTCACCGCGCCAGCCTGACCGGCCTTGCCCCGGCGCAACCGCATCGCGGCCCGATGGGCCGGTCCTACGGCAAAGGGGCACATCAACAGGACCACGCAGGCAGGCAATGCGGTGGGCAGGCTAAAGATCATCAATTGGGCTGGGAGAACCATGCTGGCCGCCAACAGGGCAGGCAAGCCGGGCCGGGGGTTCACGGCCCCGGCCCAAGACCACAGCAAGGGCCCAAGACACACCACAAGCCAGAGCAGGATGGCATTGCGCAAGGCCATCAAATCCGACTGGTCGGCCACCAAAGCCAATCCGAACACACCCATCGCCCCGGCGAATAAGACAGCCACTTGGCTTTTCTCGCTTCCGGAGCTTGGCTCCAAGCGGCGGCGCAGTGCGCCATGGGTGATCAAAAACGCCACCACACCGCCACCCCAGATCAAGGCGCTGCTCAGGCCGTCCTCCAACGGGCTCCAGCTCGGGCGGCCAAAGGCTGGCACCAGCCAACACATTGCCAGTCCGATTAAGGAAATTGCCCAGACGCTGCCGCGCCCATCTGGGTCGGCCGCCGTTTTTGCGCCCTTTGCCTTTGCTCCAGACCGAGAGGCGCGTCCCTTCGCTCCGCCCGCACCCCGGCGACCGATCACAGCGGTCCAGAGCAGCGCAACCAAACCGATGCCAGCAATCGACGCCATCATCACATCCAGGGAGCCAAACGCGCCGAAAGGGGTCCAGATATGATTGAGCACCACATCGGGCACATCTTCGCCAATCACATCCAACCGTCCGCGCAACAGCAGCCAGCCCAAAGCGGCAACCAAGAGCACCATGGCGGGCACAAGGCTGCGGCCCAGAGCTTCGGACTGGCGCAGACGCCCCAGGGCCAACCCTCCGCCGCAAAGAGCAAAGGACAACCCAAAGGCCATGGCTAGAATGGCAAGGAGTTCAAAAACCGGCACGGATCGGGATCATTCTCAGGGGATTGTGTGGGCACTGGGAACAGAACAAGTCCAGGAAGGACTCGCCGTCGGGATCATGCCTTGAGCATCCCGGAAAGGGAATCCCCAATCCGAAAAGGGGCACTATTGAGGCCCGTAGCGTAGGGTTACCGAATAAACATCGGGCTGGTCAGATCGGTCTCCGGCTGCAACAGCGTCAGGCAGTCCAAGGTGTCAGAGGCGCTATTGCGGCAGATCGGCACATTTTCGATCAAAACCCGATCAACCCCTGAGCAGGGAGTAGGAGCCAAGGTGATCTGGACATCGGCCGGTTCGCCGCGATTGAGCGGCATCACCGCCAGGGAAACCAACCGCGAGGTAAAAGCGTCATCATCGATGACCAGCAGTTCCAACAACATGAAGTCAATGTCCTGGGACCAGCGATTGTCCAACTGGAACCGCGCGGCACAGCTTTGTGGTTCCACAGGCTCTAAACCCTGGAGCTGGAAGCGGATACCCGGCGCTGTCTCTGGAGGGCTGGCTTGGTCAAGCGCGGTTTCGGATTGAGCCCACGCGGCGTTTGGCACCACCACAAGCGTCACAGCCAGCAGCAACAAGCAAAATGACGCCCAAGCCCCCTTGAGCCCCAATCGATGGGACCAATCTGATTCAAGGAAAGCCAAACTCGACATCGTTCCCCACTCGCCTTACTTTCGCTGGCCCGCTTTGGTCAAAACGCGGAGCCCTCTGCCCTTTCAGAGTAGCCTGAATATCGACCAGAAAGGGAAACAAATCCTCAACGTTCCTAAGGAGTCCGCATGACTTTGGCCCCATCCGGCACCGAGTCTGCCGCCAATTCCACCCCAACGGGCTCTCTGCGGGCTCTTTGTGTCTTCTGTGGCGCGTCCGAAGGCACCAACCCGGCCTATATGGCCGCTGCGGAGCGTCTGGGTCGCCAATTGGGCGAACAGGGCATCACCTTGGTCTTTGGGGCGGGCAATGTCGGCATTATGGGGCAAGTAGCCCGGGCGACCTTAGGGGCGGGTGGGTCCGTGATCGGCATTATTCCCGACCACCTCCGCTCGGTCGAACTGCCCAGCAGCGAAGGCATGACCTTGCATGTGGTTGCCGACATGCACACCCGCAAACGGATGATGTTCGAGCAGTGTGATGCGATCTGCATCCTGCCGGGCGGTCTGGGAACCCTGGATGAAACCTTCGAGATCATCACCTGGCGTCAACTCGGATTGCACAACAAACCCATCATTCTGGCCAATATTGAGGGCTACTGGCAGGGCTTTCTCGATCTGGTGGATCAGGTGATCGACAATGGCTTTGCCCGGCCCGGCGCCAAAGAGCTGTTCACGGTTGTCGATCAGGTTGAAGCCGTGATCCCCACCGCCCAGGCCGATCTGCCAGACGATACGGACCCCCGGGCGGCCGATAAAACCCATCTGATCTAAATCGTGCCCTCATAAGCGGAACGGACCATGGTGCCCTTCACCCGACGGCAAGCCCTGCTGACCTGTGGTGCCGCCGCAGGAGCCCTTCTTATGCCCCCCATCGACCAAAGCGCCGCAGCCCGATCCGCCAACAGCCACGTCATCGCGACCAAGCTGGATTTGGCCGAACAATCCGGTGCGCTGAAAAACCTCCATGCGGTGCTGGTCTGGCGGAAAGGCCAATTGCTGGCTGAACGCTATTACAGCGGGCCAGATGAAAGCTGGGGTCGGGATTTGGGAACGGTCGCCTTCGGGCCGGGCACGCTCCATGACCTGCGCTCGGTCACCAAAAGCGTGGTCGGGTTGCTCTATGGCATCGCGCTGGCAGAGGGCAAGGTCCCTGCGCTGGACACGCCTTTGTTAGATGCCTTTCCGGAGCATAAAGATCTGGCCAAAGACCCGCAACGGGCGGCCTGGACCATTGGCCATGTGCTGTCCATGGCCATGGGCACGACCTGGAATGAGGATCTGCCCTATACGGATCCGCGCAACAGCGAAATCGCCATGGAACGGGCCGAAGACCGGGTGCGCTTCATCCTGGAACAGCCGCTGGAAGCCGATCCCGGCACGCGGTGGGATTACAATGGTGGCTGCTCGGCCCTGATTGGTGCCTTGATTTCCAGCGCAACCGGCGGCGACCTGCTGGCCTATGCCCGAGACGTGCTGTTCGATCCGTTGGCCATCCCGTCGAGCGAATGGATCCAAGGCCAGGACAAAGCCTATTCCGCCGCCTCCGGCCTGCGCCTAAGCGGCCCCAGCCTGTTGCGCATTGGCCAGTTGGTCTTGCAGGGCGGGCAATGGGATGGCCGTCAGATTGTGCCCTCTGCGTGGATCGAGGCGAGCAAGGCTGCGGAAATCCACACCAGCTGGGGCATGGGCTATAGCCGGTTCTGGTATGGCTCGGAGCAATCCAGCACCGGCGCGGATGGCCGCGTCACCGGGTCCCATTTCACCTTGGGGGCCATGGGCAATGGCGGTCAGCGCCTGTGGATCCTGCCGGATCTGGATCTGGTCGTGGTGACCTATTCCGGGCTCTATAATGCACCGGACCAATGGATCAATCCGACCTTGATCCTGCAGCGGATCATCTTGGCGAATTTGGATTAATCCAATTGGATTAGTCTAGTCGGCCCAACGCTTTGGCCAGCACCAGATAGAGCTTGCCGAGGTCGGAGCCGATGAACAACGCGGTCAGCACATCGGCGCGCTGGGATCGGCGGGTCTGGTCGAGCAGGGTTTCATATTCCTGCACATAGGCCGCCACATAGGTCCGGAATTCCGGATCCTTCTCGAACGCATCACGGATCGCTTCCGCATGCCCCGGGGTTAAGGCCCGGCTGAGATGGCGCAGGAACACCGCCTGATCGCCCTTGTGATAGCGCCGCCACAGATCCTCCTCCTTCGTCGGATGGAAGATCCGGCTGATATCCACCGAGAGGCTTTCCAGCTTCTGGATCACCAAAGTGGAGTTATGCAGGAAGCGGTCAATATCGCGCTCATCCCGGAACGCCTTCAGCTCCTTAACCCGCGCTTCCGCATCCCGAGACGCCGCAATCAGCCCCTGGGTCTGGCGACCAAAGGCAGCCGAGAGCTTCTGGCCGGTCTCTGCAATGGTCATGCCCGTGGCCGACAGGGCTTCGGCCTCGCGGCGCAATCCCCCGACGGTCTCGCGCAAGGGCCCCAGCGAGCCATCCACGGTCTGGGCGGAAACCTGGATTTCCCGGCGGAAATCCGCCCCTGCCGCCCGCACGGCCCCGGAGACCCGCTCCGCATTGACCGACACATCATCCACCGCCTGACGCAGCCGCTCAGCGGCAACGGTGGCCTGGGAGACCCCATCATCGGCCGCACTGCCAAAGCCTTGGGCGGCCACGGAGAGCTGGGTGGCGGCCTCGGACACCTTCTCCGCCGTCTCAGTGGCAGAGGCATCCACTGCGGTGCGATGGCCGTCAAGCAAGCCCACCGCGTCCTGAATGTTTTCCATGGTGGTGTCGACACTTTGCCGCAGGGCGGCATTGCGCTCCTCAAAGGTCTGCCCCGCCGCAGCAACCCGGCTTTTCGCAGTCTCGCCCGCTTCGGTGATCGCAGTGACCACCTCGCTCAAGGCGGACCGGGAAGACTGCAAGCCGCTGACCAGATCGGACGCCGCCAGCGACATGGCCTGGGTCTCGCCCCGCAAGGTCTCACCGACGGAGCGGACCATAGACGCCGCCGAGCGCCCGGCCTCATCCATCGACTTCGCATTCTGGGCCATCCGGGCCGCCGCCCCATCCATCTCCGTGGTCACCTTGGAGGTGGTCTCGGTCAGGGTCGTCGCAGCGGTGCGGACATCCTCGCCGACATCCTTCAATCCGGCGATCACGGTTTCTGAGGTTTCGTTCAGCTTCCGGGCTTGCTTGGACAAAGAGGTTTGGGACAGATCGATCTGGGTCTTCACCATCCCGGCAATGCCGTTCAATTCCTCGGCCTGGACCCGCAAGGAATTGCGGATTGCCTCGGTCTGCTCCTCCGCTTCCGCATTCAGTCGGGTCAGCGCGCCGGAACGCTCCGACAAGGCCTCCAGGGCACCGCGCGCGCCGCCCATCGTACGTTCGGTCAGGCTGTCCAGATTGGACAAAGATTGCTCGAGACCGCGCACGGTTTCCTGCACTGCCGCCGTGGCCCGTCCGGTCTGGGCCGCCAAAGCCGAGGTCCGGTTTTCCAGCTCTTGCCCGCTCTTGGACAGCGACTCAACCGCCTGATCACCTGCGGAAATAATCTCTTCGGTCTTGCGCGCCAACAAACCTTTGAGCGCGCCAATGCGGCCCTCGGCCTCATCGCCAGCACTGGTCAACGCCCGGATTTGAACCGAGAGAGCGTCTTCAACCGCTTTGGACCGGCTGATCAAACGTTCCGTCGTTTGATCCAGGCCTGCGGTCTGGGTGCCGATATTCTCCCGCATCTGCTGCAGCTCTTGGGCCAAGCCGTCCGCAGAGTCCGTCAGCGCCTTTTTATGATCCACAAACAGCGCTTGGATCGCTTCAGCCCGATCCGAGAGCCGCCCGGCAATGCCTTCCGCATCGCCCATCATCGCCACCATGGATTCCCGCAATCGGCCCAGCGTGTTCCGCTCTGCCGCGCTGCGGTCCATCAATTCGGCAATCAGCTCGACCTGATGGGACATCACGGCTTCGAAGCCCCGCACCTCGCCCAAGGCCTTGCCGGTGCCCTCGGTGATCCGGGAGAGCAGGGCTTCCGAGGTCGCATCCAGATCCCGGGTCAGGCTGACGGTGCGTTCCGCCGCTTCGGCCAAACGGGCCTGGCGCTGATCAAAGCCATGCAGGATCTGCGAGCCCTCCGCGCCGACCCGTTGGGCAGTGCGCTCAAGCAGTTCGGTCTGCTCCTGCAAGCCGCGCCGGATGGCATCCACCTGGCTGGAGGCCTTCTGCATAGCGCCATCCAGGGCCTGGGTCTGCTGCGCCAAGGCGCCGGTGATACGCTGGATATGCTCATTGGCCAGATCACCGGGGCTGGCCATTTGGGCAATCTGGGCCTGGAGCATGGCCGATTCAGTGCGGAACCGCACCCCGCGATCAAAGAACGCCACCCCCAGCCAGATCGCCAGAACCGGGATCATCAATCCCGACAGAATGCCGCCGATTTCCAGCGGCTGATACAGGAACAAATTTTCAAAGCCGACATTGGCATTGAGATAAAGGCCAAACAGCACCACCCAAAACAGGGTCAATGCCGCCGCACCCAGGGTCAAAAACCGGATCATGCCCCGATTGCCATCATTGATCGGGATAGGTGGTACGGCCATAGCGTTGGAACCGGCCGCAGAGGGCATGGCATGGCCGCTTGGCCCCGGAATTGTCTGCGGGGCCACCTCTGATGGCGCTGAACCCGGAGGCACTCCGCCTTGTGGGGCTGGATGTCCAGGCTGAGGCGCCGCGCCGGGCTGTGGTGCCGAAGTCGGTGGCGGATCATCCGCCAGACCATAGCGCCGATAGCTGTCGGACCGGCCCTCTGAGCTGCCATAGGGCGGGCGGGTGCCATAGTCTTCCGCAGAAGACCGGTAATACTCTCGGGGCTCCGGGGTTTCCCATTCCGTTGGCCTGGGCGCGGTCCAGCGCTTCGATCCCCCGGCGCTATCAGAGTCTGACCAGGATGGTTTTGGGCGATCCAATTCCGTCCCGGGGGGCGGCTCCGATCCAGGGGGCGGCTTCGACCTGGATCCGTCGATGGGATCAGATGCCCAGCGGGCCGAGGACGGTTTCGGATCGCGCTCAGCGCTGGCTTGGCCTGCAGACGCACTGCTCCCGCTGCCCGTCTCCACCCCATCCGATGGCGCGGGCGACGAAGCGGTGTCCGGACGGGACGGCGCGGTTCCGCTGTCCTGCGCGACGTCCCGGGGCTGTCCAGCAGCGGAGGGGTCAGTCATCGGGCCAACGATGGGTCAGAGAAAGGGGTTTTGGCATCGCCTGAGCGGAGCGCGGATCCGACGGTCGCCTCGTAAGCGCAAGATGCGGAAACGATTGGACGGACGGCGCGCCAAACCAAGAGACGCCAAAGGATGGTCGATAAGAATCGTATCGAACAGACCGGGAATGATAAAGTTTTTTTTCCGAAATATTGGGATTCGTTTTTTGGGAACCCCATGATCTGGTGGATTAGTCCCCTAAAAGGATAGAATTCAGCCTGGCCAAATCTTTTCCAGGGGTGCCACCCAGACCTTACTCCGCCGCGACGGTTTCAGAAATCCGAATGGCTGTGGTCGGAGCAGACCTTTCGGATGTGGTCGGAGCCACCGGATCCACAGACTTTTTGTCGGTCGGCACGGCCAGCACCTTGCGCACAGCCTGTTCGCCAGCCTGGATGCGGGCGTTCAACACCGCCCGCGCCTTAATGCCCAAGCGCTTGGCCTGCAAAACACCATTAAAGCGTCCGCCATTTTCAACGGTGCCTTCTTCACAATCCGCAACCCCGTCCACCAAACCGGAGGGCGTCACGAACAGGGTCTTGCAGGTCACTTCGCCTTCCATTTGCCCGGCCACATAAAGCGCACCTCGGCTGACCACACGACCACGAACGGTCAATTCTTTGGCAAAGAAGGAGGGCTTGGCGACCTCATCCTCAGCAGCTGAGGTTGTTAGCTGCCCCGAGGCTTTGTCGGAGGATGGCAACCGCGTCGAAGAGGGCGAACCAGAACCAGGCACAGCGGACGAGCGATTTGACATAGAGACCCCAGCCTCGAGTGGATGATTTAATTGCGGGACCGGAAGGAATTAGCCCTCTCCAATCCCCCTCAATCTACACCAGCTGAGCCCTGTGCGGTACTTGCACTTTCCGCTTTATACGAATTACCAGAAGGCGCATAGACTTTACACCGTGGTAGCTACCACCTTCTGATATAGACCGCCAAAAAAAGTCTCTTTCTTCCAATTGAACTTATCTTTCAGATCGCCTGAAAGGTTTGGAATTTCAACATTGCACAATCCTTGTGCAAATGGCTCCAGAAATCGGAACACAAGGAACATCGGGAGTCGCATGGGATGCAACCGATGCGGACGATGATAATCGACGAAGACAACTTTGCCGCCCGGCTTCACCGCCCTGAGCAAGGCCTGGACGATGGCGGCCTTATAGTCGTCGGGCACCTCATGGAGCAAAAAGAAACAGATCACCCGGTCATAGCGTTGATCGGGAACAAGGGCGGCATCGGCCCGGTCCACATCCACCTGCTCGAGACCGGCGCATTTCTGCTGGGTAAAATGCACTTGGATCGGCGCAATATCCCGGACCGCCAAGCGTCCATCCACCCCGATCTGTTCGGCAAGCATATTGGAAAACCGGCCATAAACGCAGGCGGGCTGCAAAACCATGTGCCCCGGTGCGACCTCTTGGATGGCCGCTTGCATCAAGCGCTGAGCGTTGCCCCACAAAATCGCGTTGACCACCGCCTGGCGATCCAAAAACCGCAACCAGCGCTCATCCAGATAGGCCCAGTGATAGACATCGCGCAAATAAGACGGAACCTCCGCGCTGGCCTGATCCTGCGCCGTTGCGGCGGGCGCAAGCGGCTCCGCCAAAGACGCCGAGGCGGCCATATCAGCTTGAACGCGGATGGTTTCATTCATGGGCAGGCTCCGATCAGCGACCAAGGCAACCGACGGTTCTTAGGCTCTTCCCGTGCGGTTTCCGCAAGACAGCATACAGACCACCCTTGGCCATGCAAGACTGGAAAAGAGAGCCAGCCCTCAGATTTTAAAGGAAAAAGGTGCTACTCTGGACCAATCGGCAACCGGTCGACCCGTGGGCTTAAGGCGACTAGTGCCCGCTATACAGGTGATCGGCCCGATCGGCAAATGCGCGGACCAGTTTCGGCGCGGCCTCGCGCTCCATGCCCGCCAGGAGCGCTTGCATCCGGGGCGAGGACAGTTGCAGGGTCATATCCAAGCTGACCAAGCAGGCCTCCCCCACCAAACCCGGCGGCGGGGCAGCGTCTTCAAACTGCCAGGTCAGATCCAGATCCTTCACCATGCCCCCATGGGAAGACACGATGATCCGATCCGGTGGATGCAGCTCGGTCTGGGAATGGAAGCGGATCCGAACCGGCCCCATGCCCATGATCTGTTCGGTCTCATAAATCAAATGATGTTTGCCGGTGACCCGGGCCGCAATCCACCAGGGGACAAATTCCGGGTAATGCTCCACATGGGCGACCAACTCAAAAATCCGCTGCCGGCTGTGGGGCACCAGCAATTCCGCATGATGTCTGGTCATGGCGGAGCCCTTTTGCGATTGTTTTTGCGGACAGGCGGAAGGCTGCCAGCCAGTCCGGTTAGCCGCCCGTTCGCCCGGACAGCGAGGTCAGCCCCATGCGCGACGCGGCGATGACCGCGCCGGTGCGGTTGGTGACATGCAAGGCTTTCAGGATCGCCGTCACATGCAGCTTCACTGTGCCTTCTGAAAGATTGAGGACCCGGGCGATTTCCTTGTTGGATTTGCCTTCACCCAGCAAAGCCAAAACCTCCCGCTGCCGTGGGGTCAGGGCTGTGTTGTCCAAGGCCGCCTCTGCGGCACCACCGGCAGGGGCCGCGCCGATCTCCACGCCGCCGCCCGCCGTCGCCCCGACCATGCCAGCGCTGGCGGGTGTTTCGAGCCCGCCTGGAGCCTCATCCGGATTGTCGTTCAGCAAAGCAGGCGGCAAATACACGCCCCCGGAGAGAACCAGCTGCAAGGCCGAGATCATCACTTTGCTGCTGGAGGTTTTCGGAATAAAGCCCGCCGCCCCCAAACGGACCGCCTGGCGGACCAAAGTACGGTCTTCCGAGGCCGACAGCACAACCACCAAACTGCTTGGCGCGCGTTCTTTAATGGCGGCAATGCCTTCGGACCAGATCATGCCGGGCATGACCAGATCGACCAGAATAATGTCGTATTGGGCCCCCGCCTCGAGCCGTTCCAATGCTTCATCATAGGTGCAGGCTTCATCGACGGAGATTTCCGCGCTGAGATCCGCCAGAACCAGACGCAACCCATCGCGAAACAGTTCGTGGTCGTCTGCGATCAGTATCTTCAAGAACTCTCTCCGCTACCGCTCGTCACGGGAACCCCACTCCGACGCCGTTTGAACCGTCCATTGCGGTCGAAGACCTATCAGAGTTTTTCCAGGTCCGGTAACAGATTATGCCAGAACGACTCCGCGTGCGATAGAAAAAGCCAGACGCTTCACCCCGTCTATCGCGCAGTCGTGTTCAAAGGCTTCAGGGCGTGCTCAGCACTGCCATCTTCTCCGGCGAGGCTTTGGCTTGTTTTTTCAGCGCAGCGATGCGCTCGCCGATTTCATCGGCATCTTCGATCCCATGGCCTGCACAGAGATGAATCACCGCTGCGCTGACGGCGAGCAAGGGGATCCAGACCAGATCCCCCTGTCGGTCCCGGATTTGGGTGCGCCCGGCTTCCCGGGTTTCCGCGTCGTAAAACGACAGGCAATCACTGCTGAATTGGCTGATCAGGGCGCTGACAGCCTCTTCGACCGAAGCTTGGGGCACATCCTTGAAGCCGATAAAGAAGTCATCACCACCAATATGGGCCAAGAAGGTTTCCGGCCCCGGGAACAGTTTCCGCATCAACTCCGCGAACATCAGGATCGCCCGGTCGCCTTGTCGGAAGCCATAGCCGTCGTTGAACGGCTTAAAATTATCAAAATCCAGATAGACCAGACTGGCATGGCTGAGATCCAGGGCCAGCAGATCGGCAACATATTTGCCAATCAGGGTGTTGCCCGGCAGCTTGGTCAACGGGTTCTGGTCCCGGGCCAAGGCGAGGTTTTTCTCATTGATCACTCGGAGCAAGGAGGCTGCGGTCAGATAGCCGACATAAACCCCATCCTGGGTCATCAGCAGCCCATCGGCACCGGTGTTGGAGGAAAAAATCTCCAACATGACTTCTGCGGGCGTGCTCATCTCCACCACCGGACAGCGCCATAAATAGTCCTTCAAGGTCCGCCCCAGCCCCTTATTGCTGACAAGGTCTTTGCCATAGAGCGAATAGGCCAGTTCCTTCATGTCGAATTCGCGGATGATCCCGATGGGTTCGCGCAGCTGGTTGATCACCGGAAAAAAGCTATGGAGCTTTTCCGTTCTAAACCGCTCGAACACCTCGACCATCGGGGTGTCCAGCGGAATGGGCTCCAACACCGCCATACGGGCCTGCAAGAGATGGCGGTCCGAGCCTCGACCGCGATTGTCCAGGCGGTTCAAACGGCGCACCACGCCATAATGGTGGCGCAAGGCCTTGGGGTCCGTTTCCGGGGCGGCAATCGCCAAGCCCTGGACCATATCGCAGCCGCTATCCCGGCAGACATGATAGTCATCGGCATCATCCACGCCGACGGCGACAACGCGGATGCCTTCCTGATGGGCCAGATTGACCAGATGCCGCAGATAAAGCCGCCGGGAGGTATCCGCTGAGAGGCCGGAGACAAAAAACCGGTTCAGCTTCACAAAATCCGGCCGCAGCAAATAGAGCAAGGGCAGGCTAGCCTGACCGCTGCCAAAATCATCCAGGGCCAGGCGCACGGAGACTTTTTTCATCCGCGCCCGAAAAGTCTGGGCAGGTTTGCGGGCCTGGGCGACCAGATCGCACACCTCCAAAGGCGAGGTGATGTCGAGCAAAGAGCGGCGTTCGGACAGTTCGAACACCACCTGCTCCGGGACCATGTCAAACCGCTTGGTCAAGTGCTGGACATGGTCCGGGATTTCATCACTACCGATCAGGGAGCCGGGGTCCAGATTGATGAACAGCCGATCATCGGCACCGTCGCGGACCGCAGAGAATTTGGCAAACGCCCCAGCCAGGATCAGCTTTTCCAAGGCATAGAGCTGGTTGTCCCGCCGCGCGGCATCGAACAGGGCAAAGGGGTTGATCGTCGGAGCATCCTCGCCGACCAAGCGGACCAAGGCCTCATAGCCCAGCACCTTTCCAGTGTGCAAACCCACCAGAGGCTGCAAGGCCATATCGATTTGTTGGAACAGGCGGGACCAGTCCATCGGCCCCGGGTCCGGATGCTGCGCCGTCAGGCTGTTTGGTGCCTGTGTCCCTAGAGAAGAGACAAGGGACAACGGATCGGCCGCTTGGCTGCGCGGTTGCGCCGCTGCCGTTGACGGGTCCGCCCCGGTTTTGACCCCAATCCTCACCCTGTGCCCCCACATCAGGAAAGGGCTGCCCGTCGGGCTCACCGCGCGAGATTAGAACGGTTCCCCCGCTTTCAATCAATGGGGAACCGTTCTGCAAAGAATGTTTCACAAGTCTGTCGCAATGCGAGACGAGGCGACGGGCGGAGGAGGCGCGAAAGGCCTATTCTGCCGCCGCTTTTTGCCCGGCAATCATGTCCTGCAGGGCGGCGACCACATTGGCTGCGCCATCGGCGATTTGGCCAATGGAGGCATCAAGCATGTAACACGGGGTCGTCACCACCTTATTGCGGGAATCGATGCTCAACTCCGCATGGCTTTTGACTTGGTGGGTCGCACCAAGGGTTTCCAAACCGGCGGCCGTTCCGGCGTCATTGCCAATGGTCAGGGTCACCTCGCCCAACACTTTGGCCAAAATCGCCGGAGAAATGCACAGCGCCCCAATCGGCTTGCCCGCAGCATGGGTTGAGGTCACTGCTGCGGAAACGCTGGGGTCCACGGTGCAATCCGGCCCGTCGACGGCGAAGGTGCACAGGTTCTTGGCGGCTCCGAACCCACCTGGGAACACCAGCGCGTCGAACCCTGCCGGGTCATAGTCGGCCAGATCTTTGATGTTTCCCCGGGCAATGCGCGAAGATTCCGTCAGCACATTGCGGGTTTCGCCGGTTTCTTCGCCCTTGATGTGGTCGATGACATGAAGCTGCGGGATATCCGGCGCAAAGCATTGGTATTGTCCGCCAGCCCGGTCGATGGCCAACAGGGTCAAGACGGACTCGTGAATTTCCGCGCCATCGAACACGCCGCAGCCGGACAGAACAACGGCAAAGGTGGGGCCGGAGGAAGGATCTTGGCTCATTCTATTTTCTCCCGTGCTTTGGAATGCCATATCAGCGGTGAACGCCTCCCCTTCACAGTTGGGCTTTTGGAACCGGCATGCCAAGCGACAGCACCTTGAAAACACCCCCTCCCTCCTCTCAAACCCCGGCCTCTGCGGGCGAACGGGCTTATCGCAGCCTGACGGATCGCTTTGAGCGTATTGGTCGCCTGGGTGAAGCCCAGGAGGTCCTGTCTTGGGATCGGGCCGCGATGATGCCCGCCGGGGGTGCGGCTGGGCGGGCGGAGCAAATGGCCGTCCTGTCCACTGTCCTGCACGAGATGATCACCGACCCGGCCTTGTCCGACGCCCTCGACGCCGCCGAAGCCGATCCGCCGAGCGATCCCTGGGACCAGGCCAATCTGCGCGCCATGCGCCGGGATTGGATCCATGCAGCGGCCTTGCCGGTGGATCTGGTCGAGGCGATCAGCCGGGCCTCCTCGCGCTGTGAAGAGATCTGGCGCGGGGCCAAGGAGGCTTCGGACTTTGCTGCGGTGCAGGAGCCGCTGGAGGTCTTGCTGGGTTTGGTGCAACAGGTTGCCACCGCCAAGGCGGAACGGCTGGGCACCAGTCCCTATGACGCATTGCTCGATGAATATGAGCCCGGCGGTTCCTCCGCCGCCATTGATGTGATTTTCGAAGACCTTGCCGGGTTCTTGCCGGGGTTCTTAGAAGAGGTTCTGGAACACCAGGCCCGCACCCAACCGGCTGCGGTGCCGGAAGGACCTTTCCCTACGGCACAGCAAAAAGCCCTAGGGCAGGAAGTCATGAAAACCATGGGCTTTGATTTCACCCATGGACGGCTTGATGTCAGTGCCCATCCCTTCTGCGGCGGCGCGCCCCGGGATGTGCGCCTGACCACCCGCTATGACGAAAGCGATTTCGCCTCGGCCCTGATGGGGGTGATCCACGAAACCGGCCATGCGCTTTATGAGCTCGGCCTGCCCGAAGTCCATTTGCCGCAACCGGCAGCGCGGTCAGGCGGCATGAGCCTGCATGAAAGCCAGTCGCTGTTGATGGAGATGCAGGCCAGCCGCTCCCGGCCTTTCCTGTCCTGGCTTGCCCCTCGGGCCAAGGCCGCGTTCAACGGCACCGGCCCGGCATGGGAGCCCGATGCCCTGCACAAGACCTATATCCGGGTCGAGCGCGGCTTTATCCGGGTGGATGCCGATGAGGTGACCTATCCGGCCCATGTCATTCTGCGCTATCGCCTGGAGCAGGCCATGATCGCCGGCGACCTTAAGATCGCCGATTTGCCCGGGGCCTGGAATGAGCAGATGCAGGCCCTGCTAGGGGTCACCCCGCCCAATGACCGGCTTGGCTGCCTGCAGGATATCCACTGGTATGACGGTGCCTTTGGCTATTTCCCGACCTATACCCTGGGGGCGATGACGGCGGCCCAGCTGTTCCAGGCCGCCTGTAAAGCGCACCCGGAGATCCTTGAGGATTTGGCCCGGGGTGACTTTTCCCGGCTGCTGGGCTGGCTGCGCCACAATGTCCATGGCAAGGGATCAACCCTGAGCGCCTCGGCCTTGTTGACCGAGGCCACAGGCGGACCATTGGATCCGCAAATTTTCAAGGACCATTTGCGCCGCCGCTATCTCGAAGGGACCTGACACCTTTCAAGTAGCCTTAGGCATTCCAAGATGCGCCCCAAGCGTTGGACCATATTGCCCTGAAGGACGCACAGGCCTAGGGTGCGCCTTATATAGATCGGTGACAGTCTAGGTCAGGAGCACGGACCGTGCGGTATGTATCCACCCGGGGTGAAGCCCCGGAACTGTTCTTTGATGACGTTTTGCTGGCTGGCTTGGCCCAGGATGGCGGACTTTACGTGCCCGTCGATTGGCCCGCCTTCACGGCGGAAGAGATCCGGGAGATGCGCGGCTTGGATTATGCCGCCACCGCCGCCCGGGTGATGGCCCCCTTTGTCGGTGCCGCCCTGACCGATGAGGAGCTGGAGGAGGTCACCCGCAAAGCCTATGCCGGGTTCACCCACCCAGCAGTCGCGCCCCTGGTGCAGGTTGGTCCCGATGACTGGGTGCTCGAGCTGTTCCATGGCCCCACCCTGGCCTTCAAAGACTATGCCCTGCAGGTGGTCGGTCAGCTGTTTGACCTGATCCTGACCCGGCGTGGCGAGCGCATCACCGTGGTCGGGGCCACCAGCGGCGATACCGGCAGTGCGGGCATCGAAGCCTGCCGCGACCGCGAGGCCGTGGACATCGTCATGCTGTTCCCCAAGGGCCGAGTCTCGCCGGTGCAGCGTCGGCAAATGACCACCGTGACCTCGGCCAATGTGCATTGCCTGGAGATCGACGGCACCTTTGATGACTGCCAGGACCTCGTGAAGGCAATGTTCAACGATGCCGCCTTCCGCAGCGACATGAACCTGTCGGCTGTGAACTCCATCAACTGGGCACGGGTCGCCGCCCAGGTGGTCTATTATTTCTATGCCGCCCTGCGCCTGGGTGCGCCGGACCGCCCGATGTCCTTTTCCGTGCCCACCGGCAATTTCGGCAATGTGCTGGCGGGATGGGTGGCCAAACAAATGGGCCTGCCGGTGGAACGTCTGGTGGTCGCGTCGAATTCCAATGACATCCTGACCCGATTCCTGGAAAGCGGGTCGATGGAGAAGACCGGCGTGGTCAAGACCCACAGCCCCTCCATGGACATCCAGATTTCCAGCAATTTTGAGCGGCTGCTGTTCGAACTGTTTGGCCGGGATGCCGCCGAGGTCCGCGCACGGATGACCTCCTTCGCCCAGGGCGGTCGCTATGAGATCCCCGGCGATCTGCTCCAAGAGATGCTCGGCCTGTTCCGAGGCTTCCGGGTCAGCGATGACGACACCGTCGCCGAGATCCAAGCCCTGAAACAGCGCTGCGGGGTGGTGGTTGATCCGCACACCGCTGTGGCCATTGCCGCTGCCCGGGAAGCCGGGCATCGCAGCCCTGAAGGCCCCCTGATCACCTTGGCCACCGCCCACCCGGCCAAATTCCCCGCCGTCGGAGCGCAGGCGACCGGTATTGAACCGGCGCTGCCGCCCTTCCTGGCCGATCTGCATGAACGCCCGGAACGCTTTGACAGCGCGCCCAATGACCTGGAGGCGGTTAAGGCCGTGGTGCGGGCCAAATCCCGGGTCGGATCGTCTGGAGCCGCGCCATGACCAACGATGCAGCCTTGATCCATTCCATCGGCTCGGTTCGGGTCAGCCGCCTAGCCAATGGCCTGCGGGTGGCCACCGACAGCATTCCCCAAGTGGAAAGCGTCACCTTGGGCATTTGGGTCGGGGTTGGCACTCGCCATGAACCGGTGCGGATCAATGGCGTGTCGCATTTGCTGGAGCATATGGCTTTCAAGGGCACCCGGCGTCGGGACGCCACCGCCATTGCCGAAGAAATCGAAGCGGTGGGCGGCCATCTGAACGCCTATACCAGCCGGGAATGCACCGCCTATTACGCCCGGGTGCTGAAAGAAGATATTGGCGTCGGCTTAGACATCCTGTCGGACATTTTGCAGCATTCGGTGTTTGACGGCGAAGAACTGAACCGCGAGCGCGAGGTGGTGGTCCAGGAGATCCTGCAAAGCCTCGACACCCCGGACGACATTATTTTTGACCGCTTCCAACAGGTGGCCTATCCGGACCAGGCCATTGGCCGCCCGGTCCTGGGCACGACCGACAGTGTGCGGTCCATGACCTCCGATGTGGTTGGCGGTTATTTACGCGGCACCTATGCCCCGGACCGCATGGTGGTTGCGGCCTCGGGCAATCTGGACCATGACCGCTTTGTTGCGGCGGTGGCCGAGGCCTTTGACAGCCTGCCTGTACCCGCAGCACCCTCGACGGACCCAGGCCTCTATCGGGGCGGCGAGTTTCGTGAGGAGCGCTCCTTAGAGCAGGTCCATGTGGTGCTGGGCTTTAACAGCCTGAGCCATCTGGATCGGGATTATTACGCGGCCTCGGTGTTCTCCATTCTGCATGGCGGGGGCATGTCCTCCCGGCTGTTCCAAGAGGTGCGGGAAAAGCGCGGGTTGGCCTATTCGGTCTATAGCTTTATCAACGCCTATGACGATACCGGGCTCTATGGGATTTATGCGGGCACCGGGCGCGAGGATGTGCCGGATCTGATTGACCTGCTTTGTGCCGAAACCAAGGGCTTGGCCGATGCCGCCCCGACCATGGCGGAGGTCGACCGGGCCAAGGCGCAGCTGCGCGCCGGTCTGTTGATGGGCCTGGAGAGCACGTCGGGACGCTGCGAGCAGTTGGCGCGCAATCTGCTGACCCATGGCCGCCCGCTGACCACAGCTGAACTGACCGCTGAGGTCGATGCGGTGACCCCGGAAAAATGCCAGGAGATCGCCAAAGCAATGTTGTCGTCTGACCCGACCTTGGCGGTCATCGGCCCGCTGGACGGTGTGCCGGGCGTGGATCGGGTGCGGGAACGGCTTGGATCCAACTAATCGGATTTATTGCTCCGGACCTATTATCGTATTTGGCTCTTTGCCCCTACAACCATCGCAAACCAAGATGGACAGCCTTCACCGCCGAAGCTTGCGTTCCAGCGGGGCAATGGTACAGTGCGCGCGCAAATCGGACCGGTGGGTCTTGGCCGTGCTGCGCTCCAGGAAACCGAATGATATCGGAACAGGGGATGGAGCCGCGCGGTTGACCCCACCCAACAAGCCAGACCACTGGCCTGTGGCGTCGCCCATACGGTCCTTCCAATAGATCGCATTGCCCGGGGGAACACGCGCATGAGCAAGATCAAAGTCCAAAACCCGATCGTCGAACTCGACGGCGACGAAATGACCCGGATCATCTGGGACTTCATCAAAAACAAGCTCATCCTGCCCTATCTCGACGTTGACCTGCTGTATTACGACCTGAGCGTCGAAAAGCGCGACGAAACCGACGACCAAATCACCATTGATGCCTCCGAGGCCATCAAAAAGCATGGCGTCGGCGTCAAATGCGCCACCATCACCCCGGACGAAGCCCGGGTGGAAGAATTCAATCTGAAAAAAATGTGGAAGTCCCCGAACGGGACCATCCGTAACATCCTGGGCGGCACCGTGTTCCGCGAGCCGATCATCTGCTCCAACGTGCCGCGCTACGTCCCGGGCTGGACCCAGCCGATCGTCATTGGCCGTCACGCCTTTGGGGACCAATACCGCGCCACCGACCTGAAGGTCCCCGGCCCCGGCACCCTGACCATGAAATATGTCCCGGACGACGGCGGTGAGCCGGTGGAACTGGAAGTCTTCAAGTTCCCCGACGCCGGTGTCGCCATGTCGATGTATAACCTGGACGACTCCATCCGTGGCTTCGCCCGGGCCTGCATGAATTATGGCCTGAACCGTGGCTGGCCGGTTTACCTGTCGACCAAGAACACGATCATGAAGGCCTATGACGGGCGTTTTAAGGATCTGTTCGAAGAGGTCTTCGAAGCCGAATTTGCCGACAAGTTCAAAGAAGCCGGCATCACCTATGAACACCGCCTGATCGATGACATGGTCGCCTGCTGCATGAAGTGGTCCGGTGGCTTCGTCTGGGCCTGTAAGAACTATGACGGTGACGTCCAGTCCGACACCGTCGCCCAGGGCTTTGGTTCGCTTGGTCTGATGAGCTCCGTGCTGATGACCCCGGACGGCAAGACCGTCGAGGCCGAAGCCGCCCACGGCACGGTGACCCGTCACTATCGTCTGCACCAGCAGGGCAAGGAAACCTCGACCAACCCGATTGCTTCGATCTTCGCCTGGACCCAGGGCCTGAAATATCGCGGCAAGTTCGACGACACGCCTGAGGTGGTGAAATTCGCCGAAACCCTGGAAAAGGTCTGCATCGAAGCCGTGGAAAATGGCTCCATGACCAAGGACCTTGCGATCCTGATCGGTCCGGAACAGCCCTGGTTGACCACCAACCAGTTCCTGGACGTGCTGGACGCCAATCTGAAGAAAGCCATGGGCCTGTAAGCCCAGCCTTTGACAGCAAATTCTTCGGGCAAGGCCCGGTCCAGCAGGGCCGGGCCTTGTGCCGTTGTAGGACTTGGTTAAAGCCCGATTTTCGGGTATGGTCCCGCCCTTCCAAATTTCGCCGTTCCGGCCCTCCCCTCCATCGACTCGCGATGGGGGGACAAATTCCTTTTTTCGGACATGATCGCATGACCCAAGCTGATCCCGCCGCCGACGTCTCCGCTTCTGATCGGATCCTGATTGTCGATTTCGGCTCTCAGGTGACCCAATTGATCGCCCGGCGGGTCCGCGAAAGCGGGGTCTATTGCGAGATCCATCCCTATAACCGCATCACCCGCAGCCTGCTGGACAGTTTCGCGCCTAAAGGCATTATCCTGTCCGGCGGACCCTGCTCTGCGGGCGATGAAGACGCGCCCACTGCGCCGGAATTTGTCTACTCCTTCGGCCTGCCGATCCTGGGCATTTGTTATGGCCAACAAATCATGGTCCGCCAGCTTGGCGGGATCGTAGAGGGCAGCGATCATCGGGAATTTGGCCGGGCCTATGTGGACGTGAAGGCCCATAATCCGCTGTTCCACGGGGTTTGGGATGTGGGGGCCCGGGAACAGGTCTGGATGAGCCATGGCGACCGGGTCACCGGGCTGCCAGAGGGCTTTTCGGTGCTGGCGATCTCCGATGGGGCGCCCTACGCGGCCATTGGCGATGAGGAACGCCAGATCTTCGGCGTCCAGTTCCACCCGGAGGTGGTGCACACTCCCCATGGCAGCGCGCTTTTGCGCAACTTCACCCATGATGTCTGCGGCTGTGCCGGTGACTGGACCATGGCCGCCTTCCGTCAGGACGCCATTGAACGGGTCCGGGCCCAAGTCGGGTCCGGGCGGGTGCTGTGCGGCCTGTCCGGCGGGGTGGATTCCTCGGTGGTGGCCGCCCTGATCCACGAAGCCATTGGCGAGCGCCTAACCTGCGTTTTCGTCGATCACGGCATGATGCGCCTGGCCGAAGCCGAGCAAGTGGTTTCGGTGTTCCGAGACCGCTTCAACATCCATCTGGTGCACCGGGATGCGTCCGATCTGTTTCTCTCCAAACTGGACGGGGAGGTCGACCCGGAGGTGAAACGCAAGACCATTGGTGCCACCTTCATCGATGTGTTTGAGGAAGAAGCCAAAAAGGTTGGCGGAGCCGATTTCCTGGCCCAGGGCACGCTCTACCCGGATGTGATTGAGAGCGTTGCCTTTGATGGCGGTCCCAGCGTCACCATCAAATCCCACCACAATGTCGGCGGCCTGCCCGAGCGCATGAACATGGCCCTGGTCGAGCCCCTGCGCGAATTGTTCAAGGACGAGGTCCGGGCGCTGGGCCGAGAGCTTGGCCTGCCCGAGGAGATGGTTGGCCGTCATCCCTTCCCGGGTCCGGGCCTGGCGATCCGCATTCCCGGCCAGCCGGTGACCCGCGAGAAGCTGGATATCCTGCGCAAGGCCGATGCGATCTATCTGGAGGAGATCCGCAATGCGGGCCTCTATGATGCCATCTGGCAGGCCTTCTGTGTGTTGTTGCCGGTGCGCACCGTCGGTGTGATGGGCGATTATCGCAGCTATGACTATGCCCTAGCGCTGCGGGCTGTGACCTCCACCGATGGCATGACGGCGGATTTTTATCATTTCGATATGGAGTTTCTCGGTCGGGTGGCGAACCGGATCGTCAATGAGGTCCGAGGAATCAACCGGGTGACCTATGATGTGACCTCCAAACCGCCGGGCACCATCGAATGGGAGTGATGCTCCTGCTGGTGGGGTATCTCAACGCCTAACCCCAGCCCGCCCAGCGCAGCGACATAAGGACAACACGCCGTGCCCTCCATTGACCTGCTTCTGGCCTTTCTCGCTGCCACAGCGGTGTTTGCCTATATGCCCGGCCCGGCCATGCTCTATACGGCGGCCCAGACCCTGGCCCGGGGGCGCAAGGCAGGCTGGTCAGCGGTGCTGGGCATTCACCTTGGCGGCTATGCCCATGTGGCGGCGGCTTCGCTAGGACTGGCAGTTCTGTTCCACGCCGTGCCCATCCTCTATACGATGCTAAAGATCGCCGGGGCACTGTATCTGATTTGGCTGGGTCTGAAGCTGTTTTGGGCGCGGCAGGATCCGGAGGCCCCAGGACCCAGCCTCAATGCCAAATCGCCAAAAAGAGCCTTTTGGGAAAGCATCACGGTCGAGATCCTGAACCCAAAGACCGCGCTATTCTATGTGGCGTTCCTGCCGCAATTCACCGACCCCACCGCCGCCTTTCCGATCTGGCTGCAGATGGTCCTGCTTGGGACCTTTGTGAATGTCATGTTCTCCAGCGCCGATGTTCTCGCGGTATTGATGGCTGACAAGGTGGCGACGGCGCTGAAGCGCTCCGCTGCGGCCGCCCGCCTTGTGCGCCGGATCGGCGGCGGCATCCTGATGGCCTTGGGCGTCAATCTGGCCTTATCCCGCTCTTAATCAACCAGCGCACAGACCTTGAAAATCCCCAAACACTGTGCGATATGCTTGCATATGCAAGTATATCGCACAGGAAAGGTCTCATGTTAGATACTCAGTCCATCAACGCCCTGCGCCTCCTGCAATCCGCAGATGGATTCCGCGCCAAGCTCGCAGGGGAATTCTCAGCCATCCACGGCATCTCTGTGAATGAGTTCTTTTTGCTGATGCATTTGGAACGCGCGCCGCTCAACCGGCTGTCCCGCGCCGAACTGGCAAAGCGCATGCACCTCAGCGCCTCGACCGTGACCCGCATGGCGGCCCCCATGGAAAAACTGGGCTTTGTATCCCGGCAAACGGATGACCGCGACGCCCGGCTCACCTTTGTGGTTCTCACCGATGCCGGTGCCCTCAGGGTCCAGGAAGCCCGTGCGACCTTCGATAAAAAAGCCCAGGATTTGTTTGGGGATCGCTGGATAGAGGAGGATCTGGAAGCCCTCGCAGCGCTCTTAAACCGCCTTGTCGCCGGCACGGCTTCGAACCTGACTTAGTGCATGAAGTTTCTCCACCCAGCACTTTCAGGATCAACTCTAGGACAAGTGATACTTGGAATTGGCCAGAACATTATCATCTCTCTCACTTTCGAGCCGACGAACGGAACCCACTTCGGCTCAAAAATCCCGCGAGCAAAAAAGTTGGATCCGATGTCGTCCTAGTTGCGGCTTCACAATTGCCAAATTAGATGTTCGTGCCCAACTCAGTTTGGTCATTATTCTGGGGAAATTTGGTGGATACGAACAACACGATCAACAAACTTCAGGGACGGATCTCAACTGTTTCGATTCAGGGGTTTCGCAGCCTGAAAAAGGTCGAGAACCTTGAATTGGGTGAATTGACCATTTTGATCGGTGGCAATGGGGTCGGAAAATCAAACTTTATTCGCTTCTTTGAAATGTTGAGCTGGATGCACCGGTCTCAACAACTCCAACAATTCGTCTTAAGACATGGCGGCGGTGACGATCAGCTCTTTATGGGTTCTCGTGCAACGTCCGAAATCAAAGCAGAAATTCGCATTAAAACTAAATTTGGAGCCAACGATTATCGCTTCGAATTGGCCCATATCCACGCCAGAGATACTTTAATCCTAAGTCAGGAAGCGTACCGATTTTCCAACTACCAGTATCCGGATGAAGCTGATTGGAGTATACTGCCTGACTTTGGCAAGGAATCAGTGCTTTCTGAGCAGAACAACTCAACGGCAAAAACCATTCATCACCTCCTGAAGCAGTCATCAGTCTATCAATTTCATGATACATCAAAAAATTCATCGATTCACACTCGATGGGATCTTTCTGATTTTGCTTTTCTCAGATCTGACGGAGGCAATTTAGCTCCTATATTATTTGATCTAAAAGAAAATGACAAAATCAGGTATCGGCAGATTGTGCGCCAGATTCAACGTATTTTACCCACATTTGATGATTTTTTCCTTGAGTCTGTTACTGGAAAAGTTCTTTTAAGTTGGAAATCAAAATTTAGCGATAAAACGCTTGGTACGCACTTGACATCGGACGGATCACTTCGAGTTTTCTGCCTATTAACTCTGTTAAACTTGCCAATGGATCGACTGCCTGACATCTTATTCTTTGACGAACCCGAATTGGGCCTACATCCGCATGCGATCACATTGGTTTCCGAAATGATTAAAAGGGTTGCGAAACAAAAACAGGTCTTTATCGCAACACAGTCACCTTACATGGTCGACTGTTTTGATCTTGAAAACATCATTGTCGCAGATGCAGTAGACGGTGCCACATCGTTCCGAACATTGCCCAGTAATCAGTATCAGCGCTGGATAGAAGAAGATTATGGATTATCCGATATCTGGCTCAAATCGCCAGTTGGGCTCCCCCTATGACCCGAATTGCCATTATTTGTGAGGGTCAAACTGAGTCCGAATTCATCAGAACATGCGTGACACCACATTTGGCCAACCGAGGGATTACGGCCTTTCCAAGTATCCTTCATATGCCCGGAGATAAGGGTCGTGGCGGTGAAGTTTCGATCAAAAGACTGGTTGGTCATATGTCTCAGGCCTACCATGAGGCGGATAGGTTAACGACCTTAGTCGATTATTACGGCTTTCGCGGTGTTGATGGGCGAACCTCGGGAGAGCTAGAGCTGGAAATCGAAAACGGACTAGCGGAGCGCATTACCCATTTCCGACGAGATTTTGTAAAAGCCTACGTACAAAGATATGAGTTTGAAGGGCTTCTTTTCTCAGATACGAGCAAATTCAATTTGGTTCTTGACGGATGGACCCCAAAAATCGGTAAAGATCTAGAAAAAATACGCTCTCAATTCGCTACTCCCGAGGATATCAATAATAATCGGCAATCGGCACCATCAAAAAGAATCCAGAATGTCTTTGTGAATGGAAGCTATAATAAAGTTGTGCACGGGCCACTTATAGCCGAAGAGATTGGTCTAGAGGAAATTCGACGTCAATGCAGCGGGTTTGACACCTGGCTTAAATGGTTGGAATCCTGGGGTACTTAAAAGATTGGAACGTCATGTGTTAGGGATCTTTCGTGTCTTCCTTAGCAACCAATTTTGATCCGGTGATCATTGGGCGGATCAGGTTTTCCCGCTTCCAGACCAGATAGAACACCAACGCCGTCACATGGGCACCAACCAAGACCAAGAGCACAGTGGCGGAGATCTCATGGATTGCATTGGCCTGTTGGGTTACCGAGCTGTCCACATAGGCCGCCAGCGGGCCGGAGGTGAAAAAGTCATCGGAGTCCGAGAGCAGACCGGTCACCACCTGCACCGACAGGGTGGCCAGCAGGGCCAGCACGGACAACGCCCCCAAGGGGTTGTGCCCGGCAATGCCGCTGGGGGATCGTTTCCCGATCCGGCGCGCATAGGCCAGGATGGCGCCCGGTGAGAAAAACAGAGCGGAAAACCGAGATGGCTTGGGGCCGACAAAGCCCCACAGGATCCGGAAGAGCAACAGCCCCCCGGTCAGATATCCAAGATAAAAATGCCAGTCGATATTGGTGAAGCTGAGATTGTCGCCCAGCCACCAACCAACACAGACCGAGCCGACCAACAGCCAGTGGAAGGCGCGCGTCGGTAAATCCCAAATGCGCGCCGTTCCAAAGGCCGGGTCGGTGGCGTCCGGCTTAGAAGGAGTCGGCACGGAAGTCATCATGGCAGCCCTTGCAGGACGCGCCGAGCGCTTTGACATTGGCCCGCACCGCATCCAAGCCATTGCCGGCTTCGTCAGCCATAACCGCAATCGCGTCGTTCAATGCCTTGGACTTTTCCAGCACAGCCGGATAGGTGTCCCACATGGCCTGCAAGGCACGGGTTTTGCCCGGCATGGCTTCCTTGGAGGTCGCCGGATCCCACAGACCGCTGATGTCCAGGCTGGACAGGGTCTTCAGATTGTTGGCCGCCATGGTGGCTGCTTCAGCCGTGTATTCCACATCGCCCTTGGCCATGGCGAACAGGACACCGGCATTGTTGGAAATCAGCTGGTAATAGCCTTGGCGTGCCTTGACCATGCCCTCAAGACGCTTATCGGCATGTGCGGTGGCCGACAAACCCATGAGGATAGCCCCGGACAGGACCACAGAAGCGATTATGCGCATGGAAATTCTCCCGTTTTAGATGTCCCCGGGAGATAACCTCGAAGTCCACATTTACAATATGCCTACGGCAAATTTATCGCCGCTGTAACGGCTCACAAACCGGTTTTGACCGGGAAATTATAGGCCAGCAAATGCCCGTCCAGGACCTGCCCCCGTTGCGGGCGGCAAAAGATGTTGGGCCTGAGGGGCAGAATCTCATAGCCGATCTTCTCAAGTTCCTGGCCGACCGCGTCCTGTGTCGTTTCGATATACAGCAGGCATTTGTTCGCTCGTAGGGTCTTTGCCATGCCCTTTAAGGCTTGCCGCTCATGGCCCTCCACATCGATTTTGATCAGCAAGGTTTCCTCGGCCAGATCAAAGACATCATCGAAGCGTTTGGTTTCGATCTGCCAGCGCTCCATGGCGCTGCCATCGGCAAAGGGCTCTAGGGCGCCGATGCCTTCATTGCAGTGGTCCTGTTTCAGGTAAAGCGTTTCCGTGCTCTCCCGGTCCGACAGGGCATAGCCATGGATCGCAATCCGCTCAGGGCGGTTGAGGGCCGCATTCTGCTCCAAGCGCTTCACATGGCGGCCCAAGGGCTCAAAGGCCATCACCGGCATGATGTGGGAGAGCGGCACGGCGAAGGTCCCGACATTGGCGCCAACATCGATAAACCGGTCAAAGGGAACCCGAGACCCGATGTCCAGGAACCACTGCAACAGGCCGCGCTCCAGACCGCCTTTCAGGACCACACCCCATTCGATAAAGCTGGCCGTGTCGCACTGGAGCTGCGCTGGACCTAAAGGAAACACGCCTTGGACATTGGGCTGCTGCCCTGCGCGCACCTTGTCGGGATCGTGCAACAGACACAGCATGCGATGTTGCAGCGGAAAATAGGGCAAATGGCCCAATGTTCGGGCAAGGCTGATCCGCAGGGAAGGCGCCCCGGAATTTCTATGCATCAGCTCTGTGACCAATCAACCGGACCGTGGGCACTGATCTCACGCGCGCCCAGGTCTTCGACCCGATCGCAAAACACAACCACATTGCCGTCACTGGACCGTGCCGAGGGGACGATGAGGCCGTCAAATCCAAGAAAATAGGCAACTTCTCCGATTTGCTGAGAACGGGGATATTCTTCACCTCGACTCTCATAGGACAAACGACCAAAAGTTTCAGGCTTCAAACCAATCTGGACCAGATCCTCCAGGGCGGCGAATTTCAAGGCTTTGTTGAGCGCAAGGTCAAATTCGAAAAGCTCATAGGCCACTTTGCTGGGGAAGACCGGTTGTCCGCGCATCAAATGGAACCGCATTTCTTCAACGGCACCGCGTTTAGACAAAGACGTGTACAGAACATCAAACGTCGTATCGTCCCATCGGCCACCGGACGCACTGCATTGCAAGGGATCTCTCCCTGCCCGCACAATCCGCCAAACAGGGCCTTGGAACCGGATGGGCTCCAGAGCCTCAAGGGCGTCGATCAGACCATTATCTCTTCGGTTTCTCGCCATGGGTTTTTATAGATAAACCTCGTTATCTAACCTATCGATAACAGAAAGAACTTCAATAGAGCGGTCATTATGAATCAAATCCATTGCTCGTTCACCACCTAGTTGAGGGTGACGAGCGTAAAGCCACATCCGCACTTCTTCAGGTGTATAATACTCATTCAGCCTCCCAACTATATAATAGAGGTCAGAAAGAATGAGCTCATTTTTCGGGTGAGGTTTTATATCACCAGATTTCCAACGAGAAACCGTTGCCTTAGATACATCTGTGATATTTGCGATATCGGTCCCTTTTAATCCACCGATTTCCGCAAGCTCCCCAATATAGCGTGTGACTGCACTTTGCATTATCTATCCTTGCCCCCCTATACGCGTCGAATCAACTAAATTTAATTCACAACTACGAACCCTCGGGGCATCACGGCCCAGCTCTTCTGACAATTTCTCCAACGCACTTGTAACTTTTTCAGTATTCTCAAAGAGTTTCTTTTTTCTTTTATTGAGGCGATCCACTAAATCATCGCCGAAATTAGAGAGCTTTTCATCTATTTTCAACTTATTGATTTCTTTAGCGCGCCTCTGACAAGAATTAAAAGTTTTGGATAAGAGATGCTCTACTCTATTCAAATCTGGAACCATCTCAAGGTCATTAATTGACCCATTTAGGTGCCGCGCAGAATACATCTTCTTATTTTGGATCAAATCCTCAATACTTTTAGCCTCGATAAAGTCACTTTGTAACAAAACCCTCCTTCCACCTCTAGCGCTAGCCAACGCATTAAAATCATTAACACTCATACCTTGCCCAAACCCCAGCAACGGAACCATTTGTTTTCGTCGAAACCCACCATTGGGGTCTCTAGGTTTCGGCTCTTGATGCCACTGACCAGCATTAAATTGGTCTAACTCAAGTAATCCACAAGAAGCTCCTGACGCAACCCCAAATGCCTCAGCAGCAAGAAAATTCAATTCAGAGCAATAATCTAGAATTAACGGTCTCCCTAGATTGTGAAATTTGCCCAACATCTTGATCATAGACCTAATTTTCTGCGGTCCAGGTTCTTTTCCCAAACCGGAGAGGCGGAACCACACAGTATCAACAGGTAAATTCGAAAGCCCTTCAACAATCATGTTTCTATGCAATGTATCCTGAAGAGACTGAACACTATCAATCAATGGATAATCTATGCAAATAGACCCACCACCTAGTTTATCAAGTGCATTCCTAAGGTATTCGACCGACCTGAAATCAATATTCAGCCAGTCTTCATAGTTCCTATCGCCAAGATAATGTGATGGAGCGAGGACTCGATCAATACCGAAGTCAACAGCCATTTGAGCAATTCGATCAATTGTCTCTAAATTATAGCTTTTCGGACCTAGTGGCGCGTTAGGCCTCTCTTCTAACCAAGGAGACTTTCCTACAAATGTAGAAAACCGCGCCTTACTTGAAACCTCGGCTGCCCCAGTATCGATTGTTATCTCCACACCTTCACTTTTTAATGTTTTCAGAAGCCCTCCTTGACGTTTAAGTCGGCCAGCTTCGAACACAACGCGCCTAATACCAAGGTTACCTGCGGCCCACAGATCACCGAAAACTCTATGATGCTCCCCAACTCTCAAAAATTGTGAAATCGGGCTATATAGCGCTTTACCTTTTGGAAATTGGACAACGGTGCTCATGAGCCTCACCTTTTCTGTTTCATAAAGTTATTTTGTGAAACTCTAATGCAATGTCAATGCCTATTTATGGCTGAGCTTTGCGGGGGCATCCGAGCGTGTATCACTCCATTTTTTAAATTTATTAAGATTTTTCCGGTACTTAGCCTACAAGCTGTTTGATTGGATGCTATTTGTTTAAGGTAATAAAAACTAAAAAAGGATTGCGGCACTCATCGCGCACCCATAAACAGAATTTGTAATTTAAACATGTCTAAAGCTCGTCTTCTTCAACCCGACCTCCTAACCCATTATGAACAGCCCGGTCTGCTGGATCGGATCGAGGCTGGATTGCAGGCATTGGGGGAAAATCCGGCCCAGCCATCCTTGGAGGCCCTGGCAAAGGTCGATGAGTTCCATATCCGTGGCCTGGCAGCGACCCGGGAGCTCATCGCCCGGCTTGATCCAAAACCTGGAGAGCGGATCTTGGATGTGGGCTGTGGCCTGGGTGGCCCGGCCCGCCAGTTGGTCGCAGCCCGTCCCGGCGTCCAGATGCTCGGCATCGACATCTCCCGCCTCTATTGCCGCGTCGCCAAAACCCTGACCCAGCGCACCGGCCTTGGGGATCGGCTATCGTTCCGGCCCATCGAGATTGCCGCGCTGGGCGCCACCGAGCCGCCCTTTGACGCCGCTTGGACCCTTCATGTCGGGATGAACATTGAAGACAAAGCTGGGTTCTATGGTGCAATCCGGGATTGCCTGAAACCGGGTGGTCGCATCTTGATCTACGACCTGTTTAGCCCGGCTCCGGACGAACTCTGCTACCCAATGCCCTGGGCCGATCATAGGGCGCAGAGCTTTCTCACATCACCCGAGGCACTTGGTCGCTGCCTGGACGGCGTCGGTTTTCAGGTCATAGAGCAACAGGATGATACGGCCAAAGCCAGCGCCTTCCTCCAGAAGGCCAGCCAGCGCCGACAGGCCAACCCAGAGCGTCCGCCCCTGGGTTTGCACACCCTATTGGGCCCTCGCAAAGCCCAAATCCTGCCCAATATCGCCCATGGGTTCGGGTCTGAAAACCTTCGCGTCATCAGCCTCTTAGCCCACCGTCTCGACTAAAACTCACCCTTGGGAAGCTGCCGCTGGGTCGATAGATCTCACATTTCGCTTGATTTTGAACACTGTTCATTATAATTATATTGAACATTGTTCAAAACAAAGGTGCGGGAGAACCAACCATGAGCCCCACGGAAAACACCGCCCTGATGCCCCTCAGCGCCGCGTCGGCTCAACCGACGATCGGGATGGGCGTCGAAACCCCTTCCGCCGCTCCGGCGTGGTGGGGTGGTGCCCTGTCCCACCTGATTGCCCGGGGTTATTTCGGCCAAGTCCGCCTTCGCAATCCCACAGCGCTGCCGACCCATGGTCCGGTGCTGTATCTGGCGCTGCACCGCAATGGGGCCCTGGATGGCTTTGTCTATCGGGCCGCCCTCGCGCGTCCCTTTGTGCCGGTGCTCTCGACCAATTTGCATCGCTCCTGGCTTGGCAAAATTCTATTCCCGGGCTTGTCGGTCTCCAGGGCAAAAGACCGAGCCCAGGGCAGCACGAACGCCCGAGCCAATCTTGCTGCCCTGGAGCGCTGTGTTGAGACCCTGGCGGCCAACCATGATGTGCTGATCTTCCCCGAGGGCACCAGCGCATTGGGCCCGGTTCCCCTGCCTTTTGAGACCGGTGCGGCCAGCCTGGCGCAACGGTTTCTCAAGACCCATTCCCAGCTCACCATTGTGCCGCTGTCGGTGCGCTATGACGCGCCTTGGTCCTATGGCAGCACTGCCGAGGTCTTGGCAGGCCCCCCGATCACCGTGCACAGCGCCGACATCAAAGCCGGACAGGACGGCAAGACCGTGCTGCATCAGCAATTTTCTGAGGCCCTGGAGACCCTGTTTCACCGTCATCACTTCGGCGATGCGGACTTAACGATCCGGCACCGGCAACCGTGGCAGACCGTCTTGGGCCTGTGCAGCCTTCCCCTTTGTGCCTTGGCCCTGCTGCTGTGCGCCCCGGCCCTGTTGGCTGGATTTGGTGCCGGACGGCTGCTGGCAGACGGTCCCAATGTCATCAGCCTGTGGCGGGTTTTGATCGGTGGACCCGTGCTGCTGTTCTGGTTGCCCCTGCTGCTGCTGGCCCTTGGGCTTCTCACCAGCCCACTGATCGCTGCAGGTGCTGGCCTTTCCATCTTGGGCGGCCTGCGTCAGGTCGGCGCGGCCCGGACCGCCCTGAGTCTCTGGCGCGCTCAGCCCCCGCAAACCCGGAGGATCCGCTGATGACCACCGCCCTGCAGACACCGACACAGCCCTTTCACAGCCAAGCCAAACCCGCTGACGCGGGATGGCTGGAACGCCACAGCGGGCTGCTGCTCCATGAAGCCGCATTCCTGGGTTACCTGACCCTCTCCGCCATCCGCTTGGCCTTTGCGGGACCGGACGCGTTGTCCTCTGTACTGTTTCACGCTGGCTTGGTGCTCGGCGGCCTGGGGCTGGTCTGGTGGACCCGGCAAAAGCCGACGGCCCTGCGCTGGCGGCTGCGGCTGGCCTATTACCCCGTGATCATGAACGCCGTGTTCGTGCAGATGAAAACCGCCATCCCCCTCATGCATCCCGAAAAGGTGGATGCTGTGCTTGCGCATTGGGATGCGGCCCTGTTCGGTCAAACACCAGCCCTGTGGCTTTCGGGGATCGCAACGCCCTGGCTCACGGAGCTGCTCAGCCTCTGCTACGTGCTGTTTTTCCCCTATTTGGTGCTGTCGGTGATCCGCTATCTCCGCGCCCCGCTCCCGGTGGCAAAGCGGTTCTTCGCCGGGTTGTTCCTGATCTATGGCATTGGGTTCCTGGGCTATAGCGTCATGCCCGCCTTGGGCCCCTATCTGGCGATGTCCAACCAGTTCGCCGCCCCGCTGCAGGGCTATTGGATCACCTGGTTGAACCAGACCCTTTACCCCCACGGCACCAATTATTCCGACGTCTTTCCCAGCCTGCATCTGGCCGTTTCAGCCTATCTGCTCTGCTTCGACAGAACCCATGTCCGGTGGCGGTTTTGGCTTTGGCTGCCGGTCTGCATCGGCCTGTGGCTGTCCACCGTCTATCTCCGGTTCCACTACGGCGTTGACCTGTTGGTCGGGGCCGCCGTGACCGCCCTCGCCTTCGCTCTGCTCCGGGCCGATCACGCCCGTTAACCTAGGAGACAATCCATGTCCCGCATCTATACCCTGCTGTTCACCGACCAAGACGCCTGCGACAAGATCCAAACCGGGGGCAAAGGGGCCAATCTGGCCACCCTGACCCAAGCCGGGTTCCGCGTGCCCACCGGTTTTTGTGTGACCACGGCGGCCTATCAGGACCACATCGCCCAAGACCCGGCGCTGGAGGATCTCCTGTACCAGTTGGACGCTCTCGCGCCTGATCACCGCTCCTCCCATCTGCAGGACATTCGCCACCGGATCGCCGCCCTTCCGCTTCCGGTGTCGCTGCAAACCGAAATCCGCGATCACCTGGCGGTGCTCGATCCCAGAGGCCAGCAAGGCTGGGCCGTGCGCTCCTCGGGCACTCAGGAAGATCAACAGGACGCAGCCTTTGCCGGACAACATGATACGTTTTTGAACTGTCGCGGTCCGGAGAGGGTGCTGGAGAAGATCCGAGAGGGCTTTGTCTCGCTCTGGAGCGACCGGGCAGTTGCCTATCGCACCGAAAAAGCCATTCCGCTCAGCCAGGCTGGCATGGCCTGTGTTGTGCAGACCATGGTGCCCTGTTCCGCAGCCGGAGTCGGCTTCAGCATGAACCCGATCACCGGGGCGCTGGACGAGCTGGTCGTCAATGCCCATCCCGGGCTGGGGGAGGCGGTGGTCGATGGCAGCACTGAGGTCGATCAATGGCGGATCCGCAAAGCCGATGGCGTGATCTTGGAGGCCACGATGGGCCAAAAATCTGCCCTGATCCAGGCCAAGCGCGATGGAAGCAGCGGGACCGAAGCCACGCCCTTAAGCGCTGCGGAGACCCATCAACCCTGCCTGTCGGCCACTGAACTGCATCAGGTACAGGCCTTGGTGCAGGCGGCTGAGACCCAGTTCCGCTTTCCGCAGGACATCGAATGGGGCTTCGCCGAGGGGGTGTTGTGGCTGCTGCAATCCCGCCCAGTGACTGTCTTCCCGGCCCGCTGGACCCGCGATGAATCCGCTGAGCGCTTCCCGACGGCCATGACGCCGCTATCCTGGGCGCTCATTGACCAGGGCTTTCATCACTCCTTGCGCTATTCCCTGACACTAATGGGTCTGCCGCCATTGTCCGGGAAATGGTTCGACAGCTTCGATGGCTGGGTCTATGGCAATCAAACGGCCGTTGAGCTGTATTTGGGCCAAACATCCGCACTCCCGAAGGACAAAGCCCGTTTGCTTCACGCCCTGCCGCAGATCCTCGATCAATCGCCCTGGATACGGGATCTCCCTGATCAATGGCTGGAAGAGCTCGGTCCCTTCCTGCGTGATGTCAGCCAGCTTGGCACCAAGCCGCTGAACCCCTTATCGCCGGAAGCGGTATGGGCGCATGTGCAAAAGGTGGCCGAGCGCGGTAGGCGGTATTTCCAACCCAATATCGCCATTTCCATCACCCAAGCCCGGTTGCGCCGAGTGTTGTTGGATTGTTTGACAGCCCTGGAGGGACCGGACATGGCCGCAGAGCATGTTGATCAGCTGCTGTCCGGTGCAGTGACCATGACTGGCCATGTCAATGCCGCGCTGGGCGCTTTGGCCGATACGGCCCGCACCACCGCAGGCTTGCCGGAGCTGCTGTCTGAGATGGCGGATCCGGTCCGCTATGGCGATGGGCGGGGGTTAGAAACCTTCCCGGCCTTTGCCAAGGCGTTCCGCCGTTTCCTGCGCCAGCATGGTCACCGGGAAGTGGATATCGACCCGATCCATCCGACCTGGGGCGAGGCCCCCTGGCAGGTCCTGGGCTTGCTGATCCCGTTGATGGCCCGCGAAGCCGATGAACCAGCAGCCCAATCACTGGACGCGGCACAGCCAACCCACGCCAGCGCCCAAAAACTGGCGGCCCGCCTCTGTGCCAGACTGCCTGCAGATCAGGCCGATGCCCTATCAGAGTTGATCTCCCTGGCGCAGCGCTATACCGAGCTGGATGACCTGGAGCATTACCATTCCGCCCGCCTGACCCCAGTGCTGCGACGGGGTCTGCTGCAACTGGGAGGCCGTTTGGTGGCGGCTGGCGTGATTGAGGACCCGCTAGATGTGTTTTACGCTACGCCACGCCAACTGAGCCAGGCCGCCGAGACGGGCGCTTGGGGCGCGTTGCAGCCAGTGATCCAAGCGGCCAAAGAGGCCCATTTCCGAAACGCCGCAGAGACCCCGGTTTGGGACCGCGAGAGCATCGGATCAGCCCCTCTCCAGCAAGGAGCCGATGATGATGCGCTCCAGGGCGTCCCGGGCAGTGCCGGTCAAGTGGAAGGCCCGGTGTTTGTGGTCCGGGGACCGTCGGACTTTGCTGCCTTCCCCAAAGGCGCAATCTTGGTCGCCCCAACCACCAATCCCACCTGGACCCCACTGTTTGGCGTGGCCAAAGCGGTGGTGACCCAAAGCGGTGGGCCGCTATCCCATGGCGCGGTCTCGGCCCGGGAGTTGGGCTTGCCAGCGGTGATGGCGGTGCGCAGGGTGTTTGACCATCTGAAAACCGGGGACCGCATCCGGGTCGATGGCACCCGGGGGCTGATCACCCGCCTCTCCGATCCGACTTGCGCCGCTTAAGCCTGGGTCTCGTCAGCTTGAGTGACTGCGGACCCTTCAAGCCTTGTTTGTCGGCCATCGAGCCCAAGATCTCTCAAGACCCCCTCACCGTTTCCGACAGCCTAAAGAGGACCAAACCAACCCATGTCCGTGACCATTTATGGCATCAAAAACTGCAGCACCATGAAGAAGGCGTTCACCTGGCTGGATGACCAAGGCGTCGCCTATGCGTTCCACGACTATAAGAAAACCGGCGTGACCCAACAGGCCCTGGAGCGCTGGTGCGCAACGGCGGGCTGGGAGAAGGTCCTGAACAAGGCCGGGATGACCTTCCGCAAGCTACCGCCTGAAGACAAAGAGAACCTGGATCAGGCCAAGGCCATCCAATTGATGCTAGCCCAGCCTTCGATGATCAAACGCCCGGTCTTGGAAGCCGGGGAGGCTCTGGAAGTTGGCTTTAAGCCGGAGCGCTATGCGGCGGTCTTTACCGCATAACGGTCAGATCACGCCTGCTTGGCGTCGATCACCCCTTTGCGGATAGCGCGCGTTTTGGTGAACACCTCTTCCAAGGTGTCGCCATCGCCGCGCCGGATCGCGCGCTGCATGGTCGAGAGATCCTCAGAAAATCGCTGCAGGATCTCCATCACCGCCTCGGTGTTGTTCAAAAACACATCGCGCCACATCACCGGATCGCTGGCCGCAATCCGGGTGAAGTCGCGGAAGCCGCTGGCGGAAAATTTGATCACCTCGCGCTGCAGATCGTCTTCCAGCTCTGACGCCGTGCCGACAATGGTGTAGGCGATCAAATGCGGCAAATGGGAGGTGATCGCCAAGACCTTGTCATGGTGATCCGGGTCCATCTCCTCCAGGATCATGCCCGCGCTGCGCCACAGGGCCGCGACCTTGTCAATCGCTGCCCGGTCGGTCCCGGCTTCCGGGGTCAGCAAGCACCAGCGGCCCTGGAACAATTCCGGGAAGCCCGCCTCGGGGCCGCTCTTTTCCGTTCCGGCAATCGGGTGGCCGGGCACAAAGGAGACGTGGTCTGGCAGATGCGGTTTGACCGCATCAATCACCGCCCGCTTGATTGAGCCAACATCGGAGACGATCGCGCCCTCGGCCAAGGCCGGGGCCATGGTTTTGGCAATGGCATTATAGGTGCCCACCGGAGTGCAGATCATCACAAGATCCGCCCCGGCAACCCCTTCGGTCAAATCCGTGGTGACGCTGTCGACAAGCCCCAGCGCCAGAGCCTTGTCCAAGGTTTCTTGGTTGCGGGCGACGGCAACGGTTTCGCCAGCCAGCCCATCGCGGTTGACCACATGGGCCAGCGAGGACCCGATCAACCCAATGCCGACATAGCAAATCCGCTGGAACAAAGGCGCTGGCGTCCCGGCCCCGCTTTTGTCCCCGGTCATGCCCCCACTCATGCCAAGGATTCCGCTTCGGCCGGGTCCCCGGCGCAATAGGCGGTCAGGGCCTCCAGGCACAGGCGCATTTCATCTTCCCGGCCAATGCTGATCCGCAAGGCGTTGGGCAGCCCATAGCCGCCAATCCGCCGGGTGATCAGGCCCCGGGCACGTAAAAACGCGTCCGCCCCGGCAGCACTGAACGGGCCGTCCGGATCAAACCGGGGCACGGCAAAGTTACAGACGCTGTCGGTGGGGTTCAGGCCGAGCGCTTGCAAGGCATCGCGGGTTTTGGTCAGCCAATAGCTGTTATGGCTCCGGCACAGATCGGTGAAAGCAATATCGCGCATCGCCGCCGCAGCGGCTGCCTGCGCCGGGGCAGCGGTGTTGAACGGCCCCCGGACCCGGTTGAGCACATCGACCACATGGGCGGACGCATAGCACCAGCCGACCCGCGCCCCGCCCAAGCCATAGATCTTGGAAAAGGTGCGCAGCATCACCGTGTTCGGTGCCTCGTCAACCAGACTGACCCCGGACTCATAATCATTGCGTTCAACAAATTCCGCATAGGCGGCGTCGAGCACCAGAATAATGTCGTCGCGAAGCCCCGCCCGCAGCCGCTTGATCTCTTCGGGCGGAATATGGGTGCCGGTGGGGTTGTTCGGATTGGCGACAAAAACGATCCGGGTGCGTTCATTGACCTGATCGAGCATGGCATCGACATCGGTGCGCAGATCCGCCGTTTCCGGCGCGAACAAAGTCTCCGCCCCCCGAGCCTTGGCGTAGATCGAATACATCAAAAAGCCATGGGCGGATTGGACGATATTATCGCCAACACCAAGATAGCCTTGGCACAGCAAGGCAATCAGCTCATCGGACCCGGCCCCGACCGAGATCCGTTCCGGGTCCAGCCCCTGGACTGTGCCAATGGCGTCGCGCAGATCCGCCGCCCCGCCATCGGGATAGCGGTGCATGGACAGCGCCGCGTCACGCATGGCGGCGACGGCCATGGGGCTGGGACCCAAGGCCCCTTCATTGGAGGACAGCTTAATCGGCTTCACCCCGCCGGGCAGCTTAGACTCGCCGCCGACATAGGGTTTGATGTCCAGAACGCCCGGACGCGGTTGCGGAAGGGCAGCCATGTTCAGCGCCCTCCAGCCGGAGGAGCCATGTCCGCCGCACTCAGCGGCACCGCATAGGCACCGATAACCACCGCATGGGCAATGCGACCGTCCGATCCCTGCTCCAGATCCTTCAACCGCACATCCTGGCCGTCGACAAAGCCATCAATCTCAATCAGATGCAGACGGGTATCCTCGTCCAAGGACCGGCTGTCCATGACGCCAACGGCGGTGATGTCTGCCTTGCTCAAGGCCCCCATCAGACTGGCGCGGCTGATATCGGCGCTGCACTCCAAAACCAACAAAGTGTTGTCCGGCCCATCAGAGGCTTCCGGTTTGACCTTTGCCACCGCCAGGGCTTCGGGCAGATCATCCCGACCCGGCTGGAAGGGCAAACGCGCGACCACACGGGGGCTGTCAGCCTGGTTGGACAGCAAATTGGTCCACCAGGCAAAATCGGCCTCGGATTGGGGCAAGGGCAACACCCCGACCGTGGCGCGATCATCAACGATCTCCTGCACCACCTGGGCCGGGGTTTGGTGCACCGAGGCCGCCGTCAGACTGCCATATTGGTTGCGCGCGACTTCCAAATAGCCCGCACCCCGCTCAGGCATCCAAACCGCCAAGGTTAGGCGGTCCTGCAGTGCAACCAGGGCGGAAAAGATCTCGCGCCAGATCCGCACAATGACGGGCCGAGGGAACACCCCGCGCGAGCGTTGCATCAGACGACGCAACACCGAGGCCTCGCGCCCGGGCCGCAGAATGCTGCCGCCGGACCCGGCCTTGGCGGCGCGGATGATGTCGACCATTTCCGAGCGCCGGACCAACAGATCCTGGATCGCATCGTCGATCCGGTCGATCTCCGCGCGTGCCTCGTCCAAGGCGGCGCTGGCATCAGCGTCAGCGGAACCGGTTGGAGGGGAAGGAACGGTCGGGTCGGACATGCTGGCAAAACCTGAACTGCGTTGCGAAACCGCGCAAAGGAGAGGGCGCAAGGGAAAAACAGGGGCGATAGATTTAGTGCTTTGCCGACCCAAAAGCAAAAGGAAAGCCCCATCCAGGGGGTCGGATTCGCCGATAGGGGGTGGACAGTGTCCTTTTCACACCCGAAATCCGTTGACAGCGCCGGGACCCGGGCATAGGTCAGGAGCCCCATTGAACGCATTTCGGTCCCTTTGTCGCTTTTGACCCCGTGTCTTAATCATTTTCACCGACAGTATGAGGCTTGGTCGCCATGGATGGCCGCTCGACAATACCGGCCAAAACAGCATCGCCTCCCTTAGAAGGGGGCGCCCCGGGCGCTGTAGAGCCAAACAATCAAACGGTCACCTTGTGTCAAGACCAGCCTTTGGTGCTGGATTCCGGTGACGAGTTGGGTCCGATCCAGGTCGCCTATCAGACTGTCGGCAGCCTGAATGCCGACAAAAGCAATGTGATCCTGATCTGCCATGCCTTGACCGGCGACCATTATGTGGTCGGCACCCATCCGGTGACCGGCAAGCCCGGCTGGTGGGGCGATCTCGTCGGTCCCGGCAAGGTGATCGACACCAATCGCTGGTTCATTGTCTGTTCCAATGTTTTGGGCGGCTGCCAAGGCACCACCGGCCCCAAAGACATCAATCCCGCCACCGGCAAGCCCTGGGGCCTGGATTTCCCGGTCATCACCATCCGGGACATGGTCAATGTCCAGGCCCTGCTGCTGAACCATCTGGGCATTGAACGGGTGTTCTGCGCCATTGGCGGCTCCATGGGGGCAATGCAGGTCCTGCAATGGAGCCAATCCTATCCGGAGCGGATCTTCTCCGCCGTGCCGATCGCCGGATCCTGGCGTCACTCGGCCCAGAACATTGCCTTCCACGAGGTCGGACGCCAGGCGATCATGGCCGATCCGGACTGGCATGGCGGCACCTATATTGAGGCCGAGACCAAGCCGGAGCGCGGATTGGCGGTGGCGCGGATGACCGCTCACATCACCTATCTCTCGGAAACCGCGCTGCATAAGAAATTTGGCCGTCGTCTGCAAAACCGGGACAAGGTCGCCTTTGGGTTCGATGCCGATTTCCAAGTCGAAAGCTATTTGCGCCACCAAGGGGCCAGCTTTGTGAAGCGCTTTGACGCCAACAGCTACCTCTATATCACCCGCGCAATGGATTATTTCGATCTGTCGGAAAAGGGCGGCGGCTCCCTGGCCCAATCCTTCCAGGGCATTTCCACCCGGTTCTGTTTGGTCTCCTTTTCTTCGGACTGGCTGTTCCCAACGGCCGAGAGCCGGGACATTGTCCGGGCCATGTCGGCCACGGCGGCCAATGTGTCCTTTGTCGAGGTCCATTCCGACAAGGGCCATGATGCCTTCCTGCTTGATGAGCCCGAATTCCACGAGACCCTGTCCGGCTTTCTCGATGGCGCAGCCCGGCTGTATGGGGCTCCAGACCTTTCAGACAATCCAGACCAAGGCCAAGCGGCCACATCGGCTGGACCCAAAACAGCCAAGCCCCTGCGCGACGATCTGAAGCTGATCGCCGATCTGGTCGCGCCGAAATCCCGTGTCTTGGATGTCGGCTGCGATACGGGCGATCTGCTCTACCATCTAATCCGGAGCAAACAGGTGGATGGCCGAGGCATCGAGCTGTCGATGGAAGGGGTGCGTGCTGGTGTGGCCAAAGGCGTCGCCGTGATCCAAGGCGATGCGGATACGGATCTTTTCGACTATCCGGACAATGCCTTTGACTATGTCCTGCTGAGCCAAACCCTGCAGGCCACCCGCCAGCCCCGAGAGGTGTTGGACAATCTGACCCGGATTGGCCGCCGGGCCATTGTCTCCTTGCCGAACTTTGGCCATTGGCGCTCCCGGCTGTCCTTCCTGCTGCGAGGACGGATGCCGGAGACCTCGACCATCCCCCATCACTGGTGGGATACCCCCAACATCCATCTGTGCACCGTCAAAGACTTTCTTTATCTCTGCGAGGATATGGGGCTGAAGGTGGAGCGGGCATTGACCTTGGATGAAGCCAGCCGCCCAAGCCGACGGGCCGCAGACTCGTTGCTGTCCAATCTGCTTGGAGCCCAGGCGGTCTTTGTCATTTCACGGCCTGACGGAACGGACGGATGATCAGCAAGACAACAGGCTGGATCCTGACTGGCCTGCTGGTCATGACCCTGTTCGGGGCGGGCATGGGCTTCCTGGCCCTGTCCCACTTTTCCGAAAACCCGGCAGAAATCCTGTTCCAAGGCTGGGATCGGGCCCGGGTGCCGCTTCAGGAAGGCGGCACGGTTCTGATTGTCGAGCAAGCTCCGCCCAGCAGTTTGTCCGTCGGCCGAGAACGCCGTCTGATCCTGGAAAAAGCCGGACAGCCGGTGATGGACACCCCGCTTTATGCCGGGGACGGCCAGGACACCAATATTTCGATCTATTTCTACCCGGAATATGGCGTCGAAGGCCCGTTCCTGCGCCTGGCAGAGCCCCGGGGGGAGTTTTTGGTCGATGTTGGCACCCATTTGGCCGCCAGGATCCTGCGTGGTCCCGGTGGCCCGACCCTGGCCTCCGTGGCCGGGGATGCCCGTGTCGGGGTCATCATCGCGGAAGATGGCGGCTTAACCCATGTGGAAGGGGTCCCGATCTACGGGGCGCCCGCCCGGGAGGACGGCGTCCTGATCGGGCGCATCCTGACCAATGCGGAGGGCCGTCTGGTCTACCGCGCCAGGCCTTAAGCCCGGCACGTCTTCTGCGTCTCGCCCCACCAGGGCCAACCCCGCCGGACGCGGAGTGGGGCGGGGAAAGGGCAGGATCACCGGACGCCCGATCCGGGCCGGTTCCCGGGTCCCGGTCACCGCGATGACCTGTTTGGCGGCTTCGACCATCACCACGCCCCCCATGCGCCCGGGAAGCCCGCCGGTCACCCCAGACGACGCCCAGCGCGCGCCCATGCGCTCCAAAGCCGGGGCAATGCGCAAAAACATCCGCGATTGCATTGGCGGGAAATAGAGGGCGGAGACCGCCCCCATGGGGGTGAACATGTGATCACGCATCAGCCGGTTGACCTGCCCCAAGGAATAGGGCCGGCCATTGGCAAAGGGAGTGCGTTCCATCCGCGCCCAAAGCCCGGAGCGGTTGGGCAGGATGACCATCATCCGCCCGGTTTCCGAGAGCACCCGCCAGCATTCCCGCAACAGGGCGGAGCGGTGATCAGCAAACTCCAGGCCATGGACGATCAACAACCGGTCCACGCTGCGGTCCGGTATCGGGAGATTAAATGGATCGACCAGCGCCACACGGGAGGGCTCCCCATCGGGCCAGCGCACCACGCCCATGGTTTCCGGCGCAAAGGCGCAGACCCGCTCGGCCTCGCCCATGAAGGGGCGCAAATAGGGCGCAGCATAGCCCAGCCCCACCAAGGTCATGCCTCGGCAGTCGCTCCAGGTTTCGCGGATCCGACGCCGGATCATCCGCCGGGCCATTTGCCCCAGCGATTGGGCGTAGAAATCGCGCAGATCAATCACATCCGTCCACATGATGATTTAGGTGGGGTGTCCACAGCCCGGTTTCAGCAACAAAGCCCGCAACATGGCAATGCATGGTCATCCCCCCACATGGACATCTCTGGAGCCGGTCCCCACCTTTGGACACAACGCTCCCCACTCCCTTGGCAATTCCGGAGGCTCCGTTGTCCGCACTCGACATCCGGCAAATCCCCGTGCTCAACGACAATTATGTTTATCTGGCCCGCGACCCTGACAGCGGGGCCTGTGCAGTGATCGACCCCGCCGTTTCCGAGCCGATCCTGAAGGCCGCTGAGGATCTGGGCTGGACCATCACCCATATCTTGAACACCCACCATCATGGCGACCATGTGGGCGGCAATCGCGACATCAAGGCGGCGACGGGCTGCACGATCATCGGCTTTGGCGGCGATAGAGCCCGGATCCCGGGTTTGGACATCGCGGTCAAAGAAGGCGATACCGTGAGCCTGGGCACCGCCACCGCTCAGGTGTTTGAGGTGCCCGGCCATACCAGCGGCCATATCGCCTATCACTTTGCCGAAAGCGACGCCCTGTTTTGCGGCGACACCCTGTTCTCGGTTGGCTGCGGACGCCTGTTTGAGGGCACGCCGGGGCAAATGTGGACCTCGCTGTCCAAATTGCGCGCCCTGCCCGACACCACCCGGGTCTATTGCGCCCATGAATACACCACCGCCAACATTGCCTTCGCCCTGTCCATCGATCCGGACAATGGCGCCCTGCAAACCCGGGCCGCGACGGTGAAATCCCTGCGCAGTCAGAACCAACCCACCGTGCCGCCGCTGCTGGGCGAGGAGAAGGCGGTCAATCCGTTCCTGCGCGCCGATGATCCCGGTCTGGCTACCGCCATGGGCCTGGCCGGGGCGGATCCGACCCAGGTGTTCGCCGCCATCCGACGGGCCAAGGACACGTTTTAGCGAGCACGTCTTTAGATCTGCCTGATCGCGCCCATCTGTTGCGCACAGAGCCAATAAATCTCCTGAAGGAAACCTCCATGTCTTTGACCCTGATCATCTCCCCCACCTCGCCTTATGCCCGGATGTGCTGGCTTGTTGCCTTGGATGGCGGCCTTGGTGACAGTTTGACCATCCAAAAGGAAAATCCCTGGGACCCGGAAACCCCGCTGAAGGGCATCAACCCCTTAAGCAAAGTTCCAGCCCTGGTGCTAGACGGTGGTCAGGTCTTGGTCGACAGCCCGCTGATCTGTGACTATCTCGACCGGCAACGGGTTCAAGGCTCGCCTCTGATCCCGCTTGATGGCCCGGCGCGCTGGGACGTGCTGGCCCGCGCAACCCTGGCCCGGGGCGCGTTGGATGCGGCCATTGCCTGTCGCATCGAAACCGTGCTGCGGCCCGAAGACAAGCAGCATCAGCCTTGGCTGGACCGGCAATGGGGCATCGTCACCAACGCGCTCAAAACCTTAGAGCCGCATTACCTGCCGGTGCTCGACGGGCCGACGGATTTCTCCCATATCGCACTGGCCTGCAGCTTTGGCTTCCTGGAGTTCCGCTATCCGGAGCATAGCTGGCGCGCCGACCATCCGCAGTTGGCCGCCTGGTATGACAGCTTCAAAACCACCCCGCATATGGTCGAAACCGTCCCGGTGGGCTGATCCCAGACTTATCTCTTGGGGCCCTTAAGGCCCTCAAGCCGCTCCCGGATCGCCGAGGCAATCTCGGCGGCTGGGTTCAGTGGTGCATAGCTCCAGGCTTCCACCGGCGCGCCCGTAAAAGGACGAGCAATGCCTCTGCCATAGAGGTCCTGGTGGAACCGGGCATGGGGCCGACGGGTAAAGGCCTCCGGCGCAAACACATGGACCGGATGGCCGGTGGCGGCCGCCTCGGTCAGCATGGAAATGGAATCGCCGGTGACCACAAGGTGATCGGCGAGACCCAGCCAACCGGTATAGGGGTTGTCCACGCCGGGCTGCCACGGAAACAAAACCCGAGGCTCGGCCAAGGTGGTTTCTAGGGCTTTCAGGGCCGCCGCACTGGTCCTCGGGCTGGTGGTTAGCGCCACGCCCATGTTTTGCGTCTGGACCAACCCATTCACCTTGGTGGCCAAATCGCTTGCCATCGCCGCTGTGAAGCGCTTCTTGCCATAATCGCCACCAACAACCACACAGACCAGGGGTCTGGGCAAGTCTGCCACGGAGTCCCGCCAACGCGCGGTTTCCGCAGCCAGTTTTTCCGGTGTCAGCAAATGCGGTGCACCAGTAATCGTCATGCCGCCGGGATAGTCGGCCCGACCATCATGGCTGGACAACACCACCATATCCAAATGCTTGGCCACGCCCGGTTTCGGATCCTGCAGATGCACCGCCAGAGGCCTTCTGCCGCTGCGCCGGGCGATCTCTTTGGACAGCCAGGCATTGACCCGGGCCAAACGGGTGCCCGCTGACAAAACCACTGCAGGCATCAGCGCCGGTTGCGGGTCCAAAACGGGATCACTGTTGGCCCAATCCACCCCGATATCCGACGGACCAAAAACGCCCATGGGCTTTAAGCGCCGCACCAAATGATAATCGGAGCGATAGGCGATCCGATGTTCGACGCTTGGCCAGCCGAGCTGCTGCGCCACTGCCCGGCTTTGATGGGCGCTGCCGAGCAAGCGGTCGGTCAACACCCAAACCAGCGGCTCTGGACTGTGGACTGAAGCGGCCTCAGCCATGGAGCCACCGCAGGATCAAGTGCCGGGCCACCGCATCGCGCCGGGGCAGTTTTGGCTCGGTCTCCGGGCGATCCGGATCACCGAGTTCCCCCATGGCGGCGACCTGTTCGCGGGTGAACCAGGCCACATCTTCCAACTCGTCCAAATCCGGATCCAGTTCGTCGGCCAAGGCCCGACCGATAAAGGCGCACATGATGTTGCCGGGCCAGGGCCAGGGTTGGCTGGCGACATAATCCAGGCTGTCCGGATCGATCCGCACCCCGGCCTCTTCTTGGGTTTCCCGGATCACAGCGGCCTCCAGAGTCTCCGCCGGTTCAACAAAACCCGCCAAACAGGAATAGAGGCCCGGCGGCAGGTGATGGGGTCGCCCCAACAGGATCCGCTCCCCAGCCTTATCGGTCACCAGCATGATCGCCACCGGATTGACCCGGGGGAAATGCTGCGCCCCACAGCCCTGCGGCCCATTGCAGCGCCGGGTTCGGCCCGCCGGATCGGCAAAGCTTTTTTCACCACACCGGGCACAGAATCCGTGGTCGCGATGCCAGAGAAACAGAGCCTGGGCATGGGCCAGCGCGCCGGTCATGCCCGCTTCCAGGGTGGCGGCGATGCCGCGCAGATCGCGATATTTCTCGCCCATGCCAAAGGCCGGACCGGTTTCGGTGCCGTCGGGCCGCAACTGCCCGGGCAAGCCAGACAGATCGACGGCAAACAGCGGCGCACCGTCAAACTGACCGAGATAAAGCTGCAACAACTCTGATCGTTGCAAGTCGGTCGGCGGCGGTGTGAGCCCGGCAAACAAGGTTGAAATCGGCACCGGCAACGGATCGGTGCCATGCCGGAAGGCAAAGCGGCCCCGCCAATAGACCAAGATGCGGGCGTCGGGATTAGCCCGAAAGGCGGCGACCTCCGCCTCAGAGGGGCCACCATCCACCGGGCGTGCGTGGCGGGCACCGGCATAGATCAAGGGTCCTGCCTGTTCTCCGTCCTGGGATCCCTGTGCCATGCCGTTCCTTTCATCCCTCTCCGGGCTGGACAATATCCAGACTGGCAAAGCCGGGGCAAGTCAGCTGACGCATTTTCAGCCGCAGGCAAACCGACGAAAAGGTTCTGTCTAACTAGAAAAAGTTATAGGGTCCGGCCCCTTGGTCCTTGGTTCCGCCCTTTTGTCCCGCCAGAGGCGCTCCTGATGTTCGCTGCCATTGTTCCCGTGCTGACCCCGGTGCTGCTGACGGCCCTGATCGGCTATCTGTGGGCGCGGACCAATCGGCCTTTTGACACCGAAACCATCACCCAGATCGCCCTGACCATCGCCACCCCGGCCCTGGTGCTCGACACCTTAATGGCGGTGGATCTGCCGCCGCAAAATCTCGGTACCATGGTGCTGGCCTCGCTGATGGTCCATGGCGGCTTGATGATCCTGGGCCTAGGGCTGAACCGATCATTGGGCCAGCCAAACGCGGTGTTCCTGCCCGGCTTTACCTTCGGCAATACCGGCAATATGGGCTTGCCGCTCTGCCTATTTGCCTTTGGCGAAACCGGCCTGGGTCTGGCCATCGCCTTTTTCACCACCACCACGGTGATCAATCTGGTGCTGACCCCGGTGATTTCCTCGGGCCGACCACCGCTGAAAGCACTCTATGGCTCGCCGCTGGTCTGGTCGGTGGTGATCGCCTTGTCCCTGCGCGGGCTCGGGGTCGAGCTGCCGCTGTTTGTGGACAACACCGTAGGCCTGCTGGCCGGTTTGACCATCCCGATGATGCTGCTCGCCCTGGGTGTGTCGCTGGCCCGGCTGAAGGCCTCGACCCTGCGAGTCCCGCTGCTAATTGGTGGCCTGAAGCCGATCTTGGGATTCGGCTTGGGCTTTCTGGTCGTGCTGGTGCTGGAGCTAGACGGCATGGCCCGGGGCGTGGTCCTGATCCAGGCCGCCATGCCCATCGCCGTGTTCAACTATCTGCTGGCGGCTCAGTTCAAACAAAAGCCCGAGGAGGTGGCGGCCACCGTTGTCGTCTCCACCCTGCTGACCTTTGTCTGCCTGCCGCTGGTGCTCGGCATCGCCATGGTTCCGCAGTGACAGCCCGATCTTTTACTCCCGGGACATGGACTTCAGGCCGAGCAGGATGGCCGCGCCAATCATAAACCCACCGCCAATGCGTTCGATCCAGCAGCGCGCTGTTCCCTTGAACCGCCGGGCAACCCAGCTGGCACCCAGGCCATAGGCCGACAAAAACGCTCCATCCAAGGCGATATAGGTCGCCGAGAGGATCAGGAATTGCGGCCAGAAGGCGCTGTCGGCCTGGATGAATTGCGGGAACAGGGCAGCGAAAAACACCACCGCTTTGGGATTGGCCGCCGAGGTCAAAAAGCCCTGCAGCCAGAGGCTTTTTAACGAGGCCTTGGGTGTTGCCCGATCATTCCCCTGCGCGCCATCGCGAACCTTGGCTTTGCGGATCATCCGCACACCGAGCCAGATCAGATAGGCCACCCCGGCCCATTTGATCACCGTAAGGGCATTGGCCGAGGCCGCCAAAATGGCCGCCAACCCCAAACCTGCGGCCAGCATTTGCAGCATATTGGCGGTCAGATCACCCGCCGCCGTGGCCAAGGAGCGCTGAAAGCCATGGGCCATGCTGTTGGAGAGCATCAGCAATTGGCTCGGCCCCGGCGTGCTCATCAAAGCCAGCACCGTGGCGACATAAAGCATCCAGATTTCCCAGGTCATCGGCTTTGCTCCCGAAACAGACACCTTCTTTTAAGCGATGCTATGCTAGGCCGTAGACTCATAAACGGGACGTTTTTGGCTGCTACATTGGCTAAATCCTGTCAGGCAAGGGCCGAAGAGCGGGCTGGTGGCCCGGTCAAGGTCCCTTAA
>JBMYTN010000001.1:195908-232331 GCA_049604415.1 Rhodospirillaceae bacterium | reverse complement strand
ATCAGCCATGGCGCGAACAAACCGCTTGACTGCAAAGACAGTCGCTCAATGGGCTCACCGACCCCCAAGGGGTCGGAGAAGGGGTCTAGATTTGGACCTAGTGTTCTCCTGCCGGAGGCATCACGGTCCGGGCACCGCCCGGCCCTCGCCGGGCGCCGCTTAGCGCGGCTTGGCCTCGCCCTCAATGGGCTCACCGACCACCCAGGATCAGGCCAACGCTTTTGCGCGACCCACAGCACTTTACGTGCGTTCGGCCCATCCTGCAAAAATACGCTCCAAGAGAACAACTACGTAAAACAGCATGATGCCCAAGAACGCCAGCGCGATGAGGACGGCAAACATTAATGGATAATCCGCACTGATCTTGCCGCTGTCAAAAAGGAAACCGAGGCCCTTTCCGTGGGGTTGAATGATCTCCACAAGATTGGTCCCAATGAAGGCCAGGGTCACCGAAACCTTTAGAGCGCCGAAAAATTCCGGAAGTGTTTTTGGCAAGGCAATCTTTCGAAAAATCGTCAACCGGCTAGCCCCGAGCGAGCGCAGAATATCGCTATATTCTGGCTCTAGCGTCGACAGACCGATTGAAACCGAAACGGCAATCGGAAAAAACGAAATCATAAAAGCCATCAAGACCGTGTTGAAGTCATCAAGACCAACAAAGATCAGGGCGATGACGGGGACGACGGTTGCTTTCGGGATGGCATTAAAGCCGACAAGCAGGGGATAGAGGCCTTCCCGCATGATGCGGGAAAAACCCATCAACATGCCCAAAGCGACCCCAAAGACGACCGCGAGCAGCAAGCCAGCAACGGTCCGCCATAAGGTTTGCCACCCATATTCAAGAAACAGATACCGGAACTTCCAAAAGGCGGGGACGAGGTCAGACGGGGAGGCCATCTTGAAGTTTGGCCATCCGTTGAACCAAACCAGCCACTCCCAAAACAGCAGAAACAGGACAAGCGCTGATAGAGGAATTGCGATTTTCCGCCAAAGCTTTTGGTTCACGCTTCCCCCTATCTGCCCTGGGCGATCTGTATCTGGTGGCGGAGTTCAGCCAGCAATTCCGTCGAGTCTGGCGTGTAGAGATCCTCGAGCGAGCGGTCATCCTTCAAGGGCGATGTCACGACATGCTGCGTTGTCGCCGGACGGCCGGACAGAACAACAATCTGGTCGGCCAAAAAAACGCTCTCGCGCAAATCATGGGTGATGAGCAAGGTCGTGATTTTTTCTCGCATGCGCACGTCATGCATGATCTGCCAGAGATCTTCACGGGTGAAGGCGTCGAGGGCGCCAAAAGGCTCATCGAGTATCAAAACTTCAGGTTGGTGCACGATGGCTCTGCAGAGGGAGGCGCGCTGACGCATGCCGCCGGAAAGCTCAGAGGGTTTCTTGTCTTCAAAGCCCTCCAAGCCAACCATGGACAGCAGGGCCCGTCCCCGTGCCTCCCGTTCCTTTTTGCTCAGGGTATTCGGGACAATCTCCAACGGCAGCAGGACGTTGTTCAAGATTGTCCGCCATTCGAGCAGGACAGGGTTTTGGAAGGCCATGCCCACCGTGGACCGAGGGGATGTGACCCGCTCGCCGTGAAGCCGGACGATCCCTTTATCCGGCAACAACAAGCCGGCAATAAGACGGGTGAGCGTCGACTTTCCACAGCCAGAGGGGCCGACGACCGCTGTAAATGACCCTTCTTTCATGGTCAAAGACAGCTTGTCGAGGACCGGCAATGGACCTTCGCTTGTCTTATAAGCGTGGGTCACATCCTCAAGTTCAATCAGATCGGATAATGGCGACATATATTGCCTGCTTGGAACATCGTGACAGGAAATCCGATCTTTCGGAACGCGGTCTACTGTAATTGCAGGCTGCCATCCGTCGGCAGAAAGCTCCCATCAAAGTACAGACTTGCGTCAGGGGCGTTTTGCAGGTCGAAATTCGCTGTCAGCTGTTCGAGGCCAGCTTCGAACCGTTCGGCGTTGATGGTCCCCATACCGTTTGCTTTGACAAAGTCGGTGAGGACATTGGCATCAATCGCCAGCTGCAAGCGGCGTTGTTCCAAAGCGGCATCCGCAGCCGGGTTGCGCTCGACCAACGAGCCAATCGCCGTTTCCGGATCGGAGATTGCCTCTTTCCAACCTTTCGCCACGGCGCTCAAGAAGCTGGTCACGGCGTCCCCGTTTTCTTTGGCAAAATCGGTGTTGACGATGATCGCATTGCCATAAAGCTGCAGGCCATGGTCTGCCATCAAAATGGTTGAGATGTCGTCTTCCGGCACCCCGAGACGCACAAGGTTCAAGAAGCTGGAAAAGGAGAAGCCCGTGACCGCGTCAACTTTGCCTTCGGCCAGCATGGGTTCGCGCGTAGGAAATCCGACCGGTTCAACCGTGATCTTGTCAACGTCGAGGTCATTGGCCGCAGCAAACGCCGGGAATTGAGCCCAGGCACCATCAGGCGGTGGGGCACCAAGAACCCGGCCTTCCAGATCTTTCGGTTCGCTGACACCTTGGGATTTTCGACCAACAACGGCAAAAGGCGGCTTGTCATAGACCATCATGACAGCAGTGACAGGCGCTCCCGGATTTTGGTCGAGGAACCTGACAAGCGAATTGATGTCTGCAAATCCAATCGGGAAGGCCCCAGTTGCGACCTTCGGAATGGCATCAAGAGATCCCTGACCGGCCGTGACAGTGACGGAAAGGCCGACGTCACTGAAATAACCCTTATCAATGGCCAGGAAATACGGCGCGCTAGGACCCTCAAATTTCCAATCAAGCGCGAAAGGCATGTCTGTTTCGGCGAAAGCTGAGGTCACAGCGCTCGTACTGGCCATGGCCACAGCCAGCGAAATGCCTAACGCGATTTTCTTCAACATGCGGGGTCTCCAATTTTGCAAATAGCCACAGTGAGACATGGAGGGTGCGTGTGCGGTGTCAAGCCTCTGGCCATCCTCAACTGATTGGTTTTTGAACACCCTCCGAAGGGCTCTGCTATTTTCTAGGCATTCACCTCAGGGCCTCAAGGTCGAGCTCAAGAACCCTGGGCGCGAGGGCGACCCCAAAGCTCTCCTGTTCAGAGCCCGGACCCATAGAGGGCAGGGCGCACCGGAGGCAGGGGTAACACGCTTGGGCATCGTGTTGCGGGACGAGGTCGAACCGGCACCCTTTAAAAGGCGTTTTTGCCAGCGGATTTGGTGGTTTTGGTTTGTTTCTATCCACTTTCGCCCTACGCTGAGGTCGATCCGCCCCACCATCGGAGAGAATGACCGTGACCGGTCGCTTTCGCGTTCTTCTGATCAAGCCCTCCCACTATGATCGGCGGGGCTATGTGATCCAATGGCGCATGGGATTGCTGCCCTCCAACTCCCTGGCGGCGCTGCACGGCCTGATCCTGGATGCTGACCGCAACCATGCCCTCGGACCCGATGTGAAGATCGAGGTCGAAAGCATCGACGAGTTCAACACCGTCCTGAAACTGGACGCGTTGATGGCTTGGTTGCAGGAGGCCGAAGCGGGCTGCTTCGTCGGGCTGGTCGGTGTCCAATCCAACCAATTCCCCCGGGCGTTGGACATCGCGCGGCCCTTCCGCGCCAAGGATGTTCCCGTGATCATTGGCGGGTTCCACGTCTCGGGCTGCCGCGCGATGCTGGGGGAGGACCTGCCCGAGGACATTCGCGAAGCCATGACCATGGGCTGCGTGATCTATTGTGGCGAGGCTGATGGACGGATGGGGGACCTCCTGCGCGCCATGGCCGATGGCACGGCACCTGCGCTGCTCGATCACCTGGCAGACCAACCCGACCTGACCGATGCGCCGATCCCGTTCCTGCCCAGCGAGGTGGTGCGACGCAATTTTGGCGGCTCAGCCTCTTTCGACGCCGGGCGCGGCTGCCCCTTCCAATGTTCTTTCTGCACCATTATCAATGTGCAAGGCCGCAAGAGCCGATATCGCTGCGCCGACAATGTGGAAAAAATCCTGCGCGAGAATGTCCAGCAGGGCGTGTGCGACATCGTCGTCACCGACGACAATTTCGCGCGCAACCGCAATTGGGAATCGATCCTGGACCGCTGCATCGCGCTGCGGGAAGAAGAGGGGCTTTCCTTCACCCTGAGCATCCAGGTGGACACCCTGTGTCACAAGACGCCGGGGTTCATCGAGAAGGCGGCGCGGGCGGGCGTCACCCATGTTTTCATTGGCCTGGAGAACATCAACGCCACAAATCTGATGCGGGCCAAGAAGCGCCAGAACCATGTCGGTGAATATCGGGCCATGATGATGGAATGGAAGCGCCGTGGGGTGATCACCTTGGCGGGCTATATCTTAGGCTTCCCCGATGACACGCCCGAAAGCATTGCTGAGGATCTGCGCACCATCCAGCGCGAGCTCCCGATTGATATTCTGGAGTTTTTCCTCCTCACCCCTCTGCCCGGATCAGAAGATCACCGGACCATGCTCCGCGCGGGCGCGGTGTTGGACCCGGATATGAACAAATACGACCTGGAACATGTCGTCACGCCCCATGCCACGATGAGCGTGGAGACCTTGACCAAGGTCTATTCCGATGCGTGGCGCGCTTATTATTCGCCCGAGCATATGACGACGGTTCTGCGCCGGGCCCATGCCCATGGCCTGGACACCCAATGCCTAGCTTTGGAACTGGCGCTCTATAGTGGCGCGCCATTCATCGAGGGGGTGCATGGCTTGCAGGCGGGGATATCGCGGATCACCAAGCGGACCCAGCGCCGTTCGGGCCTGCCCATAGAGAATCCGTTGCTGTTCTACCCCCGCCGCACCGTGGAGAACATCGTCCGCAAGGCGCGCTGGGCCTACCATGTGCTCTCCATTCAAAGGCTGCGCAAGCGGGTTTTGGCCGAAGATCCGGCCAGCAGAGCTGCCGATCCGGCACTCTCCCTGGAAGAGGCCGACCTGACCCCGGTCGCCGCCATCTCCACCGCGTGAGAGCAACGCCGAAGGAGAAGCTTATCGCCTGAACATTCGACCTGTTGTAAATGTATCTAGCGAGACACAGCCATATGGCTGTTTTCCTAAAGGTTTAAAAACCAGTTTTCATTTCAACCAAAATGTATATGGTGACGATCTGGACCTACGGACCATCAACCGGGATGCCAGATCATGACCGCACGTTATCACGTCATCTCTTGCCATTATGGCCAAGACACGCCCGACCAAGGCTCCGATGCCGACTGGATCGGGATCTTCAAAGATCCGCTGGTCGAGGACCTGACCAGCAAAGCCTTCGGCACCTGGATCTATCACCGCCATCACGACGCTGGCTTTGCCACCCAAAGCGAGGCCGAACTGCATCTGCAAAAGGTGACTGCCGGGCAGGGCGGGGTGCGCGAAGCCCCAACGGATGTCAAGGCGGCTATGGCCGATCTCGGCGTTATGCAGGTGTTCTATCTCGGCACATCTGCAGATCACACCGACAGCATCGCCATTCCTTTGGCATCAAACGCGGCCTAACGGTTTCTATCAGTTTGCCCAGGGGCGGATCGCACTCAAATAGTCCCGGGTCTCTCGGTTCAACGGATAATGCATCAGCCCCGCGCGGCCAAACCAGCGCTCATACAGCGCCACATAATCGCCGCGAAACTCGCCGATCCCGGCGAACAGATCGACCAAAACTCCATTGACCATATCCCGCCAGGCGCTGTCATTTTCCGGCAGCACGCAGGCCATGGGTTCGGTGTTCAAAGACCGCGTGCGCGGCAGCAAAACCACACTGCGCTCTGGTTCACGCTCCCGCAACAAGCCCAACAACACCACGCCCAGATTGGCGACACCATCCACCGTGCCAGCAGCCAAGGCTTCCATGGCCGCGCGCATATCGGGGAAGCGGCGAATGGTCGCCCCGGGTAAGGCCTCGGCAATGACCGCTTCCGTGGTCGTGCTCTGCGCCACCGCAATGGTCATGACCGCAAGCGACGGGCCGCTGGCCAAGGCATCGCGATAGACCAAAATCCGGGTGCCGTCGCGGAAAAAGGGCAGGGAGAAGTCAACTTGGTCCTCGCGCTGCCGGGTCGGCGTGGTGATCCCACAGACAATATCCAGCCCGCCCGAGGCCACCCGCTCCAGTCGGTCCGCCGGGGTGACCGGGCTGATCTCCAAGGTGATGGAGCGGCCCAGTTTGGCCTCGGTTGCCGCCCGGATCGCCTCCAGGAGGTCCACCGACAGGCCGGAAAAGGCCCCATCAGCCCCGCGCATGGCAAAGGGGGCGGCATCGGCCCGGGTCCCGGCCCGCAGCACACCGTCTTCGGCTAGGCGCTCCAACACCCCCGCCATCGCAACCGGGGCGGTGACGAGGGTGGTCATCAGAACGGGCACAACGACCATCAGCGCGCCAAGCACCAGGCGGCAAAGAACATCGGAAATGCGGATGATCATGGCGTCCTGGGGTCCTTCGCGGTAATACCTGGAGGGGAGGCGCATTATCCCCCGCCGCCCAACCTTGTCCAGAGTTGCGATCGAAAGATCCTGCCATCGTGTCCGACACCACCGCCAAATCCCTGCAAGACCTGCCCTTGGAGGACCGCACGTCCGCCCAAGGGCTCTGCCCGGATATGGCCCGCAGCTACAATGCCTATTTCCGCTCCGGGCTCTATGAGGCCCGCTATCCCGGGCCGAACCGACGCACCCTCCGGTTAACTCTGGATCACCTGCCCCAAGGCGGGCGCTTTCTGGATTACGGCGCGGGCACCGGGCGCTATAGCCTGTCTCTGCTGTCCGTCCGCCCGGACCTCCAGGGCGTTGCCGCCGATATCAGCCCGGTCGCCCGGGAGACCCTGACCAGCCGCGCCAGTCAAACCGGCCTGTCTGCGCGTCTGGCCGTGGTCGATGGCAGCCGCGCCGCCATTGAGGCCGCAGCCCGAGACGCCGGGCCGTTTGATCTTTGCCTGCTGGCCTTTGGCGTGCTCGGCCATGTGGCTGGCCGCCCGGCACGCTTGGCCCTGCAGGACACCCTGCGCCGGGTGCTGGCCCCAGGCGGAGTGATGCTGATCGGACTGCCCAATGCCCGCCGACGGTTCACCGCCGAACAACGCCGTCTGGAGGCGTGCGGGGAGGCGCGCACGGATACGGGTGGGGAGGCGGGCTTCGGGCCCGGCGATGTGCTTTACAGCCGCCAGGCCAGCGACGAAGCCATTCCGCTCTATTACCACCTCTACAGCCCGGCGGAGATCGAACGGGACTTGGCCGATAGCGGCTTCACCCTATCTTGGCTGGGGGCCGAAAGCATCCTCTCGGAAAGCCTGGTCTGCCGCATGCCGTCGCTGCTTGGGCGGTTGGATGGCTGGGCCTGTCACAGGCTGCCCCTGGACTGGGCCTATGGTTTCCTGGTCATCGCCCGACCAAACCAAGCGAGGGTTTAAAAGGTGCAGCGGCGCGGGCTTGGGCTGTTTCCGGTTTTGCTCCTAACACTGGCTTTTTGCGTCTTGTATCCCTGGTCGGTTCTGGCCCAAAGCCCAGGTCAAACCGACCTGCTGGCGGAGATCCAGGCCCGAGGCAGTCTTGTGGTCGGTGTGAAAACCGACTATCCGCCCTTCGGCTCCTTTGACGCCTCCGGCACCCTGGTCGGTTATGACATCGATGCGGCCCGGGCGATTGCCGAGGATCTCGGCGTGGCCTTGGAACTCCAGGGCGTCACCAGCGCCAACCGCCTGCAAAAACTGGTCGCGGGCGAGGTCGATGTGGTGATCGCCACCCTGGGCGACAGCCTGGAGCGGCGCAAGCTCGTCGCCATGGTCGAGCCGCATTATTATGGCGGCGGGGCCAATGTGCTGCTGCGCCCGGAAACCCGCTTTGCAAGCTGGGCCGAGCTGCGCGGCCACACCCTCTGTGCGGTCCAGGGCGCGGTCTGGAACCGGCCCTTGGTGCCGCGCCTGTTGCTGAAGATTGAGGCCTTTGAGGGCACCCGGGGCGCGCGCCTTGCCCTGCAGGATGGGCGCTGTGTCGGTTGGTTGTTTGACGAGGTCGCCCTGCAATATGAGCAGGCCAGCGAAGAGTTTGCTGATTATCAAATGCCACTGCCCGCGACCATGGTGCTGCCTTGGGCCATAGCGGTGGCACCTGGGGCGGAGACGGACCGGCTGCGGCGGCAGATTGGCGATCTGGTGGCGGAATGGCACCGCACCGGCTGGCTCCAGGCCCTGGAACAGACCCATGGCCTGCCGCCATCCTCCTTCCTGACCCGCATGGCGGCGCAATGGACGGCCCGGGATGAGGCCGGGGATCCTGTCTGTCGACGCAGCGCGACCGGGCATTGGCCGCTGGAGTGCATCGACAGCAGCCTGGCAACCTCGGAGGCTGTCAGCGGCATTGCCGGGCTGTCCCTGCGGCTGCGCGACTTGACCGGGCTGGATATCAGCCTGCTCTATGACGCCTTTGACCGGGCGCGCTTTGGTCAGGCCCTGCTGTTGACCTTGGGTCTCTGTTTGTTCAGTGTGGCGGGCAGCATCGGTTTTGGCCTGGGGGCGGGCTGGTTGATGCATCGGCGCCTGCCGATCCTCGCCCCCTTGCTGCAGGGCTTCGGCCTTGTGACCCGCATGACGCCGCCCTTGTTGCAGCTTTATCTGGTGTTCTTTGGCTTTGGTGGACTGCTGGCCGTTTATGGCCTGACCATCAACGCCTTCCTGGCCGCTGTTCTGGTCTTCAGCCTCTATGCCGGAGCGGCCAATGCGGTCGCCTTTGCCGAGGCCGCAGCGGTTGCGACCCGGGGCGGCCCGCCGCTGCGCGCCACGTTGGCGGATCTGGGGCGCGGGTTGCGGCTGGCCTTCGGCACCTTCATGGGCAGCAGTGTCAACATCGTCAAAGCCACCGGCATGGCCAGCACCATCGCGCTGCCGGAGCTGGTCCATGTCAGCACCGCCATAGTCGCGGAGCGCGGCAATACGGTGGTGATGATGAACCTGTTGATGATCTGCTATGTGGTAATCGTGCTCGCGGTGGTCAGCGGCTTTCACTGGCTGCAAAAACGGCTGGAGCTCCCATCATGAGCGCAGCGGAGATCCTCGAGGCCCTGATCGTCTGGACGCCCTTCCTGGCCGAGGGCTTTTTGTGGAACATTGCGATTTCCCTGGCCGCCATGGCCATCGGCACGCCCTTGGGCATTGCGCTGGCCCAGGCCCGGGCGGTCCGCGCCGGGGCGGGCAGCAGCCTGTGGCGGGCCGGAGGCGGCGGCCTGACCGTGCTGGCGCGCACGGTGCCGACTTTCGTCCTGCTGTTCTATTTCGCGCTGTTGCTGCCATCCTCGATCCCTCTGGGCACCACCGAGTTGGCCATCCCGGCCTGGCTAAAGGCCGCGTTGGCGCTGGGCATTGCCGTGTCCGGCTTCGTTTCCGATACTTGGCTGATCGCCTTGGGCCATTGGCGCAAGCAGGAGCGGGTGGAGGCCCTGCTGTTCCTGCCGGCCTGGACGACCTATTTCGTCATCATCGTCATGGCGTCGAGCACGGCCTCGGTGATTGGTGTGCCGGAGATGGTGCAGCGGACCAACACGGTGATCAGCGCCACCGGAGAACGCGACATGATGGTCTGGCTCTGGCTTTATGCCATGCTCTGGTTCCTGTTGTTCTGCTGGCCGATCAGTGCTGCCATGGCGGTTTTGCGCCGTCGTCTGGAACGCCATCATGGCCAGGACGACCCGGACAGCCCCGCGCCGGGGACCGTGCCATGACCCTGACCGGACGCCTTGTGGTCCTGGTGACGGTCTGCGTGGCGCTGACCACCGCCGCCATCGCCGCGACCACCGGGTTGCTCGCCACCAATGGCCTGATCCAACAAGCCGAAGGCACCGCCCGGACTTTGGCCGGGTTGATCGCCGAAAGCGCAACCCGCAGCGATCTGGTGCTGGCGGAGCAAGAGGCCCAAACCGGTGAGGAAATGATCGCCCAGGGCCTCGCTCTGGCCCATTTGGCCGAGGCATTGCTGGACGGCGGCGGCACAGCGGAAGAGCTGACCGGGCGCTTTGCCGAGATCGCCGCCAAAAGCGGCATTGGCGATATCTGGTTGCTCGACTCCGATCTGAGCAATTTGGCCGCAAGTGTCGGAGCCTATTACGGTTTGACCGATCCCGGCCCGCCACCACCAACCCTCAGCGACCAGGCTCTGAAGGCCTTGACCGACGGTCGGCGCTTCGCCCTTGTGGCGGGCGGGCAGGAAATCACCGAGCGGCCCGTCGCGGCAGTGCGCTTAAGCGGCGGGCGTGCCCTGGTCCTGGCCCATCCGCCGACGGCGCAGCGCCAGCTTGGCGCGCAGGGCGGTGTTGCCGCCACCGTTCAGGCCTTGGCGGCCCAGCCGGGGATCGAGGATATCCGCGTTGTGGATGACGCCCTGGCAGTGGTCGCAGGGGATGAGGACACCCCGATTTCCGCTTTGGAAAGCCAATTGGCGAGCCAAGCCATCCGCAATGGCACCAGCCAGTCCCACTTGGCCGACAGCGGCCTGTGGGTCGCAGCCCCCATTGTCGATGCCATGGGCATTGCCACCGGGTCGGTGCTGATCCGCCTGTCCCGGGACCAGTTGGACGCTCTGCTGGCCGATACGGTGACCTATGGCGGGATCGCGGCCATGGTAGTGTTCGCCCTTGGGGCCGCCGTGGCCTCCGTGGCGGCCCGACGGGTTACCCGCCCGGTGGTGCGCCTGACCGAGGCTGCGGCTGCCGTCGATGCTCGCAGCTTCCGGCCAGAGACCCTGGATGATGTCGCCCGCTCCAAAGACGAGCTCGGGCATTTAGCCCAGGTTTTTCAAAAAATGGCCCGCGAAGTCCAAGCCCGGGAAGATCATTTGGAAGGTCTGGTGCGCGCGCGCACCAAAGATCTGGAGGATAAGAACAGCCAGCTGGAAACCGCCAAGGCCCGGATGGAGCGGGAGCTGGACATCGCCCGGACCCTGCAGATCACCTTGCTGCCGCAAAAAATGCCCGACCACCCGGCCTATGCCGGGCGGGCCAGCATGACCCCGGCCCGGGAGATGAGCGGCGATTTTTACGACTTTTTCCCGCTCGGTCCGGACAAGCTGGGTTTGGTCATCGCTGATGTGTCAGGCAAGGGGGTTCCGGCGGCCTTTTTCATGGCCATCTCCCGCACCGTCCTGCAGGCCAACGCCCAGGAGGTGGTTGATCCGGGGGCCTGCCTCGCACGGGTCAACGATGCGCTGTGCGATCAAAACCCGCTCGATCTGTTTGTGACCGTATTTTACGGCGTGCTCGATCTGCGCAGCGGCCTGTTGCGCTATGCCAATGGCGGCCATAATCCGCCGCTGCGGGTGCTCCGGGGCGGGGTGGTCGAAGATGTGCCGCGCACCGGCGGCATGGCCTTGGGCGTAATGCCGGACATGCCCTATGACGAGGCCTCTGTCACCCTGCAGGTGGAGGACATGTTGTTCCTGTTCACCGATGGGATCTCCGAAGCCATGAATGCTGCGGGGGAGGAATTCACCGAAGGGCGGTTAAGCCGAGTGCTGGTGGAGGCCCGTGGAGACCCCGTCGACAGCGTCCTGCAGCAGGTGACCGACGCCGTGGAGGCCTTTGTCGGCAGCGCGCCGCAATCGGATGACATCACCTGTCTGGCGCTCCGCTATTTGGGCTGGAGCAGCGAAGACCAAGGCGCGCCCGGAGACCATCCGGCGGAGGGTCGCCATGTCTGAGGTGGGGCTATCACGGCACTGGCAGCTCTCGGGGCAGCGGACAGATGTCAGCCTGGTGGCGGACCAGCTGGAGGCTTTGGTGGCGGACGGAGCCTTGAGCCCCCGGGAAGGGAACGCCCTGCAACTGGCGATCGAGGAGGCGTTGATGAATGTCATCACCCATGGCCTCGAGGGCGTTGAGGCTCCGCTGTTGAGCCTTGCCTTGCACGCTGATGCGCAACAGATCGAGATTCGTCTGCGGGACAATGGCCCGCCCTTTGACCCCCTTACCGAGGCCTCTGCACCCGATCTTGAGGCCGCTTTGGAGGACCGCTCGATTGGCGGCTTGGGCATTCATCTTCTGCGCCAGACCATGGATGATGTCAGCTACCGCCGGGCTGAGGACCACAATGAACTGCGAATGGTTTTGCGGCGTTAAGATTTGCTAGAACCCTGTTCCGACCCGCTGGACAGACTCGTTGGGCTTCAGGTACACCCCGGCAAAGGGTTTGGGTTCTGTTTTTAGTGAAGGATGATCCGAATGAGCGTGACGGTCGAGACAGTGGACGCCATCCAAGTGGTGATGATCGAAGGCCGTCTGGACGGCAGCAACGCCCCGGATGTCGAAGACCAATTGAAGGGCCTGATCACGCCAGAGACCAATCGGGTTGTCATCGACATGTCGACGCTGACCTATATTTCCAGCGCTGGGTTGCGCCTTGTCTTGATGATGGCCAAGCAGATCAAGCCGTTGGGGGGCAAATTTGTCCTCTGCGGCCTGCAGCCCAATGTTACCGAGGTCTTTGAGATCAGCGGATTTCTCTCCATCCTCACCGTGGTTGAGGACCGGGACGCCGCTTTGTCCGCTGCCGCCTGAGGCCCCAAACCCAAACACCACGCCAACCACGATGATGGGCGGTTTAGCGGAAGGACAGATCGTCAAAGATCAGGCGGTCTTCCGGCAGCCCTGCGGCCCGGAATTGCCGGGTCATATCCTCGGTGAATTTGGATGATCCGCACAGCATGACGGCGAAATCATCCAGCATGACCTCTTCAATGACCTTTTTCGCGGTCAGGCGGCCCCGTTCTCCGGTCAGCCACAAATCATAATCCACATAGCTGTCGGCTTTGAGCACCAGATCGGAAAGCTCTTGGTGATAGGGGGCACCGTCTTCGGTCCGGGCCACATACCACAGCCAGATCCGGCGGAAGTCATTATTGGCCAATTCGAAGCGCATCATGCTCAGGAAAGGGGTGATGCCGATGCCCGCGCCGATGCAGACCAACCGGCGATAGCCCGCATAGCGATGCGGTGTGAACCCGCCAAAGGGCCCATAGACCTCCATGGGATCGCCGGGCTGCAAGCTGGTGAGTTCCTTGGTGAAATCGCCCACCATCCGGATCGACAGCCGCAGATCCCGCTCCGTTGGGGCAGAGGAGATCGAAAACGGATGCGCCTCGCGCTCCTGGCCCGGCAGACCACCGGAGGGTCGGCGGATAAAGACAAAGGTACCGGGCTCGAACATCATCCGCCGCGCCTTGGGTCGCATCACCAGATCCAAGGTGTTGTCGCCAACCACCGTGGCCTGTTCGACCTTATAGGGGTAATGCGGCGCGACCCGTCGGAACAGCAGCACCCGATAGATCCACGCCCCGGCACCGACCAGCACCAAGGCCCACATCCAGAACCGCAAGGGCTCAAAGGCCTGGATCACCGGTCCGAGCATCAGGGCATGGGCCGAGGTCATCAGGAACACTGGCCCCAGCAGGCCATGGACCAGCAACCAGCGCTCATAGCGCCAAGTCTTGTTATAGGCCGCTGCCGTCAAGGCCACGAGCAGCCAGAACACCCCGGCGGTCAGGCTCTCATTGGGGTTTTCCGACCAAAACGGGATCAGGACATGGGCCACCGTGCGGCCTTCGGACAACGCAGGCGGGATATACATCAACACATGGATGAAGGTGATCCCAATGGCGATGGGGGCCAACTGCCGGTGAAACCGCACCGCCCGGTCCAAGCCGCCGAACAGGGGCTCAATGGAGCGGCTGCGGGTGGTCGCCAGCAGAATGACGGCCAGCAAAGCAATGGCCCAATCGGACAGCAGCAGGCTCGGACCCAGCCAGGGGTTCAGCGCGCTGGCCGGACGGGCAACCAAGACCCCAATGCCCCACAACACCGTTGTGATCAAAAGCAGCGCGGCCACCAGCCACCACCCGGGTGGGACGCCGCGCAATCGGTGGGAGAGACTTGGGGTCTGGGCTTCGCTCATGGGGCATCCTTCTGCAGACCGACCGGAACAAGGTTGCCCCCAGAACTATGCAATGCCGCCCAGGCCTTCAAGGCGGTTCAGTCCCTAGGTAGAATTTCGGTGCAAGACTGTCGGCAATGGGACACGGCCCCAGCTTACCGCAGGGCGCGGCGGGTCTTCAGAGGTTCTTTGGAGACCGCCTCGCGTTGGACATAGAGCAAATGGCCAACAGCGGCGTCCTGGAAGGCTTGATGTCCGGGATCGGGTTCCAGGAAATCGACCAATCGGAGCAGGTTGACCGGATGCTTGACCACCAGGGCTTTGAGCAACGCCACGACGGTATCGATGTGATAGGAACCAATGATCTGCGCGGCGGTTTGGGTCGGGGTCAGCAGGGCGTAATCTTGCGGGCGGACCTCCGTATCCCGCAGCGCATCGAACGGCGAGGCCCCCAAAGCCCGGAATTTTGGCAGGTGGATGCGAATGTCCTCGGCACTGTTCTCGATCAGGGATCCGGAGCGTTGGACGAAGCCCATGGGTTTTAGTTTTTCCAGGGCTCGGCGGCGCATGGGGCCCGACAGCATATCCAGATCCGCTCGATCATAGCGCAGGTCATCAAAGACAGAGATCAGGCGGAGATCCTTATCCGCCACCATCAGATAAGGGTCTTTGTTCAGCACCTCGACGCGTTCGGCAAAGGGCAGGGCGGAGGCGCTGGCCTCTGGCGTGTTCGGGGCGATTGCGGGGACTGCGGCTCCCCGGCTGGCAAACCACTTCATCATTGCGCTCCCCTTTCCGGTCAAAGGGCAAAAACAGACTGACCCAGGCAATAGGATCATCCGTATTAAGGTAATTGAGGAAATCATCACCCAGCCATGGGTTGACTGCCTTCAACCACTCTGTACGCAACTCAAAGACTTTAGGATGGGTTTGCCATGCTCCAAGAGAAAAAATCGGAAACCGACGCTGAAAAGCAAAAGATCCTGCTGCAGCGGCTTTTGGGTGAGTTAAGCCGCCAGAACCCGGAGCTCTATTACCAGTCCACCAGCGAGGTGGCCCGTCAGATAAAGCAATACACCACCCAGGGCGGGGTCCTGAATAAGGATGAGGGGGCCTTGATGGCCCGCTTGAGCAACCGGGATGTCGAGGTCCTGCTGAGCTTGCATTAGGCCCTGTTCACCCATTGGGGGAGGAGGCGTGTTCCTGCGCTGGCTCTAGCAAAGGCGGGCGTATTTAGCGTGTGAGCAAAATACGCCAACCCTCTCTCATTGCTGTCCCTTTTATCCAGCCAGTTGGCGAACCAATTGGCCTCGGCCACGGGGTGCTGCGCCAAAGCCACCGACCAGACCGGCCACCACCGATGCCGCGATGCCGAGCAGGACGGGCAGCAGGAACACCATCAGGCTCGGTGCCCAGGCAACCCCGAGTGCGCCTGTCACAACACCATACCCAATGGACCAACCGGCGAGGCCACCAAACAGGGCGGCGATCGCCCCAATCGCAGCGGCTTCGGTCAGGCGGACCAAAGCAATTTCGCGCCGGGACGCCCCAACCATGGAAAACACCAGAGCTTCCCGACGGCGGGCATCGACATCCGAGGCCACAAGGGCAGCAACCGACAAGGCACCGGCGATCACCAGCAATAGGGCCATCAGCGCCGAGGCTCCCGTGGCCCCATCCACCGCACCCCGGACTTGGGTGACGATACGCCGGATATCGATGCTGGTGACATTGGGATAGTCCTGGGCCAATTCGCGCATCAAGGCATCGATGGCGTCATCAGTCTCGCCCTGGAGGCTCAGGATCCAGGTATGCGGCGTATCGCGGAAGGGCATGGGCGAGGCCATCATCAAATATTCCGGCCGGAAGGTCCGGTGATATTCCATCCGGATATTGGCGACTTCAGACGTAAAGGTCCGACCCAGCACGCTATAGGTGACCTGATCACCGGGCACCAAATCGAAGGCCTCCATCATGTCCTCTTCTGGGGACACCAGGGGCTCACCGTCATAGGCCGGATCCCACCATTCGCCCGCCAGCAGCTCAGCTCCGGTTGGCTCCGCCGCCCAGGAAAATGCCCGGTCGCCCTCGATGACCCAAGATTTGTCCTGGCGCACCAGGGCGTCCTGGGCCGGTACACCATTGATGGCAATGATGGTCATGCGCATGAATGGATTGGCCTGCAGCCCGCCCAAGACCGGGCTGGTTTCAATCCGGCTGCGGATCGCCTCGATTTGGCTCGGCTGGACATCGATCAACACCAGATCGGGCACTTTCTCCGGCAGTTCCGCCGTCAGAGCCCCGTTTAACGAGGTCTGGGCGGCGACAATGGTGGTGATGCCGACAATGCCAATGCCGATGGCGACGGATTTGGTTGCGGTCTGCCCGGCGCTGGTTAGGTTCTGCAACACCACGGTGCTGAAGAACCCACGGGGCTTTGTCCGGCCGAGGCCTCGGGACAAGGCCACCGAGGCCAAAGCCAGGGCTGCCATGGACCATAACAGGCCCAAGGTCGCCAGACCGGCCAATGCGGGGATCGGCAGGCTCATCACCGCCAGCAGGACCGCCAGCAACAGGATTCCAGCCCCAATCATCGCATGGCGCGGATCGGTCTGGAGCGGGGCATCCCCGCTGCGCATGGCGGCCCCCGGCGAAATCCGGGCTGCCCCGGACAAGGCCAGAAGGCTGGTGCCGATCAGGCCAATGATCAAAATCAGGGTGACGATGATCAGCTGAGCCATCAAATCGCTGGCCAGCCAGGACACATGCAGCCTTGCGGTGATCAGATCTAAGGAGGGGACCGCAACCGCCAGGCTGGCCGCCAGCCCCAGCAGCAAGCCGCCCAGGCTGGCAATGGCGATGATGACGCCATGCAGGGCGAACACCATATTTGGCGACGCCCCGGAGAGGCGATAGAGGGCGATGGTTCGCGACCGGCGCTGGGTCCAGGCCTTGGCGGCGGCCCAAGCCCCCGTCAGGCCAATGGCCAGAGCGACCACCCCGGCGATGCCCAAGAAGGTGGTGGTCCGGTTCACCGTCTCCAAAACCCGGTCCCCGGCATCGGCAGGATTTTCGAGTTCCCAGCTGGTTTCGGGCTCCAGGGCTTGGACTGCGCCGGGCAGGTCGCTCGGAGAGGTCTCATTGGCCCGCAGCCGATAGCGGTAATCCACCAGGGAGCCGAATTGGATCAGGCCGCTGGCCTGCAGGGCCTCCATGTCGACGATGGCCCGGGGGCCGACCATAAACCGGCCAGCGGACAGCCGGTCCGGCTCCCGGGTGATCACATCGGCAATGCGGAAATCCTGATCGCCTAGCCGGATCACCGCGCCAACGGTGGCTCCGGTCAGCGACAACAAGGAGGGCTCAACCAGGATCGCGGGCACGTCATCGCTGCCAGAGCGCAAGGCCTCGCCCAGGGAGCGTCCACTTTCCAGCAGCATCTCGCCATAGAGCGGGTAAACGGCATCAACCCCTTTGAGTTCGATGGCGACCCGGGCCTCGCCATAGCGGGCCGAGGACAACAGCTCCGCCACGCGGGACAGGTCGCCCACATCGCTGAGCGCCGTAAGGGTTTGCTCCTCAAGGGGCGCGCCGGAAGTGGTGACCGCCACATCACCGCCAAGGAAGACCGTGCCGCCCCGGGATAGGATCCCGGACAGGCCGTCGCCCAGGATCCACACCGATCCCATCATGAAGGTTGCGATGGCCACACAGGCCATGAACAGGCGCAGACCATAAACGCCCGCTGCCCATTCGGCACGGACCAAGGTGCGCAGCACGGTACCCGGATTAGCGGAGGGAGAGGGCGCGGGTGCGATGCCGTCCTTCATCGGACGATCTGACCGGCATTGATGACGATTTTGCGATCACACTGTTCGGCCAAGACTTTGTCATGGGTCACCAGAACCATCGACGCCCCGGTCTCCGCCACCAGATCGAACATCACACGGACCACCGCATCGCCAGTGTCTTGATCGAGATTGCCGGTCGGTTCATCGGCCAGCACCAGGCGGGGGGAGGCGGCAAAGGCCCGCGCAATGGCAACCCGTTGTTGCTCGCCGCCGGACAGGGCGGAGGGCAGATGGGTTTTGCGATGGCCCAGACCAACGCGCTCCAGCATGACAGCGGCTTTGGCTTCGCTGTCCGGGTCTCCGGCCAGCATCAGGGGCAGGGCGGCGTTTTGCAGCGCGCTCATGGCCGGTACCAGATGAAAGGATTGGAACACCACCCCCATATCCCGGCGGCGCAGGGCGGTGCGTTGTGCTTCGCTGGCCCGCTCCAGATCCAGGTCCAACACCCGCACCCCGCCACCGGTCACCGTCTCCAGACCGGCAATCACCGCAATCAGGGAGGACTTGCCCGATCCCGAGGGTCCGGTCACCGCGACGATCTCCCCAGCGGCGATGGAGATGTCGACCCCGCGCAGGACCTCGACCTCGCCAGTGGGAGAAGGATAGGACAAATGGGTCCCGGTCAGGGTGACGACAGCGGGTGCCGTAACAGGGGGCTGGGAAATGCGTTCGGACGTCGGTTGATCAAGCATGCAGGGATCCTTTCAACTCCTGACATAAGATCCTATACGAGACTTTAAACCTTTTGGATGGATCGGCGGCTGCATGGGGCGCAGCGATGAAACGGCTTAACACCCTAGCAGGTCTCATTCGGGGCTTGATTAAGTAACCAAAGATTGTATGAAGGCGGTTCATTATTTGTTTAAGTGGATCATTCCGTGGAAGCCGCGCAATCCCTCAAACCCTCCGAGCTGTCCGAGTTCCTGTTGAACGTCGCCCCAGTGCGACCCGTGTTCATTTGGGGACCGCCGGGCATCGGCAAATCCGCTTTGGTGGAACGGTTCGCCGCCTCGGTCGGGATGACCTGCGTCTCCATGCTCGGCTCGCAACTCGCTCCCGAAGACATTATCGGGGTGCCCCGGATCGAGGACGGCGTCTCGACCTTCTGCCCGCCAGCGCAGATCGCCCGCAAGGAGCCCTATTGCCTGTTTTTGGATGAGCTCAATGCTTGTTCTCAAGAGGTGCAGAAGGCGTTCTACAGCCTGATCAATGACCGCCGGATTGGCGCATTTGAGCTGCCCAAAGGCTCGGTGGTGATCGGGGCCGGCAACCGCGCCCAAGATGCGGCGATTGTAAAACCGATTTCCTCGGCGCTGATCAACCGCATGGCCCATGTCCAGCTGCGGGCCGATGTTAAGGATTGGATGGCCTGGGCAGGCGAGGCGGGCATTCACCCGTTGATCCTGGACTATATCCAGCTGCGTGCGGATCATTTGTGGTCAAAGCCGCCGAAGCATGAGGAGCCGTTTTCCACCCCTCGGGCATGGCACATCCTATCTGACGCCATGCAGTCCTATGATCCTGCCAACCTGAGCGAGGCGGTGATCAACACTCTGGCGTCCGGTCTGCTGACACCGGCCCATGCCCGTCAGTTCGTCGCGTTTTATCGCCAAAGCCTGCGGGCCTTTGACTTAACCGCCATTCTGAAGGGCGAGAAAGGTTGGCCGGAGGCTCCGGACGAACGGGACATCCTGTATTTCCTGGTCCAGTCCTTTCGCGCCCGGCTGATCAAGGAACTTCCGGACGACGCCAAGAAACTCAATGGCGAGGCCAAGACCTTGGCGCTGTCGGCCAAAGACCGGCTGATCCAACTCTCGCGGATCTCTTTGGAGATGGCCCAGCTGGTTGTCGCCGAAGAGGAAGACGGCACCGCCTTGCCCGACTGGTTCATGGTCGAGATCGCGCGCGACTTGCCTCGGCTGGTCTCCGGTCGGTCGTGATGGCGGACCCCCAGGACAAAAAATATGCGGAGAACAAAAAGGCCATCGGGCAGGGGCTGCAGATCGCCCGCAAACACCCCCTGATCCAACCCTTGCCGCTTTTTGACCTAACCTACAAAGACAAGGCGCTGGAGCTGCCGCAGGGAACATGGCTGCATGTGGAGAGCCAAGCCCCGCTAAAGGACAGCCACTATGCCTCAGGCAGGGCCTATGAGCCGAAATTAACGATTTGGCCCACTATCCGGCGGCGGGCAACGCCGTCAGAGTGGGCCTATGTCATCGCCCGTTTGGCGCTTCACATTGTGCTGGGGCATCTGGATCCAACCAAACAGGCCCTCGCATGGCATCTGGCCTGTTGGGTGAAAGCTGAAGAGTTGATGGGCTTTGCCGGGGTCGGCACCAGACCGGCGGGCTGGGCAGCACTGCCATCCGGTTTGCCGCGCGGGTCCGAGGCGGTGCTGGCCGAAGTCTTTTCTCAGTCTCCAGCGCCGAAAGAGCTGATGGACTTGTCCTTGGGTGCGGCGGGTCAGCCCTTTTGGTCCTTTGCGGAGCGGTTCACGGTCTCGGAAAAACTCATCCAACAACGGACCCGTCAATTGGCTCGGGGGATCAGGGCTGCGGCCTCCCAAGCCATTGATGTCGCCGGAGGGGCGCGGACATCCCTGGGCGAAGGCCGCAGCCAAGACAGTGTGGTCCGCCGGGCGTTGAGTTGGGTGATCTCTGAATATCCCTTGCTGGCCGCGCTCGCGTCGTCTTTTACCCTGATCGAGAAAGAGGAGGTTTGCAGAACCTTAGGCGTTGAGGTTGCCGCGATTTCTGATGGGCTGCAAGAAGTCTATGTGAACCCGAAACACCGCTTCACCGAAGAGGAAGCAAAGTTCGTCATGGCCCATGAGCTGCTCCATGCCGGACTGCGCCATACCCAGCGCCAGCAAGGCCGCGACCCCTGGCTGTGGAATGTTGCCTGCGACTATGTGATCAATGACTGGCTGCTGGAGATGCGGGTTGGGACACCGCCGGAAGCGGTGGGTTATTTGCACGACATCGCGCTGCGGGGCAAATCGGCGGAAGAGGTCTATGACCAGATCGTCACCAATTTGCGCTGGCAGCGGAAGCTCAAAAAGGCCCGCACCTTAAACGGCACGCAGCCTGATATGATCCAAGACCAGCCGCCCGCTTGGTGGCAGGGCGGGGGCCTCGATCTGGATGGGTTCTACCGGCGGGCGCTGCTGGAAGGCCTGGAATTGCATCTGGGGGCCTCTCGCGGCTTGCTCCCGGCGGGATTGGTCGAGGAAATCAAAGCCTTGTCTCAGCCGCCGATCCCCTGGGATGTGGCATTGTCCCACTGGCTCGACCAGTATTTTCCACCCCTGGAAAAGAAGCGCAGCTTTGCTCGGGCGCATCGACGTCAATCGGCGACACCAGACATTCCCCGTCCGGCTTGGATCAATCCCGATGAGCTTCGGGCGTCGCGCACTTTTGGTGCTGTCATTGACACCTCCGGCTCCATGAGCCGGGCCGATCTCGGCATGGCGATCGGGGCGATTGTCAGCTATGCCATGAGCCGGGATGTGGGCCATGTGCGCTTGGTACAGTGCGACGCCGCACCCCATGATGCGGGCTATGTGGAACCGGAGGCGCTGCTCGACCGGATCGAAATGCGCGGCCGGGGCGGTACCGTCCTGATGCCGGGCATTCACCTGTTGGAGCAGGCAACAGACTTCCCCAAGGACGGACCGATTTTGGTGATTACGGATGGGGCGTGTGATGTGCTGCGGATCAAACGCGATCACGCCTTCCTATTGCCCAAGGGGCGTCGCATCGCCTTTCCCCATCGTGGACCGGTGTTCAGCTTTTCCTGAGTGGTATGAGATCCCGCCCGCGCTGCAGGCCTGGGTCGCCGGAAGCCTATTGCATCGCTCGCATTTCGTCGGGCGTGACGAAGCCGTCCCCATTGCCATCAATGCGGCCAAAGGCGCGCTCATACATGTTGAACGACCGGACCCGATCCGCATTGCCGATGCTGTCATCCGCATTGAAATCGATAAAGTTTTTAAACTCATCGGCGTTGAGTTTCAGGTCGTTGTTGGCGTCGGCTTGCTGAAAGTTTTCCCGGGCCGCCTCAGCAGAGTTGGCCGATGCAGCCGTCGGCACCATCCAGGCACCAAACACCAATGTCAGGGCCATAAGGGGCAGGGTGGGTTTCATCCTGTGGCTCGCTTTATCGGGGCAGGGGGTCCGACGGAGATATGGGGTCTGGATCTTTGCGTCGCAGCCACTCATCGGCCACATCGCCCATGGTTTTCGAGCATTTTCAGCCGAAGTGGGTCCGGTTCGGCGGTTCGAAAATGCGACAACACAAAAAGTTAGGGCGATTTCCGCGATACAATCGTCGCGGAAATCGCCTTAGGTGCATCATTTTTGATCCAGGCCATGAAAGGGCGGTCGAATTTGAAATCCTCGCCGCACTGGCTTTTCAGGAACCGCCGGACATTTTGAGTGTTGCGATAGGCCGCATTCACCACCGTGTCCCGGGTTATGGGATCGCAATGCCAGTCAAAGTCCGCCATCGGTTAGGAACCTAAATCCAGCGCCGCTTGAAGTTTCTCTGGGGTCAGTCCGGGCAATTTCTCGTAATTCACAACAGCCGGGTCAAGGCCAATCAGAAGGACTGATGGTGTCGACATGACAGGCTCCGAAGGTTGCCAAGCAGAAGGGAGAGGCTAACTCAGCGCCCGGGCCGCAAGAATGAAAACAAAATTGGTCGATCATCCGTGATCCCAAATCCCCCAAGGCACGTAAGGGAGACATAAGTTTCAGCCTTTGGCCGACGCATGCCAAGGGCTGAGCGGCAGGGGTTGCTGTTCCGCTCTTCCCAGCAACCCTTGCCGTCTCATTCCGCCGGTGACGATCACTCCCCCCGACACCGGTGGAAGTCCACCCCGGTGCTGTGGCGATCAGCTTTGGTTGGCCGTCCTGTGCTGGGGTGGTTTTCTGACCCGCGAGAAACGCCCTCCATGCCCCGTGCCGCTGAAGTGATTGATGATTTTAGGCTCGCCCCCCCAAAGGCAGCGGTGGGTTCTGAATGGTCTTTTGTTTCCGACCGCGTGATGGGGGGCGTGTCCAAAGGCACTTTGGCCCCCAATCATCTGGGTGGGCGGGCCTGTGCCCGGATGCGGGGGGCTGTCAGCCTGGAAAACAATGGCGGTTTTATTCAGAGCGCCTTGGATTTGACCTGTGACGGGTCACTGGTCGATGCCAGCCATTGGACCGGGATCCGTCTGGATGTGTTCGGCAATGACCAGGACTACAATCTGCATCTGCGCTCGGCGGATACACAGCGGCCTTGGGAGTCCTATCGCCAGGGCTTCACGGCAGGGCCCGCCTGGACGACGATCCATCTGCCCTTCGCGGGCTTCTCAGCCCATCGCACCGACGCGCCTTTGGATCTGACCCGATTGCGCCGCATTGGACTTGTGGCCATCGGTCGGGCTTTTGCGGTCGATTTGGCCGTGGCGGATATCCGCTTTTATTCCAATGATGTTTGATGCCTTTCTAGGGCATCGGCCAAGGCTCGATTTTGCTCAAGCGCTCTAGCTCCGCCGGATCCGTATTGGCGTTGAGATAGAGGATGATCGCCCACATCGCGATGATGCTGAACACATAGAGGCGTTCGATCGAGGTCATGGGGAAAACGAGCCTTTTTAACAGAGTGGCTCTTGGTCTACGTCGGCAGAATGGCCGTTAGATCAGCATGCCATTGGCCATTCAAAGCCAAATGGCGCACCGAGCAGGTTTCAATGAGGTCCTCATAGCCTTCCGGCAGATAGGAGACCTGCCAGTCCGCGCCAAATTTTTCCTGAACGGCGGCCATGTCTTTCCAGATCGACACAAACATCACGCCGTCTTTATCACTGGCAACCAGCTGGCCGAAAAAATACCCGCCATTGCCCGGCTCGTCTTTGACCACAGCCGCAGAGGTGGTGGCAAATTTCTCCAGCAAGGTCGGGGCACAGCCCGGCTTGGACTGGACCTCAAAAATCCGCAGGATCGGTCCGGTGGCGGTCATGGAACCTCCTAAAGCGCTTTATTGGCTTTGTTTGTTCAAGTGATCCCGGCCCAGCCCAGGGCGGCCTTCATATCTTTGGCGAATTTCGGCCCTTTCAAGACAATTTTGCTGTTTGCAGGTTGGTCCGCTGGGGTGCATTTGGCTGGATCAGAGGTCAAAACAATCACTTTGGTGTTTTGCATCCGCTCGAAGGCCCCCAGGGCTTTGGCGATCTCAAGACCGGTCATCCGCCGATATTGCATGCCGGTCACCATCAATTCCGGGCGCAGGGACAAGGCCATGTCGATGGCCGGGATGGCGTCATCCACATGGATCACTCGAATGCCCGCCTGGATCAGTTCTTTGGCAATGATTTTGCGTTGAACGCTTGGGGCCATGGCCAGGATGGCCGAGCGGGGCTCGCCATCCAGCGGTTCCACAGAGGCTGGGGTCGGAGCGGGCAGGCTGCGCAAAATCGCATCGGCTGCGTCTTCGTCTGGTTCTTTGCCGGTCTGAATGATCTCGGCAATGGTATCGACATAAAACGATAGGCCCGAGGGCTCGGCCCGGCCTTCGCCCCGCATGACGTCGATATAGTCTTCAAAGGTGTGGGCGATGCGGGACACGGTGGGCAGCCCAAAACTGCCCGCATTGCCTTTTATGGAATGGGTGATCCGTCGGATCGACAGCATGGTGTCCTCGAACCGACCGGACTGATCTGCGATGGCTTGAATATATTCGTTAACGTCTTCGAGCTTGTCGGCAGTGTCGGCGAGAAACTCATCGCGCATTTCCGCCAGGATTTGTTCGATATCTGAATCGGGTGGCACGGGTTCAGCCCAGTTCTTCGGCTATGCGACTAAGGAGGTTTTCGAAATTCACTGGTTTGGACATATATCCATCGGCACCTGCCGCATAAACCTCCTCATAATTGGCCTGCTGATTTTCCGCTGTCAGGACCAGAATTTTAACCTTGGATCCCGTCGCCCGGATCGCCTTGGTGGCATCAAAGCCATGCATCACCGGCATGCTCAAATCCATCAGAACCAAATCCGGCGCCTCGGTCTTAAAGGTCTCGACCCCTTCTTGCCCATTGGCTGCCGTGACAATTGTATAACCCTTTGTCGATAGGATTTTTTCCAGCGATTTGCGCATCAACAACTCGTCATCCACGACCAGAATTTTTGTCATCGCGTCAGTCAATCCTCGTGCCTTGATCCCACGTTAGGGCCGTCTATAGGGGGTCAGAAAAGATAAAGTTATGATTGTTCGGCAGATCAAGGGAGCAGAAATCAGCTCAATCCCTTGAAAGCTGTATGGTCATTGGGTGTTATCGGCTAGGGAAAAGCCAAGCTGTTGCATTGCAACGACTTATCGCATATTCGCCGCAGGCCGAGATTTCCCTTAAATCGCGACAAAAAAACCACTTTTGGCAGTCGTGTTAGGGCTCTAAAACCGATCAAAGCCATTTTCCCTATCTTCTCAAGGGGGCAGGGGTGTGAAAAACTCCTTACATCACCGCTTTCATTCCCATCCAAAGGTCTAGGTCCATGGCCCCTGATGATGTTATGTATTTTTTGCACATCCCAAAAACGGCTGGGACCAGCACCCTGCATTATTTTGTCGATGTCTTGCCCGAGGACAGCATCTGCCCGCATCGGATCTGGGATGAGTTGATGGCGGATCCGGGGGCTGACCTGGCCTCCTGGCAGGTTTTTGTCGGCCATTTTGGCGGCCTGTTTCCGCTCTGGCTGCGCTTCATGCCCCGCATGGTCACGGTGTTGCGCAATCCCATGCTGCGCACCCTGTCCCATATCAAACATGTGCGGCGCGACATGCTGCACCCCTATCACAAGATCGCGCGCAATGTGACCATCGCCGAATATTGCGCCCACCCGGTGCTTTCCCGCACGGTGGAGAATTTCCAGGCGCGGTATTTGGCCTCGCTCGCCCCGGCCTTGGAGATCTTCAAGCCAAGGACGCCAGAAGAAAAACAACTCAACAGCATGTCCGTGGGCACCGAGGAGGCGCTCTATGCCCTCAGCCGCGGCCCGGACCTTTATCGCAACGCCGTTGCCGGTCTGGAGGCGATGGATGCGTTCGGTCTGGCCGACCACCATCCGGAGACCTTGCGGTTGTTTGCCGCAGCCCTTGACCTGCCGGCCCCGGCCCAGGACTATCGCGACAATCGGGCTCCGGATCCCCGGGCTCATGGCCTTGAATTGACGCCGGAAGATTATGCGGCCATGGATGCGATCACGGAAATTGACCGTGCGGTCTATGACCATGCGCTGCGCTTGTTCCAAAAGGCCTGTCGCCGCCATCGCATTGAAATCGGGGCTTGATTGGTTTCTGAGAACGGTCAAATTCCGGCGTTAAATCAATCGCCTACAGAGTGTTTTTCCGTCAACGCATGGGGCTTTGACCCCGCCTGGAGCGCGCAACCATGCCCGCCTTTCAATGGGACGATCCGTTTCTGTTTGACCAACAGCTGAGCGCGGAAGAACGCATGATCCGCGACAGTGCGCGCGCTTATGCCCAAGACCGTCTCGCGCCTCGGGTGCGTCAAGCCTATCAGGAGGAAAGCACCGACCCGGCGATTTTCACCGAAATGGGGGAGACCGGGTTGCTTGGCGTCACCTTGCCCGAGGCCTATGGCGGGGCCGAGGCGGGTTATGTGTCCTATGGCTTGGTTGCGCGTGAGATTGAACGCATCGACAGTGGCTACCGCTCGATGATGAGTGTCCAATCCAGCCTGGTGATCTATCCGATCCTGGCCTATGGCTCAGAAGCGCAAAAACAAACCTATCTGCCCAAGTTGGCCAGCGGGGAGTGGATTGGCTGTTTTGGTCTGACCGAGCCCGATGCGGGCTCCGACCCCGCTAGCATGGCGACCAAAGCCGAGGCGCTTCCCGGGGGAGGTTATCGCTTGAACGGCACCAAGACCTGGATCAGCAACAGCCCCATCGCAGATGTGTTTGTGGTCTGGGCCCGCTCTGAAGCCCATGGCGGCGCGGTGCGCGGTTTTGTGCTGGAAAAGGGCATGGCGGGCCTCAGCGCGCCGAAAATAGCGGGCAAGCTGTCCCTGCGGGCCTCCGTGACCGGCCAGATTGTCATGGAGGACCTAGAGGTCGGCGAGGAGGCTCTGTTGCCGGGGGTGGAAGGCCTCAAAGGGCCATTTGGCTGCTTGAACCGGGCGCGCTATGGCATCGCCTGGGGGGTGATGGGCGCTGCGGAGGCCTGCTGGATGACGGCGCGGGATTATGGTTTGGACCGCAAACAGTTCGGCAAACCCATCGCGGCGACCCAGCTTTACCAACGCAAATTGGCCGATATGCAGACTGACATTGCCTTGGGGCTCCAGGCGGCCTTGCGGGTCGGGCGCCTGTTCGACAGTGGCGATATGGCGCCAGAGATGATCTCCATGATCAAGCGCAACAACTGCCTGAAGGCCCTAGAGGCGGCCCGGCATGCCCGGGATATGTTGGGCGGCAATGGCATTTCCGAGGATTTCCCGGTGATCCGCCATATGATCAATTTGGAGACCGTCAACACCTATGAAGGCACCCAGGATATGCATGCCTTGATCCTGGGGCGGGCACAGACCGGTTTGCAGGCTTTCTCCTGATCCATCTTGCATAGGATAATATTTAGCTAATATTTTCAGCCACATAGCGGTTCACATTGTCCACCAGCTGGGTACAGAGCGCCTCCATGGTGTTGCGACTGGCCCAGGCCACATGGGGCGTGATCAGCACATTGGGCCGCCCGGCAAGGCCGAGCAGGGGATGATCCGCTGGCGGCGGTTCCTGGGAGATCACATCCAGACCGGCCCCGGAAATCCAGCCCGCGTCCAAGGCTTTGATCAGAGCCATGTCATCGATCAAGGGCCCCCGGGCCGTGTTCAGGATCAGGGGACGCCGGGCGGCCATGGCTTTGAATTCTGCCTCGCCGAGCAGGTGGTGGGTCTCCGGCGTCAGCGGGCAATGGAGGGAGATCACATCGGCCCGGGCCAGCATCTCGGCGAAGGGCACATAGCCGTCGCGCGCGGTTGGGCTGCCTTTGCGGTCGGCGTAGATGACCTCCATGCCAAAGGCTTCGGCGAGGCGTGCCGTCGCCCGTCCAAGGCTGCCGCTACCCACCATGCCCAAGGTCGAGCCGCCAAGATCCTTGATCGGAAAATCGAGGTAACAAAAATGCTTCGACTGTTGCCAGCGTCCCTGGGCCACGGAGGCTCCATAGGCAACCAGATTGCGCTGAAGGGTCAGCATCATGCCCATGACATGTTCCGGCACTGAGGTCGTGGCGTAGCCCGTCACATTGACCACGCCAATGCCATGCTCCGCACAGGCCTCCTTGTCGACGCAATCGGTCCCCGTGGCCGTCACCCCAATCAGCTTCAACCGCTCCAGTTTCTCGATGCTGTCGCGTCGCACCGGAACCTTGTTGGTCAGGATGATGTCAGCACCACGGGCCCGCTCCAGGACTTGATCGGGCAGGGTATGCTCATGCTCGGTCATCTCATGGGCAAAGCCAAAGTCTGGCAAGCGGACCTCGGTGCCAAAAGATCCGGCGTCAAGAAACACGATCTGGAGCGGGGAAGCGGGCATTGTCCGAGCACCTCTTGCTTTTTTTGGTTCGCAATTGCTGACCCATTAGGGATGGGGATTGTGTCGCGGTGAAACAAGCGGCAGCGGATCTAACCAAAGGTCTGTATTTCTCTGGGGAGATCCGCGAAGTCTTTATGCCAATGGCTGTGGACAAATAAAAACGTCCTCAAAGCCCACAAAATGAATGGCAGCTTAGTAAAACGAATCAAGGGTTCAGAAAGCTCAAGACAGTTTGATTGCTCCGTAAAGCGTTTTGTTTGCCCGAAGACTGGCTTTCATCCCTTGAACGTATGGTTTCACACATTAGCTTCAATGCAACTGAGTCGATCAGAAATTTGTTAAATTCTAGCCTCCGAGGACGCCCATGACCATCCGCCGCGTCAGCTTTTTGACAGCCATGATCCTTGCCTGCCTGTTCCTTTCGGTCACGGCATTGAAAATCAAACAGCTCTATGAAGACCAGGGTGCTGTTCGGCAAATGGCCTTGGCGGCGGAAGCGGCCAGTAAGCTGAACGAAGCCATCATTGAGCTGTCGCTGGAACGCTCGGTGATGCAGGTGACCCTGAACCTGCCGACCCCCATCGCACCGCAATTTCGCGATTTGATTGACGGACAGCGCCGCTTGTCCGATACGGGCTTCCAGGCCGTCGCTGAAACACTGGCCGGTGCCGATGAAATGAGCCGGTCTCAGGACTTTTTGGCCCGCATGCAGCAGCTGCGTTTAGACATCGAACAGATCCGGACCCGAGCCGATCTGTTGCTGGCTGTGGAACAAGCGGAGCGTAATGCCTCAGAAATCGAGACCTTGCCGACGCAGATGAAGGCCTTGATCGAAGGCTTTGCCCAATTGCCGGGCATGATCCGCGCCGAAACCGTGCAAATCCCCAGCTTGGTTCAGACCTTGGAGGTGATCCAGACCCGGGCCTGGGAAGTGCGGGAATATGGTGGCCAGGAGCGGACCTATATGGCGATTGCCACCGCAACCGGTGCACCGATCTCCTCGGAACGCAAAGCGGAGATGGACATCCTGCATAAGCGCGCCAGCTATGGCCTCGATGCGCTGGCGGTCTATGGTGGCTATGCCGGTCTGCCGACCCAAATCACTGCCGATATCCAAGACGTTCTGCAGTTCTATCAGGGGGACTATGGCACCATCCGTGAAGGGATCTTGGAGGCCTCGCGCAACCAAACTGCCTATCCCATCGACTTTGGCGGCTTTTTCACCCTGTCCAGCGATGCTTTGGGCCGGGCGGTCCAACTGTCCAAGGATGCGGGCACCGAAATCCGGGTTGAGTTGGAGGCAATCACCCAGGCGGCCAATTTGGAGCTGATGGCCTATTGGGCCTTGTTGATCGTCGCCATGCTGATTTGTGGCTTCCAGGTCTATTACACCCGCTACTCCGTGGCCCGTCGCATGGATGGCATCGTCCATCTGCTCAGCCGTTTGTCCGGCGGGGACACCAGTGTGGACAGCAGTCCCTATAAGTCCGGCGATGAGATCGGCAAGCTCGCGGACTCCGTTGATGTGTTCCGGGACTGGATCCAGCAAAAGAATGAACTGGAAGCCGTGGCGGCGCAGGAGCAGGAACGCTCTGAGCAGATGCGCAGCAAAGCCATCCGCGATATGGCGGATCTGGTAGAAAACAAAACGGAAACCAGTGTTGGCGATGTCAATCAATCCACCGCCGATATCGAAAAAATCGTCCAGGAAATGCGCCAAGCCGCTGGCCTTGTGGGCGGCAATGCGGCCGATGTGAATTCCGCCTCGGAACAGGCCTTTGCCAATTCCGAAGCGGTCTCAGCGGCAGCCCAGCAGCTGTCTCAGTCGATCTCGGACATTTCCAACCGGATTGCGTCCGCTTCCACCGTGGCCCGCAATTCCATGGAACTGGCCGATGAAGTTCAGGGCGTTGTGGTGTCCCTGAACGAGGCAGCGGACAATGTGTCCAATGTGGTGACCCTGATTTCGGAAATCGCGGATCAGACCAATCTCTTGGCCTTGAATGCGACCATTGAGGCTGCGCGGGCAGGGGATGCGGGCAAGGGCTTTGCTGTGGTCGCCATGGAGGTCAAAAACCTCGCCACCCAAACCCAGCAGTCCACCGCGCAAATCGGCACCCAGGTCAATGAGATGAAGGCGGTGACCGTTGATGCGGTCAGTGCGATCCAGAAGATTGCGTCCTCGGTGCAAGACATTGGTGTTTCGACCACCGAAATCGCCGATGCGGTCGAAGCCCAAACCGCCGCGACCGACGAGATCGCGCGGAACAGCCGCGAGACCACCGACCGGACCCGGGAGGTGAGCGTTCGGATTTCTGAGGTCGCTGCGGCCGCCGAGCAAGTCAATGATCTGGCTGGGCAGGTGGCGGAGTCCTCGACGTCTGTGACCAGCCAGATTTCCGATCTGAAGAGCACTTTGGTGCGGGTGGTGCGGACCAGCGATGTGGCCGCCAACCGTCGCACCCGCCGAGAAAATGTGCCGGTGGAGTTGCGGAACGCGTCTTAAAAAGCGCGCATCAAACCCTCATGCAATCAATCTGGGACCGACAGGAAGGAATGCTCAGGCTAAGACCACCGTTATGTTGGCATCGACAAAAATCTTTGAATCGCCATTGCTGTAGGATTGGTAGCTTTCGGATTGCCCATCCCCGTTGCCGTCAAAACTGTCAAATTCATTGGCGGTTGCCCAGGCATTGCTGCCATCTGAGGTGAGGTCCAACGTATCTGTGGTTCCATTGCCAAACGTTTCTGTCGTCGCGACGATCACCGAGGAGTTTATGCCTGTTACGTCAAATGCATTGCTAGAAATCGCATTCACTTCAGAGACGACGTTATCTAAGGCCTCAATAGCGGCCTTAGATAACTTCATGGTTTGGGCCAGTCCTGTCTCGGCCATTGAAATGATTTCAAAACTATTGGTCTTATAAAGTCCATCGGCACCAGTCATATCAAACTGACTGCTAGTACTATTGTTGTAGACGTCCAAGCGGTCCGTTCCACTGCCGCCATGGGCATAGAGAAAGGGTATAGTTCCAGAGTCATTGCCCGTAATTTGGAACACATCATCGCCGCCGAGACCTAAAAAGACATCGGCACCAGAGCCCCCGGTGGAGGAATTGTCTGCTGTGCTTCCAAAAGTCTCATTCGAACTGCTTCCAAGATACACTTCAGCGCCGCTGCTTGCGACAGGACTGCTTCCTGATTGGATTGAGGATGTCGCAACCAGAATGATATCACTGGTCGTCACCGTTGGTTTTACGACAACGGCGTTGCCTGAGGCGATCGCCCCCGTAAACAGATCCGTGTCGATGAAATCGACGTCGCCGAGATTCACAGTATTGCCGGTATAATCTACGATTTGATAATTGGTGCCATCGCTGTAGGAAAAACCGCTGGCAAGCCGGAGGTCATAGGTTCCACTGTCATGGATGGATCCAGTTGAACCACCTTCCGATAGGGTGAGCCTGTCCATCGTCGAGCCAGCGGTATTCCCGTCAATATCGATCATGACGGTGCCGTCTTGCACAAGGCTGCCATTGCTGGCCCGGAGCGTTGCCACACTCTTTGTGGTTCCGCCAATTTCGATGGTTCCTGTGGCCTCTCCAAAAAAGTTCTCATCGTTTCGGAGTGTAATAGTTCCATCGGTCACATTGATCAGGCCAGTGTTGCGCACGCCAAATGTCGTACCAGTGGCAGTCTCTGCAATAGTCAGGTTCGTATTGCTGACTTCTATCGTTCCTGAGTTCGTTATGTCGGCGTCATTATTTCTCTCAATGGTCCCGCTAATGCTATATTGAATCAATCCATTATTGGTAAGCGTGCCGACATCTATGTTATTGATGTTGCCATGACTGCCGCCGAGAGAATCCGCGACAACAATCGTCCCATTGTTGGTCAAGTGGCCTGACGAAAGATATCTTGAGCTGGTAAATGTTGACCCCGACTGGAGCCCGTCAAGTTGCAGTGTTCCATTGTTTATCATGTCCGTCGAGTTGTTGAGGGTCGTCGTGCTATTCGAACTTCCCGCAGCAGCTTGAACAGAAATCAAACCGTTATTTGTTGAGATCCCAGTGCCTCCAATAAAGCTAAGACCTGCGTTGGTTCCATTTGAATCATCAACAATGAAAGTGCCGTCATTCTGAATTTCATTGCCGTTATTAAAATTAATCGTAAGGCTGGAAACTTTTGAGTAGGTATCAAGAATTACCAGGGCATTGGTTCCGCCGCCAAACTTGATGCCAGTTGCTCCATGGGGATTGGTGATGCCGTTGAGAGTCCAATTCCCAGTATTATTTGGAGACAGATTTCTACTGAGAGTGCCGTTCCCCAGTTCCAGGGTGACGTCCCAATCGGAAAGATTACTGTTTCGAATGGAGAGATTGTTATTCGCATCCCACGCCAAGGTGCCCCCGCCGGTAAAGGAGCTTGGGTTGATGGTCCCGAGACTGGTGATCGCCAGACTTTGACCCGAAGCGACATTGATCGCTCCGCTCACACTAAAGCCGCCGCTCCCGACTGCGTCACTGTCCAATACCAAGATACCGTTGGACACGTCCAAGGTTCCTGAACTCGTGAACCTGTAATCAATGTTCTGAGTGATTCCATTATCGACTTTGTACAAACCTGTATTTGTAAAGAGACCAGGACTGCTTCCACTGTCTTGGGTCGTGAAGGCACCATTATTGTTAAAGGTACCGGAATTGGTGAACGTAAAGCCATTCAGGTCCAAGGTACCGCTCTCAGCATTGAAAATCCCGGAATTGGTTTCATTGGCCGACAGGGTCGTGGTCGTATTGTTTTGAGTGGTGACAACGGTGGTGAGCGAAGAGGAGGTGATATCCTTGTGCACCGCCAAGGTAATGCCATTCAGCGTGAAGGTATCATAGATGACCCCGCCAACGGTCGTTCCGTTGCCTGCGGTCCAATTGCCGCCGGTGATGGTGTCATCCGACGTACCGTGCACTATAATCGTGCTGTTGGAGAAGAAGCTCGACCAAGAGGTGACGGACCCGACATTGAGGGTCGAGCCGTTGGAGAGGTCGATCTCCTCCAAACTGCCACTGCCCGATGCGCTCCAGCTTCCGGTCAAATCGACGGTGTTGCTGTTGTCGATGGCCAGGGTATCGGTGCCATCGCCACCAATATATTGCACCGTGGCGACGCTATAGGTCAGGGTGTCATTGCCAGCACCCCCATTAAGCTGGCCAGTGCTGCTGGCACCTTTTAGGCTGTCATTGCCGCTGCCGCCAATGACGCCTTCAATGTTGGATAGGCTGTCGGTGCCAATACCATTGCCTGTGGCCGTCCCTGCACTCAGGTCAACGGTGACCCCTTGGGTGTCGCTGTCATAGGAGAGCGTATCGGTGTCATTGCCGCCATCAATGGTGTCATTGCCCGACGAGCCGGAAATGGTGTCATCGCCGCCCAGGGCATTGATGGTGTCACTTTCGTCGGTCCCGGACAGGGTATCGGCATTCTCAGTGCCGGTGATGACCGAACTCAGTACACCTCCGCTTCCGCCCCCGTTAAAGGAGTCTGTGCCGCCGCCCGAACCACCGGATGTTGCGCTCAAGCCGGTCAAAGCAATGCCGGATTGGATCGCCACCGTGACCCCATTCAGGGCAAAGGCGTCAAAGCTGAGGCCAGCATCGGAAATCGTCTCCACATAGGACCAACTGGCGCTACCGGATACCGTGTCGTCACTGTCTCCGGTGATGTAAATCAGATTGGTTGAGAAAACGCTGGACCAATCGGTGGTGCTGCCAGCGGTCAGGGTGTTTGAACCGGCCCCCAGATCTATCCGCTCCAGACCGGATGATCCGTTTGGTGTCCAGGCACCCGTCAAGTCAACGCTTTGGCCATTGCCGATCTGGACCGTGTCCGTACCATTGCCGCCAGTCAGGGTATCGCTGGCGTCAGTATAGATCAGAAGATCATCGCCAGCCCCACCGTCGAGGACATTGGCACTGTTGTTGCCGGTCAGGGTGTCAGCCCCGGACCCGCCAATCAGGTTTTCAATGCTGGTGAGCGTGTCGCTGCCGATCCCGGTCCCGCTCGCTGTGCCATCGGCCAGGGAAGCGGTTAGTCCGCTGGTATCACCAGCGTAGGACACCGTGTCGGAGCCACCACCGCCATCCAGGCTGTTGTTGGCGGCGTTTCCAGTGAAGGTGTCGTCGCCGGAGCCGCCAATGATATTCTCAAAATTGGCGAGGGTGTCGGTACCGATCCCGGTTCCTGTGGCCGATCCCGTTGTCAGCGAAACGGTAATCCCGGCAGTTTCTGAGGCGAAGGAGATCGTGTCCGTGCCATCGCCGCCATCCAAGGCGTTGTTGCCACTATTGCCGGTGATGGTGTCATTGCCGGACCCACCCGTGACATTTTCGATGTTTGACAAAGTATCGGAGCCAATGCCGGTCCCGGTCGCGGTGCCCGCGGACAAGGACACACTGACCCCAGCGCTGTCATTGGTATAGGAGGCGGTATCGGTGCCGTCGCCGCCATCCAAGACATTGTTGCCGCCATTGCCGATCAGTGTATCAGCGCCAGACCCGCCGGTGATGTTTTCAAAATTGGTCAGGCTATCTGTTCCGACAGCGGCCCCACTTGCGGTCCCGGCGAGCAGGGACACCGTGACGCCGCTGCTGTCTTCTGCGTAGGACACCGTGTCGGTGCCGTCGCCGCCATTTAGGGTGTCATCGCCGCCACGGCCCTGGATGGTATCATCGCCACCTTCCCCCAGCAGCTCATTGGCGAAGGCGTCACCGTTCAGGGTATCGTTTCCGGGACTGCCTTGAATGTTTTCAATGCCCGACAGGGTGTCGCTGCCAATGAAATTGACTGCCGTGGCATCTTGCGCTGTCCCGGCGGCCAAATCGACATTCACGCCATTGGTGGCGCTGGTATAGGTGACTTGGTCAATGCCATCACCACCGTTATAGGTGTCATCCCCAGCCCCGACGCCGCCGACAATCACATCGGCTCCACCGCCCGCATTTACGGTGTCATTGCCTTCGTTGGTCGTAATCGTGTCAGAACCATCGCCACTGTTGATCTCATCATCGCCGGAGCCGGTGATGATGGTTTCTGCGCCCGCACCGCTATTGACCACGATGTCATCGGTCCGACCGGATAGATCGATGGAGGCACCATCATTTAAAGTCGCAACCAGTCGCCCCTGTGAATCCCGGGCGAAGGCGACCCCATCGGTTGCTTCGGGCAGGTTGTCTGGATTGGTGTCTTCCTCGTCCTCATCCTCGTCAAGCGCTTGGGCTTCTTCTTCAGCGCGACCGCTCAATTCATCGAGGAAGTCTTTGACGACCTGATTGACCTTCAAGATCTGGGTGAAGGTTTCTAGGATCGGATCCGTGCCCAACGATCCGGGCACGCCACCGCCCAACAATTGTTGCTGTGGTCCTGTGCCGTCGAGAAGGTCAGACCCGGTCTGGCCTTGAAGGGTGGTCCCGTTTAACAGGGCATCGGCAAATGGATTGCCGGTCGACCGGCTGGCGGCGTCGGCTTCCACAGGCGTATCGCCCTCGGCTTGGCCAGTGGTCTCGCCATCGGTCGGTTGTTCAGGGTTTTCCTCAGCCGGAGGAATGTTTTCCGTGCCGTCCTGGGGACCACCATCCACCGGTGGAACATCCGTGCTGCCTTGGGGCAGGTGATCCAACCCATTGCCGGAGAAATTCTGCTGAACATAGCTTTCATCGGCGGAAAAGGTTTGGACGTTGTTTTCCACCGCATCGGCGAGGGCCCCCAATGTGGCCCGCACGCCTTGATAGGGCACATTGACCACGGTGGTTTGATTGTCAAAGGTCGTGAAGACAATCTCCCCGACCGTGCCACCGCTTCCTGGCAGCAGCACCACTTCCAGGTCGAGATTGAACTCCGCTAAGCGGTTGCGGGCTTCGGCCAGGGTGCTCGGGTTAAAGCCTTCGGGCAAAACCACCTTGATGACCCCGGCGGTGCCACGGATCCCGATGGTGGCCACCGGGGTGTTGATGACCATGGCGTCCGGGCCGGTTTTGGCAATCTGACCGGAGACGAAGGAAAACACCCCATTGACCAGGCTCACATCGGCGGAGGCCT
>JBMYTN010000001.1:103201-195898 GCA_049604415.1 Rhodospirillaceae bacterium | reverse complement strand
ACCTTCGTCGCCTGGTCCAATCAGGACGATCAAGGCCTGATCCTGATCGATAACACCGGCAACGATTGTGCCCCGAATACCGATCGTGCCCAATGGCGTTCCAATTGACACGGAGTCCGGATCTTCCTGACCAATCAGTCCGGTCGTAAAGCGGAACGCACCTTTCACGACCCGGGCCGCGACCGTTCCGGCGCTGGTAGCAGGGTCATAGACAAACTCATCCAACACCATCCGGCCATCGGAGCCGAGCGAGAAGGCACTGTCATCCTTGAAGGTGATGCCAACGGCTGCACCGCCGCCGGTAACAACAATGTCACCTTGATAGACCGGATCGTCGACTTGGAGCGTGACTTCGGTGCCATCCAGGCGCGTGACGGTCACCGTGCCGGTGACCTTGTTCACCGCCCCAATCGTATCCCCCAGACCGGAGGCAGCTCCGGCTTGTGCCAACTGTCCCGGCGCGTCTGGACCGGCGAGGCGGGTGACCAAATCACCATCCAACTGGATCGCGTCCGAATCCGCTGTGAGGGCAGGGGGAGGATCAAGGGTGAAAAAATTTTCGATGAGAACGGACGTGCCGTCGGGGCCGGTGATCAGCAGATCTGGCCCATCACGCTGATAATCCCCCTGGATTAGGAGCGCTGGGTCGCCAATATCAATGCTGTCCGGAGAGGTGTTCGGTGCTGATCCGTCTGTGGAGTCGATCCGGATGACTGATGGTGTCGCACCTTGTTCCGGTGCGGTGTTGGAAGACAGGGAGACGTCAAAGCTTTGATCGTCCACGGGGTTTGAGCTGTCCAACGCCACGTAATGCACCCGTTCATTTCATAATCGGAACTATTCACAATAATTATCGCGGATTGCAGGCTGAGTGACGAGGAAAAATGTTTGCCAATTCTTAAGGTTTAACACTTTCTATTCCATAAATTGCATTACCGCGTGAAATGCCTCTTTCATTTAATTTTAGTCAGACCCCGGAACAGGTTAGCGAGGGTCCAGGCGGCCCTTCTCGCCCCCCTGTAGAGCCGGGTCCGGGAAGTCCTCGATGGAGCCCAGCTTGCGCTTATCCCGCTTAAACACCGGATCGGATTGGATATAGAGCGCCAGCAATTCCGCCAGGGCGACGATGGAGTCCACATGGGTGCGTTCATAGCCATGGGAGGCATCGCAGGCAAAACAGATCAGGGCGGTGCGGATGTCATTGCCAGCCTCGACCGCTGCCGCAGCATCGGAGCGGTAATAGCGGAACACATCCCGACTGTGCTCAATGTTGTGGCGCTGGCACAGATCGATCAGGCGGCGGGTCAAATGCCAGTCAAACGGGCCAGACATATCCTGCATCGCCAGGGTGACGCCATATTCACTGGTGTTTTGCTCCGGGGCGATGGTGCCATTGTCGATGGAGACCATTTCGGCCACATCACCATGCAACACCGCTGAGGCACCAACGCCGACCTCTTCAGAAATGGTGAACAGGATGTGGCAGTCGACCGGCACCCGCACATCGGCTTCATGGATGGCGCAGGCGGCCGCCAAAGCCGCCGCGACCCCGCATTTGTCGTCCAAATGGCGGGAGACGATAAAGCCATTGTCGAGAAATTCCGGATTGGGATCGATGGACAAATGGTCCCCGACATTGATGCCCAGATCGATCAAATCCTGTTTGCTCGAAACCGGTGCGTCCACACGCACTTCAACGGTGCGCCAGGAGACTTCCAGGGCATCAATTTCCTCATTGAACACATGGCCCGAGGCCTTGATCGGCAAAATGGTACCGCGATGCTGGGTGTTCTTATCGCTATAGATCGTCACCCGGGTGCCTTCGGCCATGCGCGATGACCAATAGCCGACGGGAACGATTTCCAACCGTCCGTCGTCTTTCAGGCGTTTGACCATCGCACCTAGGGTGTCGAGATGGGCGATGATGGCCCGGTCCGGCGAGTAGCGGACACCTGGCAAATTGGCTCGAATGGCCCCGCGACGGGTCAGTTCATAGGAAATGCCCAGCGCCTCCAGCTCTTCGCAGACCACATGGGTGATGGCATCGGTCATGCCCGACGGGCTGGGGGTATCGAGAAGGCGCGCCAAAATGCGCAGCATATAATCTTTGTCGATGGGGAGACGGCGCACCACGGGACCTCGGCAAATCCGTTTGTGTTTTTAAGGATCTACCATCTGTCCCACAGAAGCGGGGCGGAATGAAAGCAAAATGCGGGGCTCACCCCCTATGATCTTTGCAAGGTCAGCGACGGACCTCGACCCCAGAAGCCAATTTTGTCTGTGGGAACAAAAGATCGATGAACCGCTCTGCCGTCGGTTGCGGTTCGTGATTGGCCAGGCCTGGGCGCTCATTGGCCTCGATGATCACATAATCCGGTTCGGTGATATTGGGGCAGAGGAAGTCGAGCCCGACCACGGGAATGTCTAAGATTTGGGCGGCTTTGACCGCGGCTTCAACCAGGGAGCGGTGCACCCGGTCGGTCACATCATGGATGGTGCCGCCGGTATGGAGATTGGCGGTCTTGCGCACCACCAGAACTTCGCCCTCGGGCAACACATCCTCAAAGCCATAACCGGCTGCCGCGATCACCCGCTCGGTTTCCGCATCGACCGGAATGGTGCTTTCCCCGCCAGTTGCCGCAGCCCGGCGTCGGCTTTGTTTTTCGATCAGGGTTGCAATGGTGTTGTGGCCGTCTCCGGCAATGGAGGCGGGACGACGCACCGCAGCGGCGACCAATTTGAAATCGATCACCACCATGCGCAGGTCTTCTCCGGCACAGAACTCTTCCATCAGCACCTGATCGCAATGCTGCCGCGCGGCCTCGATGGCGCTGCGCACGCTTTTATCATCGCGCAAATCAACGCTGATGCCCCGGCCTTGTTCGCCTCGGGCTGGTTTGACCACCACCCGACGATAGCGTTTTAGGAAGGCTTTGATCTCCTCAGGACTGCTGTCCAGTTCCACCTTTGTTTGGCCGGGAACCTGGAGACCGGCGGCATCCAACAAGCGCCGGGTCACGGCCTTATCGTCGCAGCGGCTCAGGGCTACGGCGCTGGTCAAATCCGTCAGGCTCTCGCGACAGGAAATGGTCCGCCCACCCAAAGACAGGGTGAAAAACCCCCCTTCGGCATCATCGACCTGAACGGCGATGCCTCGTCTTCTCGCCTCATTGACCAGCAAAGTGGCATAGGGGTTTAGTTTGGCGGTGACCTGGGGTCCGACAAACAGCTTTTCATTGATGCCGTTTTTGTTTTTCAGGGCGAAGGCGGGCACTTGAACAAAGCCCAGCTTCTCATAGAGCTTGATGGCCATGGCATTGTCATGGACCACCGACAGGTCCATGAAGTCGCGGCCTCGGGCGCGGAAATGGTTGGCCAGCACCCGGGTTAAGGCCTCGCCAACCCCGGCATGGGGGCATTGTGTGTCCACCGCCAAGGCCCAAAGGCTGGACCCATTGTCCGGATCATTAAACGCATTTTTGTGATCGACGCCGGTGACGACGCCGACAATGTCGCCGGTCAGGGTGTCTTCAGCGACCAGATAGGTGATGATGGACGACAGCCGGGAGCGCCAGACAAAGCCCTCATAGGGCGGCACCATATTGCGCGACCGGTAGATCCGATCAATGGCATCGGCATCGGAAAGGGTTTCCACAGGCCGGACAAAAAAGCCTTGGGGCTGGGTCCAATCAGGCATCGGCTTTTCCAAATACAGCCGATAGGTATGGCTGGGATCCAGAAACAGCTCTTGCGGGGCCATGGCCAAGACCACCTGCGGGTCTCGCAGATAGATTGCGATGTCGCGGCGGCCCGGATCTTCTTCGCGCAGGGCCTCAGCCAAGGTTTGGGCGTCATCAAAGGTTTGGCCGAAAATCAACCGACCCCAGCCACAGTCCAAGGTCACATCCCGGCGCATGCGACGCCGGATCTCTCCCGGTAGATCGCCCCAGGTTTTCAGAGATGCCATGGCCATATGTTCGGGCGGGAAGGACTCTTCTTCGCTCTGCCCGTCGTCGTCGGACGCAGGGGCTGCTTGAGCCGGGGCAGATCGGTCAGCGCTGGACAGCGCCTCAACCAGCATAGGCCCAGAATTTTGGATCTGGACCTTTTCTGCCTTCACATCCGCCTCATTGGTTTCAGGGGATATGTCTGCCGGGGTGATCATTGACTGATCCTCCGAGTGTTGTCTTCAGAACCACAGACCTGCCTTAAGGTCGGGTTCAGGACCGGGGTATCACAAGGCATTTTTCTGCAGCCACAGTTCCAGAAGGGCGGTTTGCCAGAGCTCCGAGCCACGCAGCGGCGTGATATGCTCTTTTGGAGCCGCAAGCAGTTTGTCCACATAGCGTTGTCGATACAGACCGCGCTGCTGGGCCTTCGCTGAACCCAACACATCGCGGACCATCTCCAGATAAGGCCCCTCGATATATTTTAGGGCCGGGACCGGGAAATAGCCTTTCGGTCGGTCGATCACCGCATTGGGAATGATTTTCCTGGCACCTTCTTTCAGCACATATTTGCCGCCATCGCGGATCTTGTATTCCGCCGGGATCCGTCCGGCCAATTCGACCAGTTCATGATCCAAAAACGGCACCCGAGCCTCAAGCCCCCAGGCCATGGTCATGCTGTCGACCCGTTTGACCGGGTCATCGACCAACATCACTGTGGTATCCAGGCGCAGGGCCTTGTCGACCGCCTTGGGGGCTCCGGGGCGGCCAAATTGCTCGGCAACAAAGGCCCGGCTGTGGTCCTGGTCAATGAAGTCCGGAGCCAGCGCTTCGGCCATGCCGACTTGGTTGCGGTCGAAAAATACCTTGGCGTAGTCATTGACCGGGTCAGTGCTGTCCATCATCGGCGGGTACCAGTGATAGCCGCCAAAGACCTCGTCGGCTCCCTGGCCGGATTGGACCACCTTCACATGTTTGGCGACTTCCTTCGACAGCAGGAAGAACCCGACATTGTCATAGGACACCATCGGCTCGTTCATGGCGGCAAAGGTTTGCGGCAAGGTGTCGAGCAGGCTGGCCGAGGGGACAAAAATCCGGTGATGGGTGGTGCCGTAATGCTGGGCGATGATGTCGGAATACTGGAACTCGTCGCCTTTCTCGCCGCCAGCTGCTTCAAAACCGACGGAGAAGGTTTGCAGTCCGGTTTGACCGGCTTCGGCCAACAGGCCTGTGATCAGGCTGGAATCCAGCCCGCCTGAGAGCAACACACCAACCGGAACATCAGCGACCAGACGCCGCTTCACCGCCAGACGAAGGGCGGCCATGACCTGTTCTTCCCACTCCTCATAGGGACGGGCGGCATCCTCGGGAGATTGTTCGACGTTCAGTGTCCAATAGGTGGACTGGCGCTGCGCGCCCGTGGCATCGATTTCCAGGATCGATCCCTGTGGCAGCTTGCGGACGCCGTTCAAGATGGTGTGCGGCGGCGGCACGACGGCGTGGAAGCTCATATAATGGTGCAGAGCCACCCGATCGATGGAGGTGTCCACATCTCCGGCGGCCACGAGGCCTGGTAGGAAGGAGGAGAAGCGGAACCGCCCAGGGGTTTGGCTGTAATAGAGCGGTTTGATGCCCAAGCGATCTCGGGCCAAGGTGATTTTCCCGCTGTCCCGTTCCCGGATGGCGAAGGCGAACATGCCATGGAAGCGCTGGACGCAGTCTTTGCCCCATTTGTGGAATGCCTTGAGGATGACCTCCGTATCGCCATGGGAGAAGAAGCGATAGCCATGGCCTTGCAGCTCTTCGCGCAATTCCTTGTAATTATAAATACAGCCGTTGAAGACGATGGTCAGGCCAAGCTCCGGATCGGTCATCGGCTGTTGAGCGCTCTCGCTCAGATCAATGATTTTCAGGCGTCGATGCCCAAAGGCTGCCGAGCCCTGCGACCACAGACCACCGGCATCCGGCCCCCGGGGGGTCATCCGCTCAGCCATAATGGCCACGGCACCCATATCAGGGGCCGCGCCGTCGAACCGTACTTCTCCACAAATGCCACACATAGCGGGGCGCACATCCTTGTCGATGTTGATCACGTCTGTCGGATTTAGCCGAACCGGGCGGGGTAGGGGAGCGGCCTGACCGATGAACCATCGGTTGGGCAGTTTGGCCAGCCGGAGCGACTTGGGGGTCCATCCTGCCACGGCCTCCCACCGGACGGGCAAATTGGGGATGGAGCAGTCCTTGGGCGGATGCGGCTTTGCGCCTCCGCCACCGTTTTCTCTACGGGTTTTCAGGGGGCCTTTCGAGAAGGGCCACAAATGCTGCGATGCAGCCGCCTGACAACCGAGGGCGAAACAGCGAAACCATAGGCCCTCGAGTGGGTTGTATCAAGAGTGGTTCGCCTCGGCTTTCATCGGGCTGGTCGATCAAGCAAAAAAGAGAGGTGTTTGTCGCGGTGCCATAGCTCCCAACTCGGTTACACACGCGATCCGTCAGACGGAAGATCTCTTCTTGATTGAAAGCGGGGGGCGAGTCGCGATTCTTACGGGTCGTTCTGCTCTGCGATATGGTTCTGAACCGGGCAAAGAGTCTATACTTTCAGATAGATCAAACACTTGCACTACTCTCCAGAAGAGCGGTTGACCGGTTCTCATAAAACCGTCATTGAACAGGCCGTGTGCAGCGCAAAGCAGCTGTTGATCGCGCCTCTCCGGTCAGAAGGCCTGCGGCAGGCCCCTTACGCTCAGACTATGCATCGTCACTGGCCATCGTCATTGTGGCCATCGTCACTCGAGACGGTTTCCGTCTCAAGACTTGAATGCCCCCTGCGGAGACCGGAGTAGAGATGCAAAACGGCCATCCGATCCATGTCCTCCTGATTGAGGACAACCCGGCAGAGCGCCAGCTTATTCGGATCCGGCTACAAGATGCCGGTGAAGAGGCTGTTCATGTCCAAGGTGCTGCCAGTTTGGACGAAGCCCGGACGGTTTTGGAAACGGCCCAGGTGGACGTTGCCCTGCTGGATCTGAACCTGCCGGAATGCCGAGGCATGGAAACCCTGGAGCAGTTTCGCGAGCTTGCACCGGTACTGCCCGTCGTTGTGCTCTCCGGACTGGATGATTTTGAGCTCGGCAAACGTTTGGTCGGCAATGGGGCGCAAGATTATTTGGTCAAAGGCCGGGAAGACGGCAATCAAATCTGGCGCGCCGTGGTCAACGCCATGGAGCGGGATGGTTTGCACAAGCGTTTGGTGATTGCTGAGGCCGTGTTCACCAACACCGACAGCCCGATCATGGCCACGGATATCGATGGTGTGGTCCAGCGGGTCAACAGCGCCTATGTCCGCGCCTTTGGGGGACCGGAATCCGAGATTGTCGGCCATGTGGCGCCGATCTTCCGCTCTGATCTGCATGACTTTAAATTTTATGCCGATATCTGGACCCGGTTGCGCGAGGAAGGCGCATGGGAAGGCGAGATCTGGTCCCGGCGCGGCACGGGGGAAGTCCGGCCGGAATGGCTGCGCATCAATGCGGTGCGGGGCGAGACCGGCTCGGTCATCGGCTATGTGACCCTGTTTAGCGACCTGACCTTCCGCAAGCGGGCGGAAGAGGAGCTTGTCCGTCAAGCTACAACGGATTCCCTGACCGGCCTGCCAAACCGGGCTTTGTTCCGGAAACTCCTGATCTCCACGGTGGCGCGCTGTGCCCGCTATCGGCGGAAATGCGCCGTCCTGTTCCTGGATCTGGATGGCTTTAAGCCGATCAACGACACCATGGGCCATGACGCCGGGGATGAATTGCTGCGCGAAGCCGCCCGGCGCATGCGGCGCACGGTCCGGGTGTCTGACGAGGTGGCCCGCTTTGGCGGTGATGAGTTTGTTGTCATCCTCTCCGAATTGCGCGATGAGGGCGACGCGGAGGCCGTGGCACAAAAAATGGTCGAAGCTCTCTCCCAGCCCTATGCGTTGGAGAAGGGCGACGCCTATGTCTCCGCCAGCATCGGGATCGCCATTTTCCCAAGAACCGGCAATACGCCGGATGCTTTGATTGAAGCGGCGGACCAAGCCATGTACAAAGCCAAACGCGCTGGTAAAAAACGCTATATGGTGGATTGCGCCTGATCTGAGCTTGTCTTACGCGGCGGTTCAGCAGGAGCCGGTAGGACAGAGGGGTATGGGTATGGACATTCTGTTGGTCGAAGACAATCCGGGGGACGTTCGACTGGCGGCAGAAGCTTTCAAGGAAGGCGACCTGTCCACACGCCTGCATTCCGTGTCCGATGGCATTGAAGCCATGTCTTTTCTGCGCGCCGAGGGCAGCTATGCGACCTTGCCCCGTCCGGACCTGGTGCTGTTGGATCTGAACCTGCCGCGCAAGGATGGCCGGGAAGTTCTGCAAGAAATGAAGGGCGATGCGGATCTCAGACGGATCCCGGTGATCGTGCTGACGACCTCGCAAGCCGATGCGGATATCCAGAAAAGCTACGACCTGCACGCCAATTGCTACATCGTGAAACCCGTCGATTTCGATAAGTTCATCGAAGTGGTGCATGGTATCGAGCAGTTCTGGTGTTCGATGGTCAAGCTGCCCTCACGCTGAAGCGGCCAGATCGGCCCCTATTATTTACATTATGAACATTAAAGAAGATCCTGAAATTCAAGCGGTTTCAGGTTTTTGAGGCATTCCGTTTTGCCGCACGTTCCCGTGCTTTGAGCATGTCATCGGAATATTTCATATCTTCACGCAGCACATGGCGCATCCACCAGTCGCAGAGGAAATCAAAAAACGGCAGAACCTGAAATTTATCTGGGTCATGCTCATATTTTTTCCGGAATTCCGCAGTACGCGCCCGCAATCCGACATGCAAATCCCGGTGTGGGTCCAGCTCAGAAAATCGGAGCATTTTTAAGAGCTGTTCCTCGGTATTAAAGTGATATTCGGTATAAGTGTCCAATTCATCGAAAACTTCGATTAAGGAGCCATGGTCGGCCTTTTTGCGCACCACGGCATGGACCCGGTTGACGATGTCCAAAAACACACGATTGTCTTTGTCCAGCGCCTCGTTTCCCACGCTCATCTTTGTGGTCCAGGTCAACAGACTCATGCAAAACTCCAAAGGACAGGCTGTTTAGACACAATCAGCCTAAGATCTTGTTATTGATACGCTATCACGGATAGGCAGTGCAGGGATAGCCCCGAACAGGCCTTCAAATCGTCCCCCAGAAGCCCAAGACCAGCCTTGGACTCCAACGCCCTGCATGAGACCTGAGACTCCAGGTTTCGAATGTCCGAGCAAAGCTCTCGTTTTGGTTCAGTGGCCGGTTGAGTCGTCTCGGAGATAGACTATTTCGAAAAAACGCGGGGGTACTACCATTATTTTTCTCAAGCCCGCCAAGTCCATTCTGGCAGCACAAACAGTATGTTGCGCTGCAACATAAGGCTGGAGGCCTTGAATCATTGAAAAATTTCCCTTTACAGCCGGGTCGCTGTGCCCCATGTTTTGCATCGCAGCATGACGGTCCATTCACTCAGGTGAAGTTATGCTGTCTTTCTTGGACGTTTCCTCCCTAAACTTGGGCCGTGCTTCGAGCGCGGCCCTTTTTTTGCGTCCAGAGTCCCCAACTATGTCTTTTTTAGGGTCCGCTTTGCGAACCGCTGTGTATTATGAGGCTGCGAGGCTGTTCTCGGATTTGGCGTGGTTTGGGCCGGAAGGTGGCTTGCGGAACCCGTCTCGGGGGCCGCTTTGGTGAAACGACATACTCGGATCAGGGGTGTTTAGCGGAACATGGTTTGGAACGACGAAAAAGTCGAACTGTTGAAAAAACTCTGGGCGGATGGGCTGACAACGGGAGATATCGGCAAATCCTTGGGCGTTTCCAAAAATGCCGTGGTTGGCAAAGCCCACCGGTTGGGTCTGAAGGGCCGCCCATCGCCGATCAAACGCACCAAAAAAGAGGTCAAAGTCGATCACAAGATCAAATCCGTGGTCGATTTGGGGGCAAATTCTTGCCGCTGGCCCATTGGTGATCCGAAGGAACCGGGCTTTCATTTTTGCGGCAAAATGGCCATCCCCGGCAAACCCTATTGCGGCGAACATTGCGCCATTGCCTATGTCAGCTCAAACCGCAATCGGGATGACGACGCGGCATAGCGCCTTAGGGGCGCTTGCCAAGCCACAGCGCCAATCCGCATAGCACAGCAGGGGCCCAAAACGCGGCCCCTGAAAAGCTGCCATAGAGCGGTCCAGCGACCATTGCAGCGCCCCCAACACACAGACCTAGCGAAACCGATGAATAGAGCGCTTGAGCCCGTGTCGTCAGGTCCTCCGGCAGGGTCTTGCTATGGCCAATGCCGGTCAGATAGGCCATGGCGGCCAAGTGGGTCGCCCCATAGGTCAACCCATGGAGGGTTTGGACCAAACTCAGCACGATCGGATCTGTGGTAAGGGCCAGGATCGGCCAGCGGATCAAGCCGGCAATGGCTCCGATCCAGAGCAAACCATAGGGGCCCAAGCGTCCCATGGCCTTGGCGGAGGCGGCAAATAACACCACTTCCGCAATCACACCGACGGCCCAGAGCCAGCCAATAAATCCCTCAGACAGCCCCGCAGCACGCCAATGCAAACTGCCAAAGGCGTTGAGCACCGCATGGCTGGCATGGACCGCGCCCAAGGCCAAGAGGAACCGGATTAAGGCTCTGTCGCGAAACAGGACGGACCACCCAGCAGAGGGATCGTTCTGCTGTTTGGCCTTTGTTTTGGGATCTGGTTCTGTGCCCTGGGACAAGGCTTGACGTCCGGGCAGGGCGCCAATGGTCAGGACAAGGGCCGCAGCGATTGCCGCCAAGGCAAAGGGTAAAAAGCCGGGACCCCAGACCCCGATCAAGGGTCCACCAATCAAGGACAGGGCGATGAAACTGAGCGACCCCCAAAGCCGGACCCGACCATAGGCCAGCACTCCGGCCTTGTCGGCCCGCATCGCCAGGGTCTCAGAGAGGGGCAGCAGGGCAAAGTAGCAGCCTGAGGCCAAAGCGCAGCCGAGCAAGATCATCGCCAGGCCACTCGATTGGCTGAGAAACAAAAAGCCACAAGCCGATCCGGCGGCAGCCAGCATCATGACCCGCCGCAGCTGGCCTGTGGCATCGGCCACCCACCCGGCGAATGGGTTGAAGACTGGCTTAACCCATGTGGTGATGCCGATGGCGAGGCCGATTTCCGCCGGGCCGAGACCCTTATCGGCCAGCCAGAGCGGCCAAAAGGGCAGCATCAAACCAATAACGCAGAACAGCAGTCCGTAATGCAGGCCGAACTTTAGGAAAACAGTCACAGAGACACCAACCCTAGCCAAAGGTCATGGGATTGCGCGGAGTCTATCCAATTCGAATGAAAGTAAATGCGTTGCAACATCCGTTTGTCCAGCTTGCGATTGGGTCCGTGTTTAGGGCAGGATTAGGGTGTTCGAAGGTCGAAAATATTTAGAAAACTTCGATATAGTTCCACAATCGAAATGGTAAGACATGCCGGGCCTATCGGGATCGCCTGACAAGACACTCAAAGACATGCGGCGCGACCGGGATCGGTATGCGGCGCTCGCCTTTTGTTGGGCTGACCTTGTGTTTCAGATTGATCCTGATGGCAATATTACTTTCGCCTCGGGGGCGCTGGAGGCCTTTGTCGGACAGACCGCCGAGGCTGTGGTTGGGACAAACTTCACCAATTTGGTTCTGCCGGAAGACCAACCGCTTGCGGTGCAATTCCTCAAGCTGACCCATATGCGAGGCCGCACCGATCACGAGGTCATCCGCCTGATCCGCAAGGAATCCCTGCCGCTGCCCATGGATATGGCCGGGTACCTGTTGGATGACGCGTTCTATTTGGCCTTGCGCATGCGGGCCAGGGAAGCGCGTATTGCCGTTGATCAATATGAACGCAATCCGATCAGCGGGCTGTTGGGTCTCGAAGCCTTTTCCGAGACCGCGTCAGAACGGATTATGAGCAGGCTTGAGCGTGGCACCCAGGTGGCGGTCAGCGTGGTCAATATGCGGGATTTCCCGAAGCTGGAAGGCCGCATGGGCGAGGGGGCCAAAACCAGCCTCAACCGCACTGTAGGCGCGTTTTTGCGGGCCACCGCTTTGGATGATGAAAGTGCCGCCGCCTTCGGTCATGGCCAATATGCTCTGGTCCACGAGCCCGGGGTCGACATCGATGCCTTTGAAGCAGAACTAACCCGCGTGGCGCGGCTGCATGATCCTGAGGGCAAAGGCGCCGTGGTGGAAACCGCGATTCTGGACTTGGAGGGCGCGTCCACCCTGGAGCGCGGCGAGATCTCCAAGGGCTTGATCTATGCCATGAACCAATATCAACAACGCGCGCAAAACGGGCTCAGCATTGTTGGGATGCGGACCAATATCTCGCAATTGGTCAATCGTGGCATCACGGAAGCCAATGTCTTCAAGCAAGTGATCGAGCAAAGCAAATTTAGGGTCGCGCTGCAGCCGATCGTCAATGCGCTCAGCGGAGATATTCACCATTACGAAGCCCTGTGTCGGTTCCACCAACCTGGATCCGAAGGCAGTACGGCCGGGGAATCCCCGTTCCGCTACATATCCTTGGCCGAAGAAATTGGCTTGATCCACGATTTTGACTTGGCGATGGCCACCAAAGTCATGGGTTGGTTGGCGAAAAAGCCGCGCAATTCCGACGACTATCGGGTCGCGGTGAACATTTCGGGCTATTCCATTGGCGTGCCAGCTTATGTCGATGGGCTCCAGGCCTTGCTGGAAGCCAATCCCTGGTCCCAGGGCAAGTTGTTGTTCGAGATCACCGAATCCTCGCGGATGACGGATTTGGAAAACGCCAACACCTTCATCCAAGGCCTGCGGTCCAAGGGATATGCGGTCTGCTTAGACGATTTCGGTGCCGGGGCGGCGAGCTTTCAGTATCTCAGTGCCTTGGAAGTCGATGTGGTCAAAATTGACGGCAGTGCGATCCGCAATGCCATGCGGGTCGCAAAAGGGCGCGCCTTTTTATCGGCCCTGACCGAGCTTTGCCGGAAACTCGGGGTGCAAACCATCGCGGAAATGGTCGACAGCCCCGAGGCGCTCCATTTTGTCCGCGATTGTGGCTGTGACTTTGTCCAAGGATACCTGTTTGGCCGTCCATCGACGGACATTCGGGAGTTTGATCCGCTGCCCGGTCAGTCACTTTTTGGCACACAGCCACGACGGGTGGTGTCTTCCCGAGATTAATCCCTATCTAGTCAGTAACCGCGTTGTTCCCCCAGATGCAGGATCTGTTCTCACGGCCATTGCGATATTTCATGACCGTTTTTTCCCGTTACCGCAAAAACGCGCACCCTGTTGGGCAGAAGACCACGAAGCAAGCGATGGTGCTGGCCTGTGCCTCTGTCTTTCTGGCCTTGTCTTGGAGCCAGACTGCCAAGGCCGACGGGCCAGGGTTTGGCCTACCCATCGCCTGTACCATTGGCGAGGATTGTTGGATCACATCCCATGTGGATATGGATCCTTCCAGCAGGCAGCATGAAGACTGGGCCTGCGGTCCGGTGGCCTATGACACCCATAAGGGCACCGATTTTGGCGTCGGCACTATGAGCCAAGCGGTCGGTGTCGATGTTCTGGCTGCAGCTGCGGGGACCGTGCTGCGAACCCGGGACGGCATGCTGGACGTCAATTCGCGGCTGGCCGAGAATAGCGGGCGAGACATCAACAATTGCGGCAATGGCGTTGTGATCGATCACGGCCATGGCTGGGAAACCCAATATTGCCATCTCCGGGAAGGGTCGGTTTCGGTGCGCTCCGGTGACCGGGTGAACCGGGGTGACGTGATCGGGGAGGTCGGCCTCTCCGGTAAGACGGAACATCCCCACGTGCATTTTTCCATCCGCAAAGACGACCGGGTGATGGATCCCTTTGTTGGCCGTCAGGCCCGGCTGGGGTGCGGTGCGGACACGCGTGACAGTCTCTGGTTGCCCGATGTGCTGATTACCTTGCTCGCACAGTATGACGGTGGGCTGATTTACAATTTGGGTTTCGCCGACGAGACGCCGAACCGCTTGACCGCGCGGGATGGTCAGTTTGAGCATGAACCCCTCAAACCCTCCAGCAGCAAGCTGATTTTCTGGACCGATTTGATCGGCATAGAGCAGGGGGACCAGGTGACCATGACGGTGGAATTGGAAAGCGAGACCATCAAAAAACATGTTGTTGTGAGCCGGGATGTTCCCTTTGAGGAGAAAGGCTGGGTCCAGTGGTTTGGCTTTACCGGTCAAAGAATCGCAGAGGACAAACAGTTGCCCAAGGGGGTCTATACGGGCACCGTGAGCCTGTCGCGACCAGGGAAAGGTGTTATTACTGAGCGGCACGTCAGCACCGTTGTAGAATAGATCCCTTAATACGTGCTATTGCGCTGCAGAAATACAAAAAATCAGATTTATTCTTCTTCTAGGCAGATCACAAAACAAGATCTGTTCAATTAAAGTGCAATGGAAACGAGGCTGATGTGTAAACTGAACGGAGAAAAGCCCGTCGGTTTTCGTCTTGTATGGGTTTTGACAAACAGCAGTGCCCGAGACGCCTGAGTCCATTATGGCTTTAAATGGATGTCGCCTGATGAAACAGTCAAAACAGCGTTGCTATGTTCGTGCGGACCGCTCGATGAGGACTGCCAGGCCGATCTTGGCCGCCTTGGCCGGCTGCTTGGTGCTTGTCCTGCTTGCTGTAGTGCTTGTGTCTGATCTGCAGGCCCAGAGCGCCCCAATCCCAACCCTTACCATTTCAACGGAAAACCGGCCCGGTCATGTTCAAACCCAGGTTCTGATGGGGTTTGCGGAGCGCCTGAATGAAAAACTGGGCGACCGCTTTCAGTTCGAGTTGCGCCATTCCGCAGAGCTGTACCGCGGGCGTGATGTCCCGGATGCTTTGGCCGGAGGGCGGATCGATTTCGCGGCCCCGGGCAGTTGGCATTTGGGGCGCTATGTGGCCGATTTTAATCTGTTCCAACTGCCGATGTTCTATGGGCGCACCATCCAGATCAACCGAGATGTGTCCGATGGCGTGATCGGAACCACCTTGGGCAATCGTTTGGCCGATCGCCTCGATGTGGTACCGCTTGGACGCTGGCTGGATCTGGGACACGCTCATCTGTTTTTCACCAAAGACCAGGCCGTCAGCGCACCGGAAGACCTCAATGGCAAACGCATGCGGGTCGCAGGCGGCAAAGCCAATTTGGTGCGCTTGGAGAATTTGGGGGCCCAGGCGTTGGTGGTCCCATGGCCGGATTTGCCCGAGGCTTTGACCAGTGGACGTGTCGATGGGACCTTGACCACACCGATGACCGTTGTGTCGGGGAGTTTGTGGCAGTCCGGGATCGCACAAGCCTATCTGGATTATCAATATTTTGCCCAATATGTCCCCTTGGTGTCGAACCGGACATGGTTTCGTTTGCCGGAAGATGTCCGTCAAATCATCTTGGAGACCTGGGAGGAGGGGGTTGATGCAGGCCGTCAAGCCATGGCTGTGGCCCAGCGCGACGCCCTGCAAACGATGATGGACAATGGGGTTGTGGTGGTTCGGCCCGAGCAAACCCAGCTTGATCAAGTTCGAATGGGCCTGATGCCGATGCAAAAGGCCCTGGTCAGTGAACTGGGCTTGGATCCAAAGCTGGTCGAAGCGGCCTCGGAGGCGCTGCCGTGACATCCAAGACCAAAACGCGGCAGGTCTCGGGCCCGGCCTCCCCTTGGCTGGTCGCCTCCCTGTTTGCTGCTTTGGTCTTGATGGTGAGCTTGGCCACGATCTCCATGCTATTGTCCGAACGCCAATCCCTGCTCGACAAAGCTGGGTTGGACGCGCGCAACCAAGCCATCCAAACCGCCAATACCCTCGGCAATCTGACGCTTTATGCCGATGGCATTGCCTTAGAAGGCGGGTCGCAACAGTTTTTGGATCGCGGTCCGACCATGGGGGAGACCGGGGTCCCGGATGTCGCCGGACAGCTCTCCGATGATGGCTTATTTGAAACCGGCCTGAGTGCCGATGCCCGAGGCGGGATCTCAAAATATCCCGGACGACTGATTGAGGCGCTTCCGGGCCTTCGGGGGTTCGCGGCCATAGACCCTCAAGGAAAGATGGTTGCCGCCACCCATGGGTTTCCAAGGCATGTGGACCGGGCATGGTTTACGCGTTTGATCGCCCAACATCGGGATCTGTGGTTGGATCCGGTTGTGACCACTGGCCCGGAAGCCGGTTTGCCAAAGCATCTGAGCTCCGTGTCCCGTGGCATCTGGGGGGCAAATGGGCAGTTTGTTGGACTGGGTATCGTCACGGTTGATTTGCGGCGCGTGGCGGAGCAATTGCTCGCCGATGACCGGTTTGGCAACACCCATCTCAGCGCCGTCCTCGATGACGGTCGCATCCTGATTACCCTTCAAGGAGCCGCCATTCAATTTCGGGCGGAAGACAGCTGGTATGCGCCGGATCGATTGTTAAATGCCCGGACGCAACAAGCCCTTGGAGGGTCATCGCTCACCGATCTGGCTGTCGCCGCCCAAGGGACCGGCGCCATGATCATTCGGGATGCCTTGTCCCGGGATTTTCCCATTTCGGTATTTGCCCAGGTGCCCATAGAGGTCGTTCTTGGGGACTGGCGAACCCGGGCGGAACGCTTTGCGCTTGTTTTGGGGGTGCTTTTACTGGTCTTGGGGGGCATGGGCTTCCTGTATATGCGCCAGGAACGGGCGCGCCGCTCTGCAGTGCAGAGCCTGATTGCGGAAGAACAAAGATTGTCTTTCGCTTTGGATGCCACTGGTGTGGGGCTTTGGGACTGGTCGATTGGGACAGGGCAGGTTTATTTTTCCCAAGAAAACGCCAGCATGCTCAAGGAACCCTCCGGCGCACGGCTGGACCGGTTCGAAGATTGGGTGGCGCGGTTGCATCCAGAGGACCAGGAGGCTTTTCGGCAGCAGATCGGTGCCGCGCTACAGCAGCCTGATCAGCCTCTTCTGGTGGATTTCCGTCTTCGGCGGACCGACGGCCCTTGGATATGGGTGCGCTGTCGCGGAAAAGTGGTTGAACAGGACCGTCATGGCCAACCGATCCGGATGATTGGCACCAACACCGATGTGACGGCCAGCAAATCCCGGGAAATTGATCTGGAATATCAAGGGCTGCATGATGCGCTGACCGGGTTGGGCAATCGCCGGGCTTTTGATCGTTTGGTTGCCGGTGTCGGGGCTCGGGTTGAACGCCAACGGACCCTGGCCGCAGGGGTGATGTTTGACCTCGACCACTTCAAAAAGGTCAATGACACCTATGGCCATGATGTGGGTGATCTGGTGCTCCAGGAGGTTGCCAAACGGGTCCAGGAGGCCTTGTCAGCCGATGAGCGCGATCAAGTGTTTCGGGTCGGCGGCGAGGAATTCGCGCTGGTCCTGCCCGATCTGCGCGAGCAGGGAGCTGCTGAGAGAGCAGAGTGCATTCGCACTGTGATCGGCTCTAGGCCATTTGCATTGCCGAACGGTGTCACGCTGACTGTGACTGTCAGCTTGGGCGTGTCAGTCTTGCAAGACGGAGCGGGGCGCAGGGATTGGATGGCGTTGTTTAAGACGGCGGATCAGGCGCTGTATCACTCAAAACAGAACGGTCGAAACCGCGTAACCGTTGTGCCGCAGCCGAGGCTCGAGGATGCGTCACAGCATTCAGGCCAAGGGAATACAGACCCTTCGCTTTGGACGGCCGCTGAATAGGACAAGAAAGCGGCCGTAAACCATCAGCTAATATGGTTTACGGCCTTGTTTTGCTTTTAGATCCGGGCTTTGACGAAACTGCCCGGGGCGTCCTCGATTACCGAAAGCTTGCCATCGCCGGGGGTCCGGGCCGGAACGTCGGGACCGGCCAATTTGCCATTCCATTCCGCCCAGTTTGGCCACCAGGAGCCCTCATGGGCCTTGGCACCATCAAACCACTTGTCCGGATCCTTATATTTCCGGCTGTTGGTCCAATAGCCATATTTGACCTTGGTCGGCGGGTTGATCACCCCGGCAATATGGCCGGACCCCGACAACACAAAGCGGATCGGACCGCCATAATGCTGGGTCGCCTTAAAGGTCGATTTCCAGGGCGCAATATGGTCTTCCTTGGCCGAGAGCAAATAGACTGGGGTCTTGATCTTGGTCAGGTCGATCGGGGTGTCCAGCAAGGTGATTTTGCCCGGCTCAATCAGCTCATTGCGCTGATACATGTGACGCAAATAGAAGTTATGCATCATGGCGGGCATGCGGGTTGAATCGCCGTTCCAATAGAGCAGATCGAACGGCATCGGCTCTTTGCCCAGCAGATAATTGTTGATGAAGAACGACCAGATCAGGTCATTGTCCCGCAACATGTTAAAGGCCGTGGCCATATAAGACCCATCCAGATAGCCCTGGCGGTTCATATGGTCTTCCAGCTTGCCAAGCAGGTTTTCTTCAATGAAGACGCCCACTTCGCCGGGCTCCGAGAAGTCAACCATGGTGGTCAGGAAGGTGGCCCCCTTGACCCGGTCATCGCCCCGGGCGGCCATGATCGCCAGAGTGGAGGCGGTCAAAGTGCCGCCAATGCAATAGGCCATCATGGTCAGGTCTTTTTCGCCCGTGGCTTGCTCAATGGCATCCATGGCGGCCAGCGGGCCTTGTTCGATGTAATCGCCAAAGCCCTTGTCCCGGAAGCTCTCGTCGGGATTGACCCAAGAGATGACAAAGACCGTGTGACCCTGGTCGACCATCCATTTGATGATCGAGTTTTTCGGGGTCAGATCCATGACATAGAACTTGTTGATCCAAGGCGGCACCACCAGCAGGGGCAGCTTCTTCACCGTTTCCGTGGTCGGGGTGTACTGGATCAGCTGCATCATTTCATTCTGGAACACCACCTTGCCCGGGGTGACGGCCAGATTCTTGCCAACCTCGAAGGCGGCTTCGTCGGTCATGGCGATTTTCAGGCGGCCATCGCCCCGCTGCAGGTCCTTCAGCAGGTTTTCCATGCCGCGCAGCAGGTTCTCGCCACCGCTTTCCAGGGTCGCCCGCCGGGCCACCGGGTTGGTGGCAACGAAATTGGTCGGGGCCATGGCATCGACAACCTGGCGGGTATAGAAGCTCATCCGCTCCTTCAGCGCCGGGTCCACATCTTTGACTTTGTCCAGTGAGGACATCATCAGCCGCGCGGTGATCAGATAGGCTTGCTTGATGTGGTCAAACAGCGGGTCATCTCGCCAGGCATCATCCTTGAACCGCCGGTCATCTGAAGCCGGTTCGATCACCGGGGTTGAGGCCACGCCGCGCATCCGGTTGGAAGTGGCTTCGCACAAAGTGGCAAAATCCCGCCACCATGTTGCCTGAGCATCCAGGACCGGGGTGGGGTCCTCCATCACATGTTCAGCCAGGGTGGTGAAGGTGTCCTTGACCGCATCTGGGTCGGGAACCGACAGTTCGTCTTTTTTCATCGCCGAGGACAAAGACGTGACCCAAATCTGGGCACTCTTATTGGTCCATTCGGCCCAAGCCTGCCAGGCTTCATTGAAGGTGGTATCCGGGCGCTTGCCTGAATCAGTCATTCTTAATTTCCCCCGAAGGATCCTTAAAGGATGCAATGGCCAGGAAAATCCAGCCCACTCCTTACGGACGCCTGTTTGTCAGTTTAGTCCCCAATTACCGGTTGGTCCGGCGAAATGCTCTGCGCGTGTGTGGCCTTAGAAATACCGGAACCAGCCCCATCCATGGTTCCCGCTTTTCCACAATTCGGAAAAGCAAATCCGCCTTCTAAAGACCAAATCAGCCGCACTCTGGCGAAGCAGGGTCCGCACGCCAATATGTGGTCCCTGGCAAAAGAGGCGGCTGGCCACACGACGGGGGAGTTTTACCAGACCACCCGGTGGCCTGCATCCCTTTTACCGGTTGTGAGCGGACAAATTTTCAAAACCAAAACGGAGACGTTCCCATGACGAAAGCCGCATCTGGATCGGCCACCCCTGAAACCCATCAGATCGGGTTTGTCGGCTTGGGCATCATGGGCAAATCCATGGCTCGGCATTTGATGGCCAAAGGGTATGTCCTGAACGCCTACACCCGGACCATGTCAAAGATCGAAGACCTGCTGTCCGAAGGCGCTGTTTGGCATGACACCCCGGCCGCAGTGGCCGCGAAGAGCGACATTGTCATCACCATGGTCGGCTATCCCAAAGACGTCGAAGAGGTCTATTTCGGCAGCGACGGCCAAGCCGGGATATTGGATGCGGCGCGCCCCGGAACCATCCTGGTCGATATGACGACCTCCGCCCCCAGTCTGGCGGCCAAAATTGCCGAGGCGGCGGCTGAGAAAGGTATGGCCTCGATTGATGCCCCGGTCTCCGGCGGGGATGTGGGGGCCAAGAATGCCGCCTTGTCGATCATGTGTGGTGGCGATCAGGCGGCTTTTGAGGCGGTTCTGCCGGTGTTCGAGGTTATGGGCAAAGCCATCGTCTTGCTTGGTCCGCCCGGGGCAGGGCAGCACACCAAAATGGTCAACCAAACCGTGATCTGTGGCACCTTGACGGGTGTTGCGGAGGGCATGTCCTATGCCAAAGCCGCCGGGCTGGACCCGGCCAAGGTTCTGGACGTCATTGGCGGTGGGGCTGCGTCGAGTTTTCAGCTCAATGTGTTGGGTCCGAAAATGCTGGCTGGCGATTATGCGCCCGGTTTTTTTGCCCATCATTTCCTGAAAGACATGACCATTTCTGCCGGGGAAGCCGAGGAGATGGGGTTAGACCTTCCGGTGCTGGAACTGACCAAGAGCCTGTTTGAAGCCTTGCTGGAAACACCGGAGGGCCAGGAGATGGGCACCCATGGCATCATTTCCCTCTATGACAGCCGCCGCAAACCCTAACAAATCGCTTGGACATGCGCCGAAAGGAGGGGTTTGCGACCTCTCCCTTTCGGTGCATGGTTTTTGGGCCGCGCCACGCTTGGCGTTTTCATCTTGTCGATAAACAACATTGCAAATGGGGAACTTCCATGGACTTTACGGGCACTTATGACATTCCGGCACCACGGCAAAAGGTCTGGGATAGCATCAATGATCCAGAAATCCTGAAAGTCTGCATCGACGGGTGCGAGGAGCTGAACAAAACCTCTGACACCGAATTTGACGGTAAGGTCAAAGTCAAGGTTGGCCCGGTGAAAGCCAAGTTCTCCGGCACCGTTGTGATGGAAGACATCAATGCACCGCAAAGCGTCGTGTTGCGGGTTTCCGGCAGCGGCGGTGTCGCGGGCTTCGCCAAAGGCACAGCGGCGGTGTCCCTGGAAGAAATCGATGCGACCAACACCCGATTGACCTATGAAGCAAAGGCCGATGTTGGCGGCAAGCTTGCCAGTGTCGGTGCCCGTTTGGTCAAAGGCGTGGCCGATAAAACCGCCAATCAGTTCTTCTCTGCCCTCAGCGCCCAGGTTGGGGAAGAGCAAGCCGAAAGCGCTGCGGCCACCGACGATGCGCCAGCAGCTGCTGCGGAAGAAGCGGCAGCGGACGCGGCAGCTGAGCCATCTCCGGCACCGACGGCAGCCCCCGCAGCGGCGGCACAGCCCGCCCCTGAAAAGCCCGCAACAGCGGCCTCCAGCCCGTTTTCCAATCCGATGGTGCTGGGTGGGGTAGCCGTGGTTGGCGTGTTGGTGTTACTGATGTTGATCTAAAGGGCATTTTTGCAGTTGAAAAATGCTCTGTCCGGACCGTTTCGATGGATCAGCATGACCGAGCAACAGCCCCCCCGTGAGGAGTCCCAACCCTCCACCGAAAACCAAGGTGGAGGGTCCCCGTCCCATGAACATCCCGTCACGCGGGCGACGGAAAACAAACCCATGGAGTATTTGCTCTGGGGGGTGGGGATTGTGACCTTGGTGGCGATGGTCGCCTTGGCCATCAACGCCTCGAATTAAGGGCGTGAAGTCGGGATCGTTTCCGCCAAAGTGACAAACCATGCCGCCCCATTGGGCAGGATTTTGTCATTAAAGTCATAGCAGGCGCTGTGCAGAGAGCGACTGGTGCCATTGCCAATAAAGCCATAGGCGCCGGGGCAGGCTTGCAGCATATAAGAAAAGTCCTCAGCAAACATGCGCGGGTCTTGCACCAAAGCGCGCCCAGCGCCGAGGGCGGCTGCTGCGGCGGCTTTGGCCGTTTCCGCAGCGGCTTTGTCATTCACCGTCGGCGGATAGCCGGGCAAATAGTCCAACTCGATGTCCACATCATGGGCCAAGGCAATGCCCTTGCGGATCGCATCCAGCCGGTCCCGGATCATCGCCCCGGTTTCAGGACGGAAAAAGCGCACGGTGCCATCCAATTGGGCCTGTTCCGGGGTGACATTAAAGGTGTCGCCGCCCTGAAACACGGTGATCGACACAACGCCGGTGTCCCACGGGGCCACATTGCGCGCGACGATTTGTTGGCAGGATTGAACAAAGCTGGCACCGGCCAAAATCGGATCCCGACCCTGGTCAGGGGCCGCAGCATGGCCACCACGCCCGGTGATCCGGACGATGATTTCATCGGCGGCGGCCATGACCGGGCCGCCGGAGACTGCAATCGCACCCTCCGGTAGGCCAGGCATATTGTGCAGACCAAACACGCCACGCACCGGCCATCGGTCGAACAGGCCATCTTGGATCATTGCCTTGGCGCCTGCTTTGCCTTCTTCGGCGGGCTGGAAAATAAACACCAGCTTGCCAGCGAATTGGCGGGTGGCGGAGAGATGGCGGGCCGCGCCCAGCAACATGGCGGTGTGACCATCATGTCCGCAGGCATGCATGATCCCGTCATGGCGGGATCTGTGGTCGAAGCTGTTGTCCTCTTGGATCGGAAGGGCATCCATATCGGCCCGGAACCCCAGTGGGGGCAGGGCGTCGGCGGGTCCCTCCAGAGTTCCGGTCAACTCACCGACCACACCGGTGCCACCAATGCCTTCGGTAACCTGGTCAAAGCCGAAACTGCGGAGGAGCTCAGCCACCATTCCCGCAGTCCGGACTTCACCATAGGCCAGTTCCGGATGGCGGTGGATGTCATGGCGCCAACCGATCATCTGCTGATGCAAAGGGGAGAGGCTGTCGGGGCTGGCCATCGCGATGGGCTCCAAGAATTGCGCGGGAAGGCGGTGCACTCCATGTAAGGGGCATTGCGATGCAGCACAATAAATCTGTACCGGTCCGCCGACGTCTTATGGGGCCACACCCCTGATCGGATCTCCCGGGCAGGTCGGGAAGGGCGGGGCACAGTGATCATTTTCCAAGCGACGGATTTTGGATTGGCCGGACCCTATATGGGGCAAATGCGGGCTGTGTTGGCAACACAGGCTCCCGGCATCCCCGTGATTGATCTGTTTGCCGATCTGCCAATGTTCGAGCCGCAATTGGCAGGCTGCCTTTTGGCGGCCCATATTGGGGCATTGCCCGAACCCTGCGTGATCCTGGCCGTGGTTGATCCTGGGGTGGGTGGTGATCGCCATGGAATGGTGCTCCGATTAGGGCAAAAATGGTTTGTCGGTCCTGACAATGGGCTGTTTCGGACCGTGCTCGCCCAACAAGAAGAGCAGGAAGAGACTCCACTCACAGAGATTTTTCGGATTCCGCCAGCAGGTCCTGCAGCGTCTGCCAGCTTTCATGGCCGGGATGTTTTTGCCCCGATTGCCGCCAAATTGGCACGCGGAGATGCATTGCCAAATTCGTTTCAACCAATAAAAGCCGAAATGATGGTTGGAACCCCAGAGACTGATCTTGCCAGAGTGGTTTACATCGACGATTACGGGAATGTGATGACGGGGTTGCGTGCAGACAAAATTGAGCAATCTGCTCAGGTTTGCCTTGTGTCAGCAGAAAGGCCCGAGCAAAGGTTGTGTCCACCCCTGGGTTGGGCGCGGACATTTGGTGATCGAGCCCCGGGAGAGGCCTTCTGGTATGCCAATTCCAACGGTCTGATGGAGGTCGCTGTTAACAAATCAGCGGCGTCAACGCTGTTTGGAGCAAAAATTGGCGATTTCGTTAGTGTTTCGAATTAAAAAACACTGGGCTGAACGCCCTACAATGGATAAACTCCAAAAAAGATCTTCGGAAGCAACCCTTTGCGGTGGGATCGAAAGGCCTTTTCGGGCATGATGCTTTCCATAGGGGTAACAGTGGTAACGTACGGCACCGGCCATTCATGTGGGACAAGTCAGGATCCGCATACCAGATGAAGCGCTATATTAGATTCTGGGGTGTTCGCGGCAGTATCGCCTGTCCTTCTCCCAATCATATCAAATACGGTGGCAACACCAGCTGCGTCGAAGCCGTGCTGGATGGTCGCTATGTGGTCATGGATGCGGGGACGGGGATTAAGAACCTCGGCAAAGACCCGGATCACCAGGCCGTGGATCACTATGCCCTGTTGATGACCCACACCCATTGGGATCACATTTTCGGCTTCCCATTCTTTGTTCCGGCCTATATCCCGACCAAGAAGCTCGACATCTATGCGGGCCATCTATACGGCAATGGTGGCATCCAGCGTCTGCTCTCCAGCAGCATGTCTGATCCGATGTTCCCAGTGCCTTTGGAGAACTTGGCGTCCCAAAAGACCTTTAATGATTTCCAGGCCGGTGAATCCTTCACTTTGTTTGATAATATTCCGATCCGGACGGCTCCGCTCAATCACCCCAATGGGGCGACGGGCTATCGGATTGATTATGGCAAGCGCTCCATGTGCTACATCACGGATACGGAGCATTTTGCCGAAGGACCGGACGAAAATATTCTCAAGCTGATCGACGGTGCCGATTACGTCATCTATGACAGCACCTATACCGATGAGGAATATCCGCGCCATATCGGTTGGGGCCACAGCACATGGCGCGAAGGCATGAAGCTGTGCCAATTGGCCGGCGCCAAACATCTGATCATTTTCCACCATGACCCTGAGCACCAGGACGACTTCATGGACGCTTTGGCTGCCGAAGCCAAAGAGGCCTGGGATGGCTGTATCGTGGCCCGGGAAGGCATGATGCTGTCGATGGAAGATGATTTTGTTGGTGTTGTCCCTGGGTCTGTGAAGGAAGACTAACCTCCGGCTCCGGACAAGCCCTGACCCAAACAGAAAAGGCTCCTTAATGGTAAGGAGCCTTTTTTTATGGGGTAACGAGCTGACTAGAATCGGTAAATGTGGCGGGGGAAGACCCGAATGACCACCCGGCGGTTCAACTCTTGGAACTCAGGGACCGGATTGCCTGCTTCATCCCGGTTCGGCACTTTTGGTGCTATATCTGCATAGCCAATGGCCAGCATACGGTCTTTTTGCACCTGTTGAGCTTCCATGAAACGAACCACGCGGGTCGCCCGGGCTGCCGAGAGCTCCCAATTCGAGGGAAACTGCTCGGTGCTGATGGGTGTGTCATCCGTATGGCCTTGCACGATAATCTGGAAGGTTTGATAGCGCGGCTCATCAAGGGTTTTGACGATCTCTTCCAGCACCGGGATCATTTCTTCCCGTATTTCGGCACTGCCGGGCTCATAAAACGCACTGCTGGCAAATTCGATAATCAAGCCTTGGTCATCCTGGGCCACCCGCACATCGTCTTCGACCTCTAAGACCTTGATGACATTTTCCGTCTCATTGCGCAGATCCTTGATCGGCTGGTCCACCAGATCATCGGCACCAATCTCTTCCTGCAGGGATTCCCGGACCTGATCGAACTTTTCCGGATCAATGGTCGAAATTGAAATCAAGATGATAAAAAACGCCAGGAGGAGGGTAACCATGTCGGAAAAGGTGACGATCCAGCTTTCGTCATCTTCTTCCTTCTTGGTTTCAAAGCGGCGGTTTGGACCAATCATGCCATACCCATCCGGACCGACGGCTCAGCGCCTAGTCGCGGCCTTTCATCTTGTCGATGCTGAAATGGATCGACGGGTCCAGATAGCTGTTCATTTTATCTTGGATGTAGCGCGGGCTTTTGCGCTCCGCCAACAGGGCCAGACCTTCAGCGACCAGATAATTCCGGAAGCGGATGATGTCCTCGCGTTGTTGGATTTTTGAGGCCGCCGGGATGAACACCAAGCGGGCCGCCATCACTCCATAAAGGGTGGTCACCAGGGCCACGGCCATCCCAGGACCCAATTGCGAGAAATCCTCGCCCATCTGACCGAGCATGATGATCAGGCCAACCAAGGTGCCAATCATGCCGAAAGCCGGGGCGGTGGTGCCCATATTGCGCAGGATCGAGGCCTGCACCGAATGGCGCTGATAGGTGGTCTCCACGGTGGTGGCGAGAATCTCGCGGACCTCTTGCCCGGTATAGCCACTGACCACCAGATCGATGCCGAAGCCAAGAAACTTATCTTGCTTGCGCACCTTGGCGGCATCGCTTTCCAGGCCGGGCAGGCCGGAGCGTTGGATCACATAGCCCCAGCGAATGATTCGTCCGACTTCATGGGTCAAAATCCCGCGCGAGACCTCGTTGTTAAACAGGATCGAGGTCATCACCCGCAGCGACAACACCACGTAGCGCGGTTCATAGGCGATGAAGGTTGAGGCGAGGGTTCCGCCTAAAACCATGATAAAGCTGGGAAAATTCAGAAATAGGAGATAGTTGTCGGTGCTGAGCAGCACCGAGAGCATGAACAGCCCGAAGCCAAAAAGAACCCCGAAAATTGTCGCCAGGGACATACGGTTGATCCCGCACAAACAGCTGAAAGAAATGGGAATGCGACCGAAACGCCGTGCCCCTGATATCTTCTAGAGCATGTTCATCCACAAATGGTTAAAGGGCAACCCTACAGTTTCGATTGAAGAAACTGGGCTATACCCCTTTCTTGGCAGGAGCGGGAGTGATTTTTACGATTGATTGGGGCGATAGGATCAAAGCGAGGGGGGCTGGCCCGGTCTCGGCATCTGGAGCAAAAGCGACCAGGAGGTCTCAGGACACCCCAAAACCACTGCCCGCCTTTCGATAGTCTTCGCGCGGCGGGGCAAAAATATCCAACACCTTTGCCCCGTCAGGGCCGGCCCGAAATCCATGGGCGACATCACCGGGGGTGCACCAAAAATCTCCGCTGCCAACGGGAACCTCCTGACCATCCTGGATCCGGATACCGCTGCCCTCCAGCAGAACACCCCATTGCTCTTCGGGATGGGCATGGATCGAGCCTTCGCTGTTGGGCTCAAAGCTGACGATTGAGAACATGGCCTGCTGTCCGGGAAAAACCTGGGTCTGGATGCCCTCGGCCAGGGTTCGTGAGATCCCCGCACTCAAATCGCCGAAATTAAAAAATCCGTCGGGCCGGTCCATCATTTGGTCTCCTAAGGTCCTGGGCGTTTACGGAGCATTGAGATTAAAGATCTCTAAGGTTGTTTCCCCCTTGAGAATCCGGTTGCGAATGGTCACTTCGCGGGCCGCGATTTGGGCCACGGCGGTCAGAACCTCCGATGCGATTTTGGCAGGGATGACGACAACACCGTCATCATCCCCAACCACAATGTCGCCCGGAGCGATAGGGACAGAGCCAATGACCAAGCTAATGTCGGTTTCGCCCGGTTCGGTCTTGGCTGTAGCCTCCGGATGGAAGCCGCGGCTGAAGATTTGAAAGCCCAGAGCGGCGATTTCGGCACTGTCCCGGATTGTGCAATCAAACACGGCACCCGCTATGCCTTTGGCCTTGCAGCCCTCGGCCAAGAGATCGCCAAAGGGCCCATAGCGCTCCGACGCGCCCCCATCCACCACCAGCAGATCGCCAGGTTGCGCGACGTGTACGGCCCGATGAACAGCCCCATTCTGACCTGGTGTTATCCGTACGGTCCGGGCATGACCAGCGATTGGACGCCCTGGGATTAAGGGCTTGATCGCAGCGGGTAGGGCGCGGACACGGGGATCAGCGTTGCACAGATTGCCGGTCGGGTAGGGGAGAAAATCATGCGGTGTCACGGCTCTGCTCCGCGCGCTCCAGAAAGGCCGACAATGCCGACCACAATTCCGGAGCATTGGAATACATTGGGAAATGTCCGGAAGAGGGGATCTCGATGACATCAACCCCAATGCAGGGCAATTGGCTGAGATAGGACAGATGTCTGTTCTGGGTTCCAAACAGGAAGGCCTTCGGACAGGTCAAACCTGCCATCATCTGCAGCAAAGGCTGACTGTCTGAAATCTCGACCATGGAGCTAAAAATCGGTTTGACGCTTGTGGCTCCAACCTTTAGCGGCAAGGTCGTCGCGTAGAGCGCACAGCCAAATTCCGGGCGCTGTTTTACGCGCGCTTGGAAATTGCGCATAAAATCTTCGGGCGTGTCTTCAGGATGGTCGAGAATTTGGCGAGACAGAAAACAGTCTTCCGGGGCCAAGTTGCCCTCAATATCAAAGAAACTTAAAACCCGCTCTGGATGCTGATGGGCAAGCAGAAGGCCGGTTAACCCCCCCATCGAGTGGCCCAAAAGATGAAAACGCTCAATGCCAAGCTGCGCGCAGGCGGAGAGCGCGACCTCCTTTAGGAACGGAATCGACAATGCGGTTGGATCCTGGAGTGTTGATGCGCCGCATCCCGGGGCATCCCAACACACCAAATCCCGATCGCGAAAATCCGGACGCAAGGCAAGGTCCGCATAGTCTTCCTTGGTCGAGCCAAACCCATGCAGACAGACCAAGGTGGGGCCAGTTCCAGGTCGACGGGCATAGTGTAAGCTGATGGCCTGTCCGCCGAGTTTCAGATCCAGCCTGTCCGTAACCCAGGAATGGGAGTATGGTGTTTCGTCGCTCATTTGTGACAAAAATCTATGTTCGTTCAGTGATAGGGCCATATTGACGAATGTTGGACGCTAAAGATAGAGAAATTCTGAAAATCCTTCTGGAGAATGCAGCCTTGGCCAAAGCCGAGATCGCCCGACGGGTCTGCTTGGCCCCGTCTGCGGTTTCAGAACGGATCCGACGGCTGGAAGCCGATGAGGTTATTCAAGGCTATGAGGTTCGGCTTGATGCGGTTGCGCTGGGCAAACCCCTGCTGGCCTTTGTCTTCGTTACCGATGCGAAGCCGAGTTTGGGCTTTGACACGGCGGCGGCCTTGTCTGGGGTCACCGGCCTTGAGGAGTTGCATAAAATCGCCGGTGATGACTGCTATATGCTCAAGATCCGCGCCTCGGGCACCGCAGAGCTCAATGCAATCATTGAGCAACAGATTAATGTGGTGCCCTCAGTGACCCGGGTTAGGACCACGATTGTTTTGAAACCCGTTGCGGAGCGCCCTGTCCTGGCGGGTCATGACGTGATTGGCGACGAAACCACTTAAGGGCCGAAACCAAGACGGTCCGATGAAATTGATCGGGAAAAACCATTTCCCGGATCAGGGGACTGGAACCGAGTATCCTTATCGGGTAATGATGAAGATGAAACGTGGAATCCTATTTTTGGGACCGGAGCGTCAGCCCCCATGCCTGATGGCAGCGCCAATGTTGGAGCCAACATAGCCAGTCGCGTTAAGGCGAAGGTCGCTGCATCCATGCAGGACTTCAGCCTGAAGCGGGCCATACTGGGCTTTTTTTCCTCCTCACGAATGTGGGGCCTGGTGGTGCTCCTGGCTGCGTTGGTTTTCCAAGCGCAGAATGCCGGACCGATCCAATTCCTGCGCTCCAAGACCTTTGACTATTATCAGATTATCAAACCCCGGGAAGTCACTGACTTAACCCGCTTTGTCACCATTGTTGATCTGGATGACAAGAGCTTTGAAGAGGTTGGGCAGTGGCCCTGGCCCCGGAACATCAATTCGCAACTTGTTGATCGCATTCTGGAAATGGGCCCCTTGGTGCTCGGATTTGACTCCGTGTTCTCCGAACCAGACAGGGCCTCTCCGTCTCGAATTGTCGACACCTATGCGTTGCCAAATTCCGTAGAACAAGTTCTGGCTAATTTGCCGGATAATGACTTCCTGTTCTCGACCTCGATCAGCTCGGGCAATGTGGTGATGGGCATGGCACCGTCCTCCAAAACCACACAGGATCAAACCAATCCGCCTTGGTCGTCCATCGTTGTCCGCGGCCATAATATCGAGCGCTACGTCAAAACCTTCCCGAAAATGCTCTACAACCTGCCGGTTCTGGATGAAGCCGCGACCGGGCGTGGGGTGTTTATTGTCGAGGGCGAGCTTGATGGGACCGTGCGTCGGGTGCCCATGGTGGTCCGGGCGCAGGAAAGCGAACGCTTCTGGCCTTCGCTCTCGATGGAAATGATCAGGGTCGCTGCCGGAGCATCGAATATCCTTCTGCTTGGTGCGCGCCGGGCCGGGGTGGAAGGGCTTGACCGGGTTGGGATCCAGATTCCCAACGGCGGCAATCTCTCTGTGCCGGTGGACGAGAACGGCTTGTTCTATGTGTATTTTTCCCATTATGACCGGGAAAAATATGTCTCAGCCGTTGATGTCTTAAACGGCACCGCACCGCCGGAAAAATTTACCAACAAATTTGTTTTGCTCGGCACCTCAGCGGTGGGGCTGCTCGATATCAAGACCACCCCCTTGACCAGCTTTTTGCCTGGGGTGGAGGTCCACGCCAATATCATTGAGAATATTCTGACCGGGGAGACCCTTCAGCGCCCCCGAGAAGCCCCGACCTATGAGTTCTTTGGCACACTTATTGTTGGCGTGATGTTGATCATTTTGGTGCCGATGATCGGTGCGCGATGGACGTTGTTGCTGTTGGTGGGGATTGTCGCGGGCACCATTGCCTATTGTTTCTGGCTCTATTCCGAAAGATTGATGCTTTATGACCCAATCTATCCGGCTCTGGTGTCGGTGTTGATCTATATGCAGTTGACTTATATGGCCTATGCGGCGGAAGAGGCGCAGAGACGTCAGGTGCGTGATGCGTTCTCCCGTTACATGTCTCCGGCTCTGGTGGAACGCCTGGCCAAGGATCCGACCCAGTTGAAATTGGGCGGGGAAATGCGGGACATGACCATGATGTTCTGCGATGTCCGCGGCTTCACCACGATCTCCGAGCTGTTTGATGCGGAAGGGTTGACCAAGCTGATCAACCGTTTCCTGACGCCGATGACCGATGTGATTTTGGCCAAGGAAGGCACCATCGATAAATATATGGGCGACTGCATCATGGCGTTTTGGAATGCACCGCTCGATGATGGTCGCCATGCCCGCAATGCCTGTTCCTCGGCCCTGGAAATGGCGGCTCGTTTGAAAGCCGTGAACGAGGAATTGGAGCAAGAAGCCAAGGAGGAGGGCCGCAAGCATATCCCCTTGGCCATCGGGATCGGCATCAATTCCGGCACCGTTTGCGTCGGCAATATGGGGTCCGACCAACGCTTCGACTATTCGGTGCTTGGCGATAATGTGAACCTGGCATCGCGTCTGGAAGGTCAATCCAAAACCTATGGGGTGACCACCGTTGTTGGCGAAAACTCCGTTGAACTGGCGGCTAGTTTCGCTTTGCTCGAGTTGGATTTGATCCGGGTGAAAGGGAAGACCGTGCCGGTGCGGATTTTCGGACTGGTCGGCGATGAAGAGATGGCGGCGTCTGAGGATTTCAAAACCCTGCGCTCGGAACATGATCAAATGCTAGCTTGCTACCGCGCGCAAGACTGGGGTCAGGCTCAGAAGCATTTGCTGACCTGTCGGCAAACCTTGCCGGAGCTGGGTCTTGATGGGCTGTTTAATCTCTATGAGGAACGCCTATCCTCCTATGCTGAAGCGAGCCCTGGCGAGGACTGGGATGGTGTCTTTGTTGCACTAACAAAATAGCAATGCTGGTTTTTGGAATCATTGGTTAACAATTACGGTTTTTTTTAAGACTCAGCCGCTCCAAAAGGACGCAATACTTTGACCCGGGGTACAATTCCCCTTAGGCTGAGTCTATGGACACAACCCTGCTCACAGTGATCGGCGGTGCCTCGGCGGTGGTGGCCGTTTTTGCGGTTGCTGCGATGGTCTACATGACCTCGCGGCGGGATCGCATGCTGGCCAATCTGGCGGATCGCTTTGCAGAGGACCGAGAACGCCAAGTCCGCCGTCGGGAACGCCATGCGGCCACGGTGGTCAACAGCATGACCGATGGCATTGTGACCACCGACGGCGAAGGCATCATTGTTGATATCAATCCGGCGGCCGAGCGGATCTTCCATGTCCGCTCTACGGAGTCATGCGGCAAACCCGTGGCCACCATTTTGCCGGATCCCTTAGGTCACCACAAAACCGGTGGTCTTGTGGCCGTGCTTTCACAAAATGATGCCTCTCTGCCAGCCACAACTGCCCGACGCCGCTCCGAGCCGGTCCACCATGGCCAGCGGGGCGATGGGCGAGAGGTCCCGATCTCCATCACGGTTACCCGTGTGGAGGTCGAGGATGGCAGCCTGTTTGTGGCTGTGGTCCGTGATATCACCGAACGGGTGGTGGCCGATGAAACCGAAAGCCTGATCCGGGCCATCGACAATCATCTCTTGCTGGGATCCTCCACCGAAGAGATCTGCAAAGAGGTCTGTTTGCGGGTTGGTCGGCTGTTTTCGCTGTCCGCCATCTGGGTTGGCTTGAAGGAGGAAGGGGGACGCATTCAAGTGGTCGCCCGGTCCGGCGGTGATGTGGACCGCATGGGGCCAATGGATGAGCAGTGGCGGGAAGAAGACGACGGCAGTTTGGGTCCCGCTGGCAAAGCTTTGGTCCGGGGCCGTGTCATCGACCTTGCGGTCGGGCATGGCGGTGCGGCTACGGATGGTTTGGGCAGTCAGGCAATCAGCGGCTTTGACATGGCCCCGACACCCGGTTGGGCTCAGCCTTTGGGGCCCGGGCGGTTGGTGGTGTTTCCGCTGTGGACCAACAATGCGGTGGCGGGCTGCATGGCGCTGCATCTGCCTGATGTGCACAACTCAGCTGAGGTTCTGGAAGACGAGCCCTCCCACGAACAACGGTTGTCTGAGGCCATCCTGCGGCGTTTGGACACCATTGCGGCTCGACTTGGGGCGGCTTTTCAAACCATCCAAGACCAATCGCGCCTGCGGTTGCATTCCACGGCGATGGCGGCTGCGGCCAATGCCATTTTTATCACCGATACCGATGGCCAAATCCAATGGGTGAACGCGGCCTTTTGTCGGCTCTCCGGATATGGTGAAACCGAGGTCATCGGCAAAAAACCCAATTTGCTCAAATCCGGTTTGCAATCCGATGATGTTTATCGAGAGCTTTGGGACGCGCTGCTTGGCGGCCGTCCCTGGCGCGGGGAGATGATCGAACGGCGGAAAGATGGACGGACCTATGTGGTGGAGGAAACCATCACCCCAATCGCGAATGAAGATGGAGCGATCACCCACTTTGTTGCGGTTCAGGAGGATGTCACAGCGCGCAAGAAGGCAGAGGAACGGATCCGTTATCTGTCAAACTATGACACCCTGACCCGCTTGCCCAATCGGGTGCTGTTCCGGGACCGCCTGTATCAGGCGGTGATCCAGTCCCGAAAAATGAGCCAGGGCCTGGCGGTTTTGTTTATCGATTTGGACCAATTTTCGCGGGTCAATGACACCTTGGGCCATGCGGCCGGCGATCAGATGTTGATGATCATCGCCTCGCGCATTTTGGCCGTCGCCGAAGAAGCCGATACCGTGGCCCGGCTGGGCGGGGATGAGTTCGCGCTGATCCAACCCAACGCGCCTAATGCGGAGGCAGCCGCTGTGCTGGCCAGTCGGGTGGTCGAAGCCATTCACACCCCGGTGGATTTGGGCGGGCAGATTGTTCGGGTGCGGGCCAATGTGGGCATCACGTTATATCCGCAAGACGCCACTGATCCGGACAGCCTGATCCAAAATGCCGATATGGCCATGTACCGGGCGGTGCGGACCGAAGGCGAAGTTTATTCCTTCTTCTCCGCAGAAATGAACGCCGAGGCGGCCAAACGGTTGGGATTGGAAGAGAAATTGCGTCATGCCCTGGAGAACCAGGGACTGACCCTGAATTTCCAGCCGCAATTTGATTTCCGCAGCAAACGGCCCACGGGCGTGGAGGCGCTCTGTCGCTGGGTCCACCCCGAGATGGGCAATATCCCGCCGTCAACCTTCATCCCGGTTGCCGAGGAAAGTGGCTTAATCTTGCAACTTGGCGATTGGGTGATGGAGGAATCTTTCCGCACCCTGGCCCGGTGGCGGTCCCAAGGCCTGACCAATATCTCCATGGCCGTCAATCTGTCCGCCGTGCAGTTCCGCAAGGCCGGTTTGCTCGACCGGGTGCGGGAGTTGCTGAGCCAATATGATCTGCCCGCCAGTAAGATTGAATTGGAACTGACGGAATCCATGTTGCTGCAGGATGGCAAAGGCTCGATCAAGCTGCTGGAAGAGCTGTCCGAGCTTGGGGTCCGCCTGTCTATTGATGATTTTGGCACCGGCTATTCGTCCCTGGCCTATTTGAAACAGTTCTCCGTCGATTGCCTCAAGGTTGACCAATCCTTTGTCCGCCATTTGGTGCATGGCAGCAGCGATGCGGTCATCGCCCGGGCCATTATTGGCTTGGGCCATAGCCTTGGCTTGGCGGTTGTCGCCGAAGGGGTGGAGACCGAAGAGCAGTATAATTATTTGCGCGATGAGGGCTGTGACATTGCCCAAGGCTATTTATTGGCCAAACCACTGCCTGAGGCGGAGGCCATGGCGGTGCTTGAGGCCAGCCGCGAGCCTCAAGACGTTACTGACGAGTCTGTTATTGTTTCAATTTGAGCCGACGACCGATTTCGCAGCGTGACAACTACCGAGCAAGGTTTGGCGTCAGTCCGTGTCCGCATGGGCGATGCCGTCGGCTAGGCGGGGGATGCCGGTTTGCAGGTCTTCTGCAATGATCGCTTCGGCCACGGACAGGTCATAGCGGTTCTGGATGTTCATCCAATAAAGGGCAGTGGTGTCAAAAAACTTCGCCAATCGTAAGGCCGTGTCAGCGGTGATTGAGCGCTGGCCATTGACAATTGTGCTGATTCGATTAGGCGGCACGTCAATGGCGCGGGCCAGTTGGTTGATGCCGATCCGGTTGGGATCCATAAACCGTCTTTGCAGGATATAGCCGGGATGCGGCGGCTTCTCGGGGGTCGGCATGGTCAGGCTCTTGTTTTTGGTCGGGCCAAAACAATACTCCTTAGGCAGACAACCACAAGCCTGCAAACTCCGGGCAGGTTGGCGTGAATCGGCGCAAAGGGCGGGACATCAGACCGCAAAAGCCCTATAGTACCCCCATATATTGGGGTCAGATGCCCCTCAACCCCCTTTATGCTGGAAGACCATGGCGGATCCCTTTGATCTTGATGACTCTTTGATGGCACCAAGCCCCAGCCCGACTTCGGCTGTGGCAGACCCTGGACTTGGCGCGCGCGCGACACCGGCTCCGGTTGCTCCGCCGCCTTGGCTGGAGGGACTTAATCCCGAGCAACGTCAAGCCATCGAAACCACTGAGGGACCGGTCCTGGTGCTGTCTGGGGCAGGGACCGGGAAAACCCGGGTGCTGACAACCCGTCTGGCCTGGATCCTCCATCGGCGCTTGGCCCGGCCCTGGCAGGTGCTTTGTGTGACCTTCACCAATAAGGCGGCGCGAGAAATGCGCGAGCGGGCCGCCGGGCTGATTGGTCCCGGGGCGGAGGCGGCATGGTTGGGGACCTTCCATGCTTTGGGCGCTCGGATTCTCCGGGCCCATGCGGAGCTGGTTGGCCTGAAGAGCAATTTCACCATTCTGGATACCGATGACCAGCAACGGCTGCTGAAGCAGTTGATGGAAGCCGAGTCCATTGATGTGAAAAAATGGACTCCGCAATCGGCCATGGGGGTGATCCAACGCTGGAAGGATCGCGGCCTGGAGCCAGACGCAGTCCCGGCGGATGACACCGGCCGGGGACACGCTTCCGGACGGATGCTCGAGATCTATCAGGCCTATCAGCAGCGGCTGGCGGTGGTGAACGCGACGGATTTTGGCGATCTGTTGCTGCTCTGCTTGAAGCTGTTCAAAGGCCATGCGGATGTGCTGGAACGCTACCGCAGCCAGTTCCGCTATATCCTGGTGGACGAATATCAAGACACCAATGTGGCGCAATACCTTTGGCTGCGCCTGTTGGCACGCGGTTCGGGCAATATTTGCTGCGTCGGCGATGACGACCAATCGATCTACTCCTGGCGCGGGGCCGAGGTCGGCAATATTTTGCGCTTCGAGGCTGATTTTCCCGGGGCCAAAGTGGTCCGCTTGGAGCGCAATTATCGATCAACCCCAATGATTTTGGCTGCTGCTTCCGGCCTGATCCGCAACAATACCGGGCGGTTGGGCAAGGAATTGCGGGCCGCTGCAGCCCGAGAGGGTGAAACTGGTGAAAAGGTTCGCGTCCGGGGCCTGTGGGATGGGGAGGGCGAAGCCCGCTGGGTGGTCGACGAGGCCGAGTCCCTCCAGCGCAGCGGAGAAGCCCTGAACAGCATGGCCGTCCTGGTCCGAGCCGGATTCCAAACCCGTGAGTTCGAGGAACGTCTGATTGCCACCGGCGTGCCCTATCGGGTGATCGGCGGGCCGCGATTTTATGAGCGGCTCGAGATCCGAGACGCCATCGCCTATTTGCGCTGTGTGGCGCAGCCGGATGACGGTTTGGCATTTGAGCGGATCATGAACACGCCCAAGCGGGGTTTGGGGCCGGTGGCCTTGCAGACCTTGAACATGGCCTCCCGCCTGGAAGGGATCTCGGTGGTCGAAGCCGCCCGTCGGGTTGTGGTGACGGACGAGCTGAAACCCAAGGCCCGTGGATCCTTGCGCGGCTTGTTGGAAGATTTGTCGCGCTGGCGGTCTTTAAAGGAAGGCATTTCGGTCGCCGAATTGGCGGGCACCGTGCTTGATGAAAGCGGCTATACGGATATGTGGCGGGCCAGCCGGGCCCCGGAAGCCGAGGGGCGCTTGGAGAACCTGCGCGAATTGGTCGCCGCCCTGGAGGAATTCGAGAGTCTGGAAGGCTTCCTGGAACATGTCAGTCTGGTCATGGACAATGATGCTCGGGCCGGGGATGACGCGGTGACCTTGATGACCTTGCATGCGGCCAAGGGGTTGGAATTCGACACCGTATTCCTGCCGGGCTGGGAGGAAGAAGTCTTTCCCCATCGCCGGGCTTTGGATGAAGGCGGGGCGGAAGCCTTGGAAGAAGAGCGCCGCTTGGCCTATGTCGGCCTGACCAGAGCGAAAAAGCGGGCTTTGGTGTCTTTTGCCGCCAATCGGCGGGTGTTCAATGAATGGCGCTCCGGCCTGCCCAGTCGGTTTGTGGAAGAACTGCCGGCCGATTGTGTGGAGCGGGAAAGCGAAACTGGCATTTATGGCAGTGGTGCCCAAGGCTACATCGAGTCCCCTGGCGGCTGGGGCACGGCTGGCGGGGAGCTATGGGCCACGCCTCGACCGACCCGGCAGCTCGACGCTGGCGGAACACCTTGGGAGGTCGAAACGCCAAAATCCAGCGACAGCTATGCGCCTGGGGACCGGGTCCATCACGACAAATTTGGTCCGGGTACGGTGCTGGATGTGGATGAGGCCCGACTGCACATCGCCTTTGACAAAGCCGGGTCAAAGCGCGTCATGGCCGGGTTTGTGCGCCCGGCTTGACGAAAAGGGGGACCGGTTAGCCCGGTGTCTCATCCGGCACCGGCAGCTCTTCTAAGTCTTGCAGGCCATCTTGGATCCGGGTCAAAAGGAAGTCCAAACCGGCATTGACGGCGGCATGGCGGATCTCCGCGCGGCTACCAGCAAACAAAAACCGGCGGACCATGGCGTCCTGATCCCCCAACAAAACCGCCATATAGACCAAGCCAACGGGTTTGTCCGGGCTGCCGCCTCCGGGACCCGCGATCCCAGTGATCGACAGGGCGACATCCGCATTGGGACTATGCCCCAGGGCACCCACGGCCATGGCATCGGCTGTCTGTGGGCTGACCGCGCCATGGGTGTTGAGCAATTCCTCGGGCACGCCAAGCATCTCCATCTTGGCCTCGTTGGAATAGGTCACAAAACCCCGGTCAATCACCGCACTGGAGCCGGGAACAGCGGTTAAGGCGCCGCTGACCATCCCACCGGTGCAGCTCTCGGCGGTCACAAGGGTCAGTTGGTTGTCCCGACATAGATCGAGCACTGCCTGAGCCGATTGATAAAAATCCAAGGGAAAGGGGGCTGTGGTCGTCGCTTTGGGCACAGGAACCTCCAAATTCGATTGGGCTGTGGCAGTCGCAAAGGGTCAGAAGGCAAGCAGGGGAGCAGCGGGGATCACGCCAATCTGGCACAGCACGATCATGGCGGCTAAAGACCATATTGCGGCGAAAATGTCATCGACCATAATCCCCAAGCCGCCGCCAATGCTTCGATCAGCCCAGCTTGCAGGCCAGGGCTTCAGGATATCGGCAGCCCGAAATGCGATAAAGCCCAAGGCATAGCCCAACAGATCCGGGGCCAGCGGGATCAATGTCATCCATTGCCCGGCCACTTCATCAATAACGATCTTGCCCGGATCCTTTTCGCCCGAGACCGTGACATGGCGATAGGAGGCCCACCAACCGATCAAAAACGCCGCCAAAGCAGCGACGGCCAGCCCCAAGGGCCCAAAGGCCCAGGCAATCGCCCAGGCAAAGGGCAGGGCCGCGAGTGACCCTGCCGTGCCGGGCGCCTTGGGGCTGAGGCCGGATCCGCCCCAGGTCGTGATCATGACAATCCAAATAGGAGGGCCGGAGGAGGGACTTGGCGACATTGCGACATCCAGGTTGATAAAGGCAAAGCGGAGTAATACAGAACAGTTGAATTCACTGTCGTGGAGAACCCTGAAGTAGCAAGGGGACAAAACGCAAGCAGAACTTCGCGGCCTTATCCCTATTTTTTTTGTTGTAACATGGACGCGCGCCCCGTAAATCTTTGATCGTTAGATTGCCGAAATTAGAAAGAGCGCGGTTGCCGGAGGCGTAAGATCTCCCAAGGCCCACCGCACAGAAATGCGTCTAGGGAGAACCCTGGGGCGATAAAGCATCGTTTTCGGCGGCGCAACGTGGTAGCGTTCAGCATTCGTTAAGGATCACGACAGAGCTCGGTTCCGGTATCTAGGGGGGCCGGAGTCAGGAGCTTGGTCGAAGTGGCAATGGCCAGCACCCTTGGAAGTGCTGGCGACGTGGCAGCGATATTGACGAATGAATCGGTGGCTTTTGGTCTTTTGCAACCCCGGGAGCGTTCATGTCTGAATTCGACCCGCAAAATCTGAATTTGACGCGTTATCAACGCTTTGTTCGCCGTTTTTGCCCTGAACGGCAAGTGATGATCCGGGCCGATGGGTCGATTCACACCTTGAGTTTGAAGACTTGGCATCAGGTGCTGGGCGGAGCCATGGTGGTGGTTCTGTTTGGCTGGATGGCCTATTCCACGGCCACGTTGGTCTGGCTTGACGACATTGTCGCGGCCAAGGACGCGCGGATCACCGATGCACGCAATGCGTATAAATCCCTCCTGGCCCAGGTGAGCGTCTATAAGGCCAAAGTCGCCGAAGTGACCGGTGCCCTGAAGGACAATCACCGCCAGTTCACCCAATTGGTTGACCCCGCCGCCATGCCGGGCACGGTCCCGGCAGCTGTTCCGCAAATTCCCTTGGCAGATGTGGCGGAGCCGCCAGACGATGCCTCAGATGGTCAAGAAACCGGATCTGCGGGTGATCTGGCCCGGCTGGTGGCCAAAAGACGCATGGACCGGGAGCGGGAAACTCTCCTAGCCCAACTGGATACCCTTGAGCAGGGCATGAGCGACCTCTCTAAGGCCCATTTGCTGCTGACCGAATTTGATGCCATTGAGCTGGAAATGCGCAAAGTCGTGCTGCAACGGGATTTGGCCTTGGCGGAGAACTTGGAAATGTCCGCCCGGGTCAAAGAGTTGGAGCAAAATCTTGTTGAGATGGAGCGAGCCCAGTTGATGCTGGTGGACCGCTTTGGCGAGGTGGCGCAGAACAGCATTGTCGCCATTGAGGAGAATCTGTCGGGCACAGGACTGGATATTGATGAACTGCTCGACAACACCGATGTGCCCTCCGACACCCCGGACCCGCAAAAACAAGGCTCCCTGAGCCCCGATGCGGCTGTGGCGGCGGACTACGGCAAAGGCGGTCCCTTCCTACCAATGGATCTGCCGGAAGCTCGGGCTGAGGGTATCGAAACTCGGCTTGCGACCCTGAACAGCCGGGTCTCCCGTTGGACCACTTTGCGGCGTTTGGCCTGGACATTGCCCCTTGCCGTGCCGCTAACGGATGAGTACAGAATCACCTCGACCTTTGGCACCCGGCGGGACCCGTTGAACGGTCGCTTGGCTCGCCATGAAGGCATCGATCTGGGTGCACCTCCGCGCACCCCGGTCTACAGCACGGCCCCGGGAAAGGTGCTGTTTGCTGGCTGGAAGGGTGGCTTCGGGCGTGTGGTTGATGTGGACCATGGCAATGGAATCACGACGCGCTATGCCCATATGCGATCCATCACAGTGCAGGTCGGGCAAGAGATTGATCGGATGGGCCAGGTCGGAACGGTCGGGAATAGCGGCCGCAGCACCGGTGTTCATCTCCACTACGAAGTGCGGGTTAACGGTCGCCCGCGCAATCCGATGAAGTTCATGAAGGCGGGCGAAAATGTTTTCCAAGTCAACAACTAAGCCAGCGAGGCCACAAGTGGCAGAGTCTCGTCCTACGAAACCGGAGACCGCATCGGAGCGTTCCGTGCCCTCCATCATCAGCGCAGATCTCACCGTAACCGGTGACCTGTTGTCCGCAGGCGAAATCCAGATCGATGGGCGGGTGGAAGGCGATATTCGCTGCGCCTCCCTGATCATTGGCATTTCTGGTGCCGTGACCGGGGAGATCACCTCGGACAGCATCCGCATTCATGGCACCGTCAATGGACAAGTCGTGTCCAAATCGGTGTTTCTGGCCAGCACGGCGCGGATGGTGGGCGATGTGTCCCATGAAAGCCTGGCCATTGAGCCCGGTGCCTTCATGGAAGGTCATTGCCGCCGGATCTCGGTACCGAAGCCGGATCTGGCCTTGCCGGACACCCGTGCTACTAAGGATATGGCGTCTTCCGGCAGCGATGTCGAGAAAGCAGCGGGTGATGGCAGCAAGCCGGAATTTGCCCCGGCGAGCTGATCCTCACTGGCTTTGTTCGATTGTTTTTAAAACGGCGACCTGTATGACAGGTCGCCGTTTTTTATGAACCCAGAATAAAACGATCCACCACTGGAAGCACCATGTCTTCAGACAGGCTCGGCGTGTGGCCTGCTTGTGGTACCGTTAGTGCGATCAGATCGGGTTTTTCCCGTTGCATCCGCTCCAAGCAGTCCGCCGGCAAGATATTCGATTGTCCACCCCGAACCGCTACTGCCGGACGGGTGCCAAGACCGCGAAACAGCGGCCAGAGGTCGGGAAGATCCAATGGTTTGCGCAAAGGGGTGACAATGGCCGGATCCCAATGGGCCTCCAGGGCGTCTGCCACGCCTTGTGCAGTCTTCGCCGGGTCTTCTCGGTAGGTTCCCCGAGTAAAGCGCTCCCAAGCGTCCTCATCGGGCAAACCAAGATCGGGCAGCATCCCTTTCAAATGGGCGATGGCACTGGCCCAGTCTTTTTGTGGCGTTGTCGCGTCGAGATAGGCGGCAATGTTTTGGGTGCCCGTGGTCGGGATGTAAGGCCCGATGTCATTGAGCAGAGCGGCTTCCAGCACCGTTGGCTGGCTGATGCTCATGCCCATGGCCAGCAACCCGCCCAAAGAAGTGCCGACGACCCGCACCTTGTGGACGCCCAATGCGGCCAGCACATGCCGGATATCATCCAGATAGGTTTCCGGACGATAGGTCAGGGGATCTTTCGCCCAAGCCGAACCACCCCGACCGCGCATATCCGGGCGCAGGATGCGGACCTGACGTCCATAGCGGTCCACCAGCTTTTGGAAATCGGTGCCGGTGCGCGACAGGCCTGGCAGACACAGGATTGGCGTGCGGACATGCCCCCCTTCAGACGAGGAAAGTGGTCCGTCGTCGCGCACCAATATTCGGGTGCCATCCCCAGCCCGAATAAAATGGCGCCGCTCAGCCTCCCACCCACCAAAGGGATCATTGGGCAAATTTGAGGGGCCCTTGTTCATGTCAGGTTCAGGATCTCGGGCAGGGTGGTCAGATCCTTCAGTTCGCGCGCCGGACCGCAGGGCAGGCGTTCCCGGGGTTGATTAAACCGGTTAACCCAAATGGTCGTCAGGCCAAAGCTAGAGGCTCCGGCGATATCCCAGCCATTGGAGGACATGAACAACATCCGGGAGATCGGCAAATGGAGATGATCGCAGGCCATGCGATAGGTGATGGTCTCCGGCTTAAACACGCCGACTTCCGCCACTGAGAGCACCGCCTCCATATATTCAGCCAATCCGGCAGATTCTATGGCGGATTCCAGCATCCGGGGCGAGCCGTTGGACAGAACCGCCAAGCGGATCCCATTTTCTGACAGGCTTTGCAGCACTGTCGGCACTTCGTCATAGACCGGCAGTTCCATATACAGCGCCAACAGGTCTTCACGCAGCTTCGGATCGTCGATCTGAACGACCTCCAGCGCGAAATCCAAAGCGTCCGCCGTGATCGCCTCAAAATCCGTATAGCGCCGCATCATCGAGCGCAGCCAAGTATATTCCAGTTGCTTGCGGCGCCACATATCCGATAAGGGCTGCCATTTCTCCCCAAGTTGATCCTGCAAGGCCCGTGCGGCCCCGGCGACGTCGAAGAGGGTGCCATAAACATCGAAAAGAACGGCACCGCAATCGCTAAGCGCGCTGTCATGGGAGTAGGGCAGGGTACGGGCGGCGGACATGGGTCCCTCCGGCTAGAAATCGGCTGTTGCGGGTTGTAAGGCCTCTGGGCTGCCCAGCCTTTGCCGGAATGCCCACATGCCCTCCAAAACCCGCTGGACATAGTTGCGGGTTTCATTGAACGGTATTTTCTCGATCCAGTCGAGGGTGTCGACCTGGGCTCGGCGGGGGTCGCCATTGCGGTCCATCCATTGGATCGGACGCCCCGGTCCGGCGTTATAGCCCGCTGCGGACAGAATTTCAGAGCCGCCAAATTGCTTCATCAAGTCGCCAAGATATTTGGTGCCCAAGACGATGTTAAAGCTGGGATCCGCTGTCAGCTTGTCGCGGGAATAGGGCAATTTGACCTGCCGAGCGACGATCTGTGCCGTGGCTGGCATGATCTGCATCAGCCCACGCGCCCCGGCAGGGCTGACGACAATGGGGTTGAAATTGCTTTCCTGGCGGATCAGGCCCATCACAAGGGCCGGTTCCAAGCCATTCTCCGCTGAGGCCTCGATCAAGGCTGCCGTCAGATCGGGATCCATGGGATAGCCCGCCGCCAACAGGAGGGTGCCATCCAACGCCGCCCGGCGGGCATAGAACACCGCCTCGCCCAAATGGCCTTCCCGAAGCGCGATATCACCAATCAACACCCGAGCGCCCGGACTTTCCACATCGGCTTCCAGTTTCAGCAGGAAGGACAGAAGCTCCTGATTGCGGCCGGTTTGAGCCAGGCGCGCGGCTGTTTGCGCCCGGCTGTCTGCCGCCACGGCCGCATAGTCTTCGGCGGTTGGCACCACATCGGTTTTCGGCCAGTAGTTGGACAAGCTTTCGCCCAAATGGTCGATGGCCAGCTGCCCATAAAACGCATTGGGATATTGGGCGGCTTTTCGATACCAAGCCTCGGCCCCGGCGGTGTCGCCTTTGGCCGCCAAGGATCGACCGGCCCAATAGGCCCCTCGGGACAGGCTGATCGGGGTGGAGACGTTCTCAAATAGGGTGGTGAAGTGCTTAAACGCCGTGTCCGGTTGCTTCTGGAACCGCAGCGCGACCCAGCCCGCAATCCACTCAGCCTCGGCGCGGGATCCACTATGGGTGCTGCCATGGCCGGAGGCCAAGCGATAGGCGGTGCGATAATCCCCCCGGCGAATGGCAGCACGGGCCAGAATGGCGCGTTCGGTCCACCAAGCCTTCTGATTGCCGGTTTGGGTCACGCCGGGCTGAGCTGCATCGCCGAGATGGAGTTCCAGCGCTCCGCTGGCCAGATTGTTGCGCCGCCGCCAGCGGGCGCGCTCATAAATCAGGCCCGGATCGGAGCGGAGATCCTTCGGGATTGCGGCAATGGCCCGGTTTGGGTCGCCGCCGCCATTGCGCAGGATCATCCGGGCCTTGGCCAAGGCTTGGTAGCCCTCCGACAATCGCGGCAAGAGCCGGTCAGCTGATTTGGAGTGGTTGTCCCAGAGCAGGCGGTCCATGCGGGCAATATGTGTGGCTTCATCCAACATGGAGCCGAACACGGCGACAAATTGCTGTTCCTGAGGCGGGGAAAGGTCGGCCTCAATCCAGGCTTCGCGGGCCAAGGCTTCGGCTCCGGCCTGGTCGCCATCGGCTTTCAAGTAGGAGGCCACCAATGCCTTACCGGCCCAGGACACCGGCGGATGCTTGGCAAAAAAGCCTTCCATGGTCGGGCGGGCGGTCCCAATCTCGAAGGCCTGTTCTTCGGCCTTGGCCTGGATGTCATCCATGAACGGCCAGTCTGATTGCCGTTCGATCAGAGCCAAGCGCTGATCGATGCGCATTTCGTCCCGACCGGACTTTCGCGCCCACATCCAATTGATCAAATCGGCCAGATAGGGATCACTGCTGCGCCGGGCCAGCCCGGCGGCAATTTGCCAACGTCCAGAATCCGCAGCGGCCAAAGCCTGATTATAAAGCGCGGTGTCCAGGCCCGTCAGCGGGCGCTCGATCGCCGGTTTTTCAGCCCCATAGAGGGGTGGCGTGGCGGCTGTCTGGGACCAAACCGGTGCTGTGGGCGCTGTGCTGAGGAAACAGGCTGCCAAGACGACCGCAACGGGTCGGCGGACGAGGGCGGATTTGGAGCGGGTGAGCAGGGCAGGCAGGACGGGGATCCGAAGATCAAGGGGCACGGACGGTCTCCAAAATCCAAAGAGGGCTAAACTTGAAGAGGAGGGGATAAATTTCTTGGACGGTCTGTTTCTTCTCTTTGGGCAGGTTGGGGCCGCCAAGGGTCCTTGCAAGGTGCCACATGCCCCAAAGCTCCGGGTTTTTGCCAAAATGAACCAATTGCGCGCAGGCACTGCCGGGTCTTTTCGCTTCAGCCTTTTACCGGGTCCGAAAGGGCCATTGCGGAACGCGCCGCCCTGCCGTAAAACCGTCGGTCCCCAGTACCTTAAGCAACAAGATCCGATAAGATTGAGAGAAGACCATGTTCCACGGTTCCTTTACCGCCCTGATCACGCCCTTCACGGCTGATGGTGCGGTGGATGAAAAAGCCTTCCAAGAGTTTGTCGCCTGGCAAATCTCCGAAGGCACCCATGGCGTGGTTCCAACGGGAACCACCGGTGAATCCCCGACTTTGTCCCATGCGGAACACAAACGGGTGGTGGAGCTGTGCATCGACGTTGCCAAAGGGAAAATTCCGGTGGTTGCCGGAACCGGGTCCAACAGCACCGAAGAAGCCGTTGACCTGACCCGCCACGCCAAGGAAGCCGGGGCTGATGCGGCGCTGGTGGTTGTGCCCTATTACAACAAGCCGACCCAAGAAGGCTTGGTGCTGCACTATAAGACCATCGCAGAAGCTGTTGATATTCCAATCATCATCTACAATATCCCCGGCCGCTCCATCGTCGATATGTCGGTGGAGACCATGAAGCGATTGGCGGAACTGCCCAATATCGTTGGCGTCAAAGATGCGACCGCCGACTTGGCCCGCCCGCTGCACACGCGCGTCGCCTTAGGGCCCGACTTCTGCCAATTGTCCGGGGAAGATGCCACCGTGGTCGGCTTCCTGGCCCAAGGCGGGCATGGCTGCATTTCGGTGTCCAGCAATGTGGCCCCGGGCCTGTGCGCGGCCCTACACAATGCCTGGATGGGTAAGGATATGGAGGCCGTGGCGGCCCTGCGGGATCGCTTGCTGCCGATTCACGCCGCTATGTTCTGCGAAAGCAGCCCGGTTCCGGCCAAATATGGTGCCAGCCTGTTGGGCAAATCGAGCCCCGTGGTGCGGGCACCCTTGGCGCCTTTGGCGGAGGGCAGCAAGGCGACCATCGAAGCGGCCATGCGGTCTGCGGGACTCCTGTAATCCGAGATCCCGGCTCCCGGTGACACGCTAGGGTCTAACCAAATCTGAAAGAGGCACGCCACATGGCCAAAAAGCCAGCGGGCAATGCCATGATTTCCCATGGCAATGTGACGGAGAACCGTCGCGCCCGCCATGATTACGAGATCATCGAAACCATTGAAACCGGGATTGTCCTGGCCGGGACGGAGGTTAAGTCCTTGCGTCTTGGCCGGGCCAATATTCAAGACTCTTATGCCGGACCGGTGGAAGGCGAGCTGTTTCTGTTCAACGCCTACATCCCGGAATATGGCCATGCGGTGAAAGCCTTCGCCCATGAAACCCGGCGGCCACGAAAACTTTTGGTGCGGCGGCGGGAGTTGGGCAAACTGTTCGGCTCCGTAACCCGAGAGGGCATGACCCTTGTCCCTTTGGTGCTCTATTTTAACAATCGGGGCATGGCAAAGGTGAAACTGGGTATTGCCAAAGGACGCAAAACCCATGACAAGCGCCATGCGATCAAAGAGCGGGAATGGAACCGGGACAAAGCCCGTCTGATGCGCGAACGCGGATAAATAAGAAAATTATGGTGATCCGTTGGTATTTGAGATGCGTACCCATCGTATCCAGATATCTAACCAGCGAGATCTGCCATGTCGCGCTCTTCCGCCGCTGTTCTGTCCCCGCTGAAAGCTCCCTTATTCGGATTGGCATTGGCAGGTCTAGGCCTTGGCATGCACAGCACCATTGTGAACGCCATGGCGGAGGATGAAATGCCCACGAGCGCCCACGCCATTTCTTTTGTCTCGATTGATGGCAAAAATCTTCCCATGGACCAATTTGCTGGCAAGGCGGTTCTGGTGGTCAACACCGCATCACGCTGCGGCTTTACGCCACAATATGAAGGCCTGCAGGCCTTGTGGGAGTCCTATCGGGACCGTGGTTTGGTGGTGCTTGGGGTGCCGTCCAATGATTTCGGCGGTCAGGAGCCGGGGAGTGCAGCGCAGATCAAAGAATTTTGCGAGGCAACCTTTTCCGTCGACTTCCCGATGACCGACAAGGTCGCGGTCAAAGGGGAAAAGGCCCATCCGTTCTATGTTTGGGCCCGGACCACCCGCCCGGATCTCGCCACACCGGGATGGAACTTCCACAAATATTTGCTGAGCCCGAAGGGAGAGCTTTTGGAATCCTTCGGCTCCAGAACCACGCCGCAATCCTCGGAACTGACCGAGGCCGTTGAGGCGGCCCTAGCTGACGCTATACTCTAAGACGCAATCAACTCGGCCAGATCAGCAAAAACCGCGCGGAACATCTCCGGTGTCAATCGACCGGTGTTTTGGTTATAGCGCGAACAATGATAGCTATCGACCAGCTGAAGCTTTGATGCGGCCTTGGGCAGCATCGTGTCTGGCCAGTCCAGTTGGTGCCGGGCTGCATGGGCGAAGGGGGCGCTGGAAAGCTTAAAGCCCAAGGTTCTGAGCACCGCATCATGGGCAATCTTTCCCAAGGCCAAGATGGCTTGTAGATTGGGCATGGCCGCGATTTCAGAGACCAGGAACGGGCGGCAGGCTTTCTGCTCTGCACCGTCAGGTTTGTTCTCCGGCGGCACACAACGCACCGCATTGGTCACCCGGATGGTTTTCAGGCGCAGGCCATCATCTGGACGGCGGTCAAACTCACCCTCGGCCATGCCAAAATCGAGCATGGATCCATAGAGCAGATCGCCGGCAAAATCGCCGGTGAAGGGGCGGCCGGTGCGGTTGGCACCCCGCACGCCCGGGGCCAAACCGACCACAAGCACTGCGGCGCTCAAATCGCCAAAGGCCGGGACGGGGGCATTGAACCAATTCGGCTCTTTGGCGCGCAAATCCTCGCGGTAGGCGACCAAACGTGGGCACAGGGCACAGTCTTTGCCAGGGGCATCCGGTTGGCCCGGTTTATTGGACCGTTGTTTGTTTTGGGGCGATAGAAAAGACGCCGGAGCTTGCGCTGCCGGCGTCTTGTCAGAGGATGTCGGCGTCGGCATTAGGGCACATATTCCGCCATGGGATCATCATCATCGGGCTCATCATCGTCGGGCATGCTCGGCGGCGGGGCCTCTTGGCGCGGCGGGCGCTGGGACTGATAGCCACCGGGACCTCCCGGCGGGCCACCACCAGGGCCGCCTTGTGGTGGGCCGTCGCGATTGATCGGAGCGCGCGAAATCGACGGTTCGAGGCTCATGAGCTCGACAAAATTGTCTGCCTGACGGCGCAATTCATCGGCCACCATCGGAGGCTGAGATTTTACGGTGCTGACAACGCTGACCCGCAGGCCCTTGCGTTGGACCGCTTCCACCAGACGTCGGAAGTCGCCGTCACCGGAAAACAGAACGATGTGATCGAGGTGATGGGCCATTTCCATAACATCGATGGCCAACTCGATATCCATATTGCCCTTTATTTTCCGCCGACCGGTCGCATCGGTGAACTCTTTGGTCGGCTTGGTGACCATGGTGTAGCCATTGTAATCAAGCCAGTCGACCAGCGGGCGAATAGGGGAATATTCTTGATCTTCTATCAGGGCTGTATAGTAAAAAGCACGGATCAGTCTACCTTGCGACGCAAACAGTTCTAATAACCGCTTGTAATCTATGTCGAAATTAAGGGCCCGAGCCGCTGCATACAGGTTGGAACCGTCGATAAAAAGACCAATCCGCTCTTGCGGATAAAAGTTCATTTTTGCACTCCTTAAAGGAAACCTTCAGCCCGTCAATTGGCTTTTTCAGATGGGGCGGATACCATTGCCCGATGACATAACTTAGGTAGTCCGCCCCAAGACGTAAGACAAGCGATTTCCACTGAGAGAATTCGGGAATAACGACGCAAATGGAACGGAACCGGATTTATATTGCTTTGGGGGCCAACCTGCCGGGTCCTGATTTAAGCGCGCCACGTAAAACTTTGGTATCAGCCCTGTCTGTTTTGCCCGCAGAAAAGATCACGGTGATTGCCACATCGCCCTGGTACCGGTCTCCGGCTTGGCCGCCATCCGATCAACCGGACTATGTCAACGGCGTGGCGCGGGTGGCCTCGGCGCTGTCGCCCGAGGCCTTTTTGACTGCCTTGCATCGGATTGAGGCCCAATTTGGTCGGCGTCGCGCCGAAGAACCCCGCTACAGCGCTCGGCCCCTGGATTTGGATTTGATTGATTGGGATGGCGAAGTTCTGACCGGTCAAGGCGGGCAGGGGCCGATTTGCCCGCATCCCCGCATGCAGGATCGTGCCTTTGTTCTAAAGCCCTTGCTTGATATTGCCCCCCAGGAATGGCGTCATCCACAAAGCGGTCTGAGTGCGCAGGCTCTGTTGAACCGCCTCGATGATGCCCAAGACACCCAACGCCTTGAAGCGATGCTTTAAGGGGCGCTCTCTTGCGCTGCAGCGTTTGCCTGCCCCATATGTCTATGGGTCATGGAGCATACAGCCTTGTCTTATTGCAGACCGGGTTGCTGCTTGTGGCATTGCATCATTGAACCGGACCCCTTATACATTGCGGTTCTTTCCCGTCTCAAAAGCAGTTTGTTTCCGGTATTTTACCGGGCCGGACCTTTCTTCAAGGCAGGGATGCGACCCGACAGACTGAATTGCCCAGCGGAGTGACCGAATGGCGCGCGTGACCGTAGAGGACTGCATTGTCCAAATCCCCAATCGTTTTGACCTGGTGCTGATGGCGGCCCAGCGTTCCCGGGATATTTCTGCCGGGGGTGAGCTGACCGTGGATCGTGACAACGACAAAAACCCGGTTGTGGCCTTGCGCGAGATCGCCGATGTCACCGTCGGTGTTGAAGATCTGAAAGAAGGCGTAATCCAAGGCCTGCAAAAACATGTCGAAATCGACGAGCCCGAGGAAGAAGAGTTCGACGCCTTGGCGTCCGACGCGGAACTGGTCCCTGATCCCCGGCGTGATGAAAACGCAGCTCAGGGCCTGTCCATCCACGAAATGGGCGATGATGATGCGGCCATGGGATCCAGCCCAGCGGTCGCCGGCCTTCCTGAAGTTGGGACCGAACCGAATGATGGGGAGAGTTTCTAAGCTCCGATCTGCACTCACACAGCCGATCCTCGGGGTTGGGTGTGTGACGGATTTTTGGCCCATCGGGGCCAAGCCACGGCCCACCGATCCCGATAACCGGGGTCGGGAAGGCCGATGGTCTGTTTGTTGTGGTCGGGAGTAGACGGCCATGATGCGTCAATTCGAGCTGGTCGATGCGGTGCTGCGCTATGACCCCGAAGCCGACGAAGACGCTATTAACCGTGCCTATATTTACGCTGTTAAGAAACACGGCTCGCAATTGCGCGCCTCCGGGGATCCGTATTTTTCTCACCCGGTCGATGTGGCGGGGATTCTGACCCGCTACCGCTTGGACACCGCGTCCATCATCACTGCCTTGTTGCATGACACCATTGAAGACACCGACGCCACATTGGCGGAGGTGGATGATATGTTTGGTGCCGAAGTTGCCGGGCTGGTGGATGGGGTCACCAAGCTGACCCGCCTGCAGCTGCAAAGTGATCACACCAAGCAAGCGGAGAACTTCCGCAAGCTGCTGGTGGCCATGAGCAACGATATCCGCGTGCTCCTGGTCAAATTGGCCGATCGCTTGCACAACATGCAGACTTTGCAATATTGCAAGCCGGAAAAGCGCTCCCGGATTGCCTTGGAAACCATGGAGATCTACGCACCCTTGGCGGAGCGGATCGGCATGGGCCAAATCAAAGAAGAGTTGGAAGACCTGTCCTTCCGCCAACTTCATGGCGATGTGGCGACCTCCATTGATGCGCAGCTGATCCGGTTGCGCGAAGAAGACAGCACCATCGTTCCCAGGATCATCGCCAATGTGAAGGATGTCCTGGAAGATGGCGGCCTCAAAGCTCGGGTGACGGGTCGGGAGAAAACGCCTTACTCGATCTTCCGCAAGATGCGGCAAAAGAACATCGCCTTCGAGCAGATCTCGGACATCATGGCCTTCCGGGTGGTGGTCGAAACCGTTGAGGACTGCTACCGGGCCTTAGGACTGATCCATGGCGCGTTCTCAATGGTACCTGACCGGTTCAAAGACTATATCTCGCTGCCCAAACCCAATGGCTATTCCTCGCTGCACACCACGGTGCTCAGCGCCGATAAGCATCGGATCGAGATTCAGATCCGGACCGAGGAAATGCATATGACCTCGGAACTGGGGGTGGCGGCCCACTGGTCCTATAAAAGCGGCGCACCCAATGTTGATGGGCGGCAATATCGCTGGATCCGGGAGTTGCTCGAGATCTTGGATCATGCCCATTCCCCGGAAGAGTTTTTGGAACATACCAAACTGGAGATGTTCCAGGACCAAGTGTTCTGCTTTACGCCCAAGGGATCGCTGATCTCCCTACCAGCCGGATCCACACCGGTGGATTTCGCCTATGCGGTCCATACGGAGGTCGGTGACCATTGCGTTGGTGCGAAGGTCAATTCCCGGATGGTGCCGTTGCGCACCCAGCTGCGCAATGGCGATCAGGTCGAGATTGTGACCTCCAAGGTCCAGACCCCCTCGCCGGAATGGGAACGCTTTGTTGTCTCCGGCAAGGCGCGGGCTCGGATCCGGCGCTATATCCGCTCGACCCAGAAAACGGAATATCTCCGTCTGGGTTTGCAAATGCTCGAACGGGCCTTCAAGGCCGAACGCTATGAAATGACCGAAAAGGGTCTGGAAGGGGTCCTGAAGAAATTTCGGGTCGGATCGGTCGAAGAGCTGAAGATTGCCGTCGGGCAGGGCAATGTGAACGCCAAGGAAGTGGTCACGGCGGTCTATCCCGGGCTGAAGATGTTGCCGAAACTGGCCGGGGTGATGCCGTCCTTTGGACGCAGCAAGCGACCCAAAGCCAATGGGTCAGCAGCCGACCGCATGCCGATCCAAGGCCTGATCAAGGGTTTGGCGCTGCATTTTGCCCGCTGTTGCCACCCGCTGCCTGGGGATCGAATCGTCGGCATTGTCACAACCGGCAAAGGGGTCACCATCCACACAATCGATTGTGATCAGCTGGAGCAATTCAACGATCAACCAAATCGCTGGTTGGATCTGAGTTGGGATGGACCCGGAAATGAACGCACCCACGTCGGGCGGGTGAATGTCATCGTGGCCAATGAACCGGGAAGTTTAGGTTCCCTGACCACAGTGATCGCCAGAAATATGGGAAATATCACGAATTTAAAGATCACCGAGCGAAACCAAGATTTTTTCGATATGCTTGTTGATGTCGAGGTCGAAGATGTCCGGCACCTGACCAACATTATCGCCGCCCTAAGGGCAATGCCTGCAATCAATTACGTAGAACGGGCCCGCAACTAACACTGCGCGCACCCTGGGGAGGCGGCCCGCCAAGGGCCTGGATCAGTGAGATGCTTTTTAAGAGGCGGCAAAAGCCCCAGGTGCATAAACGCGTCCAGGAGTTCTTCGTTCCCAGCAGCGGATGGAAGCGGGCCACGCGCTATATGGGCTATCGGGTGGCCCGGCTGCCCGGAACACCATCCTCCATCGCCATGGGCTTTGCCTGCGGGGCGGCTGCCTCCATCACCCCCTTGGTCGGGTTCCATTTCCTGCTTGCGGCTTTTCTCGCCTTGGTCCTGCGCGGCAATTTGATCGCGTCGGCCATCGGCACGGCTGTGGGCAATCCCTGGACCTTCCCTTTCATCTGGCTCGGCACTTTCGAAGTTGGGGGATGGATTTTGGGCATGGGCTACACCGGGGCCATGGCCGACAGCATCAATTTCGGTAAGTTTTTTGGCTATCTCTGGAACTCCATCGTTGATTTGGATGGCGCTTTGTTTGTGAACAGCGTTTGGCCAATCTGGAAGCCGATGTTTGTCGGCGCGTTGCCTTTGGCCATCCTGACCTGGGCGATCTGTTACTGGCCGATCAAACGGGCGGTCCATGGCTATCAGCACCGCCGGGCGGTCAAACGGCGTGCCAAGCGGCTCCAGGCCCAGGAGGTTGTCTCTGCGGTCGATGCCCAAGAGCCCGAAACCGCCACTTCGCTGCCGACGGAAGACAGACTGGACGCGGTCGCAACCGCCGACATGACCGCGTCCCCGGACAGTGCATCCGGTGAGCCCGGTGCCGAAGTGATCGATTATCCGGCGGTTCAAGCCCTGCGGGATGCCCGGGCAAAGCGTCATAGTGCATGATTCCTACGGAAATGAAGCTTAACGGGCTCATTTTGCGCGTTTTAGCCCTCGTAATCGGCTTTTCCGGTTCTTAGGTCAGCATCAACCCCATACTTCGTTTGTTTTGATAAAGTGCTTTGCGCCAAGGGAGCCCTGTGCCATGACCCGCTCACCGCTCTTGCCCGGTCTTCCCCGTTTGGGGGTGAATATCGATCACGTGGCCACCATTCGGAACGCTCGGGGTGGGATCCATCCGGACCCGGTGCGTGCGGCCATCATGGCGGCAGAGGCGGGGGCCGATGGCATTACGGCCCATTTGCGCGAGGATCGGCGTCATATCTCCGATACGGATATTGCCCGCCTGTCCCAGGAAATCAGCCTGCCGCTGAATTTGGAAATGGCCGCCACCGACGAAATGCTGGCCATTGCCCTGCGCCATAAGCCCCATGCGGCCTGTATTGTCCCGGAAAAACGCGAGGAACGGACCACCGAAGGCGGCTTGGATGCCAAGGCTGGCCACAATCACCTGAAGCCTATGATCGCCCGGCTGTCTGATGCGGGGATCCGGGTTTCCCTGTTCATTGAGCCCGATCCGGTCCAGCTGGAGGCTGCTGTTTCTCTCGGTGCTCCGGTGGTTGAACTGCACACGGGTGCCTATTGCCATGCGGTGATGGGCAGCGATCCGGATCTGCGCGACCGGTTGCTTGATCAATTGCGTGAGACGGCCAAAACCGCTGGCGCGCTGGGCTTGGAATGCCATGCCGGACATGGTTTGACCTTTGACAGTGTGAAGCCGATTGCGGCCATTGCCGAAGTTGCCGAGCTGAATATCGGTCACTTCCTGATCGGCGAGGCGATCTTTGACGGGCTGACAACCGTGGTCCGGCGCATGCGCACCATGATTGGCGAGGCTCGCGATGTGGCCGCCGCGTAAGGCCACGTCCTAAGGTCTGTTATTTCAGTCCCATGCATGAGGCGTAATAGCTGGTGGTTGCGGGCCAATCGGAGAAGATACCGACCACTCCGACCTCCTGGGCCAACACATCGACCAGCTGATACATCACGCCGTCGCCGGTGGTGACGTCGCGGATGGTTTGGTAATACCAGCCCCCGCCGCCCGCCAGCGGGCCGGAGCGTTCCAAGCTCCAAGCAATGAGGGTTAGTCCGGCGTCCTTGGCTGCCTTGGCATAGGCTGAGGGCACGATCTTGCCATTTTCCACTGTCACCAGCATCCAAAGCGCCGGGGCAAGGTAATTGATCCCATTGGCCTTCAGCGCGGCCATGGGTTCGGCCCAGGCGTCAGGGTCCCGGACATCCCGGTCTAGAACGCCTTTCCCGGCATCCAGGAATACCGCCTGTTTGCCAAAGGCCGGTTCCTGCGCAATCCAATAGAGCACATCGTCCAGATTAAAGGATTGGGGCCAGACATCCTCCGGCGGGATTCCGGCGGCTTTATATTCATCGATCAGCTTTTGCGCATAATCTTCTTGGGAAAACCCATCAAAGGGCATGTCGACCACCGGGGTCTTAAGCTCCGGGGTAAACTTGCCCCCCAGCGCTTTGATCAAGGCGATGGACTCCGCATGGGTCAGCAGCGTGCCGGTGCCAGCACTATAAAGGTCGGTCCGCCAAGACGCGGTGGCATCCATAAACGCCTCAACGGTCGTCGCATCGGGATTGCTGGCGTCCATTTTCCCTTGCAGGGATTTGAACTCTGTCAAAGTCAGATCGGAGGTCCGGCATTCAGCCTTCGCTGCTTGGCCTCCTTGTGCTGGAACAAAAGGCTGGTGACAGCGTTCGGCGAGCGGGGTGGCCAGAATATTGGTTGTGGTGTGGAGGTCATCTTGGCCATGGCGACACACCAAGGCCTTGTCTTTGGTGAAGGTCACATCGCATTCAATAATTCCAGCGCCCATGCGCGCGGCCGCTTGGTAGGACTGGGCGGTGTGTTCCGGGAACTGTAAGGCCGCCCCCCGATGTCCGATGGAAAACAGCGTGGGACGCACCGGGTCTGCGGCGCAGGCCAGTAAGCGGTCCTTTAAAGCCCCATCGGGGAGCTGGTCGATCAGATAAAAGGGGCGCGGTCCCACCTGTGCTGGGGTGTCGCTGGCAAAGCCGGGCAGGGGGACGCTGAGAGAACAGCCCAAAAGGACAAGAGCGCATAGCAATCGGGAGATCGGGCACATGGTGTTTCGGATCCTTCTACAGCAGCCCTTTATCTGTCCCCATTGAGCCATACAAACCCATGATGTTTGTGTGAAAAAGAACGGTCGTGGTCTCGTCCGGAGATGGCTCTTTCTTGACAAGTCTTGCCTGCCCTGTCTTGATCAGGGCCTGTTGCGGCGCACCTTTTGGGCCGCACCGCACTTTATCTCGTTCCTTCAAGACCTTCGGACAGTTCCTTCATGACAAGCAAAAAAGGTGAAGGGTTCGGCGAAGTCATCAAAACGGTGATATTCGCGGTGCTCATTGCTATTTTAATCCGTACGTTCGCCTATGAACCGTTCCGGATTCCATCCCGGTCCATGGTGCCGACCCTTCTGGTTGGGGACTATCTGTTCGTCTCCAAATTCTCCTATGGCTATTCGAAATATTCCCTGCCGATCCAACTATTCGACTTTGACGGGCGTTTGTTTGCCAGCGACCCCGAGCGCGGCGATGTGGTGGTGTTCAAGGAACCTCGCAATCCCTCGGTGGATTTTATCAAACGCCTTGTCGGACTGCCTGGAGACAAGATCCAGGTGATTGAGGGGATTTTGCACATCAATGACGCGCCTGTGGGGCGGGCACGCCTGTCCGATTTTGTCGAGCAAGACCCCGATGGCAGCGTTTTGCGCCGGACCCACTATGAAGAAACCTTGCCCGAAGGCTACACTCACGAGATCATTGAGGTGCGGGGCGATAAACACCCCTATGACAACACCCGAGCCTATCTTGTGCCAGAAGGGCATTATTTCATGATGGGGGACAATCGTGACAGTTCCGAAGACAGCCGGGGCTCGGTCGGATTTGTTCCCGTTGAAAACCTGGTTGGTCGGGCAGAAGTGCTGTTCTTCTCCCATGACGGTAGCGCAGCGATTTGGGAATTCTGGAATTGGCCGGGGGCCATCCGGTGGAGCCGGTTCTTTGATGCGATCAAGTGATCGGGCGGTTGCGCCGATACGCCTTCAGGCTGTGGTGGGGCAGGCATGAGCCCACCGACGCAGAACCAGGATCAAGCCATAGCAGCGGAGACGGCCTTGGCCGATGGTTTGGCTCCAGCCTTGGGCTATCGGTTTCAGGATATTGGCCTGCTGCGCCGGGCTTTAACCCACCGCTCCGTGGACAGCGATCCGTCTTATGAGCGTTTGGAGTTTTTGGGTGACCGGGTGCTCGGCCTGCTGATTGCCAGCTTGCTGTACAAAACCTTTCCCAAAGAGCCTGAAGGCGCTTTGGCCCGTCGGCACACCGCCCTGGTGCGCCAGGAAACCGTTGCCGAAGTGGCCCAGGATATTGACTTGGGGGCCGTCCTCACTTTGTCCAAAGGCGAGGAAGATGTGGGCGGTCGAGACAATCCGGCTTTGCTGTGTGATGTGTGCGAGGCCGTGATCGGTGCGCTCTATCTGGATGGCGGCATTGAGGTCGCAGACGCCTTTGTGCTGCGCTATTGGCGACCCCTGATGGACCGGGATCCGGCCCCGCCGAAAGACGCTAAAACCAGTTTGCAGGAATGGGCCCAAGGCCGAGGTTTGCCCTTGCCGCTCTATCGGGAGACCGGTCGATCCGGTCCGCCACACCGCCCGGAATTTACCATTGCCGTGTCTGTGGATGGTCTGCCGGAGGCCTCGGGGACTGGATCCTCTAAGCGGGCAGCGGAACAGGAAGCCGCCCGGCGCTGTTTGGAGCAGATCGATCCATGAGCACCGACGACCAATCCCAAACGGCTTGCGGCTTTGTCGCGGTCATTGGTGCGCCCAATGCCGGTAAGAGCACTTTGGTCAACCGCATTGTCGGGGCCAAGGTGTCCATTGTCTCCCACAAGGTCCAGACGACCCGGTTCCGGATCCGGGGCATTGCCATGGCAGACACTGCACAGGTGGTATTTGTCGATACTCCCGGAATTTTCGCCCCGAAACGCCGCTTGGACCGGGCCATGGTGCGCGCGGCTTGGGATGGGGTGGCGGAAGCGGACCTAATCTTGCTGTTGGTTGACGCCCAGCGGGGTCTCACCGAAGACGTCACGGCCATCATTGACCGCTTGAAGGACACCAGGACCCTTGAGGACCCGATCCCGATCCATGTTGCGTTGAATAAGGTGGATATGGTGCGTCGGGAAAGCCTGCTGGCTCTGGCCGATGCCCTGAACAATGCGTTGGCCCCGGATCAGATCTATATGATTTCGGCCCTGAAGGGCGATGGTTGCGACGATGTCCTGGACCGCTTGGGTGCGGTGATGCCGCCGGGACCCTGGATGTTCCCGGAAGACGATCTGTCCGACCTGCCCATGCGCCTTTTGGCCGCTGAAATCACCAGGGAAAAGGTGTTCCTCAATCTGCATGAGGAGTTGCCCTATTCAGCCACGGTGACCACGGACCGTTGGGATGAGCGCAAAGACGGCTCCGTGCGCATTGAACAAACGATCCATGTTGCACGCGATTCCCAAAAGCCCATTGTGTTGGGCAAGGGAGGCACGCGGATCAAGTCTCTGGGCCGCCAAGCCCGCGAAGAGCTTGGCGCCTTGCTGGAGCGCGAAGTCCACTTGTTCCTCCATGTCACCGTCCGGGAAAACCTTTGGGACAGCCGGGACAGCTATGCGGATTGGGGCTTGGATTATGATGCTTAAGATCCGGGGGGGTATCCGGTGAGCTTAATGGCCCTCATCCTGCTGTGGGCGTCGGTTCTGCTGTTTGGCTATTGCCAAAGCCGCTGGGCACGTCGCCTGCCACCCTGGGGGTTGGGGATCGTGCTCTGCGTCGCGATCATCTGTCTGATCATGGCCTTTGCGGTGTTGATCCTGTGATTCAATGGCGGGATAGGGCCGTGATCCTCTCGGTCCGCTCCCATGGTGAGACCGCCGCCTTAATCAGCCTGCTGGCGGTGGAAAAGGGCCTGTGGCGGGGCATTGTCCCCGGCGGGCGTGGGCGTAGCTTACGCCCGGTCCTGCAACCAGGCACCGAGGTCGAGGCCGAATGGTCCGCCAGACTGGAAAGTCATCTGGGTCAATTCCGCATCGAGCCGATCAAGGCCCATGGCACCAGCCTTATGGAAGATCGCTGGGCCTTGGCCGGGATGACCTCGGTGCTTGCTTTGGCGGATCGAGCCTATCAGGAACGTGACCCCTTGCCCCAAAGCGATGGCGAGGCCGGAGTAGGCGCTCTGCTGACTTTGTTTGGCCTGTTGGATTTGTCCCGCCAGGCCGAGGACCCCTTGCCCGGTGGCGCGGCCATTGCCCTGTGGGAGCGAGACTTGCTGGCCATGGGCGGGTTTGGTTTGGATTTGAGCCGCTGTGCCGTGACCGGTTTGGGCGCGGCAGACGGTGTGGTTCTGAGCCATGTGTCACCGCGCAGCGGGCGCGCGGTCTCAGAAGGCCAAACCGGACCCTGGTTGGATCGCCTATTGCCCTTACCTCCCTTCCTCGCCCAAGGCAGTTTGCCAACTGCAGAGGAGGGCGCAAATGCTATTCATCAGGCTCTGAGCCTGACCGGACATTTCCTGCCCCGGGTGGTGGGGGAGCCCTTGCCCCGGGCCCGAGTGGACTACGCCGCACGCTGGGCGCGTCAGGCGGAGGCGAACACCCCCCAGATATAGCATTCGCCAGAACCGTTGCATGCCCTATGTAGCGGCGCTATCCTGAGCCTGTGCCCGTTCCTTTTGCCGAGAGCCACGACCTTGCCGCCAGTGCCTGGACCCTCCGAAGACCAAATCATTGATACGCCGCTGTCCGATGCCCTGTCGGAGCGCTATCTGGCTTATGCGCTGTCGACCATTGTGTCGCGCTCTCTGCCCGATGTGCGCGATGGTCTCAAACCGGTGCATCGGCGGCTGCTCTATGCCATGCGGCTTTTGAAGCTTGATCCGGGGGCGGGCTTCAAAAAATGCGCCCGGGTGGTTGGCGATGTGATCGGTAAATATCACCCCCATGGCGATACGGCGGTTTATGACGCTCTGGTCCGCTTGGCCCAGGATTTTGCCGTGCGCTATCCACTGGTGGAGGGGCAGGGCAATTTTGGCAATATCGACGGCGATAATGCTGCGGCCATGCGCTACACCGAAAGTCGCTTGACCGAAGTTGCCCGGCTGTTGATGGACGGCCTGGACGAAGACGCCGTTGATTTCCGCGAAACCTATGACGGCGAAGACAAAGAGCCGGTGGTCATGCCCGCCGCCTTCCCCAATTTGCTGGCCAATGGCTCGGCGGGCATTGCCGTGGGCATGGCAACCAATATCCCGCCGCATAATGTGGCCGAGCTGTGTCAGGCTCTGTTGCTGCTGTTAAAAAAGCCTTCGGCCTCTTTGGAAGACCTGATGGCCCATGTCCAGGGCCCGGATTTTCCCACCGGCGGCGTGCTCAGCGAAAACCCTGACACCATCCGGGCGGCCTATGCGACGGGGCGGGGTGCCATGCGTCTGCGCGCCCGGTGGGAAAAGGATACGCTGACCCACGGGCTGTATCAGATCGTGATCACCGAAATCCCCTATCAAGTGCAAAAAGCCAAGCTGGTGGAACGGATTGCCGAGCTGATTGAAAGCCGCAAATTGCCGATCCTGGCCGATGTGCGCGATGAAAGCACCGAAGAGGTCCGTCTGATCCTGGAGCCGCGCAGCCGGACGGTTGATGCGGATTTGTTGATGGAGCAGCTGTTCCGTCAAACCGATCTGGAGATCCGCTTCAATCTGAATATGAATGTGCTTGATGCGGATGGCACCCCCCGGGTGATGGATCTGGGGGCGGTGTTGCGGGCTTTCCTGGACCATCGCATGGAAGTGTTGGAGCGGCGTTCCCGCCATCGTCTGGGCAAGATCATCCACCGCCTCGAGGTCTTGGACGGCTATATCATTGCCTATCTCAATCTGGATGAGGTGATCCGGATCATCCGCGAGGAAGATCATCCCAAAGCGGAGTTGATGAAGACCTTCGAGCTGAGCGATGTGCAGGCCGAGGCGATTTTGAACATGCGGTTGCGCTCTCTGCGCAAGCTGGAAGAGATGGAACTGCGCAAGGAGCATAGCGCCTTAAGCGAAGAAAAGGCCGAGATCGAGGCTCTCTTGGCCGATGAAGGCAAACGCCGCAAGGCTTTGGGCAGTCAGATCCGGGGCGTTCTGAAGACCTTTGGTCCCGAGACGCCGTTGGGCAAGCGCAAGACCGACGTGGCTGCGGCCCCCTCAGCCGTTGTGGTGCCCATCGAGGCGATGATTGAGCGTGAGCCCATCACAGTGCTGCTTTCCGCCAAGGGCTGGATCCGGGCCATGAAGGGCAAGATCGATCCTGAAGGGGCCGGGGGCTTTAAGGAAGGCGATAAGCTGGCTTTCTGGCTCCATGCCAGCACCACCGACAAGATCCTAATGTTCGACAGTGCGGGCAAAATGTTCACCTTGGGCGGCGACAAACTGCCCCGGGGCCGTGGCTTTGGTGAACCGGTGCGTTTGATGGTTGATATGGCCGAAGATGCGGATCCGGTGGCTGTCTTGTTGGCAGCCCCGGAGCAAAAACTACTGGTCGCCAGCACCTCTGGCCGCGGCTTTGTGGTCGAAGCAGGCTCGGTGATTGCGCAAACCAAATCGGGCAAGCAGGTGTTGGGGGTCGAGAAAGGCGAAAAAGCCTTGCTGTGCATGCCCATTGGCGAGAAGGACGACCATGTCGCCACCGTGGGCACCAACCGCAAGCTTTTGATCTTCCCGTTGGATCAGATCCCGGTCATGACCCGAGGCAAAGGGGTCATCTTGCAGCGACTGAAGGACGCCAAGCTGTCCGACGCCAAGTCTTTTGTCTGGGAGGAGGGGCTGAGTTGGCCCTCCGGCGATCGGACTCGGACCGAGAGCAATCCCATGGGCTGGCTTGGCAACCGCGCTGGGCAGGGCAAAATGCCGCCGAGCGGGTTTCCCCGCGGGAACCGGTTTGGGTGAAGGGCACCATGGGGTAGGGTAGCGTCCGTGAAACGCCACTAAGGGTCCCAGCACATGCCTGTCAGCCATCTCTCACTCTTCGGCCTTGGTGCCACCTTGTCTCTGGCGGCAATGGCTCTGCCTGTTTTGGCCCATGACGTCAACTACAGCCGCACCGATTTCGCGGGCATGTGGACCACCTGCGAGAATTATTGTCTGGCCGATGATGGGTCTTGTTTTCACCTGGACGGCTATGAAGAGAGTAATCAGCAGGATTTCGATTTTTATACCTCAACAGGATATAATTACTTCATATCGCTGGAGAGTCCCGACGAAGAGCAGGTCATAGACACCTACAAATATGCCATCGATGGCGAGACGGTTTATTTTTCCTCGGAGCTCTACAGCACCGAAGCCAAGGTGGTCAAACTGACGACCAACGGCATGACCTTGTTCTATGACGACGACCCGGACATCCCCGAAGACGATTATGCCGCGTCACTGTGCAAAGACCGCCCGGAAACGCCAGAGGTCTATCAAGTCTTTGACTTTATGATGAATTTTGTTGAGGTGCGGCGGGCAGCCACAGAAGAACTCCCAGAGCAAATTTTCTGGTCGGTCAAGCAAAATAGCCAAGCAGCCGAGCGTGACTTGCCGCCCGGCATTGCTTATTGGATCGAAAGCGATGAGTTGCCCTTTATCATCATCCCTTTGCCGCAAACGGCCTTTGCGATCTTCAAGGATCTAGTCACGGCCAACCCGATCGTCCCCATCGGCACCAAATATGCCGTGATTTTTGAAAGTGACTTGGATCCCCGCTATGAGGCGGCGGTGATGGAGATGGCGGCAAAATACGCGCCAAAACAATAGTTTGGTTCGAGGTTTTAGCTGTCAAACACCACCACATGCATGACCCGGCCCGGCAACAGGGTGAAGGCCCCTGCTAGAAGCAGGGCAGCGATGGCATGCAGAGGGATCGGTGCGGCCTGCAGCCATAGCGGGGCGAGGCTCATGGGTGAGAATGTCCCTTACGGATGATCATCGCTTGGTTCGCCCTCATCCAGAGCCGCGCTTTTGACCAGGGCCCGGACCGTCTGTCCAACCTGGAACCCCAGGCTATCCCAAGACTTCAAGGTGATCCGGGAGAGCAGCTTCGGCCCCTCTGGCCCGCCAATGCCGAGGAACACCATCATCTGGTGATCCATTACCGGCGAGACCTCGAGGATCCTGGCCTCCAGGCTATTGAGGATGCTCAAGGCAGGGGCCTCGCCCTCCGCAGGTCCCAGGGCCACATTGGCCGCCGCGATGCGCAGTCGGTGGGTGCTGCCCATGGAGCCAAACCAGCCGGGGACCTCGATCGCCCCACCAACCAGGCGCATGCGGGTTAAGCCATAGGTCAGATCATGGGCCTCTACGGAACCTTCCACCACCACGGCGGCATCGGGCAGGCGATAAAACGGCAAGCTAGGGTCCGCCAACAAGGTGGTCAGGGAGCCAACAGCCCGGACCTTGCCAGCCTCCAGAAACACCATGCGGTCGGCCAAACGCTCGACCTCGGCCAAATCATGGCTGACATAGATCACTGGTGCGTCCAAGGCGGCATGGACCCGCTCCAAATAGGGCAGGATCGCTTGCTTGCTAAACCGATCCAGGGCGGCCAGGGGCTCATCCATCAGCAGCATTTCCGGGCCGCTCATCAGCGCCCGGCCAATGGCAACCCGCTGACGCTCTCCTCCAGACAGGCGTTGGGGCGAGCGATCCAACAGGGCGGTGAGGCCCAGCAACTCCGCAACCTCATCGAATTTTGGCATCCGGGTTTCGGTCAGCCCGCGGACAGCAATGCGCTTGCGTCCATAGAGCAGATTGTCTCGCACAGATAAATGCGGGAACAAATTGGCTTCCTGAAACACATAGCCGATGGGGCGGCGATGGGGCGGCAGGAACAGGCGGCGGGTGGTGTCTTGCCAGTCTTGCTCCGCGACGGTCAGCCTGCCGGACCGGGGCCGGTGCAACCCGGCCAAGCAGCGCAGAATGGTGGTCTTGCCGCAGCCAGAGGGACCGAACAAGGCGGTGACGCCCTTGGTGGGGATGCTGAACTGGGCATCCAAGGCAAAAGCCCCGAAGTCATCGGCGAAATGGGCCTCGATCTGGCTCATTTCAGGCGGCTCCGCAGGCGGCGCTCACTGACGGTCATGAACAGGATGACCAGGAAGGAGAACAGCAGCATCCCGGCGGCTAAGATATGGGCCTTTTGCCATTCCAGGGTCTCGACATAGTCATAGATCGCCACTGACAGGACTTTGGTTTCGCCCGGGATATTGCCGCCGATCATCAGGACCACGCCGAATTCGCCCACCGTATGGGCAAAACCCAACACTGCCCCGGTCATCAGGCCAGGACGGGCCAAGGGCAAGGCGACGGTGAAAAAGCGGTCAAACGGCCCGGCCCCCAAAGTGGCAGCGGCTTCCAGGGGCCGCTCACCAAACGCCTCAAAGGCGTTACGGACCGGCTGGACGACGAAGGGCAGGGAGTAGATCACCGAGCCGATCACCAGCCCCTCAAAGGTGAAGGGCAAGGCGCGGCCAAAAATTGCAATGGCGGCCTGGCCCAGCGGGCTGTCGGGCCCCAAAGCAATCAACAGATAAAAGCCCAACACCGTGGGCGGCAACACGAGGGGCAGAGCGACCACCGCGCCGACCAGTTCCTTCCAGCGGGCCTTGGATTGCGACAGCCACCAAGCAATGGGGGTTCCCACCAGCAACAAGATCACCGTGGTGATCACCGCCAGTTTGGCCGTCAGAAGTACCGCTTCGAGCATTTCCCCCATCAGCGTTGCTCAAGGCTCCTGATCATCAAGGCCATAGCCATTGCGGGCGATGATCTCCCGGGCGGCATCGCTTTGCAGGAAACGGTGAAAAGCCTGGGCGGCGGGATTGTCGGCGCCGGTCTTGAGCAGCACGGCGTCTTGGACAATCGGATCATAGAGCTCCGGGGGCACCATCCACCGGGATCCGCCTTCCCGATCCTGGACCTGAGCGACGGCGACAAAGCCAACCGGGGCATTGCCGGTGACCACAAATTGGAAGGTCTGGGCGATGCTGTCGCCGCGGACGAAGCGGGGCCGCAGCCCGTCGAGAACCCCAAGGGCGGTCATGGTTTGGATCGCAGCCGCGCCATAGGGGGCGGTTTTTGGATTGGCCAGGGCCAAGCGGTCAATGCGTTCCGGGGTGCGGAGGATTTCCCCGGCCGCATCGATAACGCCGTCCTCCCGCGAATAGAGCACGATGCGGCCCTGGGCATAGGTAAAACGGGAGCCGGGGACGGCGAGACCGTTCTCCTCGGCCAGGGCCGGACGCACCGCATCGGCGGCTAGGAAGACCTCAAAAGGCGCACCATGGGCGATCTGAGCATAAAGCTTGCCGGTGGAGCCGAAACTCAAGCGGACCTGATGACCGCTGTCTGCTTCAAAGGCCGTGGCAATCTCTTTGGCGGCTTTGGTGAAATTGGCCGCCACGGCCACCAGGGTTTCCCCTGCCAAGGCCGATGCCGGTGCCATGCTGAGACCAAGGGCCATCAGCACCACTAGACGGAGGAACGCCACGGTGCGCAGCAGCATCCAGGACCTCTCGGTTGGGAGCAAATATCTCTGACATCAACCAATCTTGGGAAGATGCTGAAAAAGCTTACAGATCCTTTTGCGCCCTGTACACAGCCTGGATGCTAACCAAAGATGATATCGGGCAGCCAAGTGGCGATTTCCGGGAACAGAGCCAACAGCATCAGCCCCAGGACCTGGATCAGAATGAACGGCGCCACGCCCTTATAGATATGCATGGTTTTGATGGTCGCCGGGGCCACGCCGCGCAAGTAGAACAGGGCAAAGCCAAAGGGTGGGGTTAAGAAGCTGGTCTGCAGGTTCATGGCGATCATCACCCCGAGCCAGACCGGATCCAGACCCATTTTCAGCAACACCGGCCCGACAATGGGCACGACGACAAAAATGATCTCAATGAAGTCCAGGAAAAAGCCCAGGAAAAACATCACCGCCATGACCAACAGCATGGCCCCAAACACACCGCCGGGCAGGTCGGACAGGAAGTCATGGACCATCTCTTCGCCGCCCAGGCCGCGGAATACCAGCGAGAACAGCCCCGCGCCGATGATGATGACAAACACCATGGACGACACCTGGGTGGTGTTGAGCATCACCGCCCGCAACACCCCTGTGGCCCAGACCCGGCGCAGGCAGGTGATCACACCCCAGGCCAGAACCGCGCAGCTGAGCCCAGCCAAAGCGATGCCCAATTGGTTGATCGGTTCGATCTCATCGCGGGCAATGCGCAGATCCAAAGTCTGGGTCAGCACCATCAACACGACCACCGCCACGGCAGAGGCATAGATCGGCAGGCCGGAGGCATCGCCTTGGCGCAATCCGGCCAGGAAGAGGGCCCCAATGGCCCCAACCGCAGCGGCCTCTGTCGGAGTGGCAATGCCGGTCAGGATTGAGCCCAGCACGGCGATGATCAACACCACCGGCGGCAGCAGGGCCTTGGCGATGGTATAGAACGCCTCAAACGCGGTCTCTTCGCTGTTTTCCGGTCGGCTGATCGAGGGCTGGGTGCTTGGACGCAGCCAAGCCATAAGGGCCACATAGCCCATATACATCCCCACCAGCATCAGACCCGGGAACAGCGCCCCAGCAAACAAATCGCCAACACTGACCGGGTCAGGCGACCAATTGCCGAGATCCCGTTGTGCCGAGGAATAGGCGTTGGAAATCTGATCCCCCAACAGAACCAGAACAATGGAGGGCGGAATGATCTGGCCCAAAGTGCCGGCCGCGCAAATCACGCCACAAGACAGGGAAGGGTCATAACCCCGGCGCAGCATGGTTGGCAGGGATAGCAGGCCCATGGTGACCACCGTAGCCCCGACAATGCCCGTCGAGGCCGCCAGCAAGGCCCCAACCAAACAGACCGAGAGCCCAAGCCCGCCGCGCAAGGTGCCAAACAGACGGCCCATGCTTTCCAGCAGTTCTTCCGCCACTTTGGAGCGTTCCAGCATCACCCCCATGAACACAAACAAGGGCACGGCGATCAGCACCTCGTTGGTCATGGTGCCAAAGATTCGTTGCGGCATGGCCCCCAGGAAGGACAGGTCAAACAGGCCGACCGCAGCCCCAAGCAGCCCAAACACCAGGGCAGACCCGGCCAGGGTAAAGGCAACCGGGAAACCCGCAATCAGGAACACACAGGTCCCGGCGAACATGACCAGGGCAAAGATTTCGCGAATAACCAGGTCGCTCATGGGGCGCCCTCCGTGTTGGGCGCGGGATCGTCGATGTCCTGGCGGCCTTCATGGGCTCCATCAAGCGGTTTGCCCGGCGGCGTGGCCCCTTGCAGGATCAACACCGCCCGCAAGGCCATGGACAGCGCTTGCAGCATGACCAGGACCGCAAAAGCCAGGATGGTCGATTTCAACAAAAAGATCGCCGGAATGCCGCTGGTCTCCTTAGAGCCTTCCAGGACCTTCCAGGAATTGGAGACATAGGGCCAGGACACATCCATGACCAAAATGCAAATCGGGATCACAAAAACCAGGGCTCCAGCCAGATCGACCATGGCTTTCCGCCGCCCAGGCATTTCCCGATAGAACACATCGACCCGCACATGGCCGTCATGGAGCAGGGTATAGCCAGCCCCGATCATGAACAGCACCGCATGCATATAGACAATGCTTTCTTGCATCCAGATCACGCCAATACCGAACACATAGCGCAGCACGACGACCGCAAACTGCATCAAGACCATGGCGATGGCGCACCAGGCCGTGGCGCGACCAACATGGTCGTTAAACCGGTCAATCCCGGCGATTAGCCGGGCACCGAGGGAAGGGGCTGTGGTGGACACGAAAAAGCTCCTGACGTCCGGCAGAGTGGCCGGGGACCTTCAGATCGGAAGGCCATAAGAATAAGGAGGCTTTATACCGCTCATAAACAGGAAAAAAAAAGGAAGGTGATGGGCCTCACCTTCCTTTTTTCGATTGGTTGACAACCTAAAAGATGTGTTACGCGATCGGAGTGCGGATTAGTAGGTGAAATCCAGGCCACGGGCTTCCCAGAACGCTTGGTCGGACAGCTTGGCCCAACCAATGGCCTTGGTGCGGAAGTCGATGAAGCTGTCAAAGACCTTTTGGGTCATTTCATCTTCTGCGGCAACTTCCCGGACCACCTCGCCAGCGGCCGTGCCGATTTCCTGGATCACCTCGTCGGGGAACTTTTTCAGGGTCACCCCATGATCATTGATCAGGGTGGCCAGAGCGTCACCGTTATAGGTGTTGAACTCCGCCAAGCCGTAATCATTCTCAGCGGTTGCGGCAGCCGAAACAATGGCTTGCTCTTCGGAGCTCATGCTGTTCCAGACATCAAGGTTGATGCCCAGGGACAGCGCGGTGCCCGGCTCGTGGAAGCCAGGATAGTAGTAGAATTTGGCGACCTTGTAGAAGCCGAAGGCCAGATCGTTCCACGGCCCAACCCATTCAGTGGCATCAATCGCACCGGACTGCAGGGAGGGGAAGATTTCACCGCCGGGCAGGGACACCGCAGCCGCCCCGATCTTGCGCAGCACTTCGCCGCCGAGGCCGGGCATCCGGATCTTCAGACCCTTAAAGTCTTCCAGGCTGTTGATTTCCTTGTTGAACCAACCGCCCATCTGAACGCCGGTGTTGCTGACCAGCATGCTCTTGAGGTTAAAGCCCGCAGCCAGTTCATCCCACAGGGCCTGGCCGCCACCATGGTGGATCCAGGCGCTCATTTCCGTGGCGGTCAGGCCAAAAGGCACGGCGGCAAAGAAATTGAAGGCCTTGGATTTGCCCTGCCAGTAGTATTCCGCGCCGTGATACATGTCCGCCGTGCCGCCGGAGACCGCATCAAAGCTTTCAAAGGGCGGCACCAATTCGCCCGCAGCAAACACTTTCACGGTCACTTTGCCACCGGACATGTCGGTGATCCGCTTGGCGACCCGCTCCGCACTGGTGCCCAGGCCAGGGAAGTTCTTCGGCCAAGTGGTCACCATCTTCAATTCCCGGGTTCCCTGGGCGATGGCGGGCGTGGACAGGGTTGATCCTGCGGCAGCCAGGGCAGCGCCCCCAGCGACGGCTCCGGTTAGAAAGTGACGACGTTGCATGCCTGAACTCCTCCGAGTTTGTCTTGTTGGCGCGCGCAGCGGTTCGTCAACCGCGTCTGCGCGATGGATCCGGGCGGATATATGGGGGTGAATGAAAGGGAAACAATAAGGGGGATCAGGGGTTTGCCCCGGTTTTCTGTTGGTTTTCTACTGCTGCATTGCGGAAAAAGCCGAGGTCCGGATCAAGTCCAGACTGCGATCCCGATCCGGTGCCGTGGCCTCGGTTTTGGTCCGCGCATCAAAATCGGTCCAACCTTCCGGACCAAACAGATCCAAGGGCTTAAACCGCTCCTTATAAGCCATCTTACGACTGTTCTCGATCCAGTAGCCCAAATAGACAAAATCGAGCTCTGAGCGGACCGTATGCTCGATCAGCCAGAGAATCATAAAAGTGCCCAACGAACGTTTGGCGGGCAGGGTGGTGTCAAAGAAGGAATAAACGGCGGAGGTGCCATCGGCGACATTGTCCAGCAGACAAGCTGCGATCAACACCCCGGTGTCATCCCGAAACTCGACCATCTGGGTTTCGATGGGACTTTCCTCGACCATGGACCGGTAGTCAAAAAAGCCCATCAGTGCCATGTCGCTTTCGCCATGGCGGTGCTGCTGATACTGCATGAACAGATGGAATTGCTCGACCGTGGCTTTGGCTTCAACCAATTTGGCCCGCAAATCCCCATTGGCCTCCCAAATCCGGTTCAAGGTCCGCCGCCGTTGGAATTCTTTGGCCCGGATCCGCACTGGGACGCAGGCATTGCAGCCAGGGCAAACCGGGGCATAGGCAATGGTGTGGGAGCGACGGAATCCGGCGCGGGAAAGGTTTTCATGCAAGCCCACGGCGTCCGGCCCGGAGATATCAGTGACCACCTTGCGTTCCAGGCGACCGTCGATATACGGGCAGGGCATCGGTGCCGTTGTAAAAAAGAATTGAGGCCGTTTAATCGGACCCTGATCCATGGGCTCCCGGTTCCTGTGGCTGTTCCAACAAATCTTTAGGCCACGCTTTGTCCGCCAAGTCGGTGATCATTTCGTCATCAGACTGACAAACTTCGTTCAGAGTGTACGACCGCCCGGGGTCGTGGCAAGCATTTTCAGACAAATGGAAATCCGTGAGCCCCAATGCAAATACTTATTTTCATTAAGGATATTAGGGCTCTAGTGCCTAAGAAACCCTAAAGCTGGCCTGAGGCCGGGATGTCGAGGATGGAGGGAATGTCCCGTCGGCGGTCTTCCAGACGCTCGATGACATCGCCTTCCGCATCGGGATCGGTCGGGCTGGTGCCCGGCAAGGCACCCGGATCCGGGCGCTCAAACTCCACCGGAGGGGCAAACAATGTGTGATCGCGCAGAAGGGTCACCGTAATGCGCCGGTTCTGTGGATCCCCAGGGTTATCCGGGAGCAGGGGATCCATCGATGCTTTGCCTTCGACCCGCTCGATGCGGCCATCGGCCAAACCGGCCCCCAACAAAACCCGGCGCGAGGCCAAGGCGCGGTCCGCCGACAGCTCCCAATTGCCATAGCCATTGGCCGTGTTGAACGGAACATTATCCGTATGCCCGGCAACGGAAATCTTGTTCGGCAGATCCCGGATCGCCGTTGCCACCACGCCCAGCAAACGCCGGGTATGGTCAGCCGGATTGGACGACCCACTGGGGAACATGGACAAACCATCTTGATCGACCAGTTGGATCCGCAGGCCCTCCGGAGTCTGATCGACCATCAAATTCTTGCCCAGCGCCTGCAGTTCGGGCAGGCCCTGGATGGCTTGTTGGATTTCCTGGGCTGTGGCCTCGAACTCGGCGTTTTCAGCCGCTTCCTGAGCGGCCGCAAGAGCCTGTTCGGAGGCCCCGGCCAAATCGCCGACCTCTTCTGCGGTGCCGGGTAGGGAATCCTGCTGACCTTGTGCCACATCCTGGTCTGCGCCGTCTTCGGAGGCCTCCGAGCCTTCATTCGGGTCGGTGAAGTCATCCCCGCCCGAGCCAATGGTTGGCGGCGGCAGAGTTAGGTCAACGCTGGGGGATCCGCTATCGGACTGGCTGGCCCCATCGCCCAACACCTGACCGCCCAACAAACCACCGGCCCCGGATGGGCTGAAGGAGATGGCGGTTGGGGCGAAATAGTTCGAAATGCCTTCCAACTGCTCTTCGGTCACCGAGTTCAACAACCACAGTAGCAGGAAGAAGGCCATCATCGCGGTCACAAAATCCGCATAGGCCACTTTCCAAGCCCCGCCATGGGGGGCGTGACCACCTTTTTTGATCCGCTTGATGATGATCGGTTGTTCGGCCATCGGTTGCTATGGAGCCTCTGTCAGCTTTGGTCTGTGCCACTCCCAGGGCAGTACGCCGGGATCAGTCGCTCAGATTGGTGATGGTTTCCTCAACTTCAGAGAAGGAGGGCCGGACACTCGGCGGCAAGGTCTTGCGGGCAAACTCCACGGACACCTGCGGTGCATAGCCTTGCATATGGGCCAGCAGGCCGTTTTTCATGCAATTCAGGTACACCGTGTCGGCATTGTAGGCCGATTCAATGGCCTTGGCGAAAGGCGTGAAGAAGCCATAGGAGAACAACACCCCAGAGAAGGTTCCCACCAGCGCCGCTCCGATCAAATAACCCAGACGTTCCGGCGGCTCGGTGATCGAGCCCATGGTGATGATCACCCCCAACACCGCCGCAACAATCCCCAGGGCAGGCATGCCTTCGGACATGTTGTTCACCGCCATGGCCACCGCATGGTTTTCATGGTGATGGCTTTCGATTTCCGCATCGATGATGGTCTCAACCTCGTGGGAGTTGTTGGTGCCCAGGGTCAACAGACGCAGATAGTCGCAGAGAAATTCGACATTGTGATGGTCATTGGCGAAATTGGGAAAATTCTGAAAGATCGGGCTTTCTTCCGGCTTCTCGATATGGCTTTCCAAAGCCAGATCGCCCTTGGTTTTGGCCAGGCGAAACAGGGAGTAGAGCAGGGAGAGCAGTTCCAGATAGCTGGCTTTGTTGAACCGCGGCCCGCGGAGCATCGGACCAATGGACTTGATGCTGCCCGCCAGAATGGTCTTGGGATTACTGATGATGAACGCGCCGATGGAGGCGCCGAAAATAATAATAAATTCAGCGGGCTGCCATAGGGTGCCGAGATTGCCGCCGGCCATCAAATAGCCGATGACCACGCAGGCACACACCATCACAAACCCAATAATCACCAGCATGTGCCAGTGTCTCCCCAAGCATCAGCACGATCTGACTCTATCCGTCAGGGCTCCCCTTACCACTAGACAGGAACCACTGGAAAGGAACCACCGAAATGGGACCGGTTCCCATGGCCAGCACCCTAGACGATTTCTCCGCCAAGCAGAACCACTTCCTGTCCTGGACTCGCGTGCAAAAGAAAACGATGACAGGGTCCAGAGTGGCCGCCTTGTGGTAAATAAGTAAATAAGGGCTTAATTTTGCAGCAACCGCAACGGTTTACCGCAGCGCTCTTGCATTTTTGCAAGCGAGGCTCGGCGGTTTGGACTGGTATCCCCGGGGAGGCTCCTGTAAGAAGCCCACCGATCTTGTTTTCCAAGCGTGAGTCTTGCTGCCATGAGCATTGATCCGACAGTGTTTCGCAAAGCCCTGGGTGGGTTTGCGTCCGGGGTAACGGTGGTAACCGCACGTCAGGAGGACGGGGTGCCGGTCGGGGTGACCGTGAGCGCCTTTTGCTCCCTGTCCCTGGACCCGCCGCAGGTGATTTACTGCTTGGACAATCGCAACACCAATCTCGACGCATATCTGTCTGGCGGGGCCAATGTTCACATCCTGGCCTCGGACCAGTCGGAGCTGTCCAACCGCTTTGCCACCCCGATGGAGGATCGCTTTGCCGGGCTGGAGATGGATGAAGATCGCAATGGCGCGCCAGTGTTGCCTGGCTGTTTGGTCCGCATCGGCGGCACCGTCGCCAAGGTTGTCGATGGCGGGGACCACCAAATCGTTATTCTGCGCATTGAAGACGCCGAGGTCCGCGATGACGGCGAACCCTTGCTGTATTTGCGCGGACGCTATGGCGTGTTTGCCCCACTTTAGGTCCTGGAGCAGCTCTGACTACTGGGCGACGGGCACCAGGGTCAACTGGGAAGACTCTTCTTCAGGACCGGGCGGTTGCAGCTTGATATAACGACCTTTTTCCCAAAGCGGTAACATATCACCGTAATGCCGGGAAAACAGATTGCCTGACTGTCCGGTCGCCAGAATAAAACCCGAGCGCTCCAAATCCGCCAGATCATAGATCGCGCGCATGCCCGCCCCATGGCGGTGCAGCAGGGCCTTGTCCAAGGCGTCCCAATCGCCGCGCCATCCCCCACGGTTCAATGTAAAGCTGTCGCCTGAGGTCGGGGCTTCAAGCCGGGTAAGGGCATCAAGCCCAGGGATCCGACCAAACAGACCATGGTTAAACCGCGCTTTGTGCAAATCCCCCCAGGTGAGCGAAAACGGATCTTCCCCAGTGCTGGTGCGCAGGCCTTCCAGCGCCGCGTTCAGGGCCCGCTTGGCAATTTCGGCACAGCTTTCGCGTTCCTCTGGGGTGGACATATCATCACACCAGCCCCCAGTGCCATCATCAGCCAAAGGCCGATCGCCTGATTCGAGCAAATGGCGCAACAATTGGGGATCCAGTGCGGCAAAACGATCTGCCAGGGGACCAAGCTCATCGGCCAGCAGCTCTCGGGACAACAGGAACATCCAGCTGGTGGCCAGCAAGGGTTCAACGCGGTTCTGATTCATATCCCCAGCGATGGTCCACTCTTCGAGCAACCCCAAGGCTTTGGTAAAGCCCTCGCCATGGGGCTGCGGGGCTTCCCGCGCCAATCGGATCAGATCCGGCAGCATCCAGGCCACAGCCTCTGACAGGCTGTCGAGCTGGTAAATCCCCATATCGATCAGTTGATGATCGTCTTTATGGGTGAGCAGGCGCTCCAAACGCTGGGCCCGCCATAGACCGTTCCAGCGATGGGTCAAAAACAGCGGGTCATCGGGAGCCGAGACCTTATTGTTGGTGTTCATCAGAAATCCGGAGGGCGGATTGACCACCCGGGGCAGGGCGGCAGGTGCGACCCAACCTTGCCATTTGCCTTGATCGGTCCAACCGGGGCGGGGCAGTCGTCCATCCAGACGGGCTTGGGCGATGGGATCGGTTTCCTCGGCCACAGCGATCCGATTTGGCAGACGACCGCGGTTGAGCAGGCCAATGGTGCCGGAGCGGTCGGCATAAACAAAGTTCTGTTGCGGGCTGTGGAAGTCTTCCAGTGCTGCGACAAAATCAGGCCAGTTGCGGGCATGGTTGATGCCAAACATGGCCGTTGCGGTGCGATCATCCCCTGCCAGTGCCGCAGCGCGCAGGACTAGAACCGTTTCTTCATCGGCGTTTTCAGGCGGCCCAAGGCTGGTCCGGGACACTTCCACCATTGGTGCGATCCAGCGCGGGGCCGCATCGGACAAGACCGGTCCGGCACGACTGGCCCGCACGGTTATGGTCTCCGGCTCACTAAAGCGAACCTGGATGGTTTCCTGACGTTCGATAAAGGCTTCGGGGCCATCTTCTGTCAGATAGTCCCCATCGGCAGTCACCCGTTCCACCACCAGATCTGCCGTGTCGGAATGGGTGGTGGTCAGACTCCAGGCAATGTCCCCGTTATGCCCCAAGACCAACAGGGGGACTCCGGGAAAGGTTCCCCCCGCCCAAAGCCGATCAGGGGTTTCGACCCGCACCAAATACCATTGGGTTGGTGCCTGGAGCCCCAAATGCGGATCGCCAGCCAGGAAAGGCGCACCGGTCACGGTTTTGGCCCCATCCACAGCCCAGGCATTGGATGCCAAACGCGGCAGAATTTCTTCAGGCAGGCTATCGAGGAACGCACGCGCCCAACCCTTTGGCAGGGTCTCAAAACCGGATGCCGAGGAAGCCGGACGTGCTGCCGGTTTGTCCGATTGGGTCATTCGCGGCAAGGACCAGGCACCGGTGCCAGGGTCTTCCGGATCGGCCAGCCGGGCCCGTCCCGGCGGGGTCTCAAGCCACAGATCTGCGGTACGGGCCGGTCCGATCTGTTCCATCACGGCGGCGCGTTTCAGCTCCTCGGACCAATTGCCCGATAGTTGCAGCGCCATAATCCGTTGCCAGACCAAGCTGTCTACCGGGCTCCAGGGTTCTGGTTCATGCCACAGCAACTGAAACTCAATCGGCAGGGGCCGGTCTCGGAGTTTCAGCCAGGCATTGACACCGGCGGTATAGGCCTCAAGGGCAGCACGGGTCGGATCATCCAGTCGGCGCAGGCTGTCTTCGGCCAAATGGCGCAGGCCCAAGACCCGGGAGAACCGGTCGAGGGAAACCCCCATGCCACCAATCAGCTCGGCCATCCGACCGGAGCCGAACCGGCGCATGCTTTCCATTTGCCACAGCCGGTCCTGGGCATGAACCCAGCCCAGGGCAAAATAGGCGTCAGACTCCGACTGGGCGCGAATGGTTGGCACACCATAGTGATCGCGAACGATGTCAATGGCGGCACTGGGCAGGGTGACCAAGGTCTCATTGGCTTGGCTTGGGATCCGGCCACCAACGGGGATCTCAACCCGGCCTTCCGTCGTTGGCAGGGAGCGATAGCCGGATAGAACCAAACTTGCAGGAACGGCGATCAGGATCGCCAGGACACCCAAGACGGTCCATTTCAAGATCCGCCACACCAACCGCAAGCCCATGCCCTCAATCCGCCTTTTTCGAATTCGTCGCAGCCATACCGCACAGTCGAATGTTGATTGCACGCTGCAACCAGCCGTCCTTGAACCGAGGTGGTGAAGACCCTTGGCGGAGCCCCAAAGGATCAGGTAGGGTCCCGCCCATCATGGTCACCAACACCTCATCCCACACCATTATACGAAAGCCCCAAACCGGCAGATCCGGTTTTGGCGCTCGGGCGCGGCTGTTTGTTTTGCGCGCTGCAATACTCCTGGGAATAAGTGGTGCTTTGTTGGGATTACAAGGTGCCCCGGCCACGGCACTGACCTTAAAAGCGGCCCATGAATATGGTGTCGGGATGCTGGAGATCCGTCACCGCATGCTGGTGGTGCTGGCCCGGGAGGTGGAACAATCCGGCACCGGACTCCGCATTAAGATTTATCCGGAAGGCCGGTTGTTTAGCCCTGAAGAAGCCTATCTCGGCCTCAAGAGCCGCACCCTTGAGATCGCCACCTTTCCCCTAGAGCGCATCGCCGGGGTCAACCCGCTCTTTGCCATGCCCTCCATGCCGGGTTTGGCCGCCCATGGCCAAGCGGGTGAGGCCCTGGGCAATCAGCCTTTGATGGCCTTGGTGCGCAAGGCCCTGGCCGATGACGGCCTGCATGTTTTGGCCGATGTCTGGGTTCCGGGCACTTTTGCCTCCCGAGGCGGCTGCATTTTGCGTCCGGGTGATTTGGATGGGGAGACCCTGGCCATTGCCGGACGCCCGGTCGAAGCCTTAGCGGAAGGCTTGGGCGGCGATCTCGCCCCGAAGCGACCCGATAGCCAGCCCGGAGCCATTCTGTCCGGGGGCGGGGCTGATGCCATCGCCGTGGCTGAAATGGACCTGCTGAAGCCTGATGCGACCAACGCCCTGTCCTGTGTCACCATGACCACGGATTATGTGCCGTTTTACATCTACCATCCGATCCTGATCCGGTCTGATGTGTGGGATGCGCTCAGCCGTCAGGAGCGGTCGGCTTTGGAACGCTCGGCGGCCAGTGCGGAACGCTTCGCCAGCAAATCCCTGGCTCGGAGTGTCGAGTCAAAAACCGAGATTTTTGCCAAGGCGGGCATTCGCTGGCAAACCATTGACCGGGACGCCTATCAGGAGTGGGTCCAAATCGGACGAGACGCCATGCGCCGGGTGGTTGCCGTTGTCGATCCCGTCGCCGCCAATGCATTGGGTTCGGTTTTGGTGCTTCCGGCACCGCCACAGCCGGTTGAACCCGGCGCAGGGGAAGATCCGTCGTCCATCAATATTCCGGCACTGCCCGGAGCTGCTGATTTGGCCCCATCGGCGTCAGAACAACCCCTGGAGCCAGCCCCATCGCCTTCCCCTGGAATTGTTGAAACCGGAGCCGATGCTGGAACCAGCACGGTGGTTGGCGCACCGTTTCCAGCGCCGAACCCGGCGTCCTCCATACCACCACCAGCGGTCGCGCCTGTAACTGGATTGCCTGCAACGCCGCCGCCTCAGGCTGCGCCCGCTGTGAATGGCGATCCGTTCATTCTCCTGCCCCTGGAGGAGATCAGGCCATGACCGAAGACAAAAACCGGCGCCATGCGGCAGCGGCCTCGGACTATGGCACCCCAGCCAGCCACAATGTTCCGGTGCTCCGCGCCGAAGGCTATCTGAACATGCATTATCTGGAATGGGGTGCAGAACATGGCGGCATCCCAGTGGTCTGCGTCCATGGGTTGACCCGCAATGCGCGGGATTTTGATGCCGTGGCATCCGGCATGGCGGCTGCGGGGCGGCGGGTGATCTGCGTTGATATTTTGGGCCGGGGAGGCAGCGACTGGCTGAGCGACCCGGCGGGCTATACCAACCCGTTGTCCGCCCAAGACATGGCCACCTTGTTTGCCCGGTTGGATGTGGAGCACGTGGATTGGCTTGGGACCTCCATGGGCGGGATCATCGGCATGTTGGTTGCGGCCATGCCTGGCAATCCGATCCGCCGGATGGTCATCAATGACATCGGGGCCTTTGTGCCGAAAAGTGCCATCGCCCGGATCCGGGACTATTTACGCATAGATTATTCGTTTCAGACCCTGGCCCATTTGCGCAATCACCTGAAAAAGGTGCATTCACCCTTCGGTCCTCTAAACGAGGCCCAATGGGATCATATGGCCCACTTCAGTCACCGGGTTTGCCCCGATGAGGGCAAAGTGATCCACCATTATGATCCGGCGCTGAAACACACGATGATTGATCCACCGCTTTCGGAAATCGACATCTGGGCCTTGTGGGACTGCCTACGCTGCGAAACCCTGGTTCTGCGCGGCGAGCACTCCGATCTGCTGCTCTCCGAAACAGCAAACAACATGCATGGGCGCGGCCCGGGCAGTGGGGAGGGGAAGGGCTATGGCTGGGTGGAATTTGCCGATGCTGGGCATGCGCCCGCCTTGGTCGAGCCTGAGCAGATCGAAATGGTGACGGGCTTTTTCCAAGGTGGACTAGACGCTCTGCCCTCTGAAGCGTTGAAGTAACCAAGTCCGAACCTATTGATGACCTACGATCGCCTTACCCTTCTTTGAGCCGTTTGGCGGCCTCGAGCGCAAAATAGGTCAAAATCGAGTCCGCCCCGGCGCGTTTAAAGGCCATGAGCGATTCCATCATCGCAGCCTCGCCATCAATCCAGCCCCGGTCCGCAGCGCCCTTGATCATGGCGTACTCCCCGCTGACTTGATACACCGCCGTCGGCACGGCAAAGGTATGGGCAATCCGGCGCACAATATCGAGATAGGGCATGCCGGGCTTTACCATCACCATATCCGCCCCTTCTTGGAGATCCAGCGCGGTCTCCCGAATGGCCTCATCGGTGTTGGCGGGGTCCATCTGGTAGGTTTTTTTATCGCCAATCAGCACGCCGCCAGACCCGATGGCATCACGGAACGGCCCATAAAACGCGCTGGCATATTTGGCTGCGTAGGAACAGATCAGCACATTTTCATGGCTTGAGGCATCGAGCGCATCGCGAATGGCGCCAATACGGCCATCCATCATATCCGACGGTCCAATGATATCGCAGCCCGCGTCAGCCTGGATCACGGCTTGCTGACACAGCACCGCGACGGTCTCATCATTGAGGATCCGACCGTCCTCGACCAAGCCATCATGGCCATCGGCGTTATAGGGATCCAGAGCAACATCGCAGAGCACGCCAATATCGGGCACAGCGGCTTTGACCGCGCGCACCGCACGACAGACCAGATTGTCCGGATTGACCGCTTCGCGGGCATCCTTGGTTTTTAAGGCCGGATCGGTCTTTGGAAACAAGGCAATGGCAGGGATCCCGAGGTCTCGGGCCTGCACAGCGGCCTCGACCGCATAATCAATGGTCAGACGGTCTACGCCGGGCATAGACGCAATGGCTTCGCGGGACCCATCACCGTCCATCACAAAAATGGGCCAAATAAAATCAGACGGGCTGAGGGTAAATTCCGCCATCATCCGGCGGGTCCAAGCATCCCGTCTGTTTCGGCGCATCCTGATCCGGGGAAAGCCGCCGGTTAAACCGGCGACTGAACCCGCAGAGGAGGCGTCACTATGTCCAGTGCTCATACTTTGTCCAATGCTTGCTCCAAATCGGCGAGAATATCCTCGATATGCTCGATGCCAACGGAGAGCCGGACATAACCAGGGGTCACCCCGGATGCGGCCTGATCTTCCACACTCAATTGCGAGTGGGTGGTCGAGGCCGGATGAATGGCCAAGCTACGGGCATCGCCGATATTGGCGACATGATAGAACATTTCCAACGCATCAATGAAGCGTGTGCCCGCTTCGGCGCCATCTTTCAACTCAAAGCCGACCAAGGCCCCGAAACCACCCGGCATGGCCGCATCGGCCCGACGGCGGGCTTCGCCGCTCATCAAGCTGGGATGGATCACAGCGGAAACCTTGGCATGCTGGGACAGGAAGGAGGCCACCGCTTCGGCATTGCGATTATGCTGAGCCATGCGCAAGGGCAGGGTTTCTAAGCCTTGAATGGTTTGGAAGGCATTGAAGGGGGCCATGGCGGCGCCGACATCGCGCAGCAAAGTCACCCGCATGCGCAGAATATAGGCGATCGGGCCTAGGGGCTTCACGGCTTCGCTCCAGACGGCTCCGTGATAGCTGGGATCCGGCGTATTCAGGGTCGGGAAGCGATCACCACCGGCTTCCCAATCAAAATTACCGCCATCAACCACCACACCACCAATAGAGGTGCCATGGCCGCCAATATATTTGGTAGTAGAATACATCACCACGGCAGCCCCCAACTCTAGGGGTTTGCACAGGGTGGGCGCGGCGGTGTTGTCCATGATCAGCGGCACGCCCTTGGCGCGACCAATCTCGGCCACTTCCTTAATCGGGAAGACCTGCAGCTTGGGATTGGGCAAGGTTTCCGCATAGTAGCAGCGGGTTTTTTCATCGGTGGCCCGGGCGAAGTTTTCCGGATCGGACGGATCGACGAAACGGGCTTCGATTCCCATCTGTTCCATGGTGTTGGCAAACAGGTTCCAGGTTCCCCCATAGAGATCTGTGGAGGTCACAAAGTTGTCGCCCGCCTTACACAGATTAAGGATGCAGTAGGTGCTGGCCGCCTGGCCCGAGGCCAATGCCAACCCGGCCGCGCCACCTTCCATGGCCGTCACCCGCTGTTCCAACACATCGGTGGTCGGGTTCATGATCCGGGTATAGATATTGCCAAGTTCCTTCAAGGCAAACAGATTGGCCGCATGGTCCGTATCCCGAAATTGGAAGGATGTGGTCTGGTAGATCGGCACCGCCACCGAGCCGGTTGTGGCATCGCTGCGATGACCGGCATGGAGGGCGAGGGTTTCGGGATGTTTGCTCTGGAGGGCCATAATGGATCGTTTCCTGCTGATGGAGGGGATATTTACCGCTGGTGGGATGTCGTTTTATTCGATTTGGTCTGGAGCGATAGGTAAATGTCCGGGCTTGGAAATCAAGATTTAATCGAATTTGTATAAGGTCTGCGGCCCGAAACGCCGGACCCGCCTGGAGTATACAGGAGCCATTGGTGGAAAAGTCTCAGGAACCCAGTTTAGCGGAGCTGGAGCAAATGGCCCGGGGGCGGGAGGTGCTCTATGAGATCCGCCCCATGGGCAATGTTGTGCGCATAGCCGCCATTGATGGGGTAACCGGATTGGAAGCCGTGGTCGTTGGAGCCAGAATGCTGAGCATGTTTTCCATGAAAGCCAATGCCAGACGCAAATTGCTGCGCCTGTTGCATCGCCATGGTCAGATCGGCGCGCGCATTGATCCATGGGCTGGCCTGTAACCAGCGGGGCAGGATGACCCGCCCAAAACAAAAAAAGCGCCGTCATGGCGACGGCGCTTTTGCAGAAGATAATCGGAAAACTCTATTCGCCGCTCTTGCGACCCAGACCGATCTTCTTGGCGAAGGCTGATCTTTGCGCCGCATAATTCGGGGCAACCATCGGATAATCGGGCGGAAGACCCCACTTTGCCCGGTAATCTTCCGGGGTCATATCGTAATTGGTGCGCAGATGCCGCTTGAGCATCTTCAACTTTTTCCCATCTTCCAAGCAGACAATGTAGTCCGGGTGAATGGACCGCTTCACTGGCACTGCGGGCTTGGCAGCTTCAACCTTCTCTTCTTGGGGAGCCGGTTCCAAAGAGCTAAGAGCCTGATAGGTGGTGTGAATCAGCTCTGGGATCTGGTTGGACGGCAGAGGATTATTTCCGACATAGGCGGAAACCACACTAACCGCCATCCGAATCAGTTCATCCCTAGTCAAGGAGTCCTTATTGTCTTCCATGTTTCCCATTTCTCGTCGGTCAAGATCCGCCGCCTGCGGCTAGAGTGTTTTCCGGTACCAGTCTAGCCAAATTTCGAGGACGCAATTTCATGTAAAGGCGACAACTGAATTCATTTGTGCCCAATGCCCTGAAGCATGTCAAATGATTTTAGGAACAATGCAAATATTTACTATTTAGCGGAGTCGGTAAAGGAGTATAGAAGGGCCGAGAGCTTAGGGATGACGGAAGATCGATACATCCGATAGTGCGGCACTTAGTTCACAGATCGCCCGCTGGCAAGCTCTTTAGTCGGGTTGATCCAGGACAGGGCAGTTGCAGATACAAATTGCACAATTAACTGTTCTTGGTCTAAACCCTGGTTCCAGCGTGGGCAAAAGGCGGGCGACCTTAATCGCACCGCCGTACACTCTTTTTGCGACACACATACTCGACCATTGGCTTGGTTTACCTCAAACTTTCCGAAGCAAACACTCCATTTTCTCACTGATTGCCAAATATGGTCAGTATCGGGCCGTTTGCGGCGGTGTTGTCTCTTGCCCGGCTGTGGACCCGGTTTTTGCGCCCTTGAGCGCTCTTGTTCTTTGCCGCCAGACCGGGTAGGTCATGCCCAGACAAATGTGGTCATGTAAGAGCCGGATCCATTTTCTTCTGCATAGAAGTCGATGCCGGTGGAGGTCCAATGACAAAGCAAGATGATCCTCATGGGGTAGAAACGGGGGCAGGGACTGGCACAGGCCCGGTTGCCCTGGCCAGCGACCATGCAGCCCTTGCGCTGAAAGCAGATGTCGCAGCATGGCTGCAGGAACGCGGTATCGCTGTGGTTGATCTTGGCCCGCATACGGCAGACTCGGTTGATTATCCGGATTTTGCCCAAGCCATGGCCCAGGCCATCAAAGAGGGCACGGCAGACCGGGGCGTGCTGATGTGCGGGTCCGGTATTGGGATGAGCATCGCGGTCAACCGGGAACCCCTTGTGCGGGGTGCCCTGGTCCATGATGCTTATGGCGCGCGGATGTGTCGGCAGCATAATGATGCAAATGTTCTGGTGCTGGGCGCGCGGACAACGGGCATGGACATTGCCCGAGAATGCGTCGACATCTTTTTGGACACTGAGTTTGAGGGCGGACGCCACGCGCGGCGCGTCGGCAAGATGAGCCCGGGAACAGAGACCTAAGGTCTTGCCATCACTCCCTTTGGGAGCCTGTGGCACCCAGGTTAGGTGCCCAACCGCGGACGGTGTGTGGCCGGACACCGCGACGATCCAAGTTATGACGTGGAGACTGTTCGATGAACGCCTATCAGCCTTGGTCAGGGTTTTTCTCTGAAGATCTTTCTGACACCGATCCCGATCTGGCCGCAGCCCTGGGCGGCGAGCTGTCCCGCCAGCAAGAGCAAATCGAGCTGATCGCTTCGGAGAACATCGTCTCCAAGGCGGTGCTGCAGGCTGCGGGCAGCGTTCTGACCAACAAATATGCCGAGGGCTATCCCGGCAAACGCTATTATGGCGGCTGCGAGAAGGTTGATATTGCCGAAGATCTGGCGATTTCCCGCGCGAAAGAACTGTTTGGCTGCGACTATGCCAATGTCCAACCGCATTCCGGGGCGCAAGCCAATGGGGCGGTTATGCTGGCCCTGGTTAAGCCTGGCGACACCATTATGGGCATGTCCTTGGCCGCTGGCGGTCACTTAACCCACGGCGCCGCCCCGGCCTTGTCGGGCAAGTGGTTTAACGCCGTGCAATATGGCGTGCGCCGCCAAGACGGCCAGATTGACTATGATGAAGTGGCCAGCATGGCCCGCGAATGTCAGCCCAAATTGATCATCGCTGGCGGGTCCGCCTACCCGCGGGTCATCGACTTCGCTAAATTCCGCGCCATCGCCGACGAGGTCGGAGCGCTGCTGCTGGTCGATATGGCGCATTTTGCCGGTTTGGTGGCCGCAGGCGTCCACCCAAGCCCGGTGCCCCATGCGGATATCGTCACCACCACCACCCACAAGACCCTGCGCGGTCCCCGGGGCGGGATGATCCTGTCCCGAGACAAGGCCATTGGCAAAAAACTCAACTCTGCCGTCTTCCCGGGCCTGCAAGGCGGGCCGCTGATGCATGTCATCGCCGCCAAAGCCGTCGCCTTTGCGGAAGCCCAACGCCCGGAATTCAAGGTTTACGCCCAGGCCGTGGTCGACAATGCCCGGGCCTTGGCCGACACCTTAATGGCCGGGGGGCTCGATATCGTCTCAGGGGGCACCGACACCCATTTGGCTCTGGTTGATTTGCGTCCCAAAGGCCTGAAGGGCAATGCGGCCGAGCGGGCTTTGGAAAATGCCGGGATCACCTGTAACAAGAACGGCGTTCCCTTTGATCCGGAGAAGCCGATGGTGACCTCGGGCATTCGGGTTGGCTCACCCGCCGCCACCACGCGCGGTTTCGGGGTTGAAGAGTTCCGCGAGACCGGGCGTTTGATGGTCGAAGTGCTGGACGGCCTGGCCGCCCATCCCGATGACAACAGCGTGGCAGAAGCCGAGGTTCGGGAAAAAGTAAAGGCTCTTTGCGGTCGCTTTCCCATATATGGTGGGTTATAATCCTTCCCCAACGAAGATTTTGGGATAGGAAACGCTGATCCATGCGCTGCCCGTTCTGTGGTCACCCCGATACTCAAGTGAAGGACTCCCGGCCCACAGAAGATAACGCGGCCATTCGTCGCCGCCGGTACTGTGGCAATTGCTATCAACGCTTCACCACCTTTGAGCGGGTGCAAATTCGCGATCTGATGGTGTTGAAGAAGGATGGCAGCCGGTCGCCCTTTGATCGGGATAAACTGGTGCGGTCCATGCGCATCGCCTGCCGGAAACGGCCGGTGGATGACGACCGCATCGAGCGCATGGTCACCGCCATACAGCGTCGCCTGGAAAGCACCGGTGAGATGGAAATCAATTCCAAAGCCATCGGCGAAATGGTGATGGACGCCCTGAAAGAACTGGATCAAGTGGCCTATGTCCGCTTTGCCTCAGTCTATAAAAACTTCAGTGAAGTTAGAGACTTCGGGGAATTCGTTCACAACCTGTCCGAAGTTGACGACGACCGCTAAGGGCAATCCTTCAAGACCCCAAGGGCACAGGCCGTGTCCATAACTACAAGCCAAAGTGCTCCGTCTCACCCCATGCGCCTTGCCTTGGCCTTGGCGGAGCGCGCCTTGGGCATGGTGGCCCCCAATCCCGCCGTTGGCTGTGTGCTTGTTGCCCAATCTGGACAAATCATCGGGCGCGGAGCCACCCGGGCTGGGGGACGGCCCCATGCAGAAACCGAAGCTTTGGATCAATGCCGGGCGATCTTTGGCTCCGAAGCGGCCGCCTTGCTAAACGGCGCAACGGCCTATGTCACCCTGGAACCCTGTTCCCACCATGGTGTGACCGGCCCCTGTGCGGAGGCTTTGGTCGCGGCCAAAGTCGGGCATGTTGTGGTCGCTTTGCAAGATCCCGACCCCCGGGTCGCGGGGCGGGGTTTGGCCCTGCTGGACCAAGCTGGGATTGACGTGAGCTTGGGGGAGGGGGCCAAGGAAGCCGAAAGCCTCACAGAAGGCTTTTTGCTGAACCGGCTCCAGGGCCGTCCTTTAGTGACCCTCAAAGCCGCTGCGACCTTGGATGGCCGAATTGCCGCAGCCAGTGGCCACAGCCAATGGATCACCGGACCGGCCGCGCGTTCAAAAGGCCATTTAATGCGGGCAAACCATGATGCCATCCTGATCGGATCCGGAACGGCCATGGCCGACAATCCCCGCCTGACTTGCCGGGTGCCCGGCTTGGAAACACGGTCTCCGCATCGGGTTTTGCTCGACGGACGGCTCAGGCTTACACCGGATGCGGCTTTGTTTGCCGATATCAACGCCGTGCCACTGACCATTTTTTGCCGAGAGGGAGCAGACCCCAAGCGCATCGCGGCCTTGAAAAGCGCCGGAGCGCGGGTTATTCCCGTGCCCCCTGCGGGAGACTCGATGGCCCCAAGTGCTGTTTTAAAGGCTCTGGCAGAGGCGGGGATCACCCGGGTCCTGCTTGAGGGCGGCGGACAAGTTGCAGCCGCGTTCCTGAAAGACGACCTAGTGGATCGGATCGCTTGGTTTCACGGACCGAAAGTGATCGGCGGTGACGGTTTGCCAGCAATTGGCCCGTTCGGGGTTGACCGCGCCGATGAAACCCCGCTCTTTACGGTTCAAGGGCGAGAGGTTCTGGGGGAGGACATCTTGACCATGGCGTACAGGGTTCGCGCGTAATCGCGTTTCAACCGGACCAAAACCGCCGCATTGTCATGGGGATGAGTGAGCATGTTTACCGGAATTGTGACGGATCTGGGCCAAGTGAAGGCCATTGAGCGGGCCGGAGATACCCGTTTTACCTTCGAAACTGCCTATGACACCTCCAGCTTCGAGATCGGGGCATCGATTGCTTGCAATGGCGTCTGTTTGACGGTGATCGACAAGGGTGATGACTGGTTTGCCATGCAGGCGTCTGGTGAAACCCTGTCCAAAACCACCCTGGGCTCTTGGGATGTTGGATCCAAAGTGAACTTCGAAAGGGCTTTGGCCCTGGGTGCCGAGTTGGGTGGACATATTGTCTCCGGTCATGTGGATGGGGTCGCCGAGGTCATCAGCGTTGCACCGGAAGGGGAATCCTGGCGCTTTGTGTTCCAAGTCCCGGACGATCTAAAACGCTATGTGGCCCCAAAGGGATCCGTGGCGTTGGATGGGGTCTCCTTGACCGTCAACGAAGTCAGCGGCGCGCAATTTGGAGTCAACATCATCCCCCATACCTTTTCGGTGACCACCTTTGGCGGTCTCCAACCCGGCAGCAAGGTGAACTTCGAGATCGATATGCTGGCGCGCTATGTCGCCCGATTGCTCGACCCCGACGCCAATTAGAGTGAATCCCGCGAAACTTGTTTCGCGGAATTCGCCCTAACTTTTTGTAATGTCGCATTTTCGAACCGCAGAACCGGACACACTTCGGCTGAAAATGCTCTAAGGAAGCCTCTCCGCCAAGTTGCGGCAATGCAGGATCATAAGCATGGATGCATCCAACCAGGAGCTCGGGCAGGGTGGCCCCCAGACCGTCACGGTGAGCGACCGGACCTTTTTGTCGGCGCCTGAGGACATTATCGCCGACGCCAAGGCGGGCAAAATGTTCATCCTGGTCGATGATGAGAACCGGGAAAATGAAGGCGATCTGATCATCCCGGCCCAAATGGCGACCGCAGAGGCAATCAATTTCATGGCCCGCTTTGGCCGCGGTTTGATTTGCCTGGCTTTAACGCCGGACCGCTGTGGCGAGCTGAACCTGCCCTTAATGTCCCGGCAAAACACCTCGCGCCATGAAACCGCCTTCACGGTCAGCATTGAGGCCCGGGAAGGCATCACCACGGGTATCAGCGCCGCAGACCGAGCCAAAACCGTCGCCGTCGCCGTGGACCCAGATAAGGGGCCGACCGATTTGGCCTCTCCGGGCCATGTGTTTCCCCTCATGTCCCGGGATGGGGGCGTTTTGGTCCGCGCAGGCCATACGGAGGCCGCCGTTGATGTGGCCCGTTTGGCCGGGCTCTATCCGGCTGGCGTGATTTGCGAGGTGATGAAAGACGACGGCACCATGGCCCGTCTGCCCGATCTGGTGGAATTCGCCCAGTTCCATGGCCTGAAGGTCGGCACCATTGCCGATCTGATTGCCTATCGGCGCAAGACCGAGCAATTGGTCAGCCGGGTTACCAGCGCCCCGTTTACGTCACGCTTTGGCGGCGGCTGGACCATGGTGGTCTATCGCTCCATGCTCGATCAGGTGGAACATATCGCTTTGGTCAAAGGCGATCTTGGTGCATCGGGTCAAGGCAGACCGGCTTTGGTTCGGATGCATGCAGTCAATTTGCTCGAAGACATGCTGGGCGGGGCCGGGGATGGTCGGGAAGATTTGCTGCGCGATGCCATGGAAATGATCGCCGCAGAAGGTCAGGGCGTTGTGGTCATCATTCGGGACCCGCGGGCCGACAGTCCTTCTGAGCGTTTGATGGATTTGATCGGCGATCCGGAGGCACGGGCCAAGAAATCCATCAAAGACCCGGGACGCCTGCCGGGCCGCTTGGTGGATTACGGCCTTGGGGCACAAATCCTGCTGGATTTGGGCGTTTCGGATATGGTTTTGCTGTCCAACACCGACAAAACAATCATTGGATTGGATGGTTACGGCCTGACCGTGGTCGAGCGCCGCCCAATTCAGGCGGCAGAAAAATAGTCTTTCGGCCTATTTTGCAAAGCCCTTGAATGTTTTTTTAAGGGACTCGGTGGACTTTTGGCGCTAAGCACTGGGTCTTGACCCAAACACAGCTTGGTCTTGTGATCAAAAGACCGGCTGGATGGCCCTGTCTACGGCAGGGCCTCCACCGCTGAGATGGATTAAAACCGTGGCTGGACCCCGTATTCTGATTGTGGAAGCCCGCTTCTACGATGACATCACCGACAATTTGGTGCGCGGCGCCATTCAGGCTCTGAGTGAAAAGGGCGCTGGCTTTAAGCGTATTCTTGTGCCCGGGATTTTGGAAATCCCAGCCGTGATCCGCTATGCGATCCGGGCCATGGAACTGCGCGCCACCGACCACCGCTATGCGGGCTATGTGGTTCTGGGCTGCGCGCTCAAAGGCGAAACCGACCATTATGAGCATGTTTGCCGGGCCAGCATTGAAGGCGTTCAGAGCTTGGCCTTGCAATATTCCCTGGCGGTCGGCAATGGGGTTTTGACCTGTCGCAATAAGGACCAGGCCATGGTCCGCTCCGATCCCGAAGGCCGCGACTTTGGGGGTCAGGCCGCCCGGGCCTGCCTGCGCATGCTCGAAGTCAAGCGCGAGGTGGGCTTGTGAGTGCGGAAAACTCTGGTGGCAGCCGCCCCGGATCAGACCGTCGGGTTCGGGCGGGCACTGCCCGTCTCGCCGCCGTTCAAGCCCTCTATGTGCTTGATGTCAACGGCGACCAAGACCCAGAGCCGGTGATCCGGGATTTCATACAGGGCCGCATTGGCGGCAATGCCATCATTGATGTGCCCGACCCGGACGGTTTGTTTGATCCGACCGAGGAGGTCACCCAACTGGCCCCCGCCGACGGCGAATTGTTCGCCTCCTTGGTCCGGGCCGCCTGGGCGGAATTGCCCCAGGTCGACGAGACCTTGCAATCCTGCCTGTCCGCAGGCTGGAAATGGGAGCGCTTGGAACCGGTCCTGAAAGCCATTTTGCGTTCCGGGATTGCCGAGCTCCTGACCCGTTCCGCCACGCCGCCCCGGGTGGCGGTGAAGGAATATATGGAATTGGCCGATGCCTTTTATGCCGGGGCAGAGAGCGGTTTGGTCAATGCGGTCATGGATCGGGTGGCCAAAGCCGTCCGCCCGGAAGATTTTCGGGGATAGACCATGGCCAGGGCCGGTGAGTTTTCCCTGATCGACAGCCTGTTTCGTCCCTTGGCAGCCAGCGCTTCCGGTGCGCTTGATTTGCGCGACGATGCCGCGCTGGTCCGTGTTCCCGAGGGCCAAGAGCTGACCGTTTCCTGCGACACCCTGGTCAGTGGGGTGCATTTCCTGCCCAAGGATCCGCCGGATTTGGTGGCCCGCAAATGCTTGCGGGTCAACCTTTCTGACATGGCGGCCATGGGGGCGGAGCCCAAAGGGGTTTTGCTCTCAGCGCAATTGGCTCCAGACGTAACCACAGACTGGCTGGAGCGGTTTGCCGATGGCCTTGGTCAAGACCTGAAAACCTTCGGGATCGGCCTTTACGGCGGGGACACAGTGGCCACTCCCGGTCCCACGGCTTTTTCCGTGACCATCTTTGGCCATGTGACACAAGGGACAGCCCTCCGGCGCTCAGGAGCCAAAGTCGGGCAGGGGATTTGGGTGTCCGGCAGTTTGGGCGATGCCGCCTTTGGCTTGATTGTTTTGCGCGATGGACTGCTCGGGCTCGAGCATGAGCATCAGAATTTCCTCGCTGATCGCTATCGCCTACCGAGGCCACGGGTGGACCTGGGCTTGGGCCTGCGCGGCATCGCCTCGGCCTGCATGGATGTTTCTGATGGCTTGGTGGCCGACCTGACCCATCTCGCCAAAGCCTCAGGGGTACAAGCGGTGATTTCCGCTCCGTCTTTGCCCATGTCGGACGCTGTGGCGGCGCTGGTCGCCGATGATCTTGATCGCCTCGAGAGCGTCTTTGCCGGCGGCGATGACTACGAACTGTTGTTTTGCGCCGATGATGCCCCAAAAATCCAGGACATGCTGAAGGCATTGGCGCAAGAAACCCAAACACCTCTGTGCCGCATCGGTCAAATGCGCCCCTTGCCCGCGATGGCGAAGCAGGGTGATGGAGTGTTGGGTACAGCAGCATCCTCTGAGCCGACCTATGTGCTGGTGCAAGATGGCTCCGGAGAACCGCTGACCCTCAGCCAAACCGGCTACAGCCATTAAGCGGAGCACGCTCAATAAGACGCTGCCCTGCGCAGCACACTGCTTCCGGCTGCCGACTCGGAGTGTCCCGTTGTCATGAAAACGGTCATAAAAATCCTGGTGATGGTGCTGTTGGTTCTGGTGATCATCGCCGGAGGCATTGCCGGGGCGATCAAAATGGGCTTCATCGACGATTTTATTGGCTTGGGGGAACATATGCAGCCCTCGATACCAGAGCCCACAGTCGCTGATATTCTCGGCCCACCGCCCGAGTTGATCAATCTGCGACCGTTTGAAATTCCGATCATCATCAATGGAAGACTTAACAGGAATGTCAACCTGAGGATTAGACTGAAACTGCGTGAAGATGGAATCGCAGAGTTACAGACACAGGCTGAACATCTGCATGGCAATCTTTACCGAGAGTTGGCTTCTTTCCTTCCGTATCACTTGGAAACACGGGATCGAATTGAGTTGAGAGTTTTGAAAACCCGCTTATTGCGGACCGCCAAACGCTCTTTAGAAGACCCTGATCTTGTGGAAGAAGTTCTAATCCAGGGCATCTTCGAACGCTAGCAAGACCCCATGCTGCCAAAGTTGACCCCAGCGCATGGTTTAGCCGGTTGCCTGGGCTTGGGCCTTGCGGCACACTGCCCTCAACAACCGTATCCGCAAAAATCATAGGGGTATCTGGGTGCGGTTTCAGCGCTGGAGGGGAGTTGCCAGCGTCCTTCTCACCCTGCGGTCTCTGCGATCCTGTGGAGCCGCTTCCATGACGATCAAGTTCCGTTTGGGCCCTGCGGTAGAAGGGCTCGCCAAACAAGCCGGACCAAAACCGGCATTCCGGGTAGATCCCGTGTGGGATCAATCTCGGCTCCGTGTGGAGTTCTAGGGGGTTCCCAGGGTTCTCTGCGCGATCGTTGGAACGCAACCATCGGGGCCTCCCCTGTGACGCCATAAGCAATGGCAGCATTGGGAACCGCCCCCGGGAGGGATCAAACCTATCATGGCTATCGTTTACCTATTCATCATTGTCGCCGGTTTGGCTGCCATCGTGTATGGCGTGCACACTGGCAAATCGATCATGAAGGCCGACGCCGGCAATGATCGCATGCAGGAGATTTCCGGTGCGGTCCAAGAAGGCGCCAAGGCCTATCTGAACCGCCAATATCGGACCATCGCCTATGTCGGCGCCGGGGTGTTCGTCATCCTGGTGATTGCCTTGGGTTTCGCCGTGGGCATCGGCTTCCTACTGGGAGCCGTGGCGTCTGGCGTCGCGGGCTATGCAGGGATGCTGGTGTCCGTGCGCGCCAATGTGCGGGTCGCCGAAGGCGCGCGCAGCAGCCTGGCCGCTGGCCTGGACATTGCCTTCAAATCCGGCGCTGTGACCGGCATGCTGGTGGCAGGTTTGGCGCTGCTGTCCGTGGGCCTCTATTACATGATCCTGCTGCTGGCCGGGGCTGAAGGCCGGGGTTTGATCGATCCGCTGGTCGCCTTGGGCTTTGGCGCTTCCCTGATCTCCATTTTCGCCCGTCTGGGCGGCGGTATCTTCACCAAGGGTGCGGATGTGGGCGCTGACCTGGTCGGCAAAGTGGAAGCTGGCATTCCGGAAGATGACCCGCGCAATCCCGCCGTGATCGCCGACAATGTGGGTGACAATGTGGGTGACTGCGCCGGCATGGCCGCTGACTTGTTCGAAACCTATGCGGTGACCGTGGTGGCCACCATGGTTTTGGCCTCGATCTTCTTCTCCGGCTCCGAAATCGTTGGCGCCATGATGGTCTACCCGCTGGCCATTGGCGCGGTCTGCATCTTCGCGTCCATCATCAGCACCTATTTCGTCAAGCTGACCAATGGCAGCACCAACATCATGGGCGCGCTCTATAAGGGCTTCCTGGTTTCCGCCGGATTGTCCTTGGTTGGGATTGCCCTGATGACGGCCTTGATCCCCGGCCTGGGGGCCATTGCAGGCGAAGACTATACCGGCGGGGCGCTGTTTGGCTGTGCCTTCATCGGTTTGGTCCTGACCGGCCTGATCATCTGGATCACTGAGTATTATACCGGGACCGAGTATCGTCCGGTGCGCTCCGTGGCCCAGGCCTCGACCACCGGCCATGGCACCAATGTGATCCAAGGTCTGGCGATCTCTATGGAGGCCACCGCCATTCCGGCCATCCTGATCATCATCGCCATCATCACCACCTACCTGCTGGCGGGTCTGTTTGGCATCGCCATTGCGGTGACCAGCATGCTGGCACTGGCGGGCATGGTTGTGGCGCTGGATGCCTATGGTCCGGTGACCGACAATGCGGGCGGTATCGCCGAAATGGCCGAGCTGGATGAAAGCGTGCGCAACACCACCGATGCGCTGGATGCGGTCGGCAACACCACCAAGGCCGTGACCAAGGGCTATGCCATTGGGTCCGCCGGTCTGGGGGCATTGGTGCTGTTTGCGGCCTATACCTCCGACTTGGACTACTTCATCGCCAATCCGGAGCTCTATCCGAACTTTGCCGGGGTTGAGTTGAACTTCTCGCTCTCCAGCCCCTGGGTGGTTGTCGGCCTGTTCTTTGGTGGCCTGCTGCCTTACCTGTTCGGAGCCATGGGCATGACCGCTGTGGGCCGTGCCGCCGGGTCGGTTGTAGAGGAAGTGCGCCGTCAATTCCGGGAAATCCCCGGGATCATGGAAGGCAATGCCAAGCCGGAATACGGCACCTGTGTGGACATGCTGACCAAAGCGGCGATTAAGGAAATGATCATTCCCTCGCTGCTGCCGGTGCTCGCCCCGCTGTTCCTGTATTTCGTCATCCTGATCATTGCCGGTCAATCGGCAGCGCTGTCCAGCTTGGGTGCGATGCTGTTGGGCGTGATCGTGACGGGGCTGTTTGTTGCCATCTCCATGACCGCCGGTGGTGGGGCCTGGGACAACGCCAAAAAGTATATCGAGGATGGCAATCATGGTGGCAAAGGCTCCGAAGCCCACAAGGCTGCGGTCACCGGCGACACCGTTGGCGATCCCTATAAGGACACCGCCGGTCCGGCGGTGAACCCGATGATCAAAATCACCAACATCGTTGCCCTGCTGTTGCTGGCTGCCATGGCCCACTAAGGGCACGGCCAACAAACTTACTGAACCAAAAAGGCCCGGAGCTTTGCTGCTCCGGGCCTTTTTCTGT
>JBMYTN010000001.1:247-103191 GCA_049604415.1 Rhodospirillaceae bacterium | reverse complement strand
TCCCCATCCCCGAAGGGACAGCTGATCGTGGTCCCTGGGGAGCAGAGAGTTTTTAGCTGGGATTGCGCGGCGCAAATCGGCCCACATTGCCGAACAGCTGCTGAATAACGGAGATATCATTGCCCCGGGTCGGGGTTTCCCGATCGACGATCTCGACCTGCTGACCATCGCTTTGCGCCAGGGTATCAATGGCTTCCAGGCGGCCCAGATTATCGAACCGCAAGGCAACCACCTGGCGGGACAATTCCTCAATCCCGAAAAATGCAAATTGTTGGGTGGTGGCGCTGATGTAATACCAGCTCTCACCACCAAACATGGAGGTCGCAGAGGGCGTGCCCAGGATCGCCTGGGCGTCCGCTCGGGTCGACTTCCCGATCTCGAGATTTTCCATGGAGGAGGGGCGGGGTTCATTGCCCCGGGCTTCGATGTCTTTGGAACAGGCAGACAGCATCACCCCAAGACCAACGGCAAAGGCGATGGCACAGAAGCGGGATCGGGGCGTTTTAACGGCGTTTGGCATCACACAAAGGCTCTTAAGGTGGACTGGAAAGCTCTGCAGGGACCATAGCGCAAACTGGGCCATTGCGGAAACAGATTGCCTGATCGCTGTTCTAAGGCCATATGTCAGAGCCTGAAGCACCGGCTCCAAATCTCAAGTCATTTTAATGGGACCGACCATGGCCTTTGCCCTGTTTGACCGTGACAAAAAACAAATCGATGCCGCCGCGACCAAGCTTTATGGGTCTCTGGTGGCCCAAGCCCGCTCGCCCGTGTTCTATGGACCACTCCAGGTCCCTGACACTGTGGATGGGCGCTATGACATGATTGTGGTCCACGCGGCGCTCATCTTGCGTCGCATTGCCCGTCAAGAGGAGCAGGACGCCGCTAAGGTGGATCGGGACAGCCGATCGGCAAAACTGGCCCAAGCGCTGTTTGACCTGATGTTCGCCGATATGGACCGCAATTTGCGGGAAATGGGGGTGGGTGATCTGTCCGTCGGCAAGCATGTGAAAAAGATGATGAAGGCCTTTTATGGCCGCGCAGATGCCTATGAACGGGGTCTGCGGGCCAAGGACCCCATTCTTTTGGCCGATGCCCTGGCGGAGAATTTGTACCGAACTCTGCCCGATGGCGGGGAGGCGGTGCCAGAAGCCGTGCGCCGAACCTTGGCGATCCATCTGATCGCCCAAGCCGAAGCCTTAGAAAGCCAGGTCGATGCGGACCTGGAAGCAGGCAGCGTCACCTTTTTACCGGCGGAGAGCGCGGTTTCGGAGGGACAGAAATGACCGGTCAGACCATGGATCAGGCTGTGGAATTCTCGCGCCCCATTTCCGTAACCAAGATCCACAAAGAAGGCTGGCGAAACACGCTTACGGCGACCGCCGAGGAGTGCGAGGCCCTCGCAGCGCGCATGGGTGTGGAAGCCGTCCAACGTTTTACGGCTGACATTGAGATCTTTCCCATGGCCGGTGGCACCATGTTCCGCTTGGACGCCCATGTTTCTGCGGAACTGGAACAGGCCTGTGTGGTCACCCTGGAACCGGTTCAGAGCCTGATCGAGGACCGGTTTGAAATTCTGTTCGGTCCTGGGGATGCGGAGCTTGATCAACCCGGCGGCAAGGAATTCCAGATGGATCTGGACGCCCCAGATCCCCCGGAACCCGTCATTGATGGCATGATTGATCCCGGCGAAGTCTTGGTGCAGCAGATCATCACCTTGATAGACCCCTTCCCACGGAAATCCGGGGCCAAGCTGCCAGACCCTCCTGAAGGCGTTGAAGCGGCATTGCGTGCCGATTGGGCCGAGGATACCGGGCCCGGTGGTGAGGCCGGTGGCAATGGGACCAACCCAAAAGGCCAGGGGACAACGCCGGAAAAGCAACCGACCCATCGGCCCTTTGCCGATCTGGCGACATTGCTTGGAAAAAAGCAATAAAGGCCGCGCCAACGCTTGTGTATGGCGGTCATTTTCGCTATTTAACCTCGCTCCGTCCGGTTCCGCCCGGGCGGTATACCGTTTTGGCATATCCTTTCCTCTGGGCCGCCGGAATGGTATGACAAGCCCCTAGGGGGAGAAGCGGTATGGCATTGTCCGCACTGCTTTGCGTTCCCCCAAAGGACCAAACGAGATTTCCCAATTGAACCCGGACTGGACATGGTGGGTTCAATTGAGGGCATGGACCCAAACCGGGATGCCGCAGACCAACCCGACCTGCTCCACACCAGGACCCTGGATCGTGGAGGAAAGGGACGGGGTTTCGCTGTCGCTGCGCCCCATTGCGTTAAGGCCGGGTAAGGTTGGTTTGAGATCAAACCAGACGTGCCCCGCGCTTGTTGGAAGGATTAAGGTTATGGCTGTACCTAAGAAGAAAACCTCCAAGTCCCGGCGGAACATGCGTCGGTCCCATCACGCTCTGTCCCGGAGCGCCTATACGGAGTGTAAAAACTGTGGTGAGCTGAAGCGGCCGCACCATGTTTGTGCCTCTTGCGGCTATTATGATGGTCGGGAAGTGGTGGCTGTAACCGAAGCCGCGTAAGCGACTCGGCATAATTAATCCCTCGCCAACAAACGGACAGGAACCCTGACCGTGACCAGGACCGTGACAATCGCTTTGGATGCGATGGGGGGTGACCGTGCCCCTGACATTGTCATCAAAGGCATCAAGAGAGCGCGCAAGCGGTTTCCCGAGACTCGGTTTCTGCTGTTTGGCGATGCCAAGAAGTTGGAAAAACTTCTAAAAAAGAAAGCCAAAAAGGCGAGGGATGCCTGCGAGATCCGCCATACGGAAGACATCGTCTCCAATGACGAGAAGGTCGCTGTCGCCTTGCGTCAGGGGCGGTCTTCCAGCATGTGGTTGGCTATCCAGGCGGTCAAAAAAGGCGAAGCGGATGCCGTCGTCTCGGCGGGCAATACTGGTGCCTATATGGCCATGTCCAAGCTGCTGCTGCGGACCTTGCCCGGCATTGACAGGCCTGGTTTTGCCTCGGTGCTTCCCACGATCCGGGGCGAGAGCATCATGCTCGACCTGGGAGCCAATGCGGAATGCAACGCCAACAATCTGGTGGAATTCGCCCTAATGGGCGAAGTGTTTGCCCGGATCTTACTGGGCGTTAAGCACCCAACGGTCGGTTTGCTCAATATCGGCTCCGAAGAACTCAAAGGCACGGACACCTTGCGCGAAGCCGCTGACGTGCTGCGACAGGCCGAAAGCCAAATGGAATTCACAGGTTTTGTCGAAGGTGACGATATTGGCAAAGGCACCGTCGATGTCATTGTGACTGACGGCTTTACCGGCAACGTAGCACTGAAGACCGTCGAAGGGACAGCCCGGCTGTATTCCCATTTTCTCAAAAGTGCCTTTCGTTCATCCTTGTTGTCTAAATTGGGCTATTTGTTGGCCCGCTCTGCCCTGGATAAGGTGAAGGCTCGCACGGACCCCCGGCGTTATAACGGCGCGCTGCTGTTGGGCCTGAATGGCATTGCGGTCAAAAGCCATGGCGGGACGGACGGATTGGGCTTTGCCAATGCCATTGGTGTCGCGGTGGATCTGATCCAGCAGGACCTCAATCAAGGCATTGGGACCGAGTTGGCTCGTTTCAAGGAAAGCCGCCAATCCAGCCTCCCGGTTGATGCTGCGTAACTATTTGTTTTTTCTTTTCATTCCCATGTGGATCCGGCAGGAGTAAGGGTATCTATGCGTCGCTCCCAAATTATCGGTGTCGGGTCTTATCTGCCAGAAATCATCCTGTCCAATACGGATCTTGCGGAGCGTCATGGGGTGGAAACCTCTGATGACTGGATCCGGGAACGCACCGGGATCACAGAGCGGCGTTTTGTCTCGCCCGGACAACTGACCTCAGATCTGGCCATCGAGGCTTCCAAAGCAGCACTCCAAAACGCCGAGCTTGAGGCAGATGCCCTTGACTTGATCGTCTTGGCAACGGCCACGCCCGATCAAACCTTTCCTGCCACCGCTGCGAAAGTCCAGGCCGCTTTGGGCTGCAGACCGGGCATCCCGGTTTTTGACATGCAAGCGGTTTGTTCCGGCTTTGTCTATGCCACGGCCACGGCGGACAACTTCATCCGGGTCGGGCAAGCCGATCGGGTTCTGGTGATCGGGGCGGAAACCTTTTCCAACATCTTGGATTTCGAAGACCGCACCACCAGCGTGCTGTTCGGGGATGGGGCCGGGGCCATGGTGCTCCAGGCCGGAGAGGGCACCGGTGGGTCCGATGACACCGGAATCCTCCATACGGTGCTTCATGCCGATGGTCGCCACCATGACTTGCTCTATGTCGATGGCGGTCCGGCCACGACCCGGAATGCCGGTCATCTGCGCATGCAAGGACGGGAAGTGTTCCGTCACGCGGTCACCAACCTCCATGGGGTCATGCTGGAGGTCTTGGAGGGTGCCGGTCTTGGGGCTGAGGCCGTAGACTGGATTGTGCCGCACCAAGCCAATCGACGGATCCTGGAAGCCACGGCGAAAAAGCTTGGGCTGGGGATGGAGAAGGTTGTTTCCACGGTGGATCGCCATGCCAATACCTCGGCGGCATCGGTTCCCTTGGCCTTGGATGAGGCGATTCGCGATGGCCGGATCCAAAAAGGCCAGCTGATTTTGTTGGAAGCCATGGGCGGTGGCTTCACCTGGGGGGCCGCATTGGTCCGGCTGTAAATCCTGACAGGCCCCGAGGAAATGGTCCAACATATCCCCTAAAGCCTTTGATTCTGCGGCGTTCAGCCGTTTTTGTCAGTTGCGGCGCGGCCTTTAAAGGCGAGATTCGCCTATCGCTGCAAACCTTTGATATTGATTAATTTCTAACGCTTCTGTACCGTTTCTAATTGAGCGGACAGAAAGACACGCCGTCTTTGTGACCAGAGCCTGTCCTGGACACCGGTTGTAACGGGTTTGCGCCTGCCCCGATTAGGGAGCATGCCCAAAGCCCAACACAAGACCGGGTGGGTGCCAGGAGACTGTGCGCGGAGAGAACCATTATGACCGGAAAAACAATCACCCGGGCTCAATTGAGCGAATCCGTTTATCAGGAAGTCGGCCTGTCACGAAACGAGTCAGCGGACCTGCTGGAAATGGTGCTCGACGAAATGTCCGAGGCCCTGGTCGAAGGGGAGACCGTCAAGATTTCCTCCTTTGGCAGCTTTTCGGTCCGGGAAAAGGGCGAGCGCATCGGCCGCAATCCCAAAACGGGAGAAGAAGTGCCGATTCTCCCCAGGCGGGTTTTGGTGTTTCGTCCGTCCCAATTGCTCAAAGCAAGGATCAATGGGCTCGATACCACCGGCATGACGGACGACTAATCGCGTCGCCCAGGTCAAAGATTTAGGTCTCAAAACAATAAGAAGACCATCGGTTGGGAAAATACCTGACCAAACAGGTTTTTCACCGATCAAGCGGTGACGGGAGGAAGGGTATAAGGCGATGGATGGCGGATCTGGAGCGGCCCGGCAAATGCAGGATGAGGAAGACGGCAGCGAAGGCGTCGGGCGCCGCAATGGCAAGTCCGATACCGCGTTTCGCACCATCAGCGAGGTCTCCTCGGAACTCGGGGTACCCCAGCATGTCCTGCGGTTTTGGGAAACAAAATTCTCCCAAATACGCCCGATGAAGCGGGGCGGGGGACGGCGCTATTACCGCCCCGAAGACGTGGTGCTTTTGGGGACCATTCGCGATCTGCTCTATACCGACGGCTATACCATCAAGGGCGCGCAAAAACTGCTGCGTGAAAACGGCGTCAAAGCGGTCATCACCATGAACACCGAGGCCCGGGATGCGGGCCGTTCGGTGGGCACCTCCATGGGGCCACAAGGCTCATCCGGCCAAGGTCTGGATGCGGAAGACCAAGCGATAGAGGCTGAGGCCGAACCACCGCGTCTTGATCTGTCTCAACAGGCCGGCACTGTCGCAGCCTCTGATGAATCAAGAGCACGCGGATCCCTCGATAAAGATCCGGATCCGCATGAGGACGGCGACGACGGCTATGTGTCGTTTTCTGGGGCAGATGTCCAAGAGGATTTCTTGGACACTGAAACCAATGAAGATGGCCCCTTGTTCCAGGATATCTTCCGATCGGTCGAAAATCGGGAGCGCCAAGATCGGGGTGAAGCACCGCAGAATGATAGTCCCGAGGTCGTCTCCATATCCCAATCGACGGCGGATCGCGCGCGAGCCGATGCACTTTATGAAGCGGCCCCCATAGAGCCGGAGACCACCGATCCTATCCCTGAAACCGGTGATGCCGAGACCGACCCACTGGCTGCGGCGCGGGAGCGGGTTGACGTTCGGTTGTCCTTCGATCAGCGCCGGGAATGCGAATTGGTATTGGGGGAATTGATGGACCTGAAACGGATTTTGTCCCAAGCCGGGCTTGAGTAGACAAAACAGCTTTATTTCTTTCCCTTTAACCCAAGCCTTGGGTTGCTCCGGCTTAAGGGCCGCTGTATAGTCCGCCTCCTTTCCGGCACCGGCCCAAATGACACTCCGTCAATGCGTGGTCGGCATCCAGAAAAATCCCCATCCTTTGGGCCCCAAGCGAGCTGTGTTCGGGGTGCTCACAGGGATCCTTATCGGAGCGTGGCGCAGTCTGGTAGCGCACTTGACTGGGGGTCAAGGGGTCGTGGGTTCGAATCCCGCCGCTCCGACCATGATCGAATAAGGGCCGTTTCTAGAGACAGAAACGGCCCTTATTTGTTGAGGCTCACTGCACAGGCGGCGTGTCCTTTATGCGGTTGGAGCGCCCCCCAGTTGGGTGAACCATTTCAAGGCCGCTTCGCGAAATACCGGATCGGTCTTTTTGCGCGCCGCCCCGAAGGACCAAACCGCCATTTCCGGGTCAGAGCGATCCGGACGGAATACGGTTTCGGGCCAAGGATGCAGTTGAAAGCCTTGGATATTCTCTTGGGCGGCCCGCATGGCGACCAACAATGCAAACTGATCGATCATCCAATGACCGGTTTGTTCAGCAAAGGCCCGTTGGAGCACGGCGGCCAAGTGATCGGCAGCCTGTTTCGCTCTTTGACCTGGCGCAATACCGACACAGGCGGCCCAATGATGCATCAAAGGGCCATGGCCAAAATAACCGGTCTCATGCAGGGCCCAATCCCAGCCGTTTTGAGCCCCAAAAGCGTCCCGAGCACCGGAGAGAAGGGAGGCGGGGTCCCGATTGATCAAGGCATCTGCATCCAAAATGACCAGCGGGACCTTGAGCGCCAAAGCGTCCAGTAGAGCAGGCAGACGCAAAAACCGGGCACTGGCCAAATAGGGTTTCACCAAAGCCTGGGGCAGGGCGTCCAAACCGGCGAATTCCCAAGACAGGGACAAGGCCAACCCAGGGGTGGCCTTGGCCAGAGCCTCAACGGTTTCAATACTTTGGGCGTTTGGATCGACAATATGAAGATGGGCACCCCAGCCCGGGGCTAAGGACGCCAGGGACAGCAATAGGGGCAGGGCGTAATAGCGACAATAGGCCTCATCACAGGCGACCAGCACCATGGGACGCTCTGGATCATTGGCTGCCGGTCTGATTTCCAAGGGGGACAGAGCGTCATGGGATGGGGCGGGCTGAAGCTGGGTGACATCATTGGCCCGAAATCCGGCCGTGACTTGAAATGTTGGATCCAGACGCTTGGCCAGCAAAAACCACCGTTCCGCATCATCCCAAGCACCAAGAAAAAATGAGGCTGACGCCACGCCGAAGGCAGCACTGCCATCGCCTTCATCCGCATCGGATGCGCTCTGAAAGGCCTCTAGGGCGGCGGCAAAATCACCACGCAGCATCGCTGCGCGGGCTTTGCCGAGCGTACTACCAACCGGCGCATGATCCCATGGCCCGAGGCCGCCCTCGGCGTTGTTCGGATCCTCCGTCATCGTGACGCAACGCTCTCCCTTAGGATTTTCTTAAACTTTACAAAAGGTTACCGGAAAAGGCGTTCATGTTTTGGTCAGAACTTTAGCGGAGACTGCTCTCTATTGGGTCAAAAAAAAAACATTCCCAACGACCCTTGCTCTGGAAAGATAAGGCCGGATCATGCGCGGACATTCTGATTTGAACGCTTTCATCGCCCAAATGCCTGACAGCCAAGGTGGATTGGCTGGCGAGCCGGTTCAGCCCGGGCTGTCTTTGCTGTCCTCCTTGCTGACAGAACCGCCGACAAAAGCCAGACAACCCCTTGTGGTCCGGCAGCGACTTGCCAATGTGCAAAGGGAGCGTGATTTGGCCCGCCGAACCGCTGCCCTGTGGGGGTAGGGCGGTTCGCAATGGGCTGCCTCCTTTTATAAAGAGTGTGTCCATGGCTGCTCCTACTGGGTCGTCTCCCTATGGCCCCCTGAAATCAGATCGTAAGTTTGAGGGGGTCACCCTATTTGTCTGTACCAAAGATCGCGGCGTCACATCGCCGTCCTGCGGCTGGCGGGGCAGTCCCGCCCTGGTTGGTGCGCTTGAAGCCTTTATGAGCCAAGCGCAAATCCCGGTCCGAGTCGAACCCATTGCTTGCTTGGGCTATTGCTATAAAGGCCCCAATGTCCGGGTTAAAGGCGGGGCTTTCTTCCATGAAGTCTCCGAACAGGACTTTCCAGCCATCCTAGAGGCCGTTCACACCAAGGCAGGGCTGTCGTCTTCGGCACCAGCCGCCGAAGGCGTGTAGGCCAACGGCAGGATATTAACCATCGATTGCCATCTGTTTGCCGCGAAATGGCCCTATTCTTTGTTTCGGTTGATTTGACTCCTTCCCCGATTTCTTAACATCTGTTAATTTTCTCCGGTTGACTCAGAGCCTGGGGTATTCCGAAACGCCTTTGTGCGAGACCCCAACAAACCGTGGCTCTCTCTCGTTAACGCCAGCGTTTGGTCCATCGGCCGTCCGTCCCGTGAAATCTGGTTGGTCTGCCTCGCCAAACGTCTGCTGGACGTCAAAGGATCCTCCCATGCTGTCGGGACCGGATCTGTTCTCGGACCGCCTCCGTTTGACCGACCTGGAGCGGGCCAACTTTATAAAAACGAACAGGGGGACAGCGGTCGGTCAGGATGAAAGCACTGGAATCGCCGCTGGCAATTCCGGGCGGTCCTCTGCGTCCGATCAAATCCGCGAATATCAGGAAGAAGCCCGGAAGCGCGCCGCTGAGCAAGACCAGCAACGCAATGGCTCCAAGCAGCAGGCCGCGCGGGAAGACCTGCGCCAAAGCCGCAATTTGCTTGATCCGCAAACCTTGGCAGCCTTGCGCGAAGAGCAAGAGGCCGACGCGCGGCTCAAAGGCGAGCCTGAACCGAACGGTGCAGCTTCCGGCGGATCTTCGGTTCCCGGTCAGGATCTGACTGAAGAAGAAGAACAAATCGTTCGCGACTTGCAGAAGACGGATCGGGAAGTCCGTCAGCATGAAAGCGCGCATAAATCCGTTGGCGGTCCGCTGGCCAGCCCGCCGGTCTATCAATATACCCGGGGCCCGGACGGTCGCAGTTATGCCATTTCCGGCGAAGTCAAAATCGACGCGTCGCCGGAACAGGATCCGGAAGAAACCATCCGGAAAATGGAGCAGGTCAAGCGCGCCGCTCTGGCTCCGGCAGAACCCTCACCGCAGGATCGCCAAGTTGCGGCCCAGGCCGATGCGACCAAGGCCCAAGCCCAGGCGGAGCTGGCGCAAGAAAAAGCCGAAGAGCTTAAGCAGCAACAGGCTGAGCAAAAAGCCCGCGAGGCCCAGCAGGATCAGGTCAATCAAGCTGGGCAGTTGGGTGTGGCTCAAGCCGCCGCGTTGCAGCCAGCCTCTGCCGATCCGACTCAAGGACCGGTTGGCGGTGGGGCCAATCAGATCCAGCAAGCCCAAGCGGTTCAAAGCAGCAACAATAGTCAGTCCCAGTCGCAATCCCAGGATGGTGGACGGGAAGGGCGCCGGGGCTCTCTGCTTCAAGCCCTTAAGGCGGTGCGGACCTATGGCCGGACCGCCGCCGTTCTCGGACGGACCCAGCCCGAAGCCTTGTCCGGCAGTGGTCCCAATCCCCCGGGCTTGCAAATTGATGCCCAAAACAATCGATCCATTGAGATCCTTGGTCCCCGCAACCGGGTGGCCTTTGAGTCCGTTGACCTGACCGCATGATCCCAAAACCGGGGCGCACAAGCCCCAGGATCTTCGCCGCCATGAACCATCATGGCTTTGGCCATATGGCCATCACCGGTCTCATTCTGAAAAAATTCAAAGCCCTCCATCCCGATGCTGTCCTAGCGTTGCAATGTCGACATGATCCCAAACGCTTTCCCAAGCTGTTTGACGACCCGGTCTGGCATGAACCAGCCTCCGATGATTTCGGTTTGGTGATGCATTCCGCAACCGCCGTTGATCTGGAGGCCAGCCGACAGGCCTATCGTGCCTTGCACGGAACAGCTTGGTCGAAGACCGTGGAGCGGCAAAAACGGCGACTGGATCGGTTTGAACCCGATCTGGTGCTGTCGAACATCTCTTATATCGCTCTGGCTGCTGCAACAGAGTTGGGCGTGCCCGCCATTGGCATCTCAGCCTTAAACTGGTTGGAGCTGCACAGCCTGTTGCTCGGGTCTGATCCGCAAGAGGAACAAGTCAGAGCCGAAATGAGCCAAGCCTATGTCAGTGCGAAAGCGGTTTTTGCTACGGAACCCGCCATGCCCTTTGCGGGCTTGTCCAATGTGATCAGACTGGATCCGATTGTCCCGGCCCAAAGCCCACAAAGAGCGCGTCTAACTCAAGCCATTGCCCGAAGCGGCGCGGGACCACTGCAACCGGAAGAGCGTTTGGTGGTCCTCAGTTTTGGCGGTGTTCAGTCGGGACTGGATCTGTCGCGCTGGCCCAAACAGTTTCGAGGCTGGCGATTGATGGTGTGGGACGCCGTGGAAGCCGCTGGAAACCCTGCCATTTTATCCCTGGAGGCCCTGGACTTGGCTGCCGATGGGCAGGGTCCGATGGGGTTTCCGGATCTGGCGGCTTCGGTAGATACCATCATCGCCAAGCCGGGCTATGGCATCATCACGGAGGCCACCGCCGCTGGCACACCGCTTTTGATCCGGGACCGCAAGGATTGGCCGGAAAGCCCGTATTTACTCGATTGGCTCAGCAAACATGGCCGTTGGGCCGAGATCTCGCCCGAAGAGCTCGCCCGGGGCGAGATTGTGTCCCATTTAGATGCCCTGATAACGGGGCCACCCATTCCCCCCCTCAAAACAGGCGGAGAACAGGCCGTCGTCACCCTGATGGACCAGCTGGTCACCGGAAAGGAGCCAAACGCGCACCTGCTATAGGTTACAAAAAGTATACTGCTTGTTTTTCGTGCGCTAATCACACATGTTCCCCTCCAAGCAACCCCCCATTGGAGTGTGGAGCATGGCCCAACAATCTGATTTACAAATCGATATTGTCTCGGACGTCGTCTGTCCCTGGTGCATCTTAGGCTATAAGCAGCTGGAAACAGCCTTGACTTTGGAGGGTTTCAGCGCGGAGATCCGCTGGCATCCCTTTGAACTCAATCCGCATATGCCAGTCGGCGGACAAAATCTGCGCCAGCATTTGGCCAAAAAATATGGCACCACCTTGGAAAACTCCATCAAGGCCCGGAAACGCCTGACCGAAATGGGCGCGGAGCTTGGATTTAGCTTCGCCTATACCGACGATATGCGGATGTATAACACCAATTTGGCCCACCAACTGCTGTATTGGGCCAAGGAAAGCGCTGCGGATCCCCTTGCCACCGTCCACGCTTTGAAAATGGCGCTGTTTGAGGCGTTCTTTACCCATCGCAAACCGCTGGACGAGATCGAAACCCTGGTGGCCATTGCCGAAACCATCGGTTTGCCAGGGGTTGAGGCCCGCCAAGCCCTTGAAGACCAGCGTTATCGGGACAACGTCCGAGAGGCCGAACAGCATTGGCAGTCTCTCGGCATCCATGGCGTGCCTGCAGTGATCTTTGAGGGCAAACATCTGGTCTCCGGAGCCCAGGGCGTCGAAGGCTTCCGTCATATTCTTCGCAGTCTGCGCGCCGGGCAGGCCGCTTAAGCCCCTGCATTGGGATCATTCCAAGGCTGCGGTGACGCCAATCGTTAAACTGTCACCGCAGCCTCATCCGAATGACTTAAAAAAAACTCCGGAGTTTTCAACCTTGAAGGTCCTGATCCTGTTCGCACATCCCCGGCCTGACCGGTCCGAAGTCAATATTCCCTTGATGGAGGCCGCGCAGGCGGTAGACGGGGTGAGCGTGGTGGACCTGTATGCGGAGTATCCAAGCTTTGAGATCGATGTGGACCGGGAACAGCAACGGCTTCTGGAGCATGATGTGATTGTGTTTCAGCATCCGTTATATTGGTTCTCCGTCCCAGCGCTGCTGAAAGAATGGTTTGATCTGGTCTTGGAACATGGCTGGGCCTATGGCCAGCATGGCCAGGCGCTGCGGGGCAAGATCGCCCTGAATGCGATCACGGCAGGGGCAAAACGGGACGCCTATGGGGCCCAAGGGCGCAATGGCATTGAATTGCGCGCGCTGTTGCTGCCGGTCGAAAAAACCGCAGAGCATTGCCACATGCGCTATCTCGCCCCCTTCGCCTTGTATGGTGCCGGGCGAATGGTGGAGGAGGGGCGCTTAGAAAGCGGGACCGCTGCCTATAGCAAGTTGCTCTCCGCCTTGGTGGAGGAGCGTTTGGACCTCGATGCTGCCGCCCAAGCCTCAAGTCTGTCCGATGAGCTGGACCGGTTCATTCTCTCTGCTGGAGATCAGTGATGGACCTGCTTGGCTCGGCCTTCATCTATTTAATGGCAGCTGTGATTGCTGTGCCTTTGGCCAATCGCCTGGGCCTGGGCTCCGTGCTGGGCTATTTGCTCGCCGGAATTGTGATCGGACCGGCCTTGGGTCTGGTGGGCGCAGAAACCGCAGAGGTTCAGCATTTCGCCGAGTTTGGTGTCGTCATGATGCTGTTTCTGGTCGGCCTGGAGCTGCAGCCAGCCATGCTTTGGCGGATGCGCAACCAGTTGATCGGACTTGGCGGCATTCAAGTGGTCGGGACCACTGCGGCGATTGCCGGGGTCGGCTGGGTGCTCGGCCTGAACTGGCAAACGGCTGTGGCTGTGGGCATGATCCTGTCCTTGTCCTCAACCGCCATTGTCCTGCAGACCTTGAATGAAAAGGGCTGGATGAAGTCCTCCGGCGGCCAGTCCTCCTTTTCCGTGCTGCTGACCCAGGACATTGCCGTCATCCCAATGCTGGCCTTGCTGCCCTTGCTCGCCTTGAGCGGTGGAACGGGTCTGGAAGAGGTTGCCGCTGCGGGAGGTCACGGCGCTGAAAGCCATGGCGACGGCGGTCATCATGGTGGCGGGGCCTTGCATGCTCTGCCAGGTTGGGCTCAGGGCCTGGTGACCATTGGCGTGATAGTTGGGATCGTAATCGCAGGCCGGTTCCTGATGCGTCCGGTGTTCCGTTTTATTGCCGAGGCCCGGTTGCGGGAAATCTTTACCGCCGCTGCTTTGTTGTTGGTGATTGGCATCGCCTTGCTGATGACCGCAATCGGTCTCTCGCCCGCTTTGGGGACATTTTTGGCCGGGGTTGTGCTGTCGGACAATGAATATCGCCATGAGTTGGAAAGCGATATCGAGCCCTTTAAAGGCTTATTGCTTGGCCTGTTCTTCCTGACCGTCGGGGCCGGGGTCGATTTTGGCCTGTTGATGGCCGAGCCCTTGGTGATTGTCGGCCTTGCCATCGGATTGTTGCTCATCAAAGGCGCGGTTTTGTTCTGCCTGGCCATCGCCTTTGGCATCAAAGGGGCGGATCGCTGGCTGTTTGCCCTAGGCATGGCCCAGGCGGGTGAGTTCGCCTTTGTTTTGTTTGGGTTTTCGCTGGGCGCTGGGGTCATGGGGCCGGAGTTGATCGGCCCCTTAACCCTGATTGTCGCGCTGTCGATGCTGATGACACCTCTGCTGTTCATCCTCCACGAACGGGTTTTGGCACCCCGCGCAATCAAAGGCGCGGAACGGGAGCCGGATCCGGTCACGGAACCCAGCACCGTCGTGATGGCAGGAATGGGTCGATTTGGCCAAGTGGTCGGTCGGCTGTTGGTTTCCAATGGCTATCGCGTCGTGGTGCTCGACCAGGATCCAGGCACCATCGAGACCTTAAATAAGGTCGGGCTGAAAACCTATTATGGCGATGCCAGTCGCCCGGATCTGCTCCACAGCGCCGGGCTGCATGACGCCGATTTGTTTGTTGCCGCCGGAGATGACCGGGAAAAAACCAATCTGATGGTTGAACATGTGGCCAAAACCTATCCTCATGTGCGCATCCTGGCCCGGGCCCACGACCGTCACCATGTTTATGATCTGGAGAAGCATGGTGCCCATATTGTCGAGCGTGAAGCATTTGAAGGCGCTTTAAGCCTCGGCAAGGCGGCCTTGCGCGAATTGGGCATGCATCCTTTTCGGGCAGAAACCCAAACCCGGGCCTTCCGACGCCATGATCTCCGCAGTCTGGACGCCTTGCGGGCGCGCTATAACGCTGGTGGCATGGATGGGGAGTATATTGATGCGGCCAAGGCCCTGTCCGACGAATTGATGAAGGTGATGCAGTCGGACCGGTCCGATCAACATGACCGCAGCGAGCGAGGCTGGACGCCGCCACCAAAGGGCGACGCAACGCTGTAGGAGCCATTGAATGCAGCGACGGGTCTTTTTGAGCGGAGCCTTCGCCGCCGCTGGCGTCATGGGATTGGGAGAGGGGCGCATGGCGCAGGCTGCAGGGCAAGCCACCGGTCTTTATGTCCCCCCTGAAGAGGCCCGCCATGCCCGCACCTTCATGCAATGGCCCGTGACCCGGCAGGTTTATGCGGATCCCTATTTCCGTGAGGCGGTTCAGGACACAATTGCTCATATTGCCAATGAGATCAGCGCTTTCGAGCCCGTCGTTATGCTGGCTGCCAAGGAGCATCACAATCGCTTGCGGTCCCGATTGTCGTCGGGGGTTACACTCTGGGACATTCCCACCGACGACCTTTGGTGCCGGGATTCCGGGCCGTTGTTTGCCATCACCGACCAGGGCAGTTTGGCCGTCAGCCATATCCAATTTAATGGCTGGGGGGCCAAGCAGCGCGCTTCCAATGATGAGAAAATCGCCCAATCCGTCGCGCAACGCCTCGGCATCCCCGTGATCCCCAGCCAGGTGGTTGGCGAACCTGGCGGCGTCGACCATGACGGCCATGGTCTGATGATCGCCCATGAAAGTTCCTGGATCGACCCAAAACGCAATCCGGGTTTGTCTCGGCGGCAAATCGAACAGCGGCTACTGGCGGCCTATGGAGCGGACCGGATGATCTGGTCCCCCGGTGTGCAACGCGAAGACATCACCGATTACCATATCGATGGATTGGCACGGTTTACGGGACCCGGGCGCATTCTCCTGACTTTGCCCGATGATCCGGACCCAATGGACCCGTTCCACCAAGCGGCCTTGGAGACTCATGATCGGTTGGTGGACGCGGGTTTGGCGGTTGAGGTCATTCCCGACCCGGTGGAAGTTCGGGTTAACAGCGTTGATTTTGTTGCGTCTTACGCCAATTACTATGTCTGCAATGGCGCGGTGATCATGGCCCAATTTGGTGACCCGGAAGCCGATCCCATCGCCAAGGCAGCACTGCGCCGCCATTATCCAGGCCGCGAGATTGTTGCGCTGAATGTGGATGTGTTGGGCGAGCTGGGCGGGGGCATCCATTGCGCGACCCAACAAATGCCAGCCTTGTAAGGGGTCTAGGTTGGCGGCAAGCCTAAGCGGATGACACCCTTTACGCCCTCAGGGTCAGCCAAGGGCTTGCCCTTACGGTAAATCGCAATCCGTTGATCCTTGGCCAAGCGCACCGCTTCGCGCCGCACCGCCCCCATCAGCGGCCGCCACGTGCCATCCGTTCCATCTTCCTGGCGGACGGCCGCCCGGGCAACTTCGGACGGGCAAATGGTTTTGCCCACGCCCCGGGCCTCGCAGAGTTCGGTGATCAGACTGGCCAAGCGCTCAGGAGTGGGGGAAGGAGATGTTGTCAAAGTTTGAGGATGCCTTTTTTGACTGGGACATGGGCGAACCCGCCGGAGTGTCCAGAAACGATCCGGCGGGTCACAATAATTAGGGTTTAGGCTAGGCGGATTACGCCGCTTTGTGAGCAGATGTGTTCACGGACAGCAGACCGTCAATGCCGAAATTGGTGAACAGACCATGGGTGACCTGTTCCAACTGGTCATTCATCGGCTTGACCGCATCGCCCATGCCAACCCGATCCACCTCGGTGCGGAAGCGGCGGGTGCCCGGAGCTTGCTCGACCAGTTTGACAATGGCCTCAGCGACCAAGCCGGGTTGCTGCTCCGGATTAGAGGCCAGGAATTCCTGCAGCTGCTGCAACGCGCCTGCCGGAGCGTGGGCCATGTCGCCATAGCTGTCATCCCGATCGGGTGAGGCGGGGGTCATGATGTTGCCGAAGAACCCGGTCGGGAAACCACCCGGCTCAACCAGGGCAACATCGACGCCAAATTGGCTCAGTTCGACCCGGTAATTCTCGGTCAACGCTTCCACGGCCCATTTGGTGGCATTGTAGGGACCGAAGAAAGGCATCACCACCCGACCCAACAGACTGGAGACGGTCAGGATCAGGCCATCGCCTCGGGTCCGCATGGCCGGAGCAACGGCCCGGATCATCCGTTGGACCCCGAACACGTTGACGTCAAACAATTTTTGGAATTCAACGTCGGAGAAATTCTCTTGCAAGCCATGCGCACCGACCCCGGCATTGTTGATCAGCACATCGATCTTGCCCAAAGCCGCTTCGGCGGCGGCAACGCCTTGGGTCACGGAGTCCTGGTCGGTGATGTCCAGATCGATGGTGATCACCCCAAGATCACGCAATTCCTTTGCGGCCTGTTGATTGCGGCCTTCGGGGTCCCGGACGGTTCCGGCGACCCGGTGGCCATGTTTAACCAGATCGGCAACAATCAACCGACCAAATCCGCTGCTGGCACCGGTGAGGAGAATGTTCATGGTCCTGATCCTTTGCTATGCCCGTTCTTGCTGGGTCCAGACCCCAGTGGGCGTGTCGTCGATGACCTATAGCTGGGCATTGCCCCTCAATCGCAACAGTGATGCAGAATTGAACTAATGGTTCAGAATATTAGAACAATCGGACTTCCCGCTTTGCTGAGCTTCCATACAGTGGCAAGGCTTGGGGGCATCAGCGCGGCTGCAGAGCATTTGGGCATGGCCAAATCCGGGGTCAGCCGCCATGTGACCCAGCTGGAAGAGTGTTTTCAGGCCAAGCTGCTGGAGCGCAGCACGCGGTCTGTCAAGCTGACACCCATTGGCGCGCGGCTTGATCAGCGGATCCGCTCCATTCTGGCTGAGGTCGATCTGCTTGATGACATTGTCCGGGAAGAAAGCACCCATCTGTCCGGCCAGGTCACCATTGCTGCGGCACCGGATTTTGGTTTGCGGCTCGCAACCACCCTGATCCCCTTGGTCCGAAGCCAGCATCCAGACCTAAACCTGATCTTGCGGTCCTCCTATGACTATGAGGACATGCAAGACCCGCTGATCGATCTTGCCTTCCGCATGGGGTCCATTGACGATGACCGGCTTGTCGCCCGCAAGCTGGGCACCATCCGTATTGTCGTGGTGGCATCACCAGACCTGGCGGCGAAAACCAAACTTCAGCATCCGCAGGACTTGTCCAACCAACCCTGTTTGATCTTTCGCAGCAGCAGAACCCAAACCACCTGGACCTTTGCGTCTGAGCCGAAAAACACGGTGGTTGAGGTGTCTGGACCGGTTGCCTCCCGGGATTTCAGTGTTTTGCGGGAGCTGGCCAAAGCGGGGGAGGGCTTTGCGTTTTTGCCCGAATTCATGGTTTGCGACGATCTGCGCAAGGGATCCTTGGTGCGCTGCTTGCCCCATGATTGCACGCCCGATTATCCGGTTTATCTGACCTTCCGCCCGGGCATCCGTCGCATCGCTCGGATCGATGCCGTGATCGCCCTGGCCGAACAGCATGCCGCCACTCTCCTCGCGGTGTGACCGTTCTTTACGGCCTAGGGAAAGCGCCCCCTAACGGATCTGTGGCACGGCGGTCCCTTGGTTTCCTGAGACCCTCGCCTCATATACCAATAGGTGAAGAAACATCCCAGGTCATACCCTCCATAGGACGCGCGGAGTTCGCTTAGGTCGTGAGCCACATCACTCAATCAGATCCCCCAGCCGATCCACCCGCCCAGACTGTGCCGACCCGATGGATCCCCGGTCCCGATGGCGCAGCGGTTATTTCCGAACAGCGCCGGATCGCGGCTTTGCACAGCCTCGGCATTCTGGATACGGAGCCAGAACCGCGCTTTGATCGCTTGACCGAACTGAGCCGGAAGATTTTTGGCGTCGCAAAATCCTGGATCGCGTTGATCGATGAAGAGCGGCAATGGCTAAAATCCATTGATGGCGTGCCCGGGCTTGAAATGGATCGGCGCGACTCCCTCTGTGACAATGCGGTGCGCGCCAACGCGACCCTGATCATTCCCGATATCGCCGCAGACCCCTATTTCAGAGATTTACCCGCCGTGCGCAGCATGGGGGTTGGCTTTTATGCCGGTGCCGTGCTGCGGGATGAGCAGGGGCTGCCGATGGGCACCTTTTGCATCGGTGATATCAGCCCCCGCAGCTTTTCCGACCAAGATGAGTCCATGCTGCTAACCCTGGCTGCCTTGGCCCAAGACGAACTGCTCCGCAACCGGGATCACGAAAACATCCGTGCCACGGTGATCGCGCGGGCGTTTTCCGATGCCCAAACCGGTTTGCCCGATGGGGCCTATGCGTCCGCGATCCTGTCCCGCCATCTTCAGGACCATGATGCTTGCGCCGTTGCCGTGGCGTCTTTTGATCATCGGGATCGGATCCTGCGCGGTTTTGGACACAAAGCCTTGGCCCAGATCACCCAGGAAACTGCCAAACGCTTGCAGTCCTATGGTGGCGATCATTTGCTGGCCTATCGCGGCGAGGATGCCCAATTCGTCATCATCCATGGCAGCGTTGACGACCGCACCCAGGCTCTTGGGGCCCTGGAGCGGGTCTGTCGCGCGGCCTCGACGGAATTAGAGGTCGATGGTGTGCGGATACCGGTCCGTTTGCGGGCAGGATTGGTGTTCAGTGACGATTGCCCCCGTGGTGATGAGCCTACCAAAGCCGCTCGACGCGCGCCGGAAAACCCGGTGGCTGAGGCGGAAACCATGCTGTCCAGCGCCGCGCGGGCTCGGCCGGAGGATCATGAAGATCCGAACCGCCTCGTCGGGCTCGAGGATCAGGCTGCCGGGGAACGGGTGCGCCGCTGGCTGGATCTTTCCACCCGGCTGAATGATCCGGAGCTGACCAACCAACTGACCTTGCTCTACCAACCCAAGGTCAATGCGTTTACCAATCAAATCAGTGGCTTCGAAGCCTTGGTGCGGTGGCAACGCCCAGATGGCAGCTTTATCTCTCCGGCGGATTTTATTCCGGTCGCCGAGGAAACCGGTGCCATCGGTCCCATTGGCGCCTGGGTGACCAAAGTCGCCGCCAGTTGCCTCTGCCAATGGTGTGATGCCTCAAAGGGCGGAGAGATTCCCCCGGTCGCGGTCAATGTGGCCGCGCCGCAATTGCTCGACCCCGGTTTTGAGGCCGATATTGCCCAGCTGGTCGATGGCCTCGGCCTCGGGCGGGGGCTGCTCCATCTGGAACTGACGGAAACCGCTTTGCTGGCTGATATGGGCGAGGCCCGGAAACTGCTCCAGCGCTTGCGCGATGCCGGGTTCCACATCGCCCTGGATGATTTCGGCACCGGCTATTCATCGCTGGGCTATCTTCAGGACGTGCCTGCCCATGCCCTAAAGCTGGATCGCACCTTTATCATGGATCTGGCCCATAGTCGGCGGCAACGGGTGCTGGTGAAGTCCATCATCCGCATGGCCCAGGCTTTGGACATGGTTGTTATCGGAGAGGGGGTGGAAACTCCGGACCAGTTCCGGATCCTGCGGGATATGGGCTGCGACCAGATCCAGGGTTATCTCTTCGCCAAACCCTTGCCGGTGGCCCAAGCCACAGAATATGCCTTGGGCACAGCGCGGTTCCAGAATCCCTTAAAAGCGTCGTGAAGACAGGACTTACGCCGGTTTCCTTAACTGCCCAGGGCGGCAGGCCAGTTGCGCTCGCCTGCGGCAATATTGGCATCGCGGTTCTGCTGCCATTTTTTCTGAATGCCGGTTGAGTAGTTCAGATAGAGCTTGCCATTGACGATGTCCCAGGCTTCCGGATCAATGCTGGCGGTGTAACCCTGGCTCACGGCCCAGGCACAATAGCCGCCAAATTGCGGGGCATATTTGGTCGGATCCGCCTTGAAGGCGGCCAGGTTTTCCGCGCTGGCAAAGCGCCATGTGGCCCCGTCCCAATCCAGCTCCAAATCTTCGCTGCCTTCGACCGCCTTGCCTTCGGTGAAATAGGCGACCGGGTCATAGCCGCGGATCGCATTGCCCCAAAAGTCGGCAAAATAATTCGGATCTTTGGCCAGGGACGGGCGGGCCACCCCAAGGGTGGCAGTGCCGACCAAAGCGGCCAGAAAGAGATCGCGACGGGTGAGGGACAGCTTAGCCATGGAGAACCTCGGTTGTTGGATTGGTTATCCAGGATATGATTTGGCCATGCGCCCAGCGCAATGCAGGGTCCCGCTGACATTTGCGTGAGGGCACTGGCAACGAGACAACGCCGGTGAGACTGCGGGTTAGGTGAGCAGCTTGCCAGCACCGTCATAGAACGGATAGGGGCCATCCCACGGCCCGGTTGGGCTGAAATGGGAGGTCACGGCCTGTCCGGTCCAGTGATGCACCAAGACCCCGCCGGGCTCCAGATCAAAGGCTGACGGTCCCTCGGGGCGCAAATCCAACCCCACCGCATGGGCCGTAGAAGGCGCAATGGCGCAGGGAATGCCGGACACAGTGGCCGTGATGGTTCGATGCACGTGACCGGCGGCCACAAGGCGCAACTGGTCAAAACCGGCCAGCCGTTCCAACAGCGCCTCGCCATTGCGCAGCCGCTGGGCATCCATATGGGCGATGCCGGTGTCGAAGGGCGGATGGTGCAGGAAGACCAAACTCGGCCTGTCCTTGGAGGCCTCCAAGCTCGCCGTCAGCCAATCCAGCTGCTCAGGCTCCAAACGCCCGAAGGACTTGCCATAAACCGTTGTATCCAGGCCAATAACCTGGACCGCGCCGATCTGAACGGTGTAATCCAAAAACGGGCCTTTGGCGGGCAGATAGGACGCTTCTGGGAACGCGGCGCGCAAGGTTGACGGATCATCATGATTGCCTGGCAACAACAATAAAGGCGGGGCCAAAGGTGCGACGATCTCTCGGAAGGAGCGATATTCCTCCGCCGACCCCAAATCCACCAGGTCACCGGTGGCAATGACCGCATCAATGCCACCAAAGCGGTCTTGGCTGGCATTGATATGCGCCACGGCACGCTTCAAGGCAGCGTAGGTATCCACCTTGCCATAGGCCAAGCGAGGTTGGCCTTGGGGATCGAGGCCGGTGATATGGGTATCCGTGATCTGAACGATGGTGGTCATGGAAACAGAACGCTTTCTTGCTCAATGGCCAAATCAACCCGTGCCCCCACTGGGGCATCGAAATGGGAGGGGGCATCCACCGAAATCGGCTCTTCGGCCAAATCGGTGAGAATAACGCGGGTGCGATCACCAAGGAAAATACAGCGCTCGACGGTCCCTTGCAGATTGCCGGAGCCAGCTGAGACAACATTCAGGGCTTCTGGCCTGACAAAGACCGAGGCAGACCCAGATTTGAGCCGGTCCATATCTCCCTTCGGCAAGGGAATGCTGCCTCCCCGAAGGTGCAAAACCCCATTTTCAACCTGTCCCGTCAAACGATTGGCCCCGCCGACAAAGCTGGCGACAAAGGCATCGGCGGGTTGGCCATAGACCGCGCGCGGTGTATCGATCTGGTGGATTTTTCCCGACCGCATCACGGCGACCCGGTCGGCAATTGCCATGGCTTCGGACTGGTCATGGGTCACAAACACCGCTGTGATCGAAAGCTCGCGCAACAAACCGGATAGTTCATCGCGCAACCGGTCGCGCAGGGCGGCATCAAGGGCGGATAGCGGCTCATCCAGAAGCAAAGCCCGGGGCTGCATGGTGATGGCCCGGGCGAGGGCGACCCGTTGGCGTTGCCCCCCAGATAAGGCGGTGATCGACCGCCCGCCAAGCCCCTCGATATGGCACAGCGCCATGACTTCTTCGACCCGCGCATGGATTTCATGGCGCGGTCGACCGCGCACCCGCAACGCATAGCCGATATTGCCCGCCACGGTCATATTGGGAAACAGGGCATAGCTTTGGAACACCATGCCAACCCGGCGCTTTTCAATCGGGTGAACGGTAACATCCTCGCCATCAAAGGCAATCCGTCCGCCGCTGTCCGGGGTTTCCAGCCCGGCAATGATCCGCAACAAGGTGGTTTTGCCGCAGCCCGATGGTCCGAGCAGGGCGAGGATTTCGCCGCGCGTGATCTCCAGATCCGTATGATCCAAGGCGCGGGTGCCGCCGGGGAAGGTTTTGGCGCAGCCGGTCAAGCGGACCTCAGCGCCCTTTTCAACAAGTCGCTCCAACAGTTCTAAGCTCCCCGTCCGTCTGCAGATTGCACCCGGGCCGCCACCATTTGCATGGCGATGAGCAAGGGCAAAATCATAATGAAAAACACCAGGGTATAGGCCGATGCGATTTCCAGCCGCATGGAAGCATAGCTGTCCGCCAGGCCCACCGGCAGGGTCTTGGTCAAGGGGGTGTGCAGCATCCAGGTTAGATTGAACTCGCCAATCGACAGGGTGACCACCGTCAAGGCTCCGGCCAAAATACCCGGGATGGCATTGGGCAAAGCGATATGCAGAAAGCGCTGCCAGGGCGAAGCCCCGAGGGAGGAGGCGCTTTCCTCCAGGGTTTTCAGGTCAATCACCGTGAACACCGCCAAAACGGATCGGATCATAAAGGGCAGGGTGTACATCACATGGCCCGCCAGGATGAACCACCAGGAAATGCGGAAGCCTTGCCAGGTGCCATAGAGCTGGAGCAGGGCTAAGGCCAAAGCCAACCCCGGGATGGTTAGCGGCAGGGAGACCACCTCTTCAATGACCCGGGCCATGCGGCCGGGGTTTTTCGCCAGCACATAGGCCGCAGGGACGCCGATCACCAAGGTGGCGATCAGGCAGGCCCCGGCCAGTTTGAGCGACAACCAGATGCTGTCCGCGTAGAGATGCCAGACCTCGACCAACCATTTCAGGGTCAAGCCATCCAGGGGCCCGCGGAAATAATTGGCTGTGACCCCGGCCAGAATGGACAGAACCGCTGGCACCAGCATGAAGGCGCAAACCAATAAGGTGGCGGCCAATTGCAGGCTGAAGGCGAGCCGATGTCGTTTCATAAGCTCAGTCCTTTACCCTGCGGCGGCCACGGTACCGCCCGCGATCTGGCGCGCTACGAGCAACAGCACCCAGGTGACAAGCCCTAGAATGACTGAGAGGGCACAGGCGGTGGCGATATTGGCCGAGAGGGTGAACTCGGTATAGATCACCATGGGCAGGACATCGATGTCAGTGGCCAAGGTGAAGGCCGTGCCGAACGCGCCCATGGCGGTGGCAAAGGCGATGGCCCCGGACGCGATCAAAGCCGGTGCCAGACCGGGCAGGGTCACATCCACCAACACCCGAACCGGACCAGCGCCCAAGGAACGGGCGGCTTCTTCCAGCCTGCGATCAAGCTTTTCCGCAGCGGCCATAACCGTCAGCAGCACCCGCGGGATCGAAAAATAGAGATAGCCGAAAAACAAGCCGACCATGGAATAGGCGAACACGGTGCGGCTGTCGAACAGGCCTTGGCTGATGGCGTTGACCAAGCCCTGACGCCCACCCAGCAAAATGATCAAAAAGCCAACCACCACACCGGGAAAGGCCAGCGGGAAGGTCAGGGTGGCGATCAAGGCCGACCGACCGGGAAACCGCTCCCGCTCCAGGAACAAGGCTGCGGTGGTGGCACAGACCAAAGCGGCAAAACTGGCAGCCAAAGACACCAGCACCGTATCCAACAGCGACTGGAGATAGCGGCCGTTTTGCAGGATCTCCAGATAGAGCTGCCAGCCCGCGTCGCTTTCGGAAGACGCCATGATCAGACGGCTGATCGGCAGCAACAGAAAAGCGATGGCGAATATTGCCAGCGGCAGGGACAGAAAAACCGCCAGCCTGCGGGAGGCCTGTGAAGTCATGGTCGCTATGCCCTTTCAGGGAAACACGGGAGCCCAAAAATGGTCGGGCTCCCGGTCCCAAAAAGCGTTGGAAGTCCCAGAAAAGGGCTTACTTGACTTCGCTGAGATAGCGCTCGCCGAAGCCAGCCTGGACTTGCTCCATTTTGGCGTAATCGACCGGGGTGGCGCGCGCATAATCGCTGGCGGGCAGGAAGCGGGACGCCACCTCTTCCGGCAGCTCGATTTGGCGGGCCGGACGCAGATAGGCGTTGGTCCAGATCGCCTGGCCTTCATCGGACAGGATGTAATCCAGAACCTTTTTGCCCAGCTCCGGCTTCGGAGAATTGGCCACCAGGCTCATCACATAGGGCACGACCACGGAGCCTTCGCAGGGCAGGACGAATTCGAAATTGCCGTCTTCGGTGTATTTGCCGCGATAGGCGTTGAAGTCATAATCGAACAGGATCGGGATTTCCCCGGACACCACCCGCGCATAGGAGGTCTGCTTGGGCACAATCGGATCGTTTTCCGCCAGCTTTTGGAAATATTCGATGGCCGGGGTGAAATCATCCAGGCTGCCGCCGAAGGCCCGGTTGACGGCCACGGCACCGGCATAGCCGACGAAGGCGCTGGACGGGTCCAGATAACCAACCATGCCTTCATATTCCGGCTTATGCAGATCCGCCCAGCATTGCGGCACAGCGGCCCCGCCCAGGGCGTCCACATTGACGAACAGGCCCAAAGTGCCCTGGTGGATGGTGAACCATTTGCCATCCGGATCCTTCAGACCATCGGCAATGTCGTCAAAACCCGCCGGCTTATAGGCGGTGGCAACACCTTCATTGCCCGCTTTGATGCCGAAGGTCACACCGTAATAGGCAACATCAGCCACCGGGCTGTCCTTTTCGGCCAGCAGTTGGCTCAAGGTCTGACCGGAGTTTTTGTTGTCATGGGGCATTTTGATGCCGAGATTGGCTTCAATCGCCTTAAGCATGGACGCCCAATCCGCCCATTGCGGCGGGCAGTTATAACAGACGGCATCTTCCGCAGAGGCTGCGGAAATACTCAAGCCGCCGGTGGCAACAAACGTTGTGACCAGCGCAGTCGCGATGATAGGTTTCATTACTCGTTCTCCCAGTTTGCCTAAATGCCTGGATTGGTGGGAATGAGCGCCGGATCGTGAGTTGCCGCTCCCGATCCGGCTACCCGCTTCGGACCCTTGCCAAACTTGGGCCCGGACGGAATTCATGGGGCAGCAGACTGATATGGTCCGATGCCCGATGGTTGTTGTGAATGGCCCCGATCAGGCGCTCGGCGGCCTCGGCCCCCATGCGCGCACAATCCGTCGCCACAGTGGCCAAACCGGGATCCACCAGGGTCCCGATGTCCAGGCCATCAAACCCAACAACACTGATGTCATCGGGCACGCCGATCTGAAGGCGCTTCAGATCGGCCGTGATCCGCAATGCCAAAAGATCGTTGGAACAAAACAAAGCGGTCAGACCGGGGCGGTCTTGCAGCAGGGCGGACAGCTCGCCTCGATAACTCGCGGTCTCATAGCCGACTTCCAGCAGGGCCGGGGAGGGCGCGCCTGCGGCCAAATAGCGTTGGCGAAACCCGGCATAGCGTTGCTTGGAGCGATCAGAGCCCCGGAACCGGCCCGCGACAAACCCCACATCCCGATGCCCAAGGTCCAACATGGCTTGGGCAACCTCCTGGGCCGCTGCATGATTGTTGAAAGCCACGGCGGGCAGGGCGCGATCCGGATGATTGAAGATCAGGACAAAGGGGACACCGGCTTTCAAGGCGGTGGTGATGGCCGGACTGTCTTGGGCGTTGGACACCGTTAGGATCAAGCCATCGATCCGGTGGGCGAGCAAGGTCGCAACCGCCTTGGCTTCTTCATCGGGCTCATAGCGGGAGCAGGCCACCAGAAGCTGATAGTGTTCCTGCTGACAAATGGACTGCAGGCCGTCAATGGCTTCAGCAAATACCGGGTTCGAGAGGGTCGGGATCAAGGCCCCGATGGTGAAGCTCTTCTGGCTTTGCAGGGAGCGCCCAATGGCATCGAAACTGAAGCTCAGCGCCTCGGCGGCGTCCCGCACCCGGCTGCGCATCTCTTCGCCAATCCGACCGGTGCCATTCAATGCCCGGCTGACCGTGGATACAGAGCATCCCGCGCGTTCTGCCACATCTTTTATGGTTGCCCGTCCGCGCATGGGGTCTCAACGATCCGATCTTTGGAAAAAGCCGCTATAGGGGGAGCAGGAACAGCCCTCGCCCGCGTTGCGCAAACGTTTGCTCTAAGCGCCTTTGAAGTCACGTGAATGTTTTGCGACGGGATCGCGTTCTGGTGGAACGGAGAGCGGTTTCAAAAGAAAATAATGAGGAGGTCCAAAGGCTTGTCTTGGCGTTCTTCAAGGGCCACTGTCTTAAAACCACAACAGGTCTAGCGACTCAGAGCCGAACAATCCGGCCATCTGTTAGCGTCACTGACCCTGTTTAAGTGTCAGGAGCCAAAATGAAGCGGTTTCCGCCGGAGCGGATTGTGTGTTTGACCGAAGAGACGGTTGAAACTCTCTATTTGTTGGGGGAGGAGGCCCGCATTGTCGGTGTCTCTGGCTATGCGGTGCGTCCGGCTCGAGTGCGCCAAGAAAAGCCTCGGGTCTCCGCGTTCACGTCGGCGGATATTCCGAAAATCCTCTCCCTGGAGCCGGATCTCGTTCTGACCTTCTCTGATCTACAGGCCGACATCGCCGCAGCATTGATCCGGGCTGGGGTAACAGTGACGGCCTATAATCAGCGCGACGTGGCCGGAATCCTCGGCATGATCCGTCATCTCGGGGCGAGTGTGGGATGCCGGGACAGTGCGGATCAATTGGCGGAACGACTGGAAGCCCGTTTGGCAGAGGTTGCCGAGAATGCTGCGGATGGACCGCATCCGCTGGTCTATTTTGAAGAGTGGGATGATCCCTTGATCACCGGGATCGGCTGGGTTTCTGAACTGATCGGCATTGCCGGGGGCCGCGAGGCCTTCCCGGACCAAGCCGGGCAGGCGGCGGCAAAGGACCGCATTGTCTCTGCCGAGGCGGTTATCGCCGCTGCGCCCGATGTGATCATCGCCTCCTGGTGCGGCAAAAAAGTACGTCCGGAAAAAATCGCCGCGCGTCCCGGTTGGGGTGCCATACCGGCGGTGCGGGAGGGTCGGATCTTTGAAATCAAGTCGCCTTTGATTTTACAGCCCGGTCCAGCGGCGCTGACGGATGGGTTGGATGCGATTGTTGCGGCGCTGTCTGCCTCAAAGCAGCCATGAACGCGCGGCAAGATTGAATTATCGAAGTTTCCGGTAAGAACTGTTACCCATGTGTCCGGTACAATTGGACAGTCGGATGTGGCTTCGTGGGCCGAAACGGCTCTGTGCTCCCGGCATTTGCTTCACATTCCGTATTTTAGAGAAGACTTAACGAGGATGTTCGAACGCTGTATCCGCCTAGGCCGCGACTGCGGCCCGGGCCTCATGGCCCGCCCCTTTCTTCCACTATGATCTGGGATGTATCGAACTGTTACCCATGTGTCCGGTACAATTGGACAGACGGACAAGGAATCGTGGGCCGAAACGGCTCTGTGCTCCCGGCATTTGCTTCGCAAACGCCTGCCGCACCTTCCGCGTTTTAGCTTCGCTAAAACGCTCTTGGCGGATGGGGTGGGATTCGAACCCACGAGACGCTCTCACGCCTGCCGGTTTTCAAGACCGGTGCCTTCAACCGCTCGGCCACCCATCCGCAGAAGATCACATCCCGCGATCAGGACAGGTGGTCTAGGCCTTCCCCTCAATTCGGTCAACAGCAATCCGCGATGGACTACTTTCTGCTCTCTAAAACCTTGGGCCTTGTCATCATGCCCTCGGTGCTGTTTAGCCTCAGCACTGTCATCGCCCTTCTTTGTCTGTTCATTGGCTGGCGCAAACTGGCCAAACTCAGCGGGGCAGGGGCCCTGATCCTGCTCGGTCTGGCTGCCTATAGCCCCGTGCCCCAACACGCGATGGCGTGGCTGGAAGGGCATTTCCCACCGGGGCAGCTGGAAAGCGTGGAAAAACCGGCGGGCCTGCTGGTTTTGGGTGGGGCGGTTCTGCCAGCCCTAAGCGCCGATATCGGCCAACCGAGCCTGAACGGATCGGCAGAACGGATCATAGAAACCGGGCGCTTGGCGGCACGCTTTCCGGACATCCCGGTTTATTTTTCTGGCGGCAGTGGCAGCCTGTTTCAAAAGGAGCATCGCGAGGCTGATCAGGCCATGGTGCTGTTTGAGGCCCTGGGCATTGACCGGTCCCGGGTGCAGTTGGACTCCGAAGCCCGAAACACCCGGGAAAACCTGCTGCGGTTTAAGGCGCATCTGATGGAGCAGGGGTTGGGCGACCCGGAAACGGACCAGCCCGCTGTCTGGCTGATGATCACCTCGGCCAGCCATATGCCTCGGGCCATCGGATTGGCGCGCGGTGTCGGCTTAGGGCCAGACATCGTCCAGCCGTATCCCGTCGACTATCAAGTCAGCCTAGAGCCATCCTCGGCACCGCTGGGCATTCTCGACGGGTTCATTTTTCTCAACCGTGTGGTGAAGGAACTGGTCGGCATGACACTGGATTGGGTCCAAGGCCGTCGCCCGAGCTTGGCGATCACCGACGCGGCCCCATAACGCTATGCCTTAAGGTCACGCAAGGTTTTTCAACGCTTGGCGGCCTTCCTCCATGGACAACAAGACCTCGTTTATGGCACAACATACAGTATTGGAGCACTATTAGGACCGCTAGGAATGCCCGCCATTTTGCGTCTATTTCGTCTTCGCAATCAACCTCTTGCCCGCGTTTTACGGGGGGTCAAAGGGTTAGGCATTGTGGCCCTGTCCATTGGGTTCGCCGCCGGTCTGGCAAACCCGCAAAGCGCCCAAGCAGTTGGCGAGCAACCCTTTCCGGTCTGGCTGCAAGGCATGAAGGCGGAAGCCCTCCAAGCCGGGATCTCCCCGAGAATCGTTGCGTCGGTTTTGGATCCGGTCCAACCGATCAATCGGGTCATGGAGTTGGACAGCCGTCAGCCGGAATTCACCCTGGCCTTTTCGAACTATTTTGGCCGGGCGGTGTCGCCAGATCGGATCACCAAAGGCCGCCAGCTGCTGGCCACCCATGGGGCGCTGCTCAATCGCATTTCCGCCCGTTATGGCGTGCCGCCCCGGTTCATCGTCTCCTTCTGGGGGCTGGAAACCAATTTCGGTGGCTTTATGGGGGACTTTTCCACCATTGATGCCCTGGCGACCCTGGCGTGGCATGGCAGACGCGGGGCCTTTTTTCGCGCCCAATTGTTGGATGCCTTGCGGATCATTGAAGACGGCCATGCCTCCCGCCAAAGCATGACCGGGTCCTGGGCCGGTGCCATGGGCCATGTTCAATTCATGCCTTCCACCTTCCGGGCCTATGCGGTTGATGGCGATGGAGATGGGCGGATCAATCTGTGGGCCAGCTTGCCCGATGCGTTTTCCTCAGCGGCCTCTTACCTCTCAGCCATTGGCTGGAAGGCCGATGAAAATTGGGGGCGGGAGGTTAAGCTGCCCAAGCCCGGTTTTGACTATGGTCTGTCTGGTTTGGGCACCCAAATGCCCTTGAAAGAGTGGGCCGCCAAGGGAGTCCGCGCTGCGGATGGGTCACCCTTGCCACAGGTAGAGGGTTTTCCGGCATCACTTTTGTTGCCCTCCGGAGCCAATGGCCCGGCCTTTTTGGTCTATGAAAATTATCGCCACATACTCGATTGGAATCGCTCGCTGTTTTACGCCTTGGCGGTGGGTCATCTGGCCGATCGTATCGCCGGGGCTGGGGGTTTGCTGACCCCGATGCCCGAGGGCGACAGGCCGTTACGCACCGCGGAAGTGATGGAAATTCAACAGCGCTTGACGGCGTTGGGCTTCGATGTGGGGACCCCGGACGGCAAAATCGGTCGCAAGACCCGGGAGGGCCTGCGCGCCTATCAAGCCAGCCGGAATGTACCCGCAGACGGGCATCCCAATGCGACCGTTTTGGCCATGCTGCGCCAGGGTGGGGGCTCACCCCAAGGAAGCCCTGCAGCACCGACCCAGGCCCCAACTTTGGTGCCGCCGGTGGCCCCGAAACCAACCCCGATTATCAATCAGCCAATTCCAGGACCGGCACCCCAGGCCAAGCCATCAAAGCCTGCGACCGCCGCGACCTATACGCCAAACCCTTTTCCGGCTGATCGAACCAGCGATTAAAGGGACTGCCCCGGGAGAGCCACAATGATCCAGACAGCCTTTCAGCACCGTAAGCGGCTCGCCCCAATCCTATGCCTGTTTGGCGCTTTGGCTCTGGGGGCTTGTGCCGAAGCGCAATTGGCGGCAACCGGTGTGAAAACCATTGGCAAAGCAGGGACGCCATCCCCGGGCAAAGGCACCTACAAAGTCGGCAAGCCCTATGAGATCAATGGAAAGTGGTATCATCCGAAAGAGGACAATCGATACGAGGAAGTCGGCGAAGCATCCTGGTATGGGCCGAACTTCCACGGCAAGCGCACGGCCAATGGCGATATTTATGATCAATGGGCCATGACGGCGGCGCATCCGACCTTGCCAATGCCCTCGCAGGTGACGGTGACCAATCTTAGCAATGGCCGCACCGTTTCCTTGACCATCAATGATCGCGGACCCTTTGCCAGCAATCGGATCATCGATGTGTCTCGAGCGGCAGCGCGGGCCCTCGGCTTTGAGAAACAAGGCACCACCCGGGTGAGGGTAACCATCGACGCCCAGGAAAGTGCGCGGCTGAAGGCCGCTGCCTTGGGGCGGTCATCATCTTCGGTGGCGCAGCGCAATACCCGGCCTGCCTCAGCATCCCAATCCGCTGCGGCGCGACCGGCTTCCCAAAGCGCGCCGCAAAGCCAAGCCCAACCGGTTCAGGTCGCCCAAATGGAGGATATGGCGCAAAGCCGGTCGCAATATTATGCCGCCCGTCCAACCCAAACCGATGCCACACAACAACCCGCTGTGGCCGGGCAGGGTGGCTCGGCCGGATCTCAACCCTCTCAGACTGCCGCTACAACGCCCCAAACCCAAACGGCTACGGTGCAAACGGCGTCGACCTACACTCCGCCACCCACGGCCATCCCTGTGGCAGCGGGTGGGGCTGCGGCCGCTTCCGTGTCCGGCGCTCTGATCCAGGTTGGGTCCTTTGCCAATGAAGCCAATGCCTTAAGGATGGTTGATGATTTGTCCTCTTTTGGGGCTGTTCAGGTCACCCAGGTTGCTCTTGGCGATCATCTGTTCCATCGGGTGCGCATCGGGCCTTATGCGGATGGACAAGTTGCCGACCAAGCCTTGCGCCGATTGCAGGAAAGCGGGTATCCCCAAGCAAGATTGGTTCTGGGTGGCTCCTGATCTGAGATCCCAATATCCCCACTGGTGATCCGGTCGCTCCAGACCTATCTCTGCACTGTCTTGACGCGGCGGCTGACGTTTTATGCCCGGGCCCCGCTGACCATAACGTTGATCCACATGTTCTCTCCCCAAGGAGGCCCGCTTGTCCGACCGCTCCCTATTTCCTGTTTTTGGTCGCCGGACCCGCCTTGCCCTCGGTTTGGCCCTGGGCGTCGCCGTCGGCATGGGGTTTTCCAGCGGCGAAAACAGCTTTATCTCCGCCGCGCAAGCCTTTGAGACCAAAGCAAAGCATGCTCTACTAGTAGACTTTGATACCGGCACGGTGCTGCTGGACAAGGATGGCGCGGTACAAATGCCGCCATCCTCCATGAGCAAGCTGATGACCGCCTATATGGTTTTTGAGCGGCTGCGGGCCGGGGCTATTGCGCCGGAGGATGAGTTCAGTGTGTCGGATAATGCCTGGCGCAAGGGTGGGGCGGCCAGTGGTGGATCGACCATGTTCCTGGAACCCCGCACCACGGCCAAGGTCGAAGATCTGCTGCGCGGCATCATCATTCAGTCGGGCAATGACGCCTGTATTGTGATCGCTGAAAATCTGAACGGCAATGAAGCCGCCTTTGCCGAAGCCATGAACCGGCAAGCCGCCGAATTGGGTTTGGATGACAGCAATTTCACCAATGCCACAGGATTGCCCGATCCCAATCACTTTATGACGGCCCGGGATCTGGCCAAGCTGGCAAGGCATATAATCGTCGATTTTCCAGAGTATTATAGCCTCTATTCTGAGACGGAATTTGCCTATAACGGCATCACCCAACACAATCGAAACCCGCTGCTGTATAAGTCGGTGGGCGCGGATGGCCTGAAAACTGGCCATACCTCCATTGCGGGCTATGGGCTGACAGCCTCTGCCAAGCAAGGCGACCGGCGGCTGATCCTGGTCATCAATGGTTTGGAAAGTACTCGGGCCCGCTCGGAAGAGGCGGAGCGTCTGATGTCCTGGGGCTTCCGGAATTTCCAGAATGTTGAGCTACTGACCCAGGGTGCGGTGATCTCCGAAGCCGAAGTTTGGATGGGGGATCAAGACCTTGTGGCGCTGTCCTCCCCGGAAAGTGTGACGGTCACCCTGCCCAATACCGCCCATCGAGACATGGTTGTGAAGGTGGTCTATGACGGTCCGATCCAGGCCCCGATCACCAAGGGCCAGGAAATCGCCCGTTTGACGGTGGATGCGCCGGATATTGAGCCAATGTCCTTCCCGCTGGTGGCAGCGGCTGATGTGGATCGGCTGAACATTGTCGGGCGTTTGGCTGCGGCCGCGAAACATGCCCTGTTCGGCTTGGCTGACATTGATCTGGACCAAAGCGCCGGAGGCTCCGCCAGCCAGTGACATCCGCTGCTCCGCATCGCTTCATAACCTTCGAAGGCATTGATGGCTCTGGAAAAAGCACCCAAGCCCGATGGTTGGCGGAGCGCCTCAGCACCCATGGCCAAGACGTTTACCTGACCCGGGAACCTGGGGCGGCACCGGGCACTGTGGAGGAGGCCTCGATCCTACGGGATTTGATCCTGAAGCCCACTTCGGAGGCCTCAGGAGAGCGACTGTTCGACGATCCGGTGACCGAAACCCTGCTGCATGTGGCAGCCCGACAGGAGCATCTGCGCAAGGCGATCCGCCCGCGACTGGCCGATGGGGCCTGGGTGGTCTGTGACCGGTTTTCCGACTCAACGGCGGCCTATCAGGGCGGCGGCGGCGGCGTGGATCCGGCGCTGCTGGCTGCCCTGCAGCATGCCGTGGTTGGGGATATGGGACCAACCTTGACCATCCTGCTCGACATCGACCCGGGCATCGCCCAACAGCGCCTCGCCGTCCGAGACCCAAGCGGGGTGCAGGATCGCTATGAGGCCCGAGGACAGGCCTTTTTTGCCCGGATCCGGGCGACCTATTTGGAGATCGCCGCACAGGAGCCAGAGCGGGTTGTCCTGTTGCCTGCTGATCAGCCGCCCGAACAGCTGGCAGACCAAATCGCAGCGCTGCTCTGGCAGCGTTTCCCCGACGCCGGATTGCCCGCAGCTTTTTGCCCCCCATCTGTTCCGCCGGAAACAGGAGAGGGCCTTGGCTGACGATCAGGATACCACGCCGCCAAACCACCCACGATTGACCGAGCAATTGATTGGTCATGGCGAGGCCGTCGCTGACATCGCCTCGGCCCTGCAATCCGGGCGCATGGCCCATGCTTGGTTGATCAGCGGTCCTCGCGGGATTGGCAAAGCCACATTGGCCTATCATTTTGCCCGTTGCGTGTTGTCCGGAGCCCTGAGCAAGGCAGATGAAGTCCCTGAGGGGCCAAAAGAATTTGATGGCCCCGGTTTGTTTGGTGAAGCGCTCCCCGAGGCTCTCGCACCGAGCGGACAGAGCACCCATGAGACCGAGGGCGCAGGTCTGCCGCAGATGGATCCGGACGATCCGGTGTTCCGTCAAGTGGCCCGCAAAGCCCATCCGGATATGCGGATGATCGAAGCCGAGTTTGCCGCCGATGGCAAGCCACGCCAAAGCATTCCTGTCGATGACATCCGCAGCCTGGGCCATGTGTTTGCCATGACCTCCTCGGGCGGCGGCTGGCGGGTGGTTCTGGTTGATGGTGCGGAGGAGATGACCCCCGGCGCAGCAAATGCCTTGCTCAAAATCTTAGAGGAACCCCCTGATCGGGCATTGCTTTTGCTGATCTCCCATGCGCCGGACCGGCTGTTGCCGACCATCCTGTCACGCTGTCGGCGTTTGGCCCTGCGGCCCTTGGACGGCGATGCCTTGCGCGCGGTGTTGCAGAGCCGAGCACCGGAATTGGCCGAGGATGATCTTGCCTTGGCCCAAGCCATGGCCGCTGGCAGCCCTGGCCGAGCCTTGGAACTGGTGGAGCAGGGCGGGGTGGATCTGTTGGCCGAAGGTTTGGCCTTGCTCGGGGCCGATCCGGCCCGGGACGCCGCTGGAGTTACGGAAAAACTCCATAAGTTGGGGGACCGATGTGCCCGGGACGAAAGTCTTTTTCGCCGTTTTGGTGATTTGACCAGCTGGTGGTTGGCCGGGTCGGTTCGGGCTTTGGCCCAAGCCTCCGCCCGGGGCACCGGATTTGGTGCTACCAACTGGGAAGGCAGCGACCTGCCCAATGCCCGGGCCGCCTTGGACCGGTTGATCCGCTATGCGGAGGGTCAAGCTTTGGGCGGTGCCGCAGCCCCCCTTGAACCCCTGGTCGAGCTATGGGAGAACAGCGGACGGTCCTTCCGGCAGGCTCGGGCCTTGCATCTCGACCGAAAACTTGTCCTTCTCGATTGGTATCGGAGCTTCAGCGCGCTCTCCTGAGCCCGGTCACCGATTTTTCGCAAACATCAGCACCAGCAGGACCCGCAGTCATGACCGGCAAGACGCCTTTCTACGTCACGACGCCCATCTATTACGTGAACGACAAGCCCCATATCGGGCATGCCTACACGACCTTGGCCTGTGACGTCCTGGCCCGGTTCAAGCGGCTGGACGGCTATGATGTGCGGTTCCTGACCGGGACCGATGAACATGGCCAGAAAGTGGAAAAATCCGCCCAGGATGCGGGCGTTGACCCCCAAGCCTTCACAGATCGGGTGTCGGAAAACTTCCGCGATCTGGCCAAGGCCATGGGCTTTACCAATGATGACTTTATCCGCACCACCGAGCCCCGACATCGGGAAGCCTGCCAGGCGCTGTGGAAAACCTTGCTGGCCCGGGATGAGATTTACCTGGGGGCCTATGAAGGCTGGTATGCGGTCCGGGACGAGGCGTTTTACACCGAGACCGAGCTGAGCAAACAACCCGATGGCAATTTCCTGGCCCCGACCGGCGCGCCGGTGGAGTGGGTTTCGGAGCCAAGCTATTTCTTCCGGCTGTCAAAATGGCAGGAGCCCTTGCTGGCCCATTACGAGGCCAATCCGGACTTTATCGCGCCCGACAGTCGCCGGAACGAGGTCCTGAGCTTCGTCAAAGGCGGCATGCATGATCTTTCGGTGTCCCGAACCACCTTCGGCTGGGGGGTTCCGGTGCCAGATGATCCGGACCATGTGATGTATGTCTGGCTCGACGCCCTGACCAACTACATCACCGCTCTAGGCTATCCGGAGACCGCAGAGGAGGGACCCTATGGCCGGTTCTGGCCTGCAGATCTGCATATGGTCGGCAAGGACATCCTGCGCTTCCATGCGGTCTACTGGCCAGCATTCCTGATGGCTGCGGGCCTGGAGCCGCCGAAACGGGTGTTTGCCCATGGCTGGTGGACCAATGAGGGCCAGAAAATCTCCAAATCCCTGGGCAATGTGATCGACCCCTTTGAGCTGATCGAAACCTATGGCCTGGACCAAGTCCGGTATTTTCTGCTGCGGGAAGTGCCCTTCGGCAATGACGGAGACTTTTCCCGTAAAGCCATGATAAACCGGATGAATGGCGAGCTGGCCAATGATCTGGGCAATCTGGCCCAACGCAGCCTGTCGATGATCCACAAAAACTGCGGCAAAGCGGTGCCAACGCCCCAGGCCCTGGAGGCAGAGGACACGGCCCTGTTGGAGGCCGCCCAAGGCCTTTTGGATCTGGTGCGGTCCGGCATGGACCGCCAAGCCTTCCATGACGCCCTGGAAGGGATTTGGGTGGTGGTGCGGGCCGCCAACGCCTATGTGGACAAGATGGCGCCTTGGGCCTTGCGCAAAACCGATCCGGAGCGCATGGAAACCGTGCTTTGGGTGCTGGCGGAAACGGTGCGCCGGGTCGCCTTGCTGATGCAGCCGGTGACCCCCAGCGCTGCCGCTGCCCTGTTGGACCAGCTTGGTGTGGCGGAAGACCAGCGCAGCTTTGCCGCAGGCTTCGCCCCGGAGGCTGCCCTGGTGGCCAAAACAGCCTTGCCCAAGCCCCAAGGGGTGTTCCCGCGCCATGTGGAGCCAGAAACAGCTTGAGGAAGCCCAAGGTAGCACCATGAACGCACAAAACAGCGTCAGGCACTAACTTCTTGAAGGATCAGCCTTTTCCATGATCATCGACAGCCATTGTCACCTTGATTTTCCCGATTTCGCCGACGATCTGGATGGCGTGGTCGACCGGGCGCGGGAAGCCGGGGTCACCGGCATGCTGACCATCTGCACCCATGTGACCAAATTTGACCAGGTCCATGCGGTGGCCCAGCGCTATCCAAATATCTGGTGTACGGTTGGCATTCACCCCCATGAGGCGGAGAATGAACCGGAAACCGGAGCTCAGCGCCTGATGGCCATGGCCGCTGCCTCGCCCAAAGTGGTGGGCTTTGGCGAGACCGGTCTGGACTATTTTTATGAACACAGCCCGCGCGAAGCCCAGAAGCGGGCCTTTTTGGCCCATATCGAGGCCTCTCGCCAAACCGGGCTGCCGATCATCATCCACACCCGGGATGCGGATGACGACACCATGGCGATCCTGGAGGAAGAGCAGGCCAAAGGTGCATTCCCGGGCCTGATCCATTGTTTTTCCTCATCAAAAGCCGTTGCGGACCTTGCCGTCAAACTTGGGATGTATGTGTCCATGTCCGGGATCCTGACCTTCCCGAAAGCGCAAAATGTCCGCGATGCCATTGTCGACGTTCCCCTAGAGCATTTGCTGGTGGAAACCGACGCGCCCTATTTGTCGCCGGTGCCGAAACGAGGCAAGCGCAATGAACCGGCCCATACGGCCCATACCCTGAACCGCTTGGCCGAGGAGCGGGGCATTCCTGCGGCCGAGGTGGCACGCCAAACCACAGAGAATTTCTTCAAGCTGTTCCAAAAAGCCGATATTCGGGCCCTCGATGACGCCGCTTGATCACAACGCCAGCCCCGACAGCTCTGAACCGCTGGAAACCCGGATCCGCTTGACTGTGTTGGGCTGCGGTGGCTCAACCGGGGTGCCCAGCATCTATTTTGGCTGGGGAAATTGTGACCCTGCCAATCCCCGGAATCGCCGCTCTCGGGCCTCGATCATGGTCGAACTGGTCACCGGGGTCGGGGAGCAAACCATTGTCCAGGAGCGGGTGGTGGTTGATACCGGCCCGGATTTCCGTGAGCAGATGCTCCGGGCCGAGGTGCGCCATATCGATGCAATCCTCTACACCCACGAACATGCCGATCACACCCATGGCATCGATGATGTGCGCGACATCAACCGGACCATGGGCCAACCGATGCCAATGTGGATGAACCAAGCCACCCATGATGTGCTGACCAATCGGTTTCGGTATATTTTTTCGCCGCTCGATAAGGCCTCGAGCCATTACTACAAGCCTCAAGCCCAGCCATCCGTGGCCATTCCCGGGGAAACCTTCCAAGTCGGTGCTTTGCCGATCCTGCCCTTTGACCAGGACCATGGCTGGATCCGGACCCTCGGCTTTGTTTTCGGGGGCAAGGTGGCCTATTCGACCGATGTGAAGGCCCTGGACGAGGCCGCCTTTGCCGCCTTGGAGGGGGTCGATCTCTGGGTGCTGAATTCAGCCACGGACAAAGAACACCCAACCCATGCCCATCTCGACCTGGCCTTGGAGTGGGTGGATCGGGTCAAGCCGAAACAAACCATTCTGACCCATCTTGGCACCGGCATGGATTACGAAACCATGCGCCAAATGCTGCCCGCAGAGGTGATTCCAGGCTTTGATGGCCTGGTGGTGGAGCAGCCCGTTCAGCTTCCAGCCCAGGTCTACTAGTAGAGTAGGGGTGGTCCGAGGACCGACTGGAACGCTGTCCAACCCAGCTGAAATCGTAAAGTCACCGATCCTCACATCGGACTTAGGGTCCGGTTTGGATCTTATTCCTTTGTTTTAATTGATTGTTCAGATGATGAGAAGCTCTACTAGTAGATTCTCTTAAACCTGGATTTATGCGTTTTCCATTTTGGCGAGCCATGTCCAAAGCGCCATCACCGCATAGCTGCGATAAGGTCGCCAAGGCTCTGAAATGGCTTCCAATTCCTTCTTCGTTGGCTTATGGCCAATCAAATGGCCCACAGCTCGGATCAAACCGGCATCGCCGATGGGAAAAGCGTCGGGAACGCCAAAGGCGCGCAGGCCAAGATAGTCTACGGTCCAAGGTCCAATGCCCTTCAGGGCCAGCAGCTGAGCCCGTCGCTCCACCCAGTCCCTTTGGTCAAGCGGATCGAACAGGCCGGGGTCTTTCAGGGCCGCTTCTGCCGTGCCCCGAAGGCAGGCGATGCGTGCGCCCGTAACCCCCATGGCATCCAAGTCAGCCCGTACCAAATCCGCTGGTCTCGGGAAGAGGCGGGTTAGGGGCGGGGGCGCCATTGGAACCTCTGGCGCACAGCGGTCCAGCAGCCGGATGGTTAGGGTTCGGGCCGCCTTAACAGTGACTTGTTGGCCCAGGATGGCCCGGACCATCATTTCAAACGGATCCCACGCCCCAGGCAGGCGGACATAGTGCGTCTCGGCCAAAACGCCTTTCAAAACCGAATCTTGACCCAGATGAGACCAGAGATTGGCTGGTTGTTCGAGATCGAGGAAGTGATCAGTCCGACGCCGCAATTCTCCCTCCAAATCCCGTCCGCCGGGGGGATCTTGGAGCCCTGTGATGTCCAGGTCATAGCGCTGGTGGGCGGGATCGGTCCGCAAGGACAGCACAATGGCCTTGTCCCGCAACCGGGCCAACCGTCGATAGCCCAATGCCCGCGGTGGGTCAGAAACATCGGGATCCGCGTGATCCAATCCGATGAGGCAGCGTGGAGCCAAAAATGCCAACAGAGCGGATAAATCGGCGCGGCCGGACCAGCGGAAGAAAGGCGAAGCGAGAGACGATGGAGACATCAATGGCACCATTTGCAGGGACCCGGTTTGCAACGCTGAAGGCCGGTATCCACTTAAGGCATGCAGACCCATAGGGGCGAACGAGGCGTTAGGAGTTGTTGCGTGCAAATCATGTGTTTGAACGGGTGGGGCGGTACTGAGCATGAAGCAATGCTGCCTTATATCGCCCAATCCGCACCGGAGATTTTATGCCTGCAAGAGGTCGTACACAGCCCGGAATCGGACAAAGATTGGTTGACCTACCGTGATGGCGCTCATGTGCTGCCGCAAAGGGCCAATTTTTTCCGCGATGTCAGCCGCGCCTTACCGGATCATACCGCGATCTTTTGTCCGGCGGCCCAAGGGGTGCTGTGGGAGGGCGACCAATCCATCCCATCGCAATGGGGGTTGGCGACTTTTGTGCACCGATCCTTACCCATCATCGGACAGGTCCAGGGTTTCGTACATAAGGGGTTTTCTCCAGTCGGCTATGGCGACCATCCCAGATCTCGCAGCGCCCATGGGGTACGGGTCTATGACTATCAGGCAAAGCGCCCATTGACCGTGACCCATATGCATGGCCTGCGCGACCTGAGGGGCAAAATGGATACGCCGGAACGCGCTGTCCAAGCGGAAAAGCTATTGGATTTATCCCGTCAGATTTCCGCGCCGGATGATCTCCGGGTGATCTGTGGCGATTTCAATGTTGAGCCTGAAAGCCAAACCCTGGCGCTGTTGGGCGAAGCGGGTTTTTCTGAATTGGTGACCGGACGTGGATATGTTTCCACGCGCACGTCACTATACAAAAAGCCGGGGCGGTTTGCCGATTACATGCTGATCAATCAACTAAGCGCGGTGAACGGGTTCGAGGTGGTCAGCGATCCAGAGGTCTCTGATCATTGTCCCTTGGTACTGACGCTGTGACGTAGCCGCTCATCCAATCTGGGGGGCAAAGGAGCGTTGCAGAGCGGGGTTTTGGCACCAGACTGGACCAGGGAGGGCTGCAAAAAAACAGATCACTAATTGTCGCATAATGTATATTATGCAGAATAATTGATGTGGGAGAATTCAGCGCTGCCAGCGGCTTAGCCGATGCGATGCGCATAACCACCGCGCATCGCATCGGGTTTACTGACCGGTTACAGGAAATGGCACCGCAATGGCGCGAAGCCGTTAAAGCCGACCGAGGAATAGACGCTGGTATAGGCACCGGTGGCCAGGATCCGGACCCGTTCGCCAACCTTCAAATCCACTGGCAGCTGGTAATTGGCTTGGTCGTAGAGGATATCGACGCTGTCACAGGTCGGACCGGCTATGACCATGGGCTCAGTTTCCAAGCCATCAGTATCCCGCGCCAAGACAATCTGGTAGCGGATTGATTCGCCTTCGGTTTCTGCCAATCCGGAGAACCGGCCAATATCCAGATAGACCCAAGGACGCGGATCCGCCGGATTGCCCTTATCGGCGATCAAAACCACTTCAGCCTCAATCACACCGGCATCGCCTGCCATATAGCGGCCTGGCTCGATGATGACCTTGGGGATCTGATCCGGCCCCCAGAGACGCTGCATTTCGGCCCAAATGTGAGCGCCGATCTCCTGGACGCTGCACACCGACTGACGATAAGCGGTTGGCAAACCGCCGCCCAGATTGACCATGGCCGGACGCTGGCCACCTGCCGCCGCGATGCGGTCCATCACATCAGCAATCGTGGCCAAAGCCAGAGACCACGCCCCGGGATCGGTTTGTTGGGAGCCGACATGGAAGGATAAGCCATAGGGTTCCAGCCCTAAGCGTTCCGCCTCCAGCATCAAAGCCACGGCCAAATCAGGGGTACAGCCAAATTTCCGCGACAGCGGCCAATCCGCACCCTTATTGTCAACAAACAGCCGACAGAACACTTTCGATCCGGGCGCATGTGCCGCCAGCTTTAACAGCTCGGCCCGGCAGTCAAAGGCAAAAAGCCGAACGCCCTTGGCAAAAGCTTCAGCGATATCAGTGGCTTTCTTAATGGTATTGCCAAAGGAAATTTGCTCCGGCGTTGCCCCTAGGCCCAAAACCAAATTGATTTCGCCGGGACTGGCGCAATCAAGATAGGAGCCCTGATCCATCACGCGGGAGACCACCGGCGGGGCCGGATTGGCTTTCACAGCGTAAAAAATCTCGGCATAGGGCATGGCCTGGGACAAGGCACGATAATTCCAGGCCACCACATCCAAATCGACGGCCAGGCAAGGGGTTTCCGGGCCTTGGGCTAGAAACTGGTCCAGTTTTTCAGTCAGTCCTGGACGCACCCAGATCGGTTTCTGAGGCTGATCGGTCACGCGATTCAGGCGCGCAGCTGACCCTTCCGGGCTGGCGGTGGGTTCTGACAGGGCGGTATCGGGACCAATGCGCTCCGCACGAACAGCGGTGTCAAACATGGGACGACGGCTCCGAAGAAGTCTGTGGCAATCCGAAGGCGCAAGGGCTCCCTCGGAGGTTCAATCATGGTTCAGCCAAAACAACGGGTTACCCCCCTCCTCTGATGCGGATCCGCACGACCTCCACCCCTTAAAAGACAGGGCACCGGAAGACGTTGATCTGCTCAAGAGACCTTGAGGAGAACGCCAAGAGACTGTTTTAGGATTGACTACAAACTGCCGCGTTTATGCTCGGACAGCGCATGGCGGCCGGCTTTGAAGGCATCACGAAACACTGGGACGGCCCGATGGGGTTTGGCATCGCCGCACATGAAGATATCCAGCGCCGCATAGTCCCGTTCAGGCCAAGTGTGGATGGAAATGTGGCTTTCCGCCAACACCGCCACGCCGGACACGCCGCCATTGGGAGAAAAATGATGCAGATGGATATGCAACAGGGTCGCCCCTGAAACATCGACAGCCTTGCGCATGGCCCGCTCAATGCGGGAAATGTCATCCAAACCCTCGGCCTCATAGAGGTCTAGGATCAGGTGGCGTCCGGCGAAACAAAGGCCATCTTCTATGATGAAATGGTCTTTGTTGTCGTGATGACCGTCGGCGGCATTGTCGACGGCAATCTGAACGGATCGTACTTCTGCTCGGGCTTCATGGGCCTCCGCTTCAGTATTCACCGCCAATTGGGGGGATGAATAGAGCATCTATTGGCTCTCCCTCTAACCAGCGTTGAACCCGAAGGGGGTGTCGTGTTTCAGACGTTCCCTCACTGTGTGTTGTTACTGAGAAAAATCAAACGCTCCCAAGTGTCTGCCCCGGGAGCGTGAGAGCGGGAACATAAGGACTTCCGGGTTAGGTGCAAGAGAAAACAGTGCATTTTCTGAAAATTTCACAGAGCAAAGGCGCACCTGTTGCGCCTTTGTCACGCAATGCACTCTGTAACAGTTCTGTCATAGTCCTCGCCGGGATCGGAACTGGACAGACCCGGTCGATGCCCCCACTCTCTGGGACAGCCTTTCCTCAAATGCGCAAGCTGGAGTCTCTCCCCCCTTGCGGCCCTTTCCCAGACATCAGAGAGCGACTGACCCTATGAGTGAGCAATGGTTTTCCGAAACCCTCCATCCCAATTGGCAACAAACCTTCAAGGCCGAGAAGGTGTTCCATCGGGACAATACCGGGTTGCAGGATTTGGTGATTTTTGAAAACCAAACCTATGGCCGGGTGATGATCTTGGATGGGGTCATTCAGCTGACCGAGGGCGACGAACCGGCCTATCATGAAATGCTGGTCCATGTGCCCCTATTCGGTCACGGGGCGGCCAAGCGGGTGCTGATCATTGGCGGCGGTGATGGCGGCACTTTGCGGGAAGTGCTGCGCCACCAGAGCGTAGCCTCGGCGACCATGGTGGAAATCGATCCAGATGTGGTCGATTTTTCCAAAACCCACCTGCCCGCCTTGAGCAAAGGCGCTTTTGATGACCCTCGAGGCCAGGTGATCATTGCCGATGGCATTGAGTTCATGAAAACCAGCCCGGACCAATGGGATGTGATCATCATTGACAGCACCGACCCCTTTGGTCCGGCGGCTGGATTGTTCACCGCAGACTTTTATGGCGACTGCCGGGCAAGATTGGGCCCGGGCGGCATTCTCACCCTACAAGGGGGCGTCCCCTTCCTGCAGGGGGACGAGGCCAAGCTGATCCATGACAATCTGCAAGCCGCAGGGTTTGCGGAAGCCACCTTCTATCTTACGGTCGTTCCGACCTATGCGGGCGGGTTTATGACCCTGGGCTGGGCCTCCGAAGACGCTGGCCTGAAAAAGCCAGACGCTTTGACGGATCGGGTCGCAGCCTCTGGACTGTCGTTTGACTATTATAGTGCCGAGGTGCATGAGGCCGCCTTTGCCTTGCCGCCCTTCATTCGCAAGCGGGCAGGCATGGCATGAGCGCCTCTGACCAACCATCTGACCAACCCACAATTCGGGGGTTCAATCCGGATCATCTGCCCGGTGAGCCCCTGCCTCGGCTGTTGGCGGTCATGGCCTGCCTGCGGGATCCGGAAAAAGGCTGCCCCTGGGACCTTGACCAGACTTATGCCACGATTGCCCCGCATACCATTGAAGAAGCCTATGAAGTGGCCGATGCCATAGCCCGGGGCGATCTGGAAGATTTAAAGGGCGAGCTGGGCGATCTGTTGTTCCAGGTGGTCTATTACGCCCGCTTCGCCGAAGAAGACGGCCTGTATGACTTCCAGGACATCGCCGCTGCGGCAGCGGAAAAACTGATCAATCGGCATCCCCATGTGTTTGGCGATGCCAGCATTGCCGATGCGGATGCGCAAAACCAGGCTTGGGAGGCGCGCAAGCAGATAGAACGGTCCGCTCGGGCTGCTGCGGAAGGCCGGGTTGCCAGCGTCCTCGATGATGTGGCGGTGACCCTGCCCGCCTCGACCCGGAGCCTGAAAATAGGCAAGCGATTGGCGCGGGTGGGGTTTGATTGGCCCAACCCCGAAGAGATGATTGCCAAACTGCTGGAAGAACTGGAAGAATTACGCAAGGAGCTGCCAGAGGCTGATCCGGACCGCTTGGAAGATGAAACCGGTGATCTGTTGTTCGCCGCTGTCCAACTCGCGCGTATGATTGGGGTCGATCCTGATCAGGCCTTGGCCCGGACCAACGCCAAGGTGACCCAACGGTTTGGCTATGTGGAACGCCGCTTGGCGGAAACCAATCGCGGGCCCCAGGACAGCAGTTTGGAGGAGATGGAAGCACTTTGGCTGGAGGCCAAGCACAGCGAGCGATCCGGCGATTAAGCCCGATCAGACCCAAGGGGTGGGGATGCCGTGACGCGTCATCCCCCAAACCCTGGGCAAAGCTGTGGCTGCTGCTCCTGCTGCCTCTCCTGACCAGCTGCTATATGCCGGACAATTTTTTGGCTGAGATCCGGCTCTCCAAGACCGGTGCCTATGGCATCATCTATCGCGGAGATGTGCTTTGGGTGCCGCTTTATGAAGACATCCGCGACGGCAATCTGACCCCGGACGAGGTCGCCGAAACCACCGAAATGCTGGTCCGCGACCTGCAACGGGACCGGGCGATGAAGTCCGTTGAACCGCTTGGACGCGGACGATTCCGGGTCTATTACGAAAAAACTGGCCAACTCGGCGAGCGGTCTGATGTCATCTTTATCCGCCGCAATGAGCAGATCATCACCCTGTCTTCCTATGAAGATGGCCGAGTGGAAATCAAAGGCCGGGTGCTCAGCGCCTCCCATCGGCAACAATTGCTCGATGCCAAGGTCGATTTCAGTGGCAAGTTCCGGGTGGTCACCGACGCGGTGGCCCTGCGCGGCAATGCACTGGCCACCAAGCCTCGGGGTTTTGGGTCCTATGTGGTCTATGATTGGATCCTAAGATCCCTGCGCGACAAGCCGCCCTATTTGGAAGTGCGCTTGGATCGCCCGACCGCAACCCCGGTTCAGGGCACACCGACAGCGCCGGGGCCCAGCGGATCCTCAGCCTCGGGCAGCATTCCAACCCCGAATTAGACTTTTCCGAGCCGCGCAGATGAGCAATACGGGCGTTCCGCCCTATTGGGCCGCCGTCATCCTGGTCACCTCGGGCAGGGATGGCAGCTTGGACAAAGGACTGGCCGCTGCTTGCCACAGGGCTTCCGAGGAGGCGGACAAGACCGCCCCGGTCGTCATCACCGGGGCATAGTCGGATCCATCGAGCATCCGCGCCACCCCACCCCACTCCTTGATCATCAATAATCCCGCCGCGTGATCCCAAGAATTTAATCGGGTAAAGCCCCCAATCTGGGCTGAGCCTCGGATCAAGGACAAGTAAACATGGGCCGCTGATGTCACCCGCTCGACCTGCTTCATATGCGGTGTCAGGGCCTTTTTGACCGGCTGCCCACCCGCATAGCCGCTGCAGGCGCCTAAGTCTGTTGGGCCGTCCGGTGCTGGCAGACAGCGTTGCCCGCCTTCCCAGCAGCCTTGGCCCAAAACCGCATGGGTGGTGCGGTCTGCCACACAATCATCAATCCATCCGGCGATGGTTTGGCCTTGATAGGCCAACGCCACGATGCAGCCGAAGCGGACATCCCCCCGGGTAAAATTTCCGGTTCCGTCAACGGGATCGATGATCCAGACCGGATGCGCCCCGGCAAGGCGCTGAATGATCGAGCCATCCGCAAACACCGCTTCCTCTCCGACCACGACGGAACCGGGAAGATAGGATTGTAAGCTTTTGGTCAGCGCCCGCTCCGCCTCAATATCGGCTTCCGTGACCATATCCATCGGTCCGGATTTGGTCTGGATCTGGCCTTCGCTGAGATTGCGGAACCGAGGCAGGATCTCGGCCTCTACGGCATCACGGATCAGTTTGGTTACGGCGGCAGGGTTAATGGCGCCGAGAATGCTGTCTATGGTCTCTGTCATAGGGAGGTTTTACCCTGGCTTCCCATTTGGCCCAAGCCTTTTAAATCCTTAGGAAAATTGGCCTTAAAGAGCCCAGTCGATCTTTCTGGGCGCTGATCGATCATGGAGCCAGAATGTCCCGATCTGATCGATAGGCTTCGCCATAGAGTTGGAGCAGCTTTGCCGCCTCTGGATTGTTGGCAGCATGTTGCTGCAGGGCTAGGGTGATGAAGGCACAATAGGTAACTGCCTCAGCCTTGCCCTTCAGTGCTTGGGCCTCGGAGACGTCCTCAAGGATCTCATGGACAAACTTCCGCGCCATCACATTGAGCTGGCGTTTAACCATCTTGTTTTTGGCCCGCCAGCGGGCTTGGCTCCGGTTTGTCGCCATCTGGACCCTCCTTCTCATCGGCTTCGGAGCGGAGTGTATCACAGATCTACTAGTAGAAAATGACCGATGTGAAGGCGCTGGTCCCAGTTTTCGGCCTGACGCTGCTCGGCCCGAGGGTTCGAAACCGACCCATTCCACATCACACATCCGAGGATTGGTGCATGGGTGCGCGGGCAGATTCAAAAAGTGTTAAGAATGGGTTAATCTGTTACGTGTGACGTAATAGTCAAAATGTAACCCTTATTGTTTGTTTATACTTCTCAGTACCCTCTATGTGTGTTTCTTTTATGGCGTGCTTAGACTTCTCTTGATTGTAAAACCGCTGCCGGAACGACCGCCTCAGACCACCTTCTACTAGTAGACATTTCTGGACAGCAGAGGACCCTCCCATCAGAGGGGCTTGAACATAAATGTCGAGGCATCCAGACGACCTGACCCCAGCGGGTCAAGACTGAATCCCGGGATCGATCCCAAGGTTTGATACCCCATGGACCGATAAAGCGGCTCGGCGGTATCACCGGTCCGGGTATCGAGCACCAGCAATTTCAGGTCGGACGCCCGGGCCACATCCTCAAGCCGATTCATCAGGGCTCGTCCCACCCCACGACGCCGAGCCAGGGGATGGACCAAAAGTTTCGCCACATCCGCACGATGGGGTTGATTGGGGGGTGTGTCACGATTAATCATCACGGTTCCGACTATGGTGCCTCCCCTGGCGGGGTCTCTGGCGACCAACAGGTCAATCAACCCTTCATGCACGCCCGGGAAAACCTTCTGCTGCCAATAGAGCTTCGCTTGATCGTTCGTGAAGGGCATGACGAAATTCACACTCGCCCCGGCTTCAACGCAAGCCTGAAGCAAGTCGGCCAGGCCATCCAACAGCGCAGCCTCTATGGGCGGACGGACGAGATCGATGTCCAATGTCTGTGAGGCACTTAGAGCACCGTCCTTTTGATCTGTGGGGACCATAGCGAAGATCCTTTGGCGCTAAACGATGACCAGGAGGTAGCGTGCGCCCTCCTCCGGCGAGGTGGAGAAACGATTGCCCCGATCCAGGCGGTAGCGCAGGCAATCGCCTGACTTCAGGTGATGAACGACGGTTGGGCCAAAGCTGAGCGTGAGGGATCCTGAAAGCATCAACAGGTGATGTTCTTGCCCCAACTTTGGTGGGTGCTCGTAAATCAGGTCCTGACCGGCCTCCAGAGTGCACTCCAGAACCTCTGCTTTCAGGCCATGGGCCGGTGGCGAGATCAACCGACGGGTCAAGCCACCGGCTGGGTCTTGCCAAACCGTTTGCCTGTCCGCCTGGATCAAAGGCGTGAAGCCATCTTCCAGTTCCAACATCAAATGGGACAGTTGGATGCCGAAGGCCGCGCACAGCTTGGCCAATGTGGCAGTGGTTGGGCTAACCTCAGCGGCTTCGACCCGGGACAATGTGGCCCGGCTGACCCCGGTCCGTTTGGCAAGGTCCTCAAGGGACCACCCGCGCTCGCGTCGCAGGTCCTTCAAGGACTGGCCGATACGATGGTCTAAAGTCGGTGTGAGAGTGCGAATTTCGGTCTCAATGCTCATATTTGAACAATATTCTCATATATGATCTCAATACAAGGCCAATATGGTTCGTCATGGCCCCTTTTTGCCGTGACGTTTCTCTGCCATATAGCTTTATGGTTGAATTACCCTGGTCGTCGATGCGCTCAAGAAGATTGGCCAAACAAAACCACTTGCGAACCCGGAATGTTTTTGCGGGTTTAACTACATATGTAGTTAGAGCGCCTCATCAGAGCGCTGTTCGGGGGTTACAATATGGGCTGGGTCCAGCCTACCGACCTCTTCAGGGTCCAATCGCACCGTCATCTCGACATTTTCTTCGCCATCCACCCGCTCGATAACCTCACCCCGCCGATAAACAGCGGCCTGGGCAGCCCCATCCCGTTGCGGGATCTGCAGATGGACCGTCACCCGCCTAGCCCCCAAATTGGTTTCGATCAGTGAGAGCAAGGGGTCTAGCCCAATGCCTTCAAGAGCGGAAACAACAACGGCCTTGTCATCTCTTTTAGCTTTGTTTTCAATAACCTCGCGATCTTCGATGGATAGCCGATCCACCTTGTTGAGAACCTCGACCATGCGGTCATCACGGTCTTCTCCCAACTCCATATCGGCTAAAACTTGCTCCACATCGGCTTTCTGCGCATCCGTATCGGTCCCGGATACATCCCGTACATGGAGAATCAGGTCGGCTTCTTTCACCTCCTCCAATGTGGCCCGGAACGCGGCCACCAACTCGTGGGGAAGATCGGAGACGAAACCAACCGTATCGGACAAAATCACCTTGCGCCCCGAGGGCAGGGATAAGGCCCGCATAGTTGGGTCCAAGGTGGCGAACAACATGTCTTCCGCCAACACGCCACCCGTGGTTAACGTATTGAAAAGCGTCGACTTACCGGCATTGGTATAGCCGACGAGCGCAATTGTGGGATAAGGCACGCGGGCTCGGGCGGCGCGGTGAAGGCCTCGGGTGCGGGTAACCTCCTCCAGGTCCCGGCGCAATTTGGCAATGCGCTCGCCAATCAATCGGCGGTCAATTTCAATCTGGGTTTCCCCCGGCCCTCCCATAAAGCCGAACCCGCCTTTCTGCCGTTCCAAGTGGGTCCAGCTGCGCACCAACCGGCTGCGCTGATAGGTCAGATGCGCAAGATCAACCTGCATCCGGCCTTCAGCGGTGCGGGCACGGGCTCCAAAAATCTCCAGGATCAGACCAGTTCGGTCGATGACCTTGCATGACCACTCTTTTTCCAGATTGCGCTGTTGGATCGGTGTCAGGGCACAATCGACGACAGCCAATTGCAGATCTTCTTCTTCCACCAGGTCCCGCAGACGTTCAACGGCCCCGCCACCCAAATAGGTCGCAGGTCGGGGCCGGTTCACCGGAACCACTTCGCAATGCTGGATATCAAGATCGATGGCGTGAGCCAGACCGGCCGCTTCTGCCAAACGGGACTCCGGATCCCGTGCGTCCAGATCGCGTTTTTTTAGGGAAGGATGCAGAACCATCGCCCGGGCCGCTGGCGGGGGCCCGTCATAGGCAAAACCATCTACCAAACCTGTGGCCTCAGTTTATCGTGTTGTTAAGCCGTTCGGGCCACTCTGCCACAGGACATTCGGCGGAACCAGTCGAACCGCCGCGCTGTCGAGGAAACGTGGTTTTCGACGTCGGCGGGATGCGCTCTACGGAACCTAGAGAGGCTCCTGTACTTGGGCGTATTTCCGAAATGCCCACCCAGTATCCACAGCGGCTGAAAATGTGTTTAAACGCGCTCTCGGCATTTGCTTCGCAAACGCCTGCCGCTTCTTCCGCATTTTGACTAAGTCAAAATGCTCTGGTCCCTCCCCCATACCATAAGGGACCAGCTTGCAGCACAGAGGGCCGAAGCCTCAGGTTTTAGACCTTACGCTTCAGCCGCTTCTTCGCGGCCCGGTTCGAACAATTGGACCGGTTGGGCCGGCATAATGGTCGAAATCGCGTGTTTATAGACCAATTGGGTATGGCCATCCCGCCGCAAGAGCAATGAGAAATTGTCAAACCAAGTGACAATACCTTGCAGCTTCACACCATTAACCAAAAAGATGGTGACAGGAGCCTTGTGCTTTCTGATGTAATTCAAGAACACGTCTTGAACATTCTGCGATTTTTCGGCCGCCATAAATGCTGCCCCCTTTTTTTGCCTTCTTTGTTGTCTTTACCCGGTTTGAAGGAAGTCCACGCCGGGAGGTTCACTTGCTTGCGCAGTATTGTCGAAACAGGGGGATTGGCTGAGCCCTCCTGCAAGACGGCTGCATTGTGCACTGCAACAAAGAATGGTTCAAGCCCCTCGATCAGTCACCCTGGCATTTTTGCGGCTATGACCGCTCTTTGAGCCGCTCCAACAAGGTTTTACAATCTTTTACCCACTCATTTGGTGGATTTTGATCGAATTCCTCGTCTTTTGGTGGGTCGGGACGCAACAGAACGGTGTTGGCTCCAGCGGCTGCGCCAAGGGCGATGTCGACCCAGCTGTCGCCAATGCACCAAAGGTGCCGTTGGGGCGATAACTCCAATCCTTCCAATGCCATATGAACAGGTTCTAAGGCCGGTTTGTCCTTGGCAGCATCCCCTGCACCCACCAAGGAATGGAAGTAGCGATCCCACCCCAGGGCGGTAACCTCTTCCCGCAAAAAACCACCGGTTTTGTTGGACACGACCACGAGGGCGCATTGCATCGAATCGGTTAAGTGTTGCAATAATGCCTCAGCACTGGGCAACGCAACCAGCATGTCCAGATGGGCTTCCCGAAATGCGGCGTAAAACACATCTCGGGCCTCCTCCCACCGGTCGCCAAATAAGGTTGGGAAGGCATCACGCATGGACAGGCCAACCCGTTCATGGGTTTCTTCCAGGGTCCATTGCGGCATATCCATAGCCTTCATGGTCGCATTGATTGCCATATGGATGCAGGGCCAACTGTCGATCAGGGTGTTGTCCCAATCAAAGATCACCGCCTCTGGCGACGGCCACTGTTCCAAGGTCATCAGCTAAGACCTGCGTCAGCGGCAAACTCGATATAAGCACTATAGAGAGCGCCGGCGACGCTGCCCGGTGCCCCATTGGCAATGACATGGTCGTCGATTTGGACCACCGGCATGCAGAAATTCGTTGTCGAGGTGAAAAACACTTCCCGTGCTGCCTTTGCCTCTTCCAGGCTAAAAAGCCGCTCCTCGACGGTGATGCCTTGGTCTTTGGCCAGGGCAATCAATCTTTTGCGGGTGATGCCCGACAAAATGGCGTTGGACAAGGGACGGGTCACCAAAGTGCCCTCCGCATCCACCATCCAGAAATTGGTCGAGGCCCCCTCGGTGACCATGCCGTCGTCATCCACCTGCATGGATTCATAACCACCGTCCTCAAGGGCTGCCTGTTTCATCAACACATTGGCCAGCAATGAGGTCGACTTGATGTCGCGCCGGGCCCAGCGCAAATCCCGTTGGCTTTTGACTTTGACCCCGGATTGGAGCACCGAAGCGGGATTATCGGGCTTGGATTTTGCCCAGCTGACAAATCCGGGCCGCACAGCGGGATTGGGGAAGGCGTGATCCCGAGGCGCCACACCACGCGTGATCTGGGTGTAGAGAATGCCGTGGCTAACCCGATTGCGCAGAACAACCTGCCGACTGACATGGGCCAGCGCTTTGCGCGACATCGGCATGGCGATCTGTAATTCCCCAAGGGAATACTCGAGCCGATCCAAATGCCAGTCTAAATCCACCAACTGACCCTGGCGCACCGCCGTGACCTCATAGACACCATCGGACAGGGTAAAAGCCCGATCATCCACATGGACCGAGGCTTGACTGAACAGGGCATAGCGCCCGTTGACATAGCAGATACGCGGCATCGACGCGGTTCCCTTGACCCGAAGAACTGACCCTGGTCCAACCGGACCGATAACATGCTGGAAAGTTTAAAAGAATTCCAACCGAACTGAGAACATTTTTTCCACCTTGCGTATGGCTTCCGATGCGGAGAACAACACGATCCGATCCCCTGGCGCGACGACTGTGCCGCCGCGTGGGCTGATAACATGGTTGCCTCGGACAATGGCTCCCAGCAGCACGCCATTGGGCAGTTTGACTTCTTTTAGGGGTCGACCCACCAGTGGCGATGTTTCCAAAGCGTCGGCCTCGATCACTTCGCCAAAGCCCTCATGGACCGAATGCACCGCATGGATCCGTCCCCGACGCACATGCTGCAAAATCTTTGAGACCGTGATCGAGCGCGGATTGACCACAACATCGACCCCCAAGGTGGTCACCAGGGTGTTATAGGTGTCCTTGTTGATCAGGGTGACCGCACGGGTGGCACCATAACGCTTGGCCAGCAGGGAGGCCAAAATATTGGTCTCATCATCATTGGTGACAGCGACAATGGTTTCGGTTTGCCCGACCCCGGCCTCTTCCAAGATTTCCCGGTCAAGCACATCGCCGTTCAAAACCATGGTCTTTTCCAGCATATTGGCCACCTGTCGCGCCCGATCAGGGTCGAACTCGATCATTTTGGCCTTCATTTGCGGGTATTCCCGCTCCAGAGTTTGGGCCAGGAAGGTGCCAATATTGCCGCCGCCAAAAATGGCAATGCGCCGGGCGGTGGTTTCCTCATGGCCAAAGGCGGCCAAAGCCCGCTCGGTTTGGGCGCTGTCGACGACGAAATAGACATCATCGCCAGGCAGCATCTGCTCATCGGCCCCGGGCACCATCGGGCGCTCATTGCGGATGATGCCAACGACGACCAAAGACAGTTCCGGAAACAGCTGGGTCAATTGCCGCAGCGGTGTGTTAACAACCGGGGTGTCTTCAGTACAGCGCACCCCCATCAAACGGACCTTGTCCTCGACCAGCGGGATAACATCCATGGCCCCTGGCACTTGGAGGCGTCGAGTCACCGCCTGAGCGACCTCGATCTCCGGGGAGATGATTACATCAATCGGCATATTTTCCCGGGTGAACAAATCTGCCCAACGCTGTGAAAGATAAGATTGATTGCGGACCCGGGCGATTTTGGTCGGCACATTGAACAGAGAATGGGCGACCTGGCAGGCAACCATGTTGACTTCATCGGCATGGGTCACCGCAATCAACATATCGGCATCTTCGGCCCCGGCCTGTTCCAGCACATCGGGATGGCTGGCATAGCCGACCAAAGCCTGCACCTCCAAGCCTTCAGAGATGGTGCGGATCAACTCCGGCCGCTGGTCAATCACCGTAATGTCGTTGCCGTCCAACGCCAGATAGCGGGCAATGGAGACGCCAACCTGCCCCGCTCCACAGATGATGACCTTCATACCGTCCTCATTTTGTTCGGGCGTGCCCGGAGCATCCCGGGGCCAGATGACAATGCGGCCCAAGAAGGCCTGCGCGCGTCAAAAAAAGGTCCTCAATAGACCCAAATGCACTTGGTAGGAACAGCACAGAACTGTGAGAGTGATTACGGTTTGGCCCGATCGGCAGCTGCGACGCCTAAGCTTTTGAGCTTTCGGTGCAGGGCAGAGCGTTCCATGCCAATAAACTCGGCGGTGCGGGAAATGTTGTCGCCAAACCGGGCCAATTGGGCCAGCAGGTAATCCCGTTCAAAGGTTTCCCGGGCTTCCCGCAAGGGCAAGGCCATGATTTCACCGGATCGGTCCAGCTTCAGGGTTGCCGCAGCGTCAGCGCCAATCTCTGGCGGCAGCATTTCCGCAGTGATTGGTTCATCGGCCTCCCCCGGGGCCATGATCAACAAGCGATCGACCACATTGCGCAACTGGCGCACATTGCCTGGCCAGGGATCGGCTTGCAGCCGCGCCATGGCATCTTCCCCAACCGGTCTGGGACGGGTGCCCGCCATTTGCGCGGCATGCCCCATGAAATGCTCGACCAAAAGCGGAATATCTTCCCGGCGCCGGGTCAGATCGGGCAGTAGGATCGGCACCACATTGAGACGGTAGTAGAGATCCTGACGGAACCGACCGGCGCTAATCTCTTCATCTAAGTCGCGATTGGTGATGGCCAGCACCCGCGTATCCACCCGCAACTGACGGCTCCCGCCCAATCTGGTGAAAGTCTGGTCTTGGAGAACGCGGACAATTTTGCCTTGGGTTTCCAAGGGCATGTCGGCGACTTCATCCAGCAGCAAAGTGCCGCCATCGGCCATTTCAAACAGGCCAGTGCGCCCCGTATTGCTGCCATCGCCTTCCCGGCCAAACAGCTCCTCTTCCATGCGATCCGGTGACATGGCGGCGCAATTGACCACCACCAAGCTGGCATCGGACCGGGTGGAGCGCGCATGGATCATCCGCGCCACAACCTCTTTGCCGGAGCCTGCCGGTCCAGAGATCATCACCCGCGAATTGGTTGGGGCCACCTTGTCGACGGCCTGCAGCACCTGTTGCAGCACCTGCGAGCGCCCAATCATCACCGTTTCGCCCCGGTCGCGGTTTTTTAACGCCGCGTTTTCCCGACGCAGGGCCCCAGCTTCCATGGCCCGCTGGACCGTGGTCAGCAGCCGATTGGTGTTGAACGGTTTCTCAATAAAATCATAGGCGCCGTTTTTCAGCGCCGTGACCGCCATCTCGATGGTGCCATGACCGCTGATCATCACCACCGGCAGCAGCGGATAGGCTTTGCGCAATTCAGCCAGCACACCCAGGCCATCAATGCGACTGCCTTCCATCCAGATATCGAGCACCACCGCAGCCGGTTCCCGCTCCCCGACCTGAGCCAGACAACTGTCGGCATCCCAGGCCTCCCGGGGTTGATAGCCCTCATCCTCCAGAATGCCGGACAAGGCCATGCGGATATCCTCCTCATCATCGACAAGGAGGATGTCATTGGCTTGGACATCACTCGGATCAAAGCCACTTTGAACGGCGTCAGCACCGGGGATGGTATTGGGCGAATGGCTGGGCATGCAGGGGCCTGCTTGCTGGTTTTCTAGGCTGTGGCGGTTTTCTTAGGACTGGATGTCCCGATCGGAGGCCGTTGGAAGCGATGACGGAGTTTGCAAAGCTGCCTCGGTTTGGTTCTTGGACGGACTGTCTGGGTCTCCGATGGGCAAGGTGATGGTTACAATCGCGCCACCGGATGTGTTGTCTTCAAGTAACAGATTGCCCCGATGGTCTTCCAGGATTTTCTTAACAATCGCCAAGCCAAGCCCAGTTCCTTTTGACCGGGTGGTGACATAGGGCTCGGTCAGGCGATGGCGCTCTTCCTTGGGCAAGCCTTTGCCATTGTCGATCAGCCTGACGCGGGCAATCTCACCCCCTTCCCCCTCGGGCAGGTCCAAATGAACCTGAACGGACCCTTTGGGCAGTTCCGCTTCGCCCTCCGATGGACGGGGACGCCCTTCAATGGATTCAATGGCATTTTTGATCAGATTGGTCAGCGCCTGATTGATCTGCCTTTGATCACAGGGCACGCGCACGGTCGCATCCGGCAAGTGATGGCGCACATCCAATTGCGGATAAGCCGTCTTTTGCAGAAACACCGCTTGGGCCACCAGTTCATTAAGGTTTTCAAGCTTGATAACCGGGGCAGGCATCCGGGCGAACGAGCTGAACTCATCGACCATGCCGCCAATATCGGAGACATGGCGGACAATGGTATCGGTACAGCGGATAAATGTTTCGGGATCGTCCTGGATCTGCTTGAGATATTTACGTTTTAACCGCTCCGCCGACAGCTGGATTGGCGTGAGCGGGTTTTTAATTTCATGGGCAATCCGGCGCGCCACATCGGCCCAGGCAGCGGTGCGTTGGGCGGCCTGGAGATCGGTGACATCATCAAAGGTGATGACATAGCCTGGAATGTCTTCGGCCCCATGTTCAGCAGCCACCCGCACCAAAAGGGTCCGCTTGCGATCACGGACAAGGACTGAGACTTCGGCACTGAGCGGGCGTTCAGGATGCGCCTTGATCTTGGCCACCAGCTCAGCAAAGGCCGGAACCGCTTCCTCAATGGCCATGCCGCGCCCATTTTCCAGATTACGCCCCAGTAAGCGTGACGCAGAGGGATTGGGCAAATTCATCCGCCCCTCAGCATCCAGGCCAATGACCCCGGCAGACACCCCGGACAGCACGGTTTCCGTGAACCGCCGCCGTTCATCAAGTTCAGCATTGGCATTTTGCAGGGAATGCTGCTGCTCGGATATGCGCGCCGTCATCCGATTGAAGGCACGACTGAGGGTGGCAACCTCATCGCTGGCGACAATCTCCGGCACCCGGACCGAGAGATCCCCCTCCCGGACCCGCTCCGAGGCACTGATGAGGGCCTCGATGGGCCGGGCCAGCCGGTCGGCAATGATCAGGCCCACCCAAACGGCCGCCAACAGCAGCAAAAGGGCCACAACCATGAAGGCGACCATATAGATGATCTGGATCTGGGTCCTTTGATCGCGAAACGCGCCATATTTGGCCACGGCAGCATCAGCCTGTTCAATATGCTGGCGGACTTTGGGATCAATAAACCGCCCGACCAGCAAAAACGCCTCGGGCAATTGCAGCGCCACCAAGGCCCGCACCCGGTCATTTGATGCGCCTGGTAGCACGGCAACATCGCCACTGCGCGCCCGGTCCAAAGCAAAGTCGGACACGGTTTCAAACTGCATCGAAAACGTGACCCCGGCCCGACCCAAAACCTGTCCCGTCCCGGTGAACACCACAACCTCATTGATGTTCCGGACAAAGCTCTGGGTGGTCAAATATCGGTTAAGATATTCCTCGCTCGGCAGTTTCGGCAATTCCCGGTTCAAATCATTGGCCAAAACCGCTGCAATGCCAGCAATCCCGCTGATATGGGCTTCCTTATAGGCCTGGGCGACCTCTTGGCTTTCCGCCACGGCCGTTGACACGGTGTCATCAAAAAAGGTCTGGAAGCTGAAATGGAAGGCGACCGCTGTAAATCCGCCGACCACAATGGCCGGGATCACCGCAACGGCACCAAACAGCAACACCAAGCGGGCATGCAGGCGCGAGCCGGCCCCCCCTGCCCGCCTGGCACTCCAGGCCCGGACCATGAATCGGGTGACCATCACGGTCAGCCCCAGAATGACAATGGCATCCAGATTGAGCAGGAGCCAAAGCACCGTGTCGTTCTTTTCCGGTGCTGTCAGGACGAAGGCCGTCAACACGCCCAAAATTAGGGCCAGAATGAACAATGCCAATGCCAGCCGCCGCGCAAGGCGGAACCGCCGGGCATAAATGCCGAGGCGCAGAATAGACCGGTTGAACACCAGGGCACGGCGCTCGGGACGCCGCCCTTGCCGTTTTGCTCTGCTTGGGGATATGGGGGCCGGGGGGACGGTGTGCTCCGCCCTGATCCCGTCGGTCATTTCACGCCCCGGACCACCTGGATGTCCAGATCCTTGATTTTCTTCCGCAAGGTGTTGCGGTTGACCCCCAACAGCTGGGCAGCTTTGATCTGATTGCCCCGGGTGGCTTCCAAACACAGCAAGATCAGGGGGCGCTCGACCTCCCGGGAGATCCGGTCATAGAGACCATTGGGCGGCAGGCTGTCTCCGTGGGCGGCAAAGTAATTGCGCAAATGACGCTCAACCTTGGAGGACAAACCCTCGTCGGGATCCTCCATATCCAAGCCAGGCACCGGGGTCACCGCCGCCAGCTCGGCCTCAATAACATCCAGGCTGATTTCTTCTTGGGAATAGAGTGCGGCCAATCGACGCACCAGATTTTCCAGCTCGCGCACATTGCCGGGCCAGCGATGGGCTTTCAGACGGTCAACCGCCCCCTGGTCCAGAACTTTGGTCGGCAGACCATCGCCCACGGTGGCTTGCTTCAGGAAATGGCGGGCCAATTCCGGAATATCCTCCGTCCGCTCCCGCAACGGCGGCAGACGGATCGGCACCACATTCAAGCGATAGAACAAATCTTCCCGGAACAGGCCCTGACGAATTTGCAGGCGAAGATCCCGGTGGGTGGCGGCAACAATCCGGACATTGGACCGAATCGCGGTGCGCCCGCCGACCGTCGTATATTCACTCTCCTGAAGCACCCGCAGCAAACGGGTTTGGGCTTCCGGCGGCATATCGCCAATTTCATCCAGGAATAGGGTCCCGCCATCGGCCTGCTCAAACCGCCCAGCCGCCCGGCTGTGGGCCCCGGTGAAGGCACCCTTCTCATGACCGAAGAGCTCGCTTTCAATCAATTCCCGGGGAATGGCGGCCATGTTCACCGCGACAAAGGGGCCATTGCGGCGCTTGCCATAGTCATGCAGGGCGCGGGCAACCAGTTCTTTGCCCGTCCCGGATTCGCCAGAGATCATCACGGTCAAATCCGTGGTCATCAGCCGGGCCAGGGTTCGGTAGATCTCCTGCATGGCCGGTGAACGCCCGATCAGGGGCAGTTGGCCGTCTTCTTCCTCTTCTCCACCTTCCGAGGCGACCAGATCATCCCGGGGAGCAGACAAAGCCCGGCGGACCACATTGGTCAGTTCCTTCAAGTCGAAGGGCTTGGGAAGATATTCAAAGGCGCCGCGTTCAGCGGCCTTCACCGCTGTGAGCAAGGTGTTTTGGGCGCTCATCACCACGATGCGCAGATCCGGTCGAATTTTTTTGATCCGCGGGATCAAATCCAGGCCATTGGCATCGGGCATGACCACATCGGTGATCACCAAATCCCCTTGCCCGTCGGCGACCCAATTCCACAGGGTCGAGCCGGTGCCGGTGGACCGCACCTCATAGCCCGCGCGCCCCAAAGCCTGGCTTAGGACGGTGCGGATCCCGCGATCGTCATCGGCAACGAGGATGCTGGCCATTGGTCTCTCCACAAATCTTTTTTATTTTCAGAAAGTTAGGCTGCAAAACGGTTTTACCAAGGCGACGATTACTCAGCGGGCAAACGATTAAGGGCGGTTTTTGACAATCCAACAGGTCCCCCTGCCTCCCGTTGAGCCAAATCCTGGACGGATGCGGATCCTCTGGACATTGGCAGCACCACGGTGAACACGGTTCGGCCCGGCTGGCTGTCAAATTCGATCACCCCACCATGATCATGGATAATTTTAGCCACCAAAGGCAATCCCAAGCCGCTGCCTTTGGTCTTGGTTGAGACAAAGGGGTCGAACAAATTGCCCCGAATATCCTCCGGGATCCCGTTCGGTCCATTGTCCCGCACCCGGATCACCAGGGGTAAATCCAAGGCTTCCCCGGACCCGGGGGCCCGCATCCGCAAGCCATGCTGATAGGCGGTGGTCAGGACCACTTCCGATCCCATGGCGTCATCGACAGCTTCGCAGGCATTTTTGACCAAATTGAGGAAGACCTGGATCAACTGGTCGCGATTGCCCAACACCGGCGGCAAGGACGGATCATAGGTCTCCACAAAGCGCACGGATTTGCCAAAGCCATTTTCCGCAACCATTCGAACATGTTCGAGCACCCGGTGAATGTTGACCGGCTCCCGATCCAGGGTCCGGGTGTCAGAGAAGACCTCCATGCGGTCCACCAAGGCCACGATGCGATCGGTCTCATCCAGGATCAAACGCAGCAAGGCCTTGTCTTCTGAGCGGAGGTTTTGCTCCAAAAGCTGTGCCGCGCCGCGAATACCGGATAAGGGGTTTTTGACCTCATGGGCCATCATGGCGGCCATGGCGGTAACCGACCGGGCCGCATTGCGCGAATGCATCTGCTGACCGATCTTCAAAGCCATGCTTAACTCATGCAAGGAAACGACTGTCCAATTTGGGAAATCCTGCAACGGCGACACTCGGATGGTCATTGTCCGAGGACCGGTTCTCGGCGTGTCAAGCTCGATGCCATATTCGGAAAAAATGCTCTCTTCCCGCCGCACTTTTTCGACCAGCCCATGCAGCGGATGATCCTCCGGGATCAACTCGCTCAGTTCCATGCCGACCAAAAGCGGCGCAGTGCTTTCAAACAGATGTTCCGCAGACGCATTGACGAACCGAATTTGATCTTCCTGGTCGATGACCAAAACGGAGGACGCAATGGAGTTCAGCACGGTGGCGGGATCAACCATGGGATCGGCGGGTGGACGGTGGCGCAGGGCGCCTAGACGGACCATCATGCGGCTACTCTCCTAGCGGATGGCTCCCGGGTCCCCTCTCCCAGGCGGCGGTCAAACAAGGCGTGGATCAGCGCCATAGCTCCGGCACTGGTTTCCTCGCGGACATAACGCTCTCGGAACTCCCCTGTTCCAGGCAGTCGGTCCGCCAATTCGGCGGCATACCAGCCCATATGTTTGCGGGACATGCGCAGTCCCGTATGGGCCGTGTAGTGGGTCAACAGATCATCAAGGTGGCTCAGCATGCCCGCTTGGACCTGCTCCAGCCCCGGTTCGGGGGGCAGTTTGATGTCTGGCGATTGACCAAGTCCGGCCAAAGCGGTGGCCAAATGGGCCGGGAACCAAGGACGTCCCTGGGCGCCACGCCCGACCATCACCCCTGCAGCCCCGGATTGCTCCAGGAGGGAGCAGGCATCGTCCAATGAGCGAACATCGCCATTGCCGATCACCGGAACGGAAACGCTTTGAACGACCTCAGCTATGGCATGCCAGTCGGCATGGCCCTGATAGAGCTGATCTCGGGTGCGCCCATGCACCGTGATCATGGCCACCCCGGCTTGCTCTGCGATCCGGGCCAAACGGGGCGCGTTCAAGCTCTGCGCATCCCAACCCAGACGCATCTTTAGGGTCACTGGCACCGAACACGCCTGAATGACGGCCTCCAAGATCCGGCCCGCCAAGGCTTCATCGCGCATCAGGGCCGCGCCGGCCTGGGCGCCTTTGGCAACTTTCTTCGCCGGACATCCCATATTGATGTCGACCACTTGGGCCCCGAGATCCTGAGCCAAGCGAGCACCATCGGCCATGGCCTGCGGATCGCAGCCCGCGATCTGGACCCCCATTGGCGCTTCATCCATATCCGGACGCGCCCGACGCAGGGTCGAGAAATGCCCACGCACGGCTTCCCGGGTGGCAATCATCTCGGAAAAAACTGGAACCGCTCCCCAGCGCCGCACCTGGCGGCGAAAGGGCAGATCGGTCACGCCAGACATCGGGGCCAACAAAACATGCGGGGGTCCGCCAGCCTGAGGGATCATGCCTGCTCCAGACACCACCGTTGTCGCACTGCTCCTCTGCAAGGCAGAACGCTGATCGCTCTGCAGGCACAGTGCCTGTGCCGCAGGAGAGTGCGCCGACGCTGGAGTGTTCTTAGGCAAACCGGAGACCATGGAGACCTGTCATCCGTACCATCGGGGGAGCCGTGACCAATTCACGGTCTGGACATGACTAAATATTGTGCAGGGAAAAAAATTGCAACAGTTTTACCGCGCCGCACCAATTTCAACCAGTCGTGGGGGTCTGCATCAGGACATCGGAGACAAATTTGACCCCTGGAAAGGCTAAGGTGAGCAGCAATTGGGCCAGCAGCACGAAACGAGCCGCCGCCTGCCCCCGCAGTCCATAGAGCGAGCGGGCCGCCAATAACAGGCCTATCAACAGGAAGGCCGTCCAGGACAGCAAGGTCTTATGGTCCAGCACAATCAGACTGCCCGAGGCAAAATACTCCACCGCCATGCCTGAAATCAGCCCCAGACCCAAGACCGCCTCCGCTGAAGCCAAAAGCCGCAAAGTCAGGGCATCAGCCTCCGCCAAAGCGGGCAGACGCCGGGTCAACGCGGTGGGTTTGCGCCGTTTCAGGGCCCGGGCCTGAAGAAATCCGGCCAAAGCCGCCACGGCCGCCAAGGTCAACAAGGCAAAGGCACCCAGGGCAACGGAGATATGCAGCGCAAGCCATGCCGGTGGCGCGTCCGCCGTCATCAGATCTGGTGGTCCCTCCATCCCGCCGCCCCAAACCGCAGATAACAGGGCCAGCAAGCAAAGATAGGGCATCAGCAATATGGCCAGGGCCCGCATGCCGCTCAGGCGCGCCGCCAAGGGCAAATAGGCCCCCAACACCACAGCAATGGTCGCGGTCAATGTGGTGCCAAAGCCGGTATGCCATCCGGAAGCGGTTAAGGCCAAAGTGGCAAAAATCGATCCAACGGTCGCCACCCCACAGAGGATCCAAAACAGCAGGGATTGATCACGGCTGTCAGACAGTCCGAACCGGGAGCCAAGCGGAAACACAACACCTGCTGGCAGCAATGCAGCAAGCGCAGCTAAGTGTAGTCCTAAGGGACTGACAAGGGGGCTGATGGTCGACATGGCCGGGACTGTACACCCTCGGCCTTGGCCCGGACAATCATCCTAATCAACGGGCTTATAAACTCTTGGTTGGGGCTCGCCGCAAGGAGGATTTGTACCGGGTCCGGCCCAATCCCAACGGGCCATTGTACGCCCCTTACGCCTTGGGTATGGTGCGCTCCGCCTTACCATACCCAGCCCCCCAATCGCCCTGCCCTTTCCAGCCCTAGCGAGTCCCGGACCATGGCCTTGAAAATCGCCGCGTTGATTGTTGCTGCCGGTCGCGGGCGGCGCTTTGCCGCTGAATTGCCGAAACAATATCACGGTCTGGCCGGTCGCCCGGTGCTGCGCCACTCCTTGGCCCGCTTCGCCGCCCATCCTGAAGTGGCCCTGGTCCGCACGGTGATCCACCCGGACGACCGGTCTCTCTATGACGAATGTGCCCATGGCCTTTCAACCCTGCTCGACCCGATCCATGGCGGAGCGGAGCGGCAGGATTCCGTCCGCTTAGGCCTGGAAAGTCTGGAGGAATACGCTCCAGACTATGTGCTGATCCATGATGGCGCCCGACCGATGGTCGATTTCGCTTTGATTGATCGGGTGATTGTTGGCTTGTCTGCCCAGGCTGGGGCCCTACCCGCTTTGGCCGTCGCCGATACCCTGAAGCGCGGCAATGGGGTGTTGGTGGAGGCTACGGTGGACCGGACCGGTTTGTATCGGGCCCAAACCCCGCAAGGCTTTCGCTATGCCGATATTTTGGCCGCCCATCGCGCTGCCGAAGGTCAAGCGCTGACCGATGATGCGGTTGTGCTGGAGGCCAGCGGTGGGCGGGTTGGCTTGATCGAAGGCTCCGAAGACAATTTCAAAGTCACCCGCCCAGAAGATCTGGCCCGGGCGGAACGCCTGTTGACTGGCAGTGCGGAGACCCGCTTGGGCAATGGCTATGATGTCCACGCCTTTGAGCCCGGAGACTATGTCACGCTGTGCGGTGTGGAAATTCCCCACAATGCTCGTCTCAAAGGGCATTCGGACGCCGATGTGGCGATGCATGCGGTCACCGACGCCCTGTTGGGGGCCATTGGCGGCGGAGACATCGGACGGCATTTCCCCCCCAGCGATCAGCGCTGGCGCGGCGCTCCCTCCACCATCTTCCTTGCCCATGCTGGCGCATTGATCGAAGCCTTGGGCGGTCGGATATTGAATATTGACCTGACGGTGATTTGCGAAGCGCCAAAGGTGGGGCCGCATCGTGCGGCCATGGTCCGGGGCTTGGCCGATGCGTTAGGGATTTCGGCCAATCGGATTTCCGTCAAAGCGACCACCAGTGAAGGCTTGGGCTTCACCGGTCGGCAAGAGGGCATCGCCGCCATTGCCACTGCGGCGGTGGAAGTGCCCGGCCTGGGGTAAATTTTAAGATCGCGTCTCCGCGCCAACCCAACTTAGAAAGGCCGAATGCCCCTGCTCCAATGGCCAGGCGACGATGCAGGGGCAGTCATAGGAATGCAGGGCCACAACCCGATCCGTTAGCGCCGCAACCCCCGCAGCGGTGGTTTTGGCCAAAAACGGCACCTCTGCACCCGTTTGCACCCCACCATCCCAGTGGAACACGGCGGTCATGGGGGCCAGAATATTGACACAAGCGGCCAAGCGCTCGGCGATCAAGGCCTGCGCAATATGCATGGCCTCTTCCTGGGACCCAGCGGTCATATACACCAGCATGACTTGGTCTTGCCCTTGCTCCGAGGACGGCTCTGCCATCGTCATTGGACTCCCTTCCAGCACTTGCCTACCATATCTTAATCAGTGGGCTTCATGATCCCGCCCAAGATCGTTCCGCAGTCATCTGCCCCAAGTTGGGTGGGTCAAAAAAACCTAAGGATCATCCCAATGTCCGCCAAGGCCACCTCTCAGACAAAGGCCCCAACCGCCCGGGCTGCGAAACCGGTTCGTCGGCGCAGCAAAGAAACACCGACATCAGAGGGCACTACCCTAGAAAGTTCACGGAAATTGGGGTTGGGCAAACCAACGCCATCCCAACAAACTTATCTGCAAAGGGGATTGACCCAACCGGGCGGTAAACTGCCGCTGTTCGATCTTTACGGTCGTCGGGTCGATGGCCGGATCGTACAGAATTGCTTGGATAAGGGCTGGGCTGAACCCTGGTTTGCCAATCCGCTAAAGCCGGATTGGCTGGTCTGCCGCTTAACCCCCTTGGGCTGGGCGGTTGCCGAAGCCAACAAAGTTGACCAGGAAACCAAAACCGTGCCGGATGAAAGTCCGATTTCTTAGAAAATTAAAATAAATTGAGAACACTATCGATCTTTTATATCCCAATAGATCATGTCGTCATAAAAGGTCATCAGCTCGTAGCACAGGACGATCCGCCCCTCAGATGGGATCCAATAGGCGTTTTCTTCACCACAGGCTTCGGCCGCAACCGTCAGGGTTCGGGGCAGTTTAAATTCGGCCATCAAATCGCTGGCAAAAGTCTCCAACATTTTGGTTTCTTGCAGGATCTGCCGCATTTCTTCTTCGGAATCGCTTTGGGCCGGACCATAAAACACATTTACCTTTGGTTTCGGGTCGCCGGTGCCCCGGATGTGGGGTTCAAGCACCCGCATCCAGGACCGCTCGGTTTGATCCCAGGTATCGATGCAGCTGTCTCGGCGATAGTCCGGCAGATCCGTAGAGTCTGCGAGGTCGGAAAAGCCTTCCGGGTCGGAGCCATAGACCAAACAGGTGATCTGATAGGCCCGCTGCGCATCCAAAGCATGCTCACCCCACACCGCCAATTCCTCGCCCTGATCAGCGTAATAATCATCACTCATAAACCAGCCATCAATGGCATCGATCAGGATTTGATCAATCTCTGGGTCTGGCTCGTCAGGGACCAGCAAAACCGTGGCCAGATTGTCCACGGCATCTTCTTCCCGCCCGAGCACTGGGATGGAGAATTCATTGATCAGCGCATGGCCGAATTCATGCAATAGAATGAAAAAGCTATTGCCAAAAACAAAGGCATAGCGCTCTTCCTGCTCTTCTAAGGTCAGGTCATGCCGGGTTGTGTCAAAACCTTGTGCCAGCGCACTGGAATCCGGCACCAGCCCAACAAAGGCAAGCATCGCCCCCAGGGTCCAGCCCCTCAAACGGCATGGTAAGCCCGAACAGATCGCCATGGTGCCTCTTTCATGGTTCATACAGACCAGTGGCGCTGAGGACAGGCCTGTTTTCCAATCATGTCCATCTCCAGCGCTCAGACTATCAGTCTACTCGGCTTTTGCGCCTTCTGGGACGAATAATCCGGCCTACAAATCTTTTGCCCGCGCCAAATGAATGATTCGCGTCGCCATGTCCTTGATCAAGGTCTCCACTTCAGCCCGGCGATCCCCATTCAAATCTGGCGGCAGTGGGATCGAAATGCTTTGCCCTTGGCCAATGAGGCTCTCTTCGCTGACCAAAGTGGGCAAACCCGATCCGGAGCCATGGGATTCGGAAATCTGGTTTAACGCTGAAGACGCGCCGTTGGGTGTCGTGCCGTTCGTCCGGACCGTTGCAGCGCCCGGATGCGCCCTGCGATACAATGCTAAGAACTGACTTTGCTCTGAAGCACTTAACCGGCAAATTCGGAACAATTCCGGGATGTGTTGTGCTGGCAATGGCACCCGATAGGACGGATTGGTGATCTGAGAAATAAAACTTTTATGGGTTCCAATGGCCGAGGCCAGCTTTTGTCTGGTGCCAGATGGACATCGATCCAAAAAAGATTTCAGCAACCGCTTATAGTCGGCCACAGCATCATCGCCGGGGGCCAAGCCAATGGCTGGCGACAGGTTCAACACCAGGCCAGACTCTGTTGTTCTGCTTTCCTGGGACATTGGATGTCTCCCCTAACCGTTTATTTTTTTTGTTAGGCTCCAACCATTGGAACAGATTGGCGCGCCCTTTTGAACAGAAATGTCGTCGATGCAGTGACTTGTGATCAATCCATCCCCGGATGGTGATCAATAAATATCCCTGGATAATTTGCGGGATTGTGCGTTCGAATGGGATTGGCTAGGCTGTGCCGCTGGCGGGTCCTCCTCCCCCATTCCACCGCCACACACCCAGTTTTCAGACATGCTGTCTGCGCGCGCCCTAACCGAGCTCCGTGTTTGAGCCCCGTATCCCAGGAGGAGAAACCCTATGGCTACCATGATGATCAAAGTCGCCGGTGAAGGTCTGGTCGACAAGGCCCACCGCTTGGCTGACCCTGGCCCGACCTCTGGCTCCACCACCATTTATGAAGTCGTCAATGTTCCCGACGGCGTCGAATTGCCTGCAGTGATTGAGGCGGTCAAGAAGACCGGTGGTCAGCCTCCGCATGACAATTATGTGGTTGATTTTACCGCACTTTAAGCATGCCAGGGTCGGAACGCCCGACCCCGAACATATCCTTGGGAAGGGATAGGGTGCGCAAGGATTGCCTCGGCTTTGAGCCAGTCCTTGCAGGCAGCCTATCCCTTTTCTTTTGGACCCGCTTCACCATGCTCCCCGACCCCGGATGTCTCGGAAAACCCAACTCCACCACCGCGCGGGGGTAAAACCCGACCGAACGGAAAGCGCATCACGGCCAAGGTGCCCTGTCCGACTTGGGAATACAGTTCCAGTGTTCCCTGATGCAATTCCATCAGTTTCAGGGAAATCGGCAGACCCAAACCCGTTCCGGCAGCCTCTTCCGCGATATAGGGCGAGCCGCTGATTTGCTCAAAGGGCCGCATGGCCCGCTCGCACTGTGCCTCGGTCATGCCACTGCCCTGATCTTTCACCCGAATTTCGAGGCAGTCATCTTTCACCACCACAATATCCAACAACACCACGCTCCCCGGATCAGAAAACTTGATCGCATTGGTGAGCAGATTGAGCAGACATTGTTTGATCCGCAGCCCATCACAGCGCAGACGCGAGACATCCTTACCAACCATACTCTGGATCGATACACCGGCCTGTCGAGCCCGCTCTGAAACCATCGAGATGACCGTGCTGGACACAAAGCTCAGGTCGACACTTTCCTCCGAAATTTCCAATTTGCCCGCTTCGATTTTCGCCAAATCGAGCATGTCGGATATCAGCGCCAATAAGTGAGTTCCCGACTTATGGATATCCTGGAGGTAGTCCCGATAGCGCTCATTGCCCAACGGACCAAACAATTCACTCAGGATGACATCTGCGAACCCAATCACCGCATTGAGCGGGGTCCGGAGTTCGTGGCTCATATTGGCCAAAAAATTGGTCTTTGCCTGATTGGCAGCCTCGGCCCGATTGCGCGCCGCCTGGAGTTCCCGGGTCCGGCGCGCCACGAGGCGTTCGACCAAGGCCATTTGTTCCTGTCGCGCGCCGCCCTCCTCCAGGCTTTGCGCCTTTTGGGATTGATCGGATCGTTGGACCAGGATCCCGGCGCGATCCGGGGCCAATGCCACAAAAATAAAAGTAACCCAATGCGATTCGCCATTTTTACCCGCCAATCGGCAATCCTGCGAAGACATCGGGGGTGCCCCTTCCCGCGATTGGGGCTGGTGCTGGGGCTGGGACTGCTCTGAGCCAAAACAGCGGTCCAACCCTTCCCGAATAACGGTTCGGGCCTCGATGGGCACCCGGGAGGTCAAAAAGTCGTCACCCTCAACCGAGGCTCCATCCAAGGGCTGAACAGCGAGTTGATCCCACCAAGCATGATTCACCCAGAAGCGCTCCAGATCCTTATGCAGCAAGGCCATCGGCGTATCGACGACATTGGTCAGGCCACGAAGGCCATGCCGATCAGAGTCTAAAGGCCGGACCAAGGCGCGTTGGTACAGGCGCACCGCCAAAGCCAAACCCAAAAACATCATCGATAGGAGCGCCAATAAGGGCAAATTGGTCCACAGGGCCGACTGTGTGACAGAGCGCTGGTCTTGATTAACCATAAGGACCCAATGCCGTCCGCCTGCTTCGAATAGCCTCGCCTTTTCAATATCTTCAAGACTTTGGAGTTCACTGAGCCGTCCAGGAGGCGGAATGCCGAAAAGGGCCTGAAGCGACAAAACCCCGTCGCTGCGCAAGGCACGGGTTGACCCTGCATCCAACAAGCTCAGCGCATCAGCCGAGGTTCCGAGGGCGGTCAAAACATCTTGAACAAACGCGCCCATATCCAATCGAAGCGAGACGACGCCGACGGTGGCTTTGCGCCGCAAAATCTCCGATGCCAAGGGTTGTGTCGGATCATAAATCGGGAGAAAGGCAAAAATCGTTGAGGGGGTCGAGTGAATGCCCTCCCCAACCGGGTCTCCGAATAAAAATCGACCGGCATTCGGCGCACCAAGCACGAACTGCCCGGTATCAATGGCCTTTGAAAGCGCGGTTCGAAACCCATCTTCATGCCAAAAATCGGCTCCGGACAATCGGTCCCGCCCTAGAATGGGGGCATATTCGACGACTGGGAAATGGATATCCTGGTGCCCCGTGTCATGGGCGTCATCCCGTGCCGCTAGATCCGGATATCCCAATATCCGTCTGGTGGGGTCGGCGTCTATCTCGGCAATAAATCGATGGATATCAGGCCCTTCGATTTTCGGTGCAAACATCACCGTGTCATAGGCAGGCTTATCGGTGACCAGACCAGCGGTTTCAATATAGTGGTGAAAGACCCTGACCGGGTCCGGTTGACGGGTCGCAATGGTTGCCGCCAAGCCTTTTAATGCCAGGTGGACTTCAAACAATTCTGTTTGGATTAAGGCTTCGGTGGACCGCAGCAACAGGTCTTGTTGCTCCCGAACATGTTGCCCAAGCTGGGTGGCGAACAACCAAATGCATAATCCCGCTGTTCCAGCAAAAAAAGCCCAGAAGGCACCGGATTTGCCAAACCGCTGTCGGAGGGTCTCTGTCTCCGTCCCATGGGCAACCGCTGCTACCGGCTCACTTTGGTCCGGCTCACGCCGGGACTGAAGGGTGGCAGCAGAAGGATCGGTCGATTGGGAGGACGGGTCTTGCATGGAAGCTGCACCGCACGCATTCGGCCAAGAAACGACAGACGAAGCCCTACACTCTCTGCGCCTGGAAGAATCCAAGCAACCGCAATCCCACCATGCGTCTGGGAATTTGCCCTAACCTACATCAGCGGTCTGTTTACGGTCTTTGTAGATCAACACGAGATTGCGGATATAAATAACCAAACCAAGGCCTTGGCCGAAAATAAACACCGGATCAGACAGGTGGATGGCATAGATGAGCAGAGTCGCGCCTCCGGCAATGGAGAAATACCAGAACGCAATGGGCATCACACTCTTGCGCGCCCGCTCCGAGCTCACCCATTGGATGACAAACCGCATGGCAAACAGAATCTGGCCAAAAAATCCGACAACCGTCCAAGCCGTCAGGGTGAAAATGATCAATCCGAGATCGACAGTCACCGCAAGACCCTCCAAATAGGCAAAGTGGTTTCATGAGAAGACCCCTGTTGACCATTGTTTTATGCTGAGGTCTAGTGTGGTGGATCTGAAATTCCTAAGACAATAGACGCACGCACTCCAAGGAATTTCAGATCCAAAAACCACACTAGGTCATATAGTTGCTAGTGTCCTGATCGAATCAGAAGTTCGTTGTGTGCGGGAAACTTATCGTGGCGAACTTCTGATTCGGGACACTAGCGCATTTTCAGCTGAGGAAGGCACCGCTTCGGCGGTCCACAAAGGTCAGCATTAAAGGACCCCATGGGCCATGGATATTGATGTAATTTTTGATACTGCCTGTCCGTGGTGCTATGTCGGCATGCTCCGCCTGGAACGGGCTTTGGCAGACCGACCAGGGGTGCAGGCCAGCCTGCGTTGGCGCCCATTTTTGTTAAACCCGGATATGCCGCGCCAAGGCATGGACCGTCGGGTCTATTTGGAACGCAAATTTGGTGGACCGGAACGGGCTCGTCGGACCTTAGAAGCCGCCGAAAGCGCCGGACGGATGGTCGGCATCACCTTTAATTTCGCCGCCATCCGGCGCACCCCCAACACGGTGGACAGCCATCGCCTGATCCGCTTTGCCACGGAACCGGCGCAAAAAAAAGCGCTGATCAATGGGGTTTTTCAGGCCTACTTCCTGCAAGGCGAAGACATCGGGGACCGAGATGTCCTGGTCCGGATCGGCGTCGGGGAAGGCTTGGACGGCGCGGAGTTGCGCCAGCGCCTGGACAGCAGCCTGGAAACGGGCGATGTGATGGCCGAGAACACCCGCGCCCATGCCCAGGGCCTAAATGGCGTCCCCGGCTTTATCTTTAATGGCTCCTACGCCATTGCCGGAGCCCAGGAACCACCGATTTTTACCCGGATGATCGATTTGTCCCTGGAAACCGGCGTTGCCTCGGCCATGACCAGCTCAGCCTAAGCCTCGCTGCGCTCCCTAATCCGATCACGCGACCGCAGTTTTGCCTTTCTCCGCATCGACTTAACGCGCTTGTTTTTATGGCGGTGCAGAGTGATGGAGCGCTTGCGATGGGCCCGGGCATGGTTTTTCTGCGCCCGTTCCGAAACAATATCGGCATAGATCCCAGCCAACAGCCCCGCAGGCAAGGCCACCACGCCGATGCCCAGCAAGGCCACAATCGAGGCCAGGAAGCGGCCGAGGATCGTGACCGGGTAGACATCGCCATATCCCACTGTGGTCAGGGTCGCCATGGCCCACCACATCGCCCGGGGCACGCTGCCAAAGGCCTCGGGCTGCACACCGCGTTCGACGAGATGGAGCAGAATGGCACTGACAATCAGCAACAAAAACGCCGCAATGATGGTCACCGCCAATTGATAGCGGCTGCGCACCAAGATTTCCCGCAGGATGCCAATGGCATCGGCATAACGTGCCAGCTTGACCAACCTGAGCAGGCCAAACAAGCGCACCACGCGGACAAGGGCGCTGTCCACGCCGCCCAAAGTGAACAATCCCGGCAAGAAGGCGATCAAGTCGATAATGCCCTCTGGGGTGCGCGCCCAAGCCCAGCGGCCATGGCGCCCCGAAAATTGCGGATGCAGCGGCACCACCCAGAGCCTCAAGAAATACTCGACGGTGAACACAACAATGGCGAGGACCTCAATCGCCTGAAAGACGGAGACAAAGGGTTCCTTCACCGTCGGCTCGGTCAACAATATCAGGGCCAAGGTGCTAAGCGGGATTAGAACCAAATTGATCCGGTCCATGGGGCATGGGGCTGCCCTGTGATGACGCAACCCGCCTTTGGCCTCCAGTGGGGCTGCCCCGAATAAAAACTTGAAACAGGTTTTCTGGAAATTTTTCATGGCTCTACAAGGATCTTTCCCGGAACGAGCCACAGTCTACAAACACGCCTATTCCTTGTCCAAAGCGATCTCTGCAAGGTCGCCCATCAGGATGCCGACGCCTTTTAGCCTGCGGTCGGGACCGTCCCAATCCCGGCGCACCACCAGCTTGTGGTCTGGCCGCAGTTTTACGGACGCGGCTTGGCGGCCAATGAACCGCACCAGTCCAGCCGGATTGGGGAACCGATCCTTCCGGAAACTCAGAACACCACCCTTGGGGCCCGCATCGATTTTTTCCACCTGGGCCAGGCGACATTTTATTTTAATCGCAATGACTTTCAGGAAGGTTTGAACCTCCTTCGGCAAGGGACCAAAACGGTCGCTGAGCTCCGCTTCCAGATCCTCTAGCGCCGGTTCCTCGGTAATCCCAGCGATGCGACGATAGAGCGACAGGCGCACACCGAGGTCGGCGACATAGTCTTCCGGGATCAGGATCGCCATGCCCAAATTGATTTGTGGCGACCACTCAGAAGCCGTTTCCAGTTCAGCCCCACCTTCCTTGGCCGCCGCCACGGCCTCTTCTAGCAGATGCTGATACAGCTCAATCCCGACCTCTTTGATATGGCCGGATTGTTCATCGCCGAGCAAATTGCCCGCGCCGCGAATATCAAGATCATGGCTGGCCAAACGGAACCCAGCGCCTAAGCTGTCCAGGGTGCTCATGACATCCAGCCGCTTTTCGGCGGATTTGGTCAGCACCCGGCCCGGCGGCAGGGTCAGATAGGCATAGCCCCGCGCCTTGGCCCGCCCGACCCGACCCCTCAGCTGATAGAGCTGGGCCAGGCCGAACATGTCGGCGCGGTGGATGACGATGGTATTGACCCGGGGAATGTCCAACCCAGACTCGACGATATTGGTAGAGACCAAAATATCGTATTCGCCGTCGGAAAACGCCGTCATGACCTCTTCCAGACGCGACGGTGCCATCTGCCCATGGGCAATGGCCACCCGGGCATCGGGCACAATGGCCCGCAACCGCTCCACCACCCGATCCACATCGGCCAATCGGGGGCAGACATAAAAGCACTGTCCGCCTCGGTAGCGCTCGCGCCGGATCGCTTCACGGATCACCACCGGATCATAGGGCAGCACAAAGGTCCGAACCGCCAGCCGATCCACCGGCGGCGTCGCGATGACACTCATTTCCCGCACACCGGTCAATGCCAGCTGCAGGGTGCGCGGAATTGGGGTGGCGGTCAGGGTCAGCACATGGACATCAGCCTTTAGGGCTTTAAGCCGCTCCTTATGGGCGACGCCAAAATGTTGCTCCTCATCGATCACCAGCAGGCCGAGATTGGGAATCGAGACGCTCTTGGCCAGCAAGGCATGGGTGCCGACCACAATATCCAAGGTGCCCGCCTCCAGCTCGGCCTTGACCTCCTTGGCCTGCTTGGGCGTCACCAAGCGAGACAACTGGCCGATGCGCACCGGCCAACCGGCAAAGCGCGCCGAGAACGTCCGATAATGCTGTCGCGCCAACAGGGTTGTCGGTACCACCACGGCGACCTGTTTACCGGCCATGGCGGTGGCAAAGGCGGCGCGCAAGGCGACCTCGGTTTTGCCGAAGCCAACATCCCCGCAAATCAGGCGATCCATTGGCCGCCCGGCACCAAGATCCTCCAAAGTGTCAGCAATGGCCCGCAATTGGTCATCGGTCTCCACAAAGGGGAAACCGCCAGCAAATTCCTCATAGGCCCCCGGGGGCGGCTCGACCACCTCCCCTGCCTTGAGTGCCCGTTGAGCGGCCACGGCAATCAGGCGCTCCGCCATATCGCGGATCCGGTTTTTGAGCTTGGATTTACGCGCCTGCCAAGCTGTACCACCCAATTTGTCCAGCTGGACACCTGCCTGCTCAGAGCCGTAGCGGCTGAGGACCTCAAGGTTTTCCACCGGGACATAGAGCTTGTTGTTATCGGCATAGATCAGCCGCAGGCAATCATGGGGTGCCCCGCCCGCCGTAACGGTCTCCAGGCCGTCATACTGGCCAATGCCATGCTCGACATGGACCACGAGGTCGCCTTCGCCCAAGGTCGAAACATCAGCAATGAAGCGATCGCCCTGACGCTTTTTCACCACCGGGCGGGCCAATCGGTCGCCCAGAATGTCCCGTTCGGTCAAAACCACCAGATCCGGGGCTTCAAAACCGCGATCCAGCGACAATGGCGCCACTGCCACTGGGGCCAAGCCCTGCCCAAGCGGTTTAAGGTCCCCTTGCTCCGACCAACTTTCCAACCGGCCCACGGTGTCCAGGCCATGTTCCCGCAGGACACCTGCCAGACGGTCGCGGGCCGCCGGGGCTGAAGCGGTCACCAAGATGGGCCGCCCTGAGGCCGCCAGATGCCTCAAATGGGCGGCGGTGGAATCATAGACATTGGACCCGGCCTGGGCGCGGATATCGGCGAAATCCCGTCCGGGTCGTCCGCCACCATCCAAAACCCCATTCACACCCACATCCGGCGGTGCATAGGGCGACAGGGCCGCCCCGGGCAGCGCCGCCAAATGCCGGTCAAATTCTTTGCGGTCGAGATAGAGCCGGTCCGGCGGCAAGGGCCGATAGACCATGGAGCCGTCCTTCAGACCGGCCTGGGCCACCTCATGGCGGGCCTCATAATATTCTTGGACCAGTTCCAACCGGGCTTCGAGGGCGGGATCAAGATCCGCATCGGCCAGCATCACTGCCTCAGACAGATAGGCAAACAAGGTGTCGAGCCCGTCATGGAACAGGGGCAGCCAATGTTCCATGCCGAGAAACGGCTTGCCTTCGGAAATGCTTTCATAGAGGGCATCCCCTCCGGTGACCCCGCCAAAACTTTCGCGATAAGTCGACCGGAAGCGGGCAATGGCCCCTGGGTCCAGCGGCACTTCAGAGGCTGGGTTCAGGGAAAACCGGTCGATCTTGCCCGCGCTGCGCTGGGTCAAAGGGTCGAACAGGCGCAGGCTATCGATTTCATCGCCAAACAGATCCATGCGCACCGGATCTGCAGCCCCGGATGGGAACAGATCCACAATGCCGCCGCGCACCGCATATTCTCCCGCCTCCATCACCTGATCGGCGCGGACATAGCCGGTCCGTTCCAGCAACGGCAGCAGGTGATCGAGATCGACGGTTTTGCCGACCTCCAAGGTCACAGCGGCCCCGCGCAGGGTTTCCTTTGGCGGCACCCGCTGCAAAATCGCTGAAATGGTGGTGATTAGGACGGTTGGGGTTGGCTCCTCACCCCGCTCGGCCAAGCGGCACAGAGTGTTGATGCGACGGGCACAAAGCTCAGCTGCCGGAGACACCCGGTCATAGGGTACGCAATCCCAGGCCGGAAACTCCAGCACCGGCACATCCCCGGCAAAAAACGCCAAGGTCTCGGCAAAGCGCGCGGCCCTCAGATCATCCCTGGCAATGAACACCACCAACCGCCCGGCCCGCGCCAATGCAGAGGCCAGCATCGCATCGGCCCCTTCCGGCTGACCAAACAGGCGCTGGCGGGGCAAAGACAACAAGCGGTCGGTCAGGTCCTGCGTCGGCGCAGGACCCTCGGGAAGAGCGGTCACGGTGTCGGATCTCGATTGGGCGGGGATATGAGGCCGGATGTCGGCGGAGCCTAAATCTCCGGGTCATGCTCCGCAAGCATTTGCCGCACCAAGCCCGCATATTGCTCTGGGGTTGGCTTACGGTCATAAACCCAATCCATGATGTCCATATCCAGCTCATCAAGCAGGGATTCGAACAAATCCATCGCCGGTGCATCCATCTCGGGCAAGGACCGGGACGCATAGCCGCCAATCAGCACATCAGCCTCTTTCATGCCGCGATGCTGCGCGCGATACAAAATGCGGCGCTGGCGATTGGCCAGAGCGGTGTCTTCGGCGGACTCCGGGGCAGTGCTCGTCATGGTGTCGGTCATGGCAATTTTCTTCTCCATGAGGATTACGCAAACAACAAGAGACCAAGCAGGGAAGTTGGACTATAAGAGCGCTCAGCCGCGCTGTCAGCATCTACGGCGGATCCAATGCGTCCCGAAATCCTGTTTCCGTTTTTTTCTCCCCTGATCGCCACCAAAGGGTTGGGCAAAGCCACCGCACCACTCGTGGAGCGTCTAATCGGTGGGAACCAATTGGTGGATTTGTTGTGGCATTGGCCCCAAAGCCGCGTTGACCGCCGCGCGGCCCCGCCCTTGGCCCAGGCTCCGGACGGTGCTGTGATCAGCCCACTGGTCCGGGTGGTCGAGCACAAACCCTCCCCCGATGGCCGCTTCGGCAAACGCCGACGGGGGGGCGGCGGTGCACCCAGCCCCTATCGGGTCGTGGTGGCCGATGACAGCGGGACCATGACCCTGGTGTGGTTCCATGGCCAGGCGGACTGGATTGCCCGGATGCTCCCCGCCGATACGGAGCGTGTCGTGAGCGGACGGGTCGAGTGGCGCGGCAATGAGTTGCAAATGGTCCACCCCGATCATGTGGTGCCCCCGGAAGACGCCGAGATCGCCCGGACCGTGGAGCCGGTCTATCCCCTGACCCAAGGCCTGTCGAACAAGGTTATAAGCAAAATTATCCGCACGGCCTTGGGCGTTGTTGGGCCGGCTGAGGATCCGCACTGGCCGGAATGGCAAGACAAGGCCCTGTTGGCGCAACGGCACTGGCCCGATTGGAACAGTGCACTGCGCCAGGTTCATGCTCCGGAAGAGGCAAAAGACCTCGACCGCAGCCATCCGGCCCGACAACGCCTGATCTATGACGAGCTTTTGGCCTCACAACTGGCCTTGGCACTGACCCGCCGCGCCATGCGCCGCGTGCAGGGCCAAGCCCTAAAGGGGGATGGACGGCTGCGCCAGGCGGTGCGCCAAGCCCTGCCTTTTGCTCTCACCGGGGCACAAGAGCGCAGCCTAACCGAAATTGAGGCCGATCTGGCCGCAGAGACCCGGATGCTGCGCCTGCTCCAAGGCGATGTTGGCAGCGGCAAAACCATGGTTGCCCTCCTTACCCTGTTGGTCGCTGTCGAGGCCGGACGCCAAGGGGTTTTGATGGCACCAACGGAATTGGTCGCCCGGCAACATGTGGACAGCCTTGCCCCGCTCTGTGAGCCCCTTGGGGTGCGGATTGTGCTGCTGACCGGGCGGGATAAGGGCAAAAGGCGGGACAGCCTGGTGGCTGATCTGGCAGAGGGCCGGGCCGACATTGCCATTGGCACCCATGCGCTGTTCCAGAGCGATGTGCAGTTCCAGGACCTCGCCTTGGCGGTGGTTGATGAACAGCATCGCTTCGGCGTCCATCAACGCCTCGCTTTGTCCGACAAGGGCCGGGGTGTCGATGTGCTGGTCATGACCGCCACTCCGATCCCACGCACTTTGGCCCTGACCCATTATGGCGATATGGCGGTCTCGCGGCTGGATGAAAAACCACCGGGCCGCAAGCCGGTCGATACGCGGGCTTTGCCCAGCAGTCGGCTAGAGGATGTGATGGCCGGGATTGGCCGGGCCATGGCCGATGGCGCCCAGATTTATTGGGTCTGCCCACTGGTCGAAGAAACCGACCAACCGCCTCCATCGCCCCCGGGTGCCGCCTCAAACCAACCCCAAGAGCCTTTGACCAGTGCCGAGGAACGGGCTGACAGCTTGGCAGATCGCTTTGGTGCGGAAAATGTCGGATTGATCCATGGCAAGATGAAAGGGCCGGACAAAGATGCGGTCATGGCCCGCTTTGCCGCTGGAGAGCTGCCGCTTTTGGTCGCTACCACTGTCATTGAGGTCGGCGTTAATGTGCCCCGGGCCTCGGTGATGGTGATCGAGCATGCGGAGCGCTTCGGTTTGGCCCAACTTCACCAATTGCGCGGCCGCATAGGACGCGGCTCGGCCGCCTCCACCTGTTTGCTACTCTATCGACCGCCCTTATCGAAAATGGCCAAAGCGCGTCTGGAGTTGATGCGGCGCACCGAGGATGGCTTTGAGATTGCTGAGGAGGATTTGCGCCTGCGCGGGGGCGGCGAAGTCCTTGGGGTGCGTCAATCCGGGCTGCCAGGGTTTCGGTTGGCCGACGCCCTGGCCGATACGGATCTGTTGGAGCTGGCGACCCAAGAAACCAAGCTGATTGTGGAAACCGACCCTGGCCTGGACGGACCCAGGGGCGCGGCCCTGCGCGTGCTGCTGTATCTCTTTGAGCGTGATGCCGCTGTCAGGACTTTGAAGGCGGGCTAGCAGGTTTATCTGCCGCTTTTGGATCAAGGACCTCCGGCTCCTTGCCTGCTGCGACCAAGGGGACTTTTTGCACCTCGGCCGGGCGGCGGTCCGGTGGCGTGACGATGCCGCCGGAGATCACCATTTTGATCCCCTCCTCCACACTCATATCCAACACCACCAGATCCCGGCGCGGCACAAACAACAAAAAGCCACTGGTTGGGTTTGGCGTGGTCGGCAAAAACACATTGATGCATTCATCTGCCGTCAGGTTTTGCACCTCGCCTTCGGTCACGCCGGTGATGAAGGCGATAGCCCACATGCCCCGTCGCGGATATTCCACCAGGACCACCTGACGGAAGGCCGAAGATTGCTGGGCCAGGACGGTTTCGATGATCTGTTTCAAGGCCGAGTGAATGTTACGCACCACTGGGACTTTGTTGACCATCCGCTCGCCCATGCGGATGACCACGCGACCGAGGAACCCGGTGGTGAAGCTGCCAATGACGGTGAGCAAAATCAGCAGCAGCAGCAGGCCGAGGCCCGGGATAACCGCAAAATCGCGCAACACGCGGGGCAAGAGCGAGGCGACCTGATTGTCGACAAACTCGATGACCGTCCAGGCGACAAACAAGGTGATGAAAATCGGGGCCGTGACCAGCACACCGGCAAAAAACCAAGTCCGCAACCGGGATCCCAGACTGGCTTTCATGACACCCTCTCCCCCTTGAGGACGGGATGGAGGAGAAGATCGCTTTTGCGCCATATCAGGGCTTCCTCTTGACGACAACCGGACGGACCGGTCAACAATAGACATCTGACTTTAGCTCGGCGATCAAACCATCAGCGCTGAACGCACCAGTGCCGGTCGCCAAAGGAATGGTTCTCCCCTATCCCACAGCATCGCCGCCATGAAAACCCCTTCCCTCGCTAAGCTCTTCTCTTTCTGTCTTCTGATGGGAGCCACCCTTGCCCCGCTAAAGGCCAATGCGGATATGATCAGCGGCACAGCCTGTGTCACCGATGGCGCACGCCTGTCTATACAAGGGCGCAGGGCCTATGGCAGTTGCCAGGGTGGCACACCGATCCGTCTGGCCCGCATCGCCGCACCGCCCCTCGATCAGATTTGCGAAATGCCCGATGGTCAACGCTGGGATTGTGGCCGCTGGGCCGCCTATAATTTGTTGGAAGTCGTCAAAGGCAAAAACCTGATCTGTTCCGGTGATGGGACCCTAAACGGCCAAGGCGAGGCCATCATGCGCTGCCAAGTGCCTTGGGACGATGACCGGGTCGATCTGGGCGGACTGATGGTGGAACAAGGCTGGGCGATCAATGAACGGGGCGGAGACATTTACGACAAAGAGCAATCCGCTGCCCAGGAAGCCAAAGTCGGCCTCTGGCAAGGACGCTTCAATCACCCCGACGATTGGCGCCAAAAAACAAAACCAGAAAAATAGGGCGCTGAGGATTAGCCTCAACGCCCATTGAATTGGATCACCTGCAGTCAGAATCGCTGTTAAGCAATCCGCTGCATCAGTTCTTCACAGACTTCTTCGGCGCGGTCAAACATCCGCACTTCCACCGGCACAAAGTCCCGCATGGACACCACGGAGACCACCTGGTCTTCGCGGAAAACCGGTAAATGGCGAACGCCGCCTTCTTTCATGGCCTGTAGAGCCTGGAACACGGTCGCATCACTGCGCACGGTCCTGGGATTGCGAGTCATCACATCGCGCACCAGGGTTTGATCCGGGGACAGATCCCGACAAAGCACGCGTTCGATGATGTCGCGCTCGGTCAAAATCCCCAGCAACCGGCCCCGCTCTTCCACCAACACCGATCCAACATGGTTGTCTTTGATCGATTGGGCGGCTTCCCGCACGGTTTGGTCCGGACCGATTTTGACGATATCCCGATCACTCATGACTTCATGGATTTTACGCTTAGGCATGCCGTCCTCCCTTTGCTTGCAAACAGCCGAACGGTCCGATTCTGCCGCGCCACAGTCTTCGCTGCGTGGATGGCTTGGGTCCGGTCTTGTTCCGATCGGTTCACACTTAAAATAGGACTCTCTGAGGACAAATGAAACAAGAAGTGTATACTGTGCAGTGCACAAAAAACGCATTAGACAACTGCTGAAATCAAATAGACATCTTGCAGTGCGGGATAAACCGCTTGATCAGGACCCGGAAATCGGGATCCAGAGGGTTTGAAACTTCTTCAAACCACCGCTATGGCCGTCCAACCAAGGGTTTAGGGCGCGGAGAACCTCTTCGGTGGTGCCCTCTCGCGTCGCGAAATCCGCCAGGGTCTCGCCCGGTTTGGCCATGGCCCGTTCAATCGGGAAGTCCGCCGGGCTGCCGATCTCGCGCGGAACCATAAATTCATCCATGTCAGTTTGCAGATCTTCCCGGTCCTGATTGGCCGACTCCAGTGCGGCTTCCAATTCCGCAATGCGGTTTAGGCCCGCTTCGACTTCGCCGCGCAACCGGTCCTGTTCGGCCTGGATCTGGTCGCGATCAGAGAGCAAAAATGCGATTTGCTTGCCTTGCTCCACCCGGGTTTCCCACACCATAAACCCGACCGTGGCGATCCCAACGGAAACCAACAGCCCAAAAAACACCGTCCAAAGAATCGCAGAAGGGCCGAAGCGACGATTGCGGCGCACGGTGCCCTGCATCTCATAGGGTGGCAGAGTCATGACGAAGCATATCCGATGATCGGATCCGAGGCCTGGCAGCGGAGCCGGATTGGGACCTTCAGGGAGAGCGCGCTGAGATTACCGCAGCGCTTCCACGTTACACCACCCACCCATATTGGGCAGCGAGGAACAAAGCCGTTTGGCTTGGGCCTGGTCCACCGGCCCGGCATAGAGACGATAAAATGTCCCTTTCCCGGTAATCGTCACCGGTTTGATGGCCGGACGCAGCTGCGACAAGGCCGATCCGTGCGACGCTGCCAACTGGCTCCAACCGTCCCGCGCGGCCTGTTCATTGCCATAGGAGGCAACCTGCACAAACAAAGCCCCTTGTGGAACGGAAACGGCGACCGGAGTGGCCTGTGGCACTGGTGCTTGAACCTGTGGAGCCTGCGTTTGCGGTGCTTGCATCGGAGGGGCCTGAACCGGCGGCGCTTGACGGGCAGCGGACTGAACGATGGGCTCTGAGGGCTGCGGCGGTTGATTGGCCGCCATGGTCACCGGCGCAGTTCCTGGCCCGGTCCCCTTTGAGGTGGCCGTCAACTCCCGCAACTCGCTGGCCCCGTCGGCAGTGACGATTTTCCGGCGCACTACATGGTCAATGCTCGGCGCGTAAGCACTTTCCACGGTCAGCCCGTCGCTGCGGGAACAATCAACCCGGAAAATGTCATAGGTTCCGGCGGGCACCTTGGCTTGCCCTTCCCCAGCCACGGAGCAAGTCCATTCAAAGGATTGGCTGTAGGGTGGCTCATCCATGCCTGCCGCTTCAGAGAATGTTGCGGTTTTGCCGACGCTTAACGGGAACAGCTCAGAGGAGCGGTTGATAATCCGGGTCACACCCCGTCCATCCGGGGCGACATGGCGGAGGGAGGGCAGCATCGGATCCAAGCTGGTGATCCGCTGGGCTCCCAGGCTGCTTTGCCAAACCAAACGGCCCCGCTCATCAAAGCCGGTGATGCGCCAGGTCTCATCCGGATTGTTGATGGCGAAGGAATCGCCAATCCGATATTTCGGCAGGGATGCGGGAGCCAGCTTACCGCTGCCAGAAGTCATGACCAGATTCGGATCCGGTGCACCCGCAGTTGAGACCGCCGTCGGCGTTCCGCCGGTTCCGGCAGAGGATGTGCCAGCCGGGTCGCCTGTGGTTTGGCAGGCTGCCAGAATCAAAGATCCAGTCAATAAAACCAATGGCTTCACAGACCGTTTCGATAGTGAACGAAAACCAGTTTTTGCAGAGGTTTTGTCCGCATTTTCGATCTTGTGTTGAAAAGCCGGCATGGTCCCTATCCCATTCAAAGTCTTTCGCCACAGGGACTCATAGATGTGATCGCCCTGGGGTTCCACATCGAAGGATCGCCCAAGGACGCTATAAAGTCCAGGGGGAAGAACTGATTATTTTATCGTAACGAGTTTTAAACCGGCCTAATTTTCCCCAAGGGTCTCCGGGGTCACTTGCGGACAATCGAGATCTTCGCGATAGATCTCCCAGCGCCGCCGCTCAATGGGATCGGGCGCTTGACGCTGGCGCTCAAAAGCCCGATCGCAAGCCGCCAGGGTTTCCCGGGGTGCCCGGGAATCATAAATCGCTTCCACCGCATAGGGCACGGATTGCGCCGAACACGCCCCTAAGAGAGGCACAAAGACAGCAAGTACGGCGGTCTTTTTCGAAAGGCCCAAGGGATTAGCCGAACAGCGCATCGATATCGTCCTGGGACAGGGCTTGTTGCTCGATTTGAGGACCATTAACGAGGTCATCTGTGCTGTGCAGGGTCCCTTCTAGCTCCGGCAGCGGCAAGTCGGCAAAGGCCTCGACGCCGAAATCCTCAATGATTTTGCGGATCCGGTTTTCAATAAAGTTCAAGGTCTGGACCACCTTGGTGATCCGCTGCCCCGTCAAATCCTGGAAGTTACAGCTTTCCATGATGACGAAGGTTTCGTTGGCAATGATGTGCAAATTGTCTTCCAGCTCATCGCCTTCGCCGACAATGCCCAGAACCTTCTCGACCTGTTCATTGATCTTCTCAGAAGCGTCCAGGATCTTGTGGGTGGCGGTTTCTGTCGCCCCAACAATGGCATCCAGCTCCAAGGTCGCTTTTTGAACCCGGTCCTCATCGGCCAAGGGGTGCTTGATTTCGGCGATTTCGCGCTTCGCAGCGGCGAGGGAGCGAATCATGCTGGCAATTTCAATGCGCAACAGCATCGCTTCGTCAGCTTCCGCAGGCGGCATGCCCGGGCCAATGCTCTGCTTCACCTCCGCCACTTCGGTTCGCAGCGCTTTGATTTCGTCGAGCAACTGTTTCTGCAGACCGCTTTCAACAGGCCCGCTCGTGGGTTCCGGAGCTGCCTCAGGCGCACCCTGCCCCATAATGCCTGCGGCTTCCAACTCGGCGCGGTCCTGGTCGCTCATGGCGGCAGGCTGGTCCATATCAGACATACGGCCCTGTTGCTTCAGAACCTTCTCAATGGAGAAAACCTGTCTCGTACGGCGTTGAACCATGACCTCAACCCACTCTTTTTTTGCCTTTTCGGGAGGTGCTCCCGAGTATCCCCACTCTCCCAGAGCCTGTCGCTCAGGTACAGGCACCATCGCGCAGCGCTGCCGGATTGACAAGGAAAAGGAGCTTCTTAGCGCCAATCGAACAGCAGGTTTCCCGCATCTAACTTGATGCAGCCGCGCGTCTAGGCTTGTCCGAAGCGGATCCGTGGTTCTTTTGCCTGCTTTCCGTGTTGACCAAGGCTTAGGGCTTCACTATGGTCCCGATCTCTTTGGCGGGCCCGTAGCTCAGATGGTAGAGCAGCTGACTTTTAATCAGCGGGTCACAGGTTCGAATCCTGTCGGGCTCACCAATTTTTGTAAATATTTCAATGCGATAAAAATACTCTGAGCAGCCAAAAAAGTCTGTGTTTACAGTTTTTTCAGCCCGTGTTTACACTCAGACCTTCTTACGCTCGCGAAATCCGACTCTAAACTATTCTTTTTTCTCGGACGGGAACCTCGGGCAAGCTCAGCACTCGCATGATTTTGCGAGATCCGTGGGATCTTCCAGCCGGTCCTCAACATCTGTGGGCCTAGGAAAACTGTAAGACCCATGGGTTTTAATCCAAGTCATTGACTTTAAACCCAAAAGTCACTGTAAGAAGCGTGTGAAAAATGGTAATTATTGCGTTATCGATTCCGTAAGGCCCTGATAATAAAAAGAAAAAAAATGGGACAGACTCACACCCCTAATCTGTAATGAAATTTCGGGTCAATACGGTTTTTGAACATCTGGGACCGAACGAATAGTGTCAATAAATTCAATATCTTAATTCAGTATCAAACAGGACGTTACAAATCTTACGGTTTTCCGATGGTCATCTGTAAAAATTCCGGTCCGCCGCTTGAGTCATCAATGGTTGACCGGATCAGAGAGTCCAATCATTAGGCCATAGACTCACCTAAAGTCCTGCCTACTCAGTCCTGACCCAAGCTTTCCCTTTGCTCTCGATCAAGGGCATCAAGCTCATCAATCGCCTGATCGCTGATAAGACGCCGCCGCATATATTTGGCTGCCATTTGCGCGCTTTTATGACCGGTAATCGCACTGACCTGATCCCAATCCAGGCCGAGATCACGCAAACGGCCAGCCGCCGCATAGCGCCCTCCATGGGTGGTCACCGCTATACCGGCCTCGTCATAGGCCTCTTTCAATCGGTGGCGAAAGGCCGAGGCGTCGTAAGCTCGACCGGATCCAGACGGGAACAAGGCTTCATGGTCATGACTGCTGAGCCAGGAATCGAGGGCCTGGCATAAAGCCTCCGCAGCGCGGATTTCGACAAAGGCTCTTGTTTTGCTCTGTCGGACACTGATCCGGCCCTGGTGATATTGGGCCCGGACCATGTCGCGCACATCCCCGCCACGCTGACCCGTATAAAGAATGGTCTCAAAAACAGCCCGCTCCCAACTCCCCTGACCCCATCGATGGCGGAAGGCTTCAATGTCATTTTCACTCCAAGCCAAATGTCCCTCGCCTTGTTTCAAGGCTTCCAGTTTTGCCGCTGGATTATGGGACAGACCGAAAATTGACGGCCGATCAATGGCGAAATGGAGGATCCGACGCAGGACAGCGATCAAATAGTTGGCGCTGCGCGGGGTTTCCGCATGCTCTTCCTGTAACAGAACAACAAATTCACGGGATATGGATCGGATCGGCAGCCCGCCAAAGCGCTCCTTCAGCTTGTCGAGATACCCACGGTAATCGGATTGAGTCGACGCTGCGAGCTGTTTGAATTTGGCTGACCTTTTATAAAGCTCGATCAAATGGGCCATGGAGCCAGGCACAAGGGCGCGTCCAAAGTCTCCGGCGCTTTGTTCAAAACTGGCATGGATCAGATTGTAGGCTTGTATGAATTCTTCATGGTCCGGGCCAATGCGTCGCCCTTGACCATCACAAAGCGGGATCCGCTGGCCCTGACGCCGATAATAGTAATATGGACGCCCCGCTTTCCCCTTCGGCGCGAAAATATATTTAGGAAGGTCGGTTTTGACCACGGGATCGGAGCTTCTCTATCCACACATCAGCAGACGGGCTCCCAGAGTGGCGGATCCCAGATGCCTTTTCCAGACAATCACGGACGGCATCTAAATAATAGAAGGTGATTTGTTTGCTCCCGAGGCATTCCGTGATCGGTTGGGGCAAGATGCCGCGCTTTGTTAAGGCCGGAAACATCTCCGCCGAAACCCCCATTTGCTCCGAAAGCTCCCGTTCGGTCAGCGTCAAGGGCTCAATATTCAGCGGTCGTTTCCGACGTCCCGGCATCGCCCCTACTCCAGAACGGCCGATGCGCCGGCTTCGGTCAATGCCCAACGCATTTGAACCAAGGTTGTTGCCAAGGGATTGGGTCGCCAAGGTCTGATCAATCCAGCCTTGACCAAAAGTTGGATATCTTGGTCGCCCAAACCAAAGCGCTGCGCCGGGACCAGCAGGTGTCCTGTTTGGGCGCGCCCGGTTGCCAACCAGGTCTGTTGTCGGCTGGTCATGCCCTGGGCCTTTCAAAGCGCCAGCACCGCATGGTCTTGCCATAATAATCGGCATGTTTGGAGCTGATCGGTTTTTGTTCCAAATACCGATATCGCTTCCCTTCCTTTAGGTGGCGCAGCAAATCGGCCCGCTCGCAGGGCATCCGAAAGCCGCGATGGTGAAACAGCTGATCGATTTGCGCCAGGTTCAAGGCGATGCTGCCATCATTGGCATGATTGACCACATCAAAGCCGATGACCTCGATATAATCCCAAAATTGGCCAATAACTGCATGTTCCGTGATCAGGGAGGCTTGGCGCTCCCTGGCCGCTTGGTAAATCATCGCCTGCGCATCCTGCCTGATCGCTTCCGGCAAGGCGACCAGGCTCGCAAAGCAATCCAGAGCGGCGGCCATCTGGCCATGGCATTTGGCGATCCGCCGGAGCCGAAGAGCGGGGTCTTTGGCAATGGCAGCTTCGTGATGGCGAAAAGACGGCCCGAAGCGCTCCAGAATGTCCTTTTCCTGAACCGTGGCCATGGTCACGAAGTGAGACACCGTTTCGGTTTTGGTCACCGCCAAGGCATCGGCGGCCGCCTTGCCCGCATCGGAATGATGCGCGGTGGTAAAGAACAGATGCACAATGCGCGACATGATCGCATCCGAGCCGGTCACTGGATTGTTCTGAGAGATCACCATGGCGCCGCGAAACGGGCTGTCATCGGTATCGGTGCCGCTGTTCTTCACCCCCCTTGAGCGATAAGGCCGCCCATTGAACAGGGTTTTCAGGGCATCCCAATCAAAGCTTTTGACCTTGGCGTCTTGGCCCTCGCGATCGGATTCCAGCAAAACCACCGGCAGATTGCTGACCTGGGTCAAAGACCGGGCAATGGCCGCATCGGTGGATTTGTTTGGGTCTAAGCCTTCAAAGGCTGACCGGCCAACCAGGCGCCACAGGAACTCGATCAGGGTGGACTTGCCCGCCCCTGCCTCACCGACAATCTCCAGGAACGGCCAGCTCTCCCAGCGGTCCCGAATTTGCTCGGCAAACAGCGACATAAACCAATAGGCGGCAGCAACAATGCCCCGGGGACCAAAAGCCCGGTAGACCAAGTCGACCCAGCCAGTGGAATAGGTCGCCCTGTTACCAATTTTCAAACCCACCGACTTATTCAGCGACTTTATCGAGATCTTGTGAATCGCCGAGCCAAGTTCAAAAAAGTCCTCATCATTCTTCTGATAGACCCGACCATCTTTCACGGCCAGATCACCGAAAATATAGGCCTGATGGTCGCGGGAGTAGCCAATGAACTGCAGGGTCTCGACAGTCCGAATATCGGTCAAATGATGGTTGATGATCCAGTCAAGCTGGGATCCGGTGCCTTTCCACAAACCGCCGGCGGATACGCTCAGCAGGCGCTTCTTAAATTCCGAGGCTGCTGCGACTTGCGATCCCGTAAACGTGCCCTTCTTTGTGTTTTTGCCCGAGGGAAAGCGGACAAGGCAGTAGTAGAAAGCTTCATCGGTCAAATGGTCATATTGATAATACAAAAACCGAAAGGAACAATTTGCAATATTCCAGCACTTACACGCATCTTGAACCGCCATTTCTTCCAAGGTCATGCCCTCAGGCGGTGCCAAACCATTATCCGCGTAAGCATTAAAAACCCGAGTATACTCTGTCGGATCCAGCTCCCACCAATAGGTTTGGTAGTTGTGATCAATGGCAAAGCTGGTGGATTTTTTCCGCTTCCATATGATGACCCCTTTGTCTTTTGGGCTCTCGGCCAACAACAGATCACCGTGAAAACGACAGCGCTCTAAAAACCGGATTGGGTTGCCCTCTCTGTCCTCGGTTTTGAGCAATCCGGCCTGATGAGAATCGTTCCAGTCGGTCTTTACCCCTTCTTTTTGCGGAATAATGGCTGCACGGCTGGAAAACCCAAGCCGCCGCGCCGCTGCCGCATGTTTTTTGGTAAACCCATTCCCGGCGGGATCATTATCAAGCGCCCAGACTAGGTGCAGATCCAGCCCAGAAACGCCCTTCAGATAGGTTTCGGGAAAATTACCGGCGCTGAGGATCGCCACAGCTTTGACCCCGTTGACCCACAGGCTCAAGGCATCGAGACACCCTTCCACCAGCCAAAGCGCCTCGCCTGGCTCAAGGGTCATACCGACCGGATGCCAAACCAGTCCTTTATAGCTGCCGCGAAAATTCTGCTTGCGAAGCATCGGCTCCTGATCCGGTTTTTCTGGATCAGAAATCAGAACGGGTTCAACGAATCGCTCCATGGTGACGCCTGGTGCCACATCAAAAACTACCGTCGCCGTCGAGCGATTGGCATGGGGATGGTGAAAATAGCCCTGGCGGTAACACCCTTTGATCGGGCTCAAGGGGAGCCCGCGGCAAAAACTAAGATAGGCCTCCACTGTGGCATTGGGGTCCTCTGTGGAGGCCGGGAATCTTTCGTTGATGCGCTCAAAGGCATCCGGATAGAGCTCTTTGGTCGCGCTTTCCCAGCCGCATTTGTTCAGACGACCGCAGCGCAAAACCCACGGATTTGCGGCGCTGGCATAGAGCTCGCGCTTGCCACAGGACGGACAAACGCCTTGCTGAAACCAATCCCCTTGAGTGGCCTTAAAGTTATAATCTCGCTGAAGGCGTGATGCTATTTCTGCGCGTATATCCGGACGCATGCCGTCAATCGCATCAATCGGTTCACGAGCCAACATCTCAGCCTCCGCAGCCTGACTGATCAGGGAGCTCGCGGTTGGCAACTTCTTCAGCGATGGTGAAAAGACGTTCAGAATGCTCATCAAAAACCCGGGCTTCGTCAAAGAGACGGGCGGCTTCCTTGGGTTTTTGCGATGCGGCCAAAACAGCTGCCTGAGCGGTATAGCTGGCGGCAACACGGGCGTGGAGTTTTGCGCTTTCGACCAGTTCTCGTAGCTGATCGGCGGTGACCCGGAAAGACAATGCCGCCATGGCCGAAGGGCTTGTGTGAGAAGGGGTCATCGCGAAATCCTCGCAGTCAGCCCTTGGTTTATCCTCGCCCCACTGCTTGCCGCATGCAGAGCGGTCTGAGCCCTCGTCTTTAGGCCCTCCTCTATCCCCGCCAAGAGGACCGTTTCGCGCACAATAGTGTTGACGCTCCGACAGGCCAAAGATAAACTAATGTACTGAAAATAAACAAAAAAAGAAATGTAAACAAAAGTTGTCAACAGCAAAACTGTTATATCCCAGGTTTGGAGATTTTGTCTTAGTAACCTCTTTGTGCGATCCCAGGCGGTCAAAACAACCGGAACGATGACGGGGTTTGTGAAAGAGTTGCGTCCCTTGAACACCCACTGCACCATTGCAGTCCGATGGAAGGAAGACGCCGTCCCATACGCGCATGCCGCATCGCACAGACCGACCGCGTCATGACTGGCCCCATCCTCCCCGACGAGAAGGAGCACCAAGTTTTGAGCCTCGCTTATCCGGTAAACCTTGAAGAAGACGAAGACGGCCGCTTTGTGGCGCGATGTCCTGATGTTCAAGGCTGCGTGACCGATGGATTGACCAGAGCCGAGGCTTTGACTGAGGTTGCCGACGCCTTGTTTGTTGCCTTGGCGGCCGCAAAAAAGGCGGGCAGAACGCTGCCCATGCCCTCTTCCGCCCAGGGACGACCGCTGGTCTTTCCCAAGGCCCTGGTTTAAGGCTGGCGCGACGACACCACATGGCGCGTTGAACGCGCTCGCAGGCCCCGAGGATGCCCAAACGGTCGCCCCAGAATGGGTTTTGACCGAGGCTACAGTCCGGGTAATCGGAAAAAACCTGCTCCAAACCTCTGGACATATCGCAGAAGCGGATCGGCCAGGACTGACAAACGACCGGTGCAGCAAAGGGGGTCGCGGTCGATCGTCCTCCGCCAGTCCTGACCGAAGACGGGGCATGGTGGGAGGATGACCAATGCCCGTCTGAACCGTTCCACTCAGGGTCCGCAAAGCGCCCGTGCGACATCTCAATGCGATTGTTTCCCTCATGGCTCCCTCACCCTTCCCTGTGCCGATTACCCTTTGGACGTTTAGGGGCCCGAGGCGTGTTGGGCATGCCAGGAAACAGATCCTCGACATCGAGGCCGAAGATTTCGGCGATCTTCACCCGCACTCGAGAAGATCCACGTCCAGTAATGCTTGCATTTACCGCCTGTGGGGTCACGTTCAGCTCTGCTGCAATCTGCTTGTGTGTACAACCCAACATGCGCAATACCCCACGGATCCAATTTGCCCGCAGCTGATCACTCTTTGGGATTGCCCATGTTGTTAAATCAATCATGGGGATGATTTAGGTCCGTTTATGGTATTTGTCAATTCCATTTTCGGATATATCGCCCTTCGAATACCAATTGTGCGAAACTGAGTAAAACACCTATGGGGTCATTTTGATCTATCAAAAACAAATGGAGGTTTTTAATGCCCCCGATCAGCGAGCGTGATCGCTACCTGCAGGGCCTCTCAGAAAGACTGTCTTGGTTAGAAAAAAACCATTTTCGCACCCGAGAAGAGTTTGCTGAAGCCGCCGGGGTTGGCAAAACCACGGTTCATCGATGGCTCACGGGAGACGGCGACCCCCAAAGCATGGGGCTGTTCAATCTGGCCCGCAGCACCGACGTCTCCTTGGACTGGCTGATGACGGGGGACGGCCCCCGCACCCGCTCGACCCTGTTGGATGAAACGATCATCGAAAAAGCTGTTGTGCTCTCTGATCAAGTTTGGAAAGAAAGGCCCTTCTCTCCCCAACGAAAAGCAAAGATTATCCTAGCCTTGAGCCGTCTCCTGTCAGAGTTTCCAGAAGAAGATAGTGTAAATGTTGAAGCTTTGTTAAATATGGTTCTGCCGGATTAGAGCTTAGGCAGCCAAAGTTGAGTTAGCCTGACGGTTGTAAAAAAGGCACCAAGCCAAAAGCATTGAGACTATTCCAAGAGTCAACAGTTACAGAAGCAGTCCGCCTCAAAAAATTGGCTGAGGGGATAGTTTCAACAAAGACGCATGAATGGTGCGGGACACTTCAAGGGTCGCAACAAAACTGTGCAGACAGTCAGAATTCTGACAGCTATAGGTGATTTCTTTGACATGGGGCGTCATGAGCGTCGTCTTGACCGTCTTGGTCTTTTGCCCACAGACCGGGCAATCCATCGCATTCTGCTTCACGGGCCACTCCTTTCTATGGAAAGCGGGGTCCGGTTGGACCAAGAGCCAATCCCACATCGATAGTCGCTGAGGCATGGCCCTGACAATTTGAGCTACAGCAGCACACCAACTGGCGAAGCACCAGCAGCTTTGCGGCCGCATCGCGTCAGTCCATATTTTATAACAAATCAATCCTTATTCGGATAGATCAATCAACCGTTTTCTGACTGAGATGCTGCAAGCTCCGCTTTGACCTGAGAGATGTACCCGTCATTGCCCATGGTGTGGGACACTTCTTTGACGAACCAGGCTTCTTGCGTGATCGCGCTGCGCCATCCGGTCAGGCGCAAGGGCGAGCCCGCAAACAACGTCGGATCGCCCAACACCAGGGTGAAACTGATCTCCTTTTGCCCCCGATTAACCTTGCCCATGGCGGCCCGGGCGGCGGCCTGGGCTTCTTCCTCACTGGGATACATTTTTTTCAGCTTCTTCAAAGTGTCGGTCGAGCCCTCAACAATCGAGCCATTTTCCGCATCCCCATATTTGCGCCACTTGGCTTCCACGCCAGTGAAGGAGCCTTCCCGGTCCTGGTTCTTATAGCTGTAATTCGCCGTGGTCTGGGATCGGTCAATGGTCAGCTCCGCCAGGCGTTCGCCGGATCCGGAGGTGCCTGTGGCCGAGGGCACAAAGGTCAACCGCCCCCCTTTCACGCTGGCGATGGCGTCATGGTCTTTGCCAAGCCGGGTGAGAAAATGGCCATCGCTCTCGGTGGTCTGGTCGATATGGGGAACCCGAACAGCGGCCAAGGTCGGATCAATGGCCGCTTCCAGCCCATTGCGATCCGCCACGGTTTGCAACACCGCACCCAAGGTGGTGTCATGATAGGACTCATCGCGTTGTTCTTTGATGGTCCCGCGCAGGTCCGCACTATGGCCGCTAAACCAAATGCTGTCTGGATTGCCATTGGCCCCATCATCGGTGACCGTATAGCTGCCCATATTGGTCAGGCCCTGCCCTTTCCAGCCCATAAACAGCTCTATGGTCACCCCATGGCGTGGGGCCTCGATATCCTGCAGGGGGTCTGGAATGGTGATGTTGATTTCGTCAGCCTCCACCCCGGACTTATCGGTCAGGCGGATCTGGGTGGCCATCTGACGAAAGACCTCGGTCAGGTCTTTGCCATCCACGAGCAAGCGATAGTCCGGGGTCATGTGGCCTGGCTTTCTTTCAGCGCGCCCATCATGGCCGGTGGGGCCCGATCGCCATAGCGCTTCAGAGTGATGGTGAAGCTGGTCAACCGCGGGTGACCTTCAGCGGTCAGATGGGACGAGGTGTCATCAATGCTTTCGATGACATAAACCCCGAACACCCGCCCGACGCCTGACATCAGGACCCAGGCCTTGCCGCTGCGGCCCATGCCGTCCAGAACCTCGATCTCGTCCCGGGATCCGGTCAGCTCGGGCACAATTTTGCCCGTCAGGGTCAGGGTTTTGGCCTGATTATTCAAATATTGCAGCACCGGCTCCCCCCCCATGGGGTTTTTCTCCGACCATTTCATGCCGGACCGGCGCTTGACCTGGTCAAAGGGCAAGGAGCTGAGCTGAAACACAAATTGTCCAAGAGCCATCAACATCATCACGCTCCATCATAGAGTTGGCCTTGACCGCTGGGCATTCCCAACAATCCGCCTTGTTGCCTGATAAGAAGCGCCACCTGATTGGCCACGTCTTGTTCATTCATGCCCTCGGCCGCATTGACGGTGATTTGAACAGATTGGGTATTGTTGTTGACTGTCCCCCCAGCACCCGCCAGTGCTGGAGCAAGTTTTGCTTTTGCCAATGCGGGTTTTTGACTGTCAGCGCCTTCTTCGTCTTCGCCAAAGAGGTAACTCAGGCTAAACCACTCAGGCACTTCAATGTCTGGAAGATCCGGAACCAGATCGATGAGTTTTGTGACTTCGTCTACCACTCCTTTAAAGGTTTGCGGTAGATCATCAAAAAACTTGGTCACACCTTTCCAAGCACCTTCGATGGTTTCCATCGGAGACCAACTGAGGATCCCCAGGAGAGAATCCCAAACAGCTTGAAAATCCTCCTCCAATGTATCGATGCTGAAGGCACTTTTAATATTGGTCCAAGCGGCTTGAATGGTTTCCATTGGAGGCTGAGAAAGAATGGCCTTCACTTGGGCGAAAATCGCATCGACATCGACCACTAAGCTATCAAGGCCTAGCGCGCCCATGATGCCGTTCCAACCCTGGATCAGCATTCCTAGAGGTGACCAACTGAGGATAGTTTTGATGGCTTCCCAAATTCCTTCCACATCGGTCTTTAGGTTTTCAAGCCCCAGAAAATCCATGATGCCATTCCAGGCAGCGGCCAGCATTTCCAAGGGAGACCAGCTGAGGACATTCTTTATCCACTCCCAATTGTCATAGATCAGCCAGGCCACAACTGCGACAACAACAGCAATTGCGGCGATCGCTAACCCAATCGGATTGGCAATGAGAACGGAGGCGACAGTGCGCAAGCCATTGATCAAAACTGGGAATAACCACTGGGCGGCTGCTGCAACTTTCAAAAAAGCAAATCTCATTGCCGCATACCCGAGGATCAGGTTTCCAATTGCGACAAGGGCCGCACCGGAAATCACCATGATCCCAGCGAAAGCAGCGATGACAAACATGATAATACCAACCAAAATTTGGTTATTTTGAATGAAATCTGTAACGGCGTGGGTTAATACCGTCATACCCTGAACAACGTACTGCATTGGTCCCTTTGCAATATCATTCAGGGCAATTGAAATTCCATCAAGAGATTGTTGAAAAATAAGTAGGTCAACACCAAGCGTGTCTCTCTTTTCACTTGCCAATCGGGCAAGTTCTCCCTGAGACCCTTGCATCGCCTCAATTATGGAGCCGATCCCATTGAGGTTCATGCCCTCAATCAGCTGAGCAAGCTGTTCTCCCTGACCGGCACCAGCAATCGAGTCAAAGGCTGCTAGTTTTGCGGCAGGATCCATGCTTTCTGTGGCTGAGGCTAAGTCTCTTACAATTTCTGGAAGCTCCCGGAGCTTTCCATCTGCGTTCATCGCACTGACACCAATTTTCTCAAGGGCATCAACCCCCTGGGTGCTGGAAAGCTGAGAATGTAACTCCTTGATCCTTATCCCTGCTTCTGGACCAAATACGTTCATCTTGCCCATCATCGTGAGCATCACCAAGCTACTCTGAAGAGATATTTTTAGTTCGCTCAATTCAGACAAATTTTGTCTAACAGACTCTCCTAAATTATCAATGCTTACTTTCCCTTGGAAAAAACCAGTTGTTATAAGGTCAAGAAATTCATTTATTTGTGGTTTTTTAAGGTTGGCGGCACTTATTGTTGACATAATTTCTTTTGTTGCTGACTCCGGCGTATCCCCTTTTATCGTTGCATAGTTAAGAAAACTCATTGAATACTTTTCAATATCTGCGTTACTCATTCCGGAACGAGATAATACTGCAGATGCACTCGCTATTTCAGGCTTAGTAAACTCAGTTACTCTACTTTGAGCATCAGATACACTTAAGATTGTTCCTAATTCTGTCGAAGATTTAGATAGACCATTACCATATATTATTTCCTGTAGATCCGCATCATGCTGCCGGCCACTTTGAGTCGCACTCATAAACTCATCAATTATTCCCATTCCTTTTCCAATTTTTTCTTTACCACTATTTATAAATTGGGCCGCTAGTTTCTTATGTGCCTCATAAACTTTTTCAATATTTTCAATGTTCTTATCGTAATTAATTTTATTTATTTCTTGTGATTGACGTTGAGCTTGCTTTTTCGTTTCTGTGATCGTTTTTGCCAAAATGCTCTGCTTTTCTGACAGGTTCGCGCTATTAACATCAGCATCTTGTAGTGAAAACTTCAATTTTTTAATTTCATGATGTAATACTAAGCTTTTATTGGCTGTATTGGTTATTTCTGTATTCAACTTCATTCGAATTCCAAGCGAACGAATGGTCTGGGCAAGGCTTTTTTCCGACGTTTGAGAAAGCTTTGCCTCTTCTGCTTCAGCCTCACTCAATCGATTTTTTAATTTCACCATAGCCTCAGAGTTATCTCTTGTCTTGGCGTATAATTCCTGCAGGCCAGTCAATTTTTTTGCAGTATTTTCTAAACCTTCAAGCTTTTCATATGTTCCTGACAGCTGTTTTTTAAGCTTTTCAAGCTCTGACGTCGCACTCTTCACAGGCTCAGACAAATCGTCATTTAATTTGAGTGAGACTTGAATATCATCAATAGCCATGATTTTATGCCCCCATGATCGAAGGTGTCTTTCTCATATCAATGCTCATCGGCATGGTTGGCGCGCTGGCCTTTGCCGTCTTGTATTGCCTGTTCGGCCTGCATGATTGGCTTACAATAAGGAGCATTGAACGATGGGTGAAAAAACAAAATAAAGAAAACGCAAAAGTTAGAAAGCTCATTGCCCCGATACTAGAACACGAAGATCTTATAGATAAAACTTTGCGACTAAGGGAAGAAGTTAGACTAAATAGTATTAAAAATAGTGAAATCACAAAAGAAATCGACGAACTTCTTGAAAAATATCCCGTTTCAGAAGAATACGAACCGAAGCTGAAGACCAAGAAATAAAGCTTTTTTATCTTTGCAACATACTCAAGACCTTGCTCTCTCGAGAAGTGCTGACGGAATATTGAGAATAAGAAAACCGCTTGATCAGAGCACTGTCCACTTTTCAATGTGTCCCCTTTGTCCGCTGTGAAGGCCAGTGGGAACGACGCATCGGAGCAACCCACATCAACTTGTCCACCTTGGGGCCCCTGAGCGCTCAAGCGTTGGAACAGTGCCATTCTGTGAACTCCCAAAAGCGGATGGAGGATCGATCCGCCACCCGCTGATCCAATCTGTGAAACCGCCGAACGGGGCAGGATGCGTCAGTCCGCCCCTGCCCCCGCCACCTGCTATCTGCCCCATTTGCCAAGCTCTCGGCCTGAACGGCCGCTACCCGGACCGGGCCGCCCGCATGGCATCTGCTTCCGCTTCAGCCACCCGGGTGGCGAGGTCATAGACCTCGGCCAGCTCCTCCAGGCTCAAAGCTTTGTATTCCGATGGCGGGAAAGAGCCCGGGAAGACCTTCATTAGCACCCCCCAGGCTTCCACCGTGTCATCGGGCAGCGGATGGTCTAGTCCTCGAAAAAACCCCCGATCACCCCGGCCATTTTGATCAAATCGCCGGGGCTGAGGGCCTGGAGCTGCCCCGAGGTCACCGCAGGGGTGGCCAGGCGCGGCACCAGGGTCAGCAGAGAGTTGGTCTCCAGCTCAAGGACCGACATCAGCTTCAGCCCCCGCAAATCCCCGGCCGTCGGCTTGCGCAGGGAAATCTCGGACAAGGTTTCCTCGCCATAGGGGATCGGTGTGGCAAATGTCACGGTCTCGGTCATGGTATTGATCTCCATCCGTCCAGATCAGAACGCTTAGCCCAAGCCAATGGCAGCGTTGATGGTGGCCAGACGGTCGACGCCATCCACGACCTCGATATTGTTGACCAGGTCAATGTGATGGAGCAGCACACCATTGCGGCTGTATTTGTAGCTGGTCAAAGGCATGGCCACGGCCAGGGCATTGGCTTCGCCCTTCTTGGCTTCACCCAGATCCAGCTTGTTCCAGCGGCCGCGCACGGCGATTTCGATGGCATCCACACTGGCATCGCTGGCTTCAGCGGTTTCTGCAGCCAAGAAACGCGCACCAATGGCGTTGGCACCAAACAGGCCCCACAGGGCAATCACTTCCGGATTGAACTCCTTCAGGGTGAATTCCATGGTCAACTTCTTGATGCCCATGTCGATTTCGACCGGGCCCAGCATGCCCCCGCCTTCGTAATCGACCATGTTGCGCTCCAGACTGGGGAGCTTGACGCTTTCGGCTTTGCCAGCCATGGACCGGCCATCGATGATCACGGTCCAGTTTTTGATGGTTGAGGGCAGCATCGGCCTCTCCTGTGTTAACAAGCAGTTCTAAGAAATAACGGGTTCGGGGGCGCGATCTCAGGCGGCAAGCTGCAGCGCGAAGTCGACCAGATAGGAATCCGTAATGGTCTGACGGAACAGCAGGTTTTCCAGCGGCGGCACTGGGGTGTAGTCATAGCTGATCACCAGCTTGCCACTGTTGAGCTGTTCTTGAGAGTTCAGCGCCGGATCAAACCAGGCGCTGCCGCCCAGCAGGTAACCAAAGGCGGTCAGGTCACGGAACTTGGCGTCAATGCCTTCGATAATGTCCTTGGCCAGGGTCGGATGCATCGGCTTGTCAACCGCCCACAGATGGGCTTCGGCCAGGGTGTCGGCGATGATCTGAGCCGTCCGGGTATAGTTCTCGAAGGCGAACAGCGGATCGCTGGAACAGGTCCGGGATCCCCAGAACCGGAAGCCTTCCTGACGGATCAAGGTCGTGACCTCAGACGCGTTCAGCAGCCCGGCATCGGTGTTCGGGTCTTGCAGATCCCAGAACACATCCTTGGAGATCCCTGTCACCCCATTGACCACAACATTGGACAGGGTCTTGTGCCAGCCAATGTCATTGTCGATCTTGGAGCGCATGCCCAAGGCCCGGGCCGTAGCCCAAGAGGTGGTGTTGGTGCTGGTGGTGGTGTCCCAGGACAGAAAGTCCGGCCAAATCAGCATCAACTCGCGGGCACCAAAATTGCCGCGATAGGTGATGGCCGCATCCCGGGTTTCCGCGCCAGCGCAACCGGCATAGGCAAAGGCCCGCAGTGTCGCAGCGATGGAGGCCAGCTCCGTGGTGACCGGCTGAGTATCCAGGCCCGGTGCCCCGATGATGCGGGGTTGCAGATTGACCTCGGTCTTGGCCGACAACAGCGCTTGCAGACCGGTCTTTTGGCCCTGAGCGGTGGTGGTGCCGATGACATTGGTGTTGGTTTCGGCTTCGTCGACACCCTCATCCACACGGACCACGATGGTCGGCGCATTGCCCTGGTCCTTAATGGCATCAAGAACATGGGGCAAGGTGCCCGTGGTCCCAGCCTTGCCAAGCGCAGTGGCCAGCTCGGTGAACAGAACCGGACGGTTCAAGGGGAAGGTGTCCGCGTCCGCACCCGGACCGGTGACCACGACGCCGATCACGCCGGTGGGAATGGTGCGGATTGGCCGGACACCATCGTTGACTTCAAGCACACGCACGCCGTGGTGATACTGGTCTGCAGCCATGATTAGGCCTCCTCGTTGGTCAAAACAGGCCACCTGCTATTGGCGGCATAGTCAGTGGGAATGGGGGTCAGCTGTTCGAGCTGGTCGGAAGTGGTGCGGATCGCCGCGCGGTGGGTCAAAACATCCGCTGGGGTGGCCTGACCGGTTTCTGTCATGCGGACGACATACCAGTCGGTTTCGGCCAGCCGTCGTCCGGCCTCCGCCTTGACCGCAGCGGCAGTGATGCCGGTTTTGGTCGGATCATGGGCGGCCAGTACGGCTTCGGCCGCCGCAATGTCGTCTTCGGTTGTGTCCGGTGAATAAACCAAAGCGCCATCGATCACATTGACCTTGCCGAACAAGCCAGCCGCCGCGATTTCGTCAAAAAAAGTCGGTCCAAAGTCGCTCATGGTTCACATCCAAATGGTCATGATTGCGTGGCCCCCGTTCATGCCGATGATCTGGGTGGCATTGGTGTTCACATAGACGGACAGGGTGTGCTTGCCTTCGCCCCAGGCAGCCGCAGCAGCCACATGGGCGGTGACGACTTGGCTTGGATTGACCCGGATCCGCGCCTCTGGCCCCAAGGCCGCGCCGTCCAGATAGGGCAAAACCGCCCCGCCATAGTCATTGATCCCGTGGAAGGAGACCCCGACACTGGTCGAGGCCGCGCCTTCCCAAACGGCAAATTCAAGATCCAATCCCGTTAGGGGAATGGGCGACGTGCTGGTGATGTCACCGCCAAAGCTCAACGCTATCGACAACCGCTTGGGCTGGCGATTGAACCAGCTGCTGACGAACCTTTGATGTTCGCTGTCGACAAACGCCGGACCGGCCAAGGGATAGGCCATGCCCACCAGGCTGTGAGATGGATCGTCGGTCTTGACCTCCATGCCCGTGGCGCTGTCAGCGGCATGGCCTGTGGTGCTGGCAACCAGGGTCAACACATCGGCAACCATGGCGGCATAAATATAATAGGTTGTATTCGGGCTTAGGCCCGTTGGAGCCAAGGCGATGCCAGCGGCCGGGATGGTGCGGGCGATCCCGTTCACCGTCAGCTTGTTGCCATCCACTGGGATGAGACGCAGATTGGCCCCATCAAGAACAAGGCGACATTGCCCAGCCCGCTGTGCGTTTGCCAGCCCCAGCGGCGTCAAGGCCCTGCTGCTATCCGCGCCCAGATCGGTTTCTGATCCCGTGGCCAGCTCGACTAGGCCTTTGGCCTCGGTGGTGGCATCCGGGTGATTTGTGCTCAGTGCATGGGCTGCAAGGCTGTCATCCACATAGGATCGGGTTGCCAAAACAATCGCCGGGTCAACCGCTAAATTGACCACGGACGCATTGCCGACCTGTAAATTGACCCGCAAATACAGGTCCTTCCCAGAGCCCTCGGCCAAAACCGGCTTGTAGGTTTCCGGTAGGTTGCCAATCGCAATCAAATCGCCATTGCTGTCGAAGACACCGATTTCGCGAACGGTCCATCCACCGATTTCCTCGGGGATGACGCATTCCACAACCAGCCAATTGGCTTCCGTGGCATGTTGGTGCACATCGTTGACCGGCCCGCGCCAAACCTCGTTGACCAATGCGGTCATGGTTTCACTGGGCACAATGGCGGCGCCATTGCCATCTCCGACGGCAACCTGGCTGATCTGGACCAACCCCCCGGTCAGTTCAGCATTGATCAGCCGGGCAGCACCGGCATTGGTCAGCAGGACATAATACTCTGCCATCTAAGCGGCCTCCGGATAAATCGAGAGGGTCTCAACCCCATAAATTCCTGCCGCACAAACCGGAATGGGCCCATCCGTTTCCCGTTCCGTGATGCTATGGGGCAGAAGCTGAATGGTTTCGCCAGCCAACAGCGCCATGCCGCCGATGGGTGCAGGGGCTTTCGTCCCCAATGCGATGGTGACGCGATCAAGGGTCGTGCGGGCTGGTTTGGTGTTTGCAATCACGTCCGAGGCCGCAGCGGCCTCTTCCTCGGTCAAGCCGCGATCCGTGATGTCTGTTTCAACCCGGATCGAGTAAGGGGCACCGCCAAAGGCCTGCCACTCATCGATCCGGGTCTCACTCAGGCCAATGGCGGCCAGCGCATCCTGGATCGACCGGGTCGTGCCCTTTCGCAGATGGACCAAATAGCTGTAAGCGATCACCTGGCGCTTGATGTCGCTGGGCCAATCATCGCGCCAGACATCAACGGACAATGCCCAAGCCAACCAGGGCAGCAGGGCCTCAGCACAGGTTGAGGGGGACCACAGATCGCGGACCGGAATTGGAACATCGGAAATCCGATCAAAACTATTGGCCAGGGCGGTTTCCAGGGCACTGGCATTGGGGGGCATCAAACTAACCATCAGTCCCCTCCCGCCAAGGTGACCGCAATGGATGTGCAATGGGCATAACCCCAGGCCATCGGCTCAATCTCGGCACTGGGTTCGCTTAAGGTGACTTTGCGGACCCCGGCGACACGCAGGGCGGCATGGAGACCATCAAAAGTCACCGGTTCACCCAATTTGCGCTGATCAGCGACAAAGGCGGTGACCGCAGCGTCCGCCGCAGCCCGCACCACTTCCGGATCTGGACCGCTATAGACGTCCAGCTTTGCGGAAACCGAATAGTCCTGTTTGGTGCCACTCCGGATGCGGGGTGTATCCGAGATCGGACGGATCTCGTCACTGTTCAGGGCCGCGCCAACGGCCTCGAGCATGGCGGTATCGGGCTGCCCATCACCCTCGGAAGACAGCACTGTTACCGCCACGTCCCCCGGCATGGGATCCGTCAGGCCTTTGGCATCAGCGACGGTCAAAACGATGGCTCCGCTGGGCAACTCCGCCAAAGCCGCTGGCGTTGGATCCCAGCGGGCAAAGGTCGGGGCCGCCAGGGCAACATCCAACACCCGACCATCAGCGCTGACCGCATGATAGGTATAGGCCCCTTCCGGTCCCGCCACACTGAGTGCTTCCATGGCCAATTGAGCCCGGGCCCGCAGGCGGTCATCATCTTCATAGGTCGGATCAACCGGTGGCACGGCATCGGGATCGCCCGGATCCACCAGTGCACGCTCGGTAGCCAATAAGGCCGCAACATTTTCCAAATCCGGACCGCTGGCAAAGGCCAGCAACACCGCTTTGGCCGCATCATTCACCCGCGCGCGCAGCAAAACCTCTCGCTTCGCCACCACATTGATCAATTTGACCACGGGATCGCTTTGGAGAACCGCAGAAAAGTCCGGATAGGCCGTAACAAAAGCATCCGTGATATCAGAAGCAATGCTGTTGGCGTCCAGGCTTTCCACAATCTCAGGCGGGGTGACCTTGGACAGGTCAATGGTCGCAAACCGGCTCATACGGGCACCTCCGCAAGAAAGGTTTCACCGGTCTCCGTCAACTCCAGGGTCAATTCATGGACCGTTCGGCCATCCAGGCCCGCCTCGACCAGCGCCATTTTTCGAGGAATGACCCGGTCTTCCCATTTCAAAATTGCTGTGGCTTTGGCCGCCCAGAGCCGAAGCAAGGTGGCTTCATTGGCCGGCGCATCAATCAAATCAAAGCCTTCAGACCCGTAATCCCGTCGCAAAACACAGCTGCCGATGGGAGTGGTCCAAATGTCGGCCACGGATTGTCGAATGTGGTCCATGCCAGAAAGTGGCAGGCCGGTCTGTCGATCCATCCCGCTCATGACACCACCACAAAGCGCGGTTCACCGCTTGCAACGGATGATCCACAGGCGACCGGATCACCAATCCGACCCAATTGGCGCCCATCGACGAAAAAGCGAGAGGACCCGGAGGCCAGCACCGAAGCGTGGGTTTCTGGAATGGTGGGGCAGGTGTGGGGGTGCCAGGCATGGCCCTGGCAATGGGCCGGAGCCCCGGAAATCATGAACCGATTGTCGCCTTCGGCACTGGGCCGGGATGGCCAGCAGCCATGCCCGGTGCACAGATCGCCTTTTCGGGTCACGGGGGGCATCATGCGTCCTCCGTGAAGGCTTGGATGACAGGCGCATCAAGCTTGATCTCACTGGAAGACCGCAGGCGCAAGACACCAAGGCATTCGACCGTCAAGTCCCCGTCACTATAGGCCGTTAGCGTCTTCGACCCGGCATCATAGCGGACGAATGTGCCGTCATCGAACTGCACCAATGTGCTGTCCGGGTCCGTCTCCGGGGCGGGTCTGTCATCGGAATAAAGGATCTTGGTGATGACCGCATTGGCCGGATCCCCCCCTGGGGCTTGAAAGGCAACCTGAGTACCTTCTCGCAGGGGCCGCCACATGCGGTAGTCCTTGCCGATTTCAGCAGGCCAGGGCAACCAGCCAGACAGGCGCCCGTTAATGTCCAGACGCAGGCGGGCAGAGCCATGGTCGACGGCGGCAATTCGGGCCACACCGACCATGTTTTCGAGCCTGCGATTGAGCTCGGCGAGATGAAATTCGAAACTTTCCATGCCCCATGAATGCCATGGGGAACAAATCTTGTCCCGATGCCCAGGGTTGGATTGCAGCGATCCAACTACGCACTGCCACTGAGCTATTTCCGCGAAAATTGCATCGTGGAAATAACTTTAACCTATTGTATTTTTATAACTTCGAACTGCAGAAACACCGAAAAGGGTTCGATGCGGCTAAAAATGCCCCAGGCTGCAGACTGGCATTCAATACAATCCAGTTCGCAATATTACTGTGGTTTAACACTAGGCCGTAAACTCATAAACGGGATTCCAAAAGCGGCGTAAATCTGATTCAACATGGCCAAAGGAGATTGGCCATGTCGCGCTATGATTTAACGGATTTCGAATGGTCGGTCATTGAGCCGATTTTACCTCAGAAGTCTCGGGGTGTTCCCCGAGTTGATGATCGGCGTGTTCTGAATG
>JBMYTN010000001.1:0-237 GCA_049604415.1 Rhodospirillaceae bacterium | reverse complement strand
CATTTTCTGGGTGCTTCGTTCTGGAGCTCCCTGGGCCGATATGCCGGGTCGTTACGGTCCCCACACCACCTGTTATAACCGCTTTCGACGGTGGACCAAGGCCGGTATCTGGGACGGGATCATGGATGCAATTACAGATGCTTACGGTGGTGATATCCGCATGATCGACGGAACCAGTGTCCGGGTTCATCATTCAGCGGCCACTTTAAAAAAAGCCACCCAGATCGTTGTCTCGGA